>CAUWCX010000022.1:0-35895 GCA_963557105.1 uncultured Oscillospiraceae bacterium
CCCCTCCTGAGCGTGTTTTTGGTTACTTTTTGCACGAGCAAAAAGTGACCCGGGGCGTGGGGATGGAATCCCCACATGGTCGGAGACGAAGAATCTCTCCTCCCCCGGCAAGAGGAAATTCCCCTCTACTTCAGCATCTCATGGATCTCCTCGCAAAAGCTCCTGGCCGCCTCCGTATCCCGCATGACCAGAAGGGCGGTGTCATCTCCCGCCAGGCTCCCCACCATATAGGAGATGGTCATGCTGTCCAGGGCGGCGGCGGCGGCGTTGGCCAGGCCCGCCATGGTCTTGATGACCACGATGTTCTGGGCATAGTCGATGCTGACGATACTCTCCCGGAAGATGGTCCGCAGCTTGTCCGCCACATTGAGCTTATTACGCTGAATGGACACGGCGTAGCGGTAGCGGCCCTGGCCCATAGGCTCCTTGATGAGATGGAGCTGCTTGATGTCCCGGGAAATGGTGGCCTGGGTACAGGTGATGCCCATTTCCTGCAGCCGCTGCTGCAGCAGCTCCTGGGTATCGATGGGTTCCCGCTCAATGATCTCGAGTATTCTGGACTGGCGATCATTTTTCATGGCCAATGCCTCCTGTCATTTTCGTTCGCAAGATCTGGTAGATGCTCTTGTCCGTCAGCCGCAGCAGCTCCGTCTCATGGCGGGACCGGCAGATCCGCACCCGGTCCCCCTGGCGCAGGAGGAATGCCTTGCCGCCGTCCACGGAGAGATACGCCTGCTTTCTCCCCTGCTCCGCCTGGGAAATATTTACCGTACCGGTGGAGGAGAGGACAATGGATCTCGGGAAAATCGTATGGGCGCAGATGGGGCTGATAACAAAGTTCTGGGCCGTGGGCTCCACAATGGGTCCACCGGCGGAAAGGGAGTAGGCCGTGGAGCCTGTGGGCGAGGCCACCACCAGGCCGTCCCCGGCGAAGGCCCCCAGCTGCTCCTCCCCGGCGGTGACCTGGAGCCGGATGACCCGGGCCATGGCCCCCTTACTCACCACCGCATCGTTGAGCGCGCTGTTGTTATAGACGCTGCGCCCCTCCCGCAGGACGGACACGTCCAGCATCATCCGCCGCTCCTTTTTGTACTTGCCCTGGGCCAGGTTGCGCAGGAGATCCATCTCCCCCACCTCCAGGTCGGACATGAACCCCAAGCTCCCCAGGTTCACCCCCAGCAGGGGCACTCCCCGCAGGGCGCAGGCCTTAGCCAGGTGCAGGATGGTCCCGTCGCCGCCGAAGGCAACCACCAGGTCGCAGTTGTGCAGCTCCTGCTGCAGTGGGCGGCACTGCACGCCAAACTGGCCATCTCCCCCCTCCGGCTTGAAAGGCAGGCAGAAAACCGTCTCCAGCCCCACACTGCGAAGAATGGCGTCCGCCTCCTTGGCGGCGGACAGGCCCCGGTCCCGGTAGGGGTTGGGGCACAACACCACACGCTTCATGCTCATCCCTCCTTCAGCTCCCCGTGGGAGGCATCCACCAGGGCCTGGAGGTCAAACTTCCGCTCCACCCAGTCCCCCAGTTCCAGATACCCCAGATATTCGATATTCCCCTCGGGGCCACGGATGGGCGAATAAGTTAAATCAAGGACAGTAAAGCCGCTCTCCTTTGCATGGTCAAGGAAGTGCTCCAGCACCTCCAGGTGGACGGCAGGGTCCCGGACCACGCCTTTTTTGCCCACCTTCTCCCGCCCCGCCTCAAACTGGGGCTTGATGAGGCACACCACATGGCCGCCGGGCCGCAGCACGGAGGCGATGGCGGGCAGGATCAGCTTCAGGGAGATGAAGCTCACATCCACGGAGGAAAAATCCGGCTCCTCGGGGATGATCTCGTGATCGAGATACCGGGCGTTGGTCCGCTCCAGGCAGACTACCCGCTCGTCACTGCGCAGGCTCCAGGCCAGCTGCCCGTAGCCCACGTCCACAGCGTAGACCTTCCTGGCCCCGTTCTGGAGCATACAGTCGGTAAAGCCCCCGGTGGAGGCCCCCACATCCATACACACCGTATCGTTCAGGTCAATGGGCCAGGTGGCCATGGCCTTCTCCAGCTTCAGCCCGCCCCGGCTCACATACCGCAGGGTGCTGCCCCGGACCTCCACAGCGGCGTCCTCCGCCACCGGGGCGCCGGGCTTGTCCACCCGCTGTCCGTCCACGAAGACCTGGCCGCTCATGATGGTGGCCTGGGCCCGCTGGCGGCTCTCCTGGAGGCCCTTCTCCACCAGAAGGACATCCAGCCTCACTTTCTTGCTCACTTCATTCCCTCCAACACAGCTTTGACCACTCCCGCCGCATCCAGTCCCTCCGACCGGCGCAGCTGGGCCACGGTGCCCTGATAGACGAAGTGGTCCTTTAAATTTTTCAGTATGACTGCCCTGGGGACGATCCCCGCAGCCAGGGCCTCGGCGGCCAGCTTCTGGCCCACGCCGCCGTTCTCCACCACATCCTCCAGCACCAGCAGTCTGCCGGTGCGCCGGAGGGAGTCCAGCACGGCCTGGGGGTCCAGAGGGGCGATGCGGCAGAGCTTCACGATCTCCGCCGACACCCCTGCCTCCGCCAGGATCTCCCCGGCGGTCATGAGCTCATCGGTCATCACACCATAGGACACCAGGGTCACATCCGTCCCCCGGCGCAGCACCTGGGCGGCCTCCCCCTGCCAGCGGGGGTAGTTTCGGCTCTCCCCGCCCCGGGGGTAGCGCACCGCCACCGGCCCGTCCATGGCCACGGCGGCCCGCAGCATGGCCCGCAGCTCCCCGAAGTCCGCCGGGGAGAACACGGTCATCCCCGGGATCTGGGTGAGATAGGCCACATCCTGGCAGCCGTGGTGGGTGGCGCCGTCGGCGCCCACCAGCCCCGCGCGGTCCACGGCCAGCACCACATGGAGGTGCTGCAGCGCCACATCGTGGATAAGCATATCGAAGCCCCGCTGCAAAAAGCTGGAGTACACGGCAAACACCGGCTTCAGTCCCTGCTTGGCCATACCGGCGGCCATGGCCACCGCATGACCCTCGGCAATGCCCACATCGAAAAACCGCTTGGGCCAGGCGGCGGAGAACTCCTGTAGCCCGGTGCCCTCCCCCATGGCGGCGGTGATGGCACAGACGGACTTGTCCTCTCCCGCCAGCTCCACCAGCTCGTGGCCGAAGACATAGGAGAAGTCCACCTTGGGCTGCTGAACGATGCCTACTTTCGGGTCAAAGGGGCTTACCCCGTGGGCCCGTTCCGGCTGGCTCTCCGCCGAGGGATAGCCCTTGCCCTTGACCGTCCGCACATGGACCAGCACCGGGCCGCCCATCTCCCTGGCCCAGGCCAGGGTGGAGCAAAGCTGCTCCACGTTGTGTCCGTCCACGGGGCCCATATAGGTAAAGCCCATGTCCTCGAACATGGAACAGGGGTAGATGGTCTTCTTGATATTGGTCTTGATCCGGTGGGTCAGGTGGTAGATTTTCCGCCCGCCGGGGATGCGCCCCATGGCGGCACGATACCATTTTTTAAAGGAGTAGTACCCCGGCCGCAGCCGAAGGCGGCTGAGATGGGTGGCCACGCCCCCCACATTGGGGTCGATGGACATCCCGTTGTCGTTGAGGATCACCACCAGCGGCTCGCCGGAGGCTCCCGCGTCGTTGAGCCCCTCATAGGCCAGGCCTCCAGTGAGGGCGCCGTCGCCGATGAGGGCAACCACGTCGTAGTCCTCCCCCCGCAGGGTCCTGGCCCGGGCCATGCCCAGGGCCACCGAAACGCTGTTGGAGGCGTGGCCCGCCACAAAGGCGTCGTGAACGCTCTCCGACGGCTTGGGAAAGCCCCCCAGGCCCCCCAGCTGCCGCAGGGTGTCGAACCTGTCCCGGCGGCCGGTGAGAACCTTGTGGACATAGCACTGGTGGCCCACGTCGAACACCAGCCGATCACGGCTGGTGTCGTATACCCGGTGGATGGCCACACTGAGCTCCACGGCCCCCAGGTTGGAGGCCAGATGCCCGCCGGTGCGGGCCACGCTCTCCACCAGGAAGGTCCGCAGCTCTCCACACAGGACGGGCAGCTCCCCCTTATTCAGCTTTTTCACATCCTCGGGACAGGAAATGCGTTCCAGGATCACAGGCGAATCACCTCTTCCGCCGGGAGAACAAGTGGAGGAACCGACCCACCAGCTGCAGCACCGCAGTGCTCTTTTCAATGGCCAGGGTCTTGCCCAGGGCCTTGCCGCCGATGGTCATACCGGAGACCAGGGCCGTAATGGTCAGGGACACCACCACGGAGTGGAAGTTCAGGGCATCCTGAAGCTGCACCACGATGATAGCGGCCGTGGAGCCGCTGACGATGCCGCAGATATCGCCCACCACGTCGTTGCAGAAGCTGGAGACCTTGTTGGCCCGACGGATCAGACGCAGCGCCTTCCGGGCGCCGGGGATCTTGTGGGCAGCCATGGAGTGAAAGGGCCGCTCGTCCGCCGCCGTCACCGCCACGCCGATGATATCAAAGAGGATGCCCAGCAGAATAAATCCCATGAGCACGCCGAAGGCCAGGGGCAGTCCGGCCCCCGCCATAGCCTCGTTGGACACGAGACTCAGCACAGCCGAAAGGGCCACCGATATGAAGAAGACCTGCACCGCCCAGCGGAAACGGCTCTCCTTCTTCTTCCCGGACTTCTCCGGCTTCTCCGCTTTTTTGGGGGCCTTCTCCCCCGTCTTCTCCTGCTTTTTCTGATCACGCGCACCTATGTCCAAGGCGGTTACCTCACTTTATCCAAATTCGTTGATTTTTAGGCATATGCTAAAATATCCGCCCCCCGTGGGAGACGGATCTTCAGCGGTCAACTAACAGACGGCAGCAAACAAAGTAAATCTTACGGCTTAGGTACGGGTTGGATTTCCCCAGGACGCGCCTCTCGTTGCCGATCAGGTGGTTTCCCTTTCAGCGTCCCGCCGCAGCGTTGCCCACCGCGGTACCCGACTGCCACTTAGTCCGCACTGCAATCCCTCATCTGCCCAGTGACGACAGCCTAGGTGATTTCCACTACAGTCAAACCGTTCCATAGCCTCTTTTGCAGATAGGGTTTCAAGGAGCGATCGGAGCGGCTCCCTGGCCGGGGAGCACGCCCAGTGTTCTCCTATTCGCCATACCCACGCAAGGCAGGCTACTCTGTACACAGCGTTCACGGCTCGAAGACCGGGTAGCACCGCATTACAGGTTCCAACCCTGAGCTGTACATCGGTCGAAATACCACAAAATGGGAGTACGCCGATGCACAAGAACAGGTCTCCACGGAAGCAGGGTCGGCTTCCCCATGCCATTGGGGAACGCCCTAAATCCGCAAGCGCGGGGTTCCGCGCCTCCCACTCAGCACCCACCCCAAACTGGGCGTAAGAAGCAGGCACCAAGGGTTTCACAGTTATGCCCTTTAAAGGATTTTTAGGCCCTTCTTCAGGAACGGCAGATCTGACTAGGATACTGCGCCGTCGGTTAGTGTGGTCAGTATAGCACATGGAGAACGGAAGTTCAAGCATAATCGGTTGATATTTTCATTTTATTAACATTTATGCCCATGTGATTCCGTCCGGTTATCTCGATGATTTGTGCAATAAAACGCTTCATTTTGCAGATATTTGAGATTCATTCCCCGGTTTAAAGAGATATCTGCCTATTGTTCCGCAATGAATTATTCTATTATTATTTGTATAAGCTGCTGTCGGACGATTCAATTTCAACTGATAATAATTGAAATGAGTAGAAAACGAGGCAAATCGCCTTACAGGAAAACATGGAATACACACCTGTTACACCAAATTGTACCGCCACGCTGCCGCCAATCGCCATTATCTTCGCATACTACTTGAAAAACCAATCCTCAAAAATGTTCCCTGTACTATCCGACAGCGAATACCCAAACTGTTTTTCCAAAATCGTCGGCATCAAATCGATCGATGTTACCCTTTTGTTGTATATACTGCCCCCAGGAACTCCGTCTCCAATTAACAATCCGAAAATATGCTGAGATGTTTCGTCATATGAATCGTGGCTGGCACCAAAGGTATGCGCCGGAATATCCCGATGATAGAAGTGCTCTCCCCGCTTAGGAGATAACAGGAAGTCCGGTCCGCGGTCATCAAAGCCGAACTGCCGCTGCATCTCTTCTTTACAGAAAACACGATCCACATATTCCGCTTCCATGCATATGCGATTTATTCTTTCTCGTTCTGCTATTGAGAGCTTTGGATCACAGTATAGTGACAACTCAATGGTATAGGGAAGTGCCACCACCTGTGTCCGTTCATTTCTCTCCTCCACGGTATCTGCCTGGATCCCGGCATCCCGAAGGCGAGCAATCATATCGTTCAGTCTGCTCGCACCATAAAATGGTGTCATCCCGTGGTCTGTAGTGATTAAGATCACCATTTCCTCTAGCAGGCCCCGCCTTTTGCAGTACGAAACAAACGACAATAATTCCTCTCCAATCACCAACAGGCGCTCTTGAATATCGTTCTGCCGTTCCTCAAATGTATTGCGCTTCGGATACATCTCATAGTCGTTGTTGTGTCCCAAAGAGTCAATATCATCCACATAGAGGGCGACGAAATCCGGAAACTCCTGATACAAGAGTTCGGTTCCGCCTGATAAGATTGGAAACCCCTGCGCCAGGTGTTTCAGCACAGCAAACCGTTGCCGGGAATTGCTGTGCGCATTGGGGCAAGTCACATACGCACAAGCTTTCTCTCCCGCGCAACAGGGATTGTTCTCTAACATAAATTGATGGATTGATACCACCGATCTCCCATGCTTTCTGAAGACATCGGCCACGTTTTCCGCCGCAAAAGTGCGCTTGTGCTTGACAACGCTGCCACTCGTCCAATCGTAGTGTTGGTAAAAATTATGGGTCCGGTTGCTCCACGCTCCACAAAGGATCGCACTCTGCATGGGATTCGTAATCGAGACCAATCCACTGTGCAGATTTGTAAACAACATTCCCTTTTGAAGCAACTGTTGAAATGCGCCCTCCGCCCCGCGCTTAAGGATACGTTCCAAATAGGAGTAGGAAAAGCCGTCAATATTGATGTATACAAATTTCTTTTTCTCCATATCAGATACCATCCAAATATAGTAAGCTTGAGGGGATCGTGCAGTCCGGTGGGCGGTATGCTCCGTAGCCAAATAGCGCATAGGTTTCTTCCAGGGGCAGTACCCCCTCGCATTCCAGACTCGGTCTTCCTTCCGACAGTTTGGCGATGACTTTATTTCCGCGGTTAATACGGATATTCCCGTGATTTCGGATTGTGTAGCTGTCACATACCCGGAGAAGTTCCGGCTCCAAAGAATTGTGTACACCTCTCACCGTGATTTTCCCCTCTCCCCACAACCGTGAAAGCGCCGCCACCACATCTGTGATCAACAATGTACCACAGTACTCTGTCACTACACGGTCTCTTTTTCGACAGGATACATAGGATATTTTGCTCCCCTGTTGAAGCAGGTACAAGGTATTCCCACCACTGGTCAGAATATCGACCATTCTGCTTCTCCTCCGCACAACACCATTCCCGTACTGCACAAAAAGCGAAAAAAGCATTTCGTTCGCCTCAGCCCCGTTCACCGGGTACACCTCGACTGCACGGCTATCTCTAGCAGGATAGAACTGATATTCTGGGAAGCAGAGCGCCTTGGCAAAGCCAAAGCGCTCATATCGCTCTTTTCTGCCCGCTAGGGTAAGCAAATCATAATCTGGGAACACCGCATGTTCTAGATAGGTAAACAATGTTCCCATAATCCCCCGTCCTCGGGAATTGATATCGGTACAAACCGTACCGATGCTGAGTCCATGTAAGCCTCGGTATCGGT
Organism: uncultured Oscillospiraceae bacterium; assembly: GCA_963557105.1. Classification (GTDB taxonomy): domain Bacteria; phylum Bacillota; class Clostridia; order Oscillospirales; family Oscillospiraceae; genus Pelethomonas. Next base: position 7,825 of record CAUWCX010000022.1, read on the forward strand.
ACGGATAGACGGAGAGCATCCCTACCAGTTTTTCATCCGAAAAGCAGCCATAGGTTGTTCCCGCATCTGGGTAACCATAGAGATGGGGCTGTAACCGACCGAGGTCTGTGGAAAATTGCCGGTTGGCAAATTCCAGCACCGCTGGAAGATCTTCCCACGGCACTGGGCAAATCTCATTTTTCATCATTCAATTAAATAGCTGGTGTCCTCTATTACTGCGGTTCCCGCCATACGATCCCGCAGACTCCGCCCATCGGCAGAAAAAAGGATCATACCGAGGCTGACCACACCAGGCAGGATCATCAGCGTCTCCACAAGGCCCCTTCCTACGAATTCCCGCAGAATCAGTCTGGAAGGAGACATCTCTCTCCACGTCCGCCGATCTACGAGACTGATCCGAAACAGGAGTTTTCCGATGGTTTTTCCCCGGCCAAACAAAGCCGGGACAAAACAGTAATACAGCGTCTGGCAAAAAAGCCACTTTAGCAAGAATTTTGTCAGCATCTGAAAAAGAGATTGCGCGAACGTATCCAGTGTCCCCGCCTGGGCAGGGTCCAGCGTTGCAAGAAGTGTATTCACTTTTTCCAAATCACCGGATGTTAGCATATACCAGATCAGAAACACGATACCACCGTCGATAATCCAGCTTCCCAATCGTTTTATTTTAGGTGCAGCTGGACAGACATTGCCTGTCATTGGTTTATCCACTCCATCACCTCTTTCACACTCTTCGACGTGCCGTTCTCCAAGCGGGACTGCTCCGCAAGCAGAGCCATGACATGGGACTCCACAGAATCCTTCAACAAGGATGAAAAAGGAGTTCCGTGAAGATAGCTCTCCATAAAATCTCGGATAAAACCCTTGTCACCGCCTCCGTGCCCCCGCTCTCTGATGTCCAATTCGCGGCAGACCGTCTCATCTGTCCGGAAGTCGGTCGTTTCAATCAGATAGGGCTTCTCCGCTGCACGAATCTCTCCAAACTGGCACATTATCTTCAACGAGCGGGTCACCTTTGCGGTAAAGGCAGACAGATTAAAGGTAGCCGTCACCCCACCATCAAAGGAGAGGATCGAAGACAGGTGATCCACTACATTGTTATCACAGCAGTATACACACCGCCCATATGGACTTTCTCCCAGATTTTTTCGAATTTTCTCTACGCTGGACAAATCAAACGCAATGGACTTGATTTTTCCGCTTTGGAAGATCCGTACCGCAGAGTAGGCACAAGTTTTCTGCTGTGGGCAATCCACGCAGTACGACGACATCGTCTCCGGATCAAAATTTTCCCGGTGAAATACAGAAAGGCTGCCCAGTGCAGCAACACGATCTGCATGCTGATCGCCCAGGAGGTAGAGGAGGATGTCCATATCGTGACAACTTTTTGTCAAGGAAAGCGGTCCGCTGGTCTGATCATTCCGCCACGCCCCACGGACATAGCTGTTGGCATAATGGTAATAGCCGATGTTTTCGTTATGTTGGATAGAAACCACCGGTCCAAACAGCCCCGAGGAGAGGATCTTTTTAATCTCACCAAAAAATTTGGTATGCCGCAGAACATGACATACCGCAACGATTTGATTTGGATAGCATTGTGCCAGGCGAACCAGTTCCCGGAGTTGCTCCAACGTGGTAGCTACGGGCTTTTCGAGGATTAGGTCATACCCCTTTTCCAGCAGGGCCACGACCTCCCGAAAATGCAGGGCATCTTGGGTGCCGATAATAGCTACATCAGAAAGCCTGGGTTGCGCCATCAGCTCCAAATCACTTGTGTAGAGGCGATCTTCTCCTACACCGTATTCCAAATGAAGCCTCGAACGCTTCTCTGCATCTGGTTCTGCGGCAGCTACAACGACATATTCTTCTGGGTAAAGCTCTTGTAATGCGTTTAGGTAGGCGCTTGCGCGCCCACCTAAACCCACTACAGAAAAGGTAACCCTTCCCTGATCTTTTCTCATTACTGATTTGCCTCAATTTCAAACTGAGTTTTCTCTGTAACCTGTTCAACAATATCCGCAATGGAGGTATCCAACTCAGACCAAATCAGCTTGCTGTAGTCGTTAACCGCCTTGTCGCAGGCCGCTTTAGCCTTCCCCTGAGGAGACTGAATACCGAAATTCATAAACTCTGCAACCGTCTTCATCAGCGGCGTTTTCTCATATACTGTTTTCATCGTCTCTGTCTCTCTGGCCTCGACCTGCAGAGGCAGGTAGCCGCTGGCAACACACATCTGCGCGTTGTTTTCGGGCTTGTTCAGCCAGCGCATGAACTCAGCAGCTGCTTCCTGCTCTTCAGCAGGCTTGTTATCCAGAATGATGATCCCGGAGCCACCCTGGTTAGTGAAAAACTGGGTTTCCTTGGGGAAAGGCAGCACATCGATCTCATAGCCATTTGCTGCTGCTTCCTCGGTAAATTTAACAATGTTGGAGGAAGTACTGTAAATCATGCCCACCTTCTGCTCATAGAACTCGGAAACAATAATGCTGCCATGGTTGGCACGGGAGTTGGGATTGATCATGCATCCATCGGTCACCAGCGAACGCCAGAACTCAAGGCCATTGGCAAAGCGAGAGTCATCAACAAAGGCCAGCTCCGTCACATCGCTGTTGTACAGTGCACCACCCTGTTGAAACATCATGCCCACAGGGTCCAGGGAATTGGATGCAAATCCATAGATGCCATTCGCCTCATCAGTGACTGCGGCGGCGGCGGCTTTAAAGGTCTCCCATGTCCAGTCTGACCCCTCTGGATCGTCTACGATGGACTGGGCGGTGGGGAGATTTACTCCCTTGGACTCCATCAGCGTCTTGTTCACGATCAGAATATTACTGGCGCTGGGGAAATATGGGTTCAGCATAAACTTGCCGTTATACATGGAGTATTGCAGCATGCCCTGCACCTGCTTCTGCAGTTCCTCATAGGTAAAAACATTCCGCAGATCCAGAGCTCTCGCCTCATAGAGCGGCACAGAGGATACGCCGACTGCAGAAATGACAGGGTTGTTGCCTGCCAGAATAGCTGCCTGCAGCTTCTCATTCAATGTGCTGGACTTGTCCTGGAACTCCACCGTAACGGTAATATTCTTGCCGGGGTGCTCCTGCTCCTGCTCAGCATTGAAGGCGTCTGCTAAAGCTTGAATACCGGCGCCCATGGAGGAAGTCGCAGAGTTGGGAATCCACATGGTAATGTTCACGGGGGCCTCATACTTTGCCGTCAAAATATCCCATTCCTTGTCGGGGTACAGAGCATTCACATCCTCGGGTTCGGCAGGGATATCGGACGGTTCTTTCTCTCCAGGCAGATTTGTGCTCTGAGGCTCCTCTTGATTTTGTGAAGATGTCTGAGGTTCGTTATCCGGAGTAGTTTCGTTTCCGCAGGCCACCATAGTCAAAGCCATTGCGATGCAGAGTAGCAGGGCTAACCATTTGTTGATTCGTTTCATGACAAAGCTCCTTTTCCCATCTCGTTACTTTACGTTCACTTTTCTATCGCCTACCATTGCTGTTTTGATCTTTCCGCTTGCAAAGATGTACATCAGCAAGATAGGAGCCAACTGGATCATCGTACCCGCCATGGCAACATTCCACTCGGGTACACCTTCCTCTGCCTGCAGTAATCCACGAAGAGCAACCGGCAGAGTCCGAAGCTTCTGACTATTGGTCATGACCAGCACCCAATAATACTCATTCCAATTACTGATAAATGATGTGATCAGATGCGTCACCAGCACCGGAGAAATCATCGGCACCATAATTTTCAGCATAATCGTTCTGTTCTTCGCCTTGTCCATCCGTGCCGCCTCCAAAATTTCCAGAGGTACTGACTTGAATGCACCCATAAACATATATATTCCGAACATAGAAAATAGTGATGGAAGGATCAAGCCGCCCCAGGTATCGACTAACCCAAGCTTACTATAAAAATAGTATACCGGGATCAGCGTTGCCTCTGCTGGGAGCATCATTCCCAAGAATTTTGTTCCCCAAAGGAATTTCTTCCCCTTGAATTCCATCGTCGCAAATCCATAGGCTGCCGGAATAATCGTAAAATACTGTAGGCCCATAACCAAAATTGAATATGTAATCGAGTTTCCTACATAGTGGGCAATTTGCGCTTGATTCCAAGCATAAAGATAATTGCTCCACTGCGGATCTGCCACCCAAAGCCCAGGATCAAAAGAGAGTGCATCCACCAGCGGCCGCAAGGACATGGAGGCCATCCAGGCAAACGGATAGATAAAAATCAGCCCAACAGCAATGAGCAGCATATAGTTCAGAATCTTAAGGCAGTATAGGAGGCGACGTTTGACCCGGACCCACAAAAGAAATTTCTCTTTATCCTTGATCTCCTTGGGATAATATGCCTTTGTCCGCGTCGCGTTCTGATTTTCTTTCAAACAATCAATCCTCCTTATCCTTGAATCCCCTGTTGGCAAGGAAGGTGAAACATGCCACCATTACCGTCATCACAATGGCGCCAGCCATAGAGAAGCCATAGTTGAACTTCACTCGGCCGGCCGTATAGATCCAATAGCCTAATACCATACTGGATCCTTGCGGGCCGCCCTGGGTCATAACATCGATGGCAGCAAAGGATTTGAACGCATTGATGAACTTCATGATAAACACAAAAGATAGTGTTGGTGTCAGCAGCGGAAGGGTGATTTTCCGCAAAATGGTCCACTTCCCGGCTTTATCCAGCTTCGCCGCTTCATAGACATCCGCCGGCAGAGACTGCAGTCCAGCAATGATAATCAGACAGTAGTAGCCAATTGACTTCCACACTGCTACGATGGCCACAGAAATCAAGGATGTGCGTGTGTCCATGAGCCAGTTTGGGCCCTGAATACCAAAGACCGCCAGAATTTGGTTGATGATGCCGACAGGGTCCAGCATCAGTACCCACAGGATAGCCACGGCCACCATGGACGAGATATGGGGTGTGAAAATCATGGTCTGGGCCAGATTGTGGATTTTTGTATTCTTGGATAGCCAAGAAGCCATTAGAACAGTTACAACCATCAGCAGGAACACTGTCACCACAGCAAAGAAAATTGTGTTCCATATGGCCCGGACAAACTCATCATCCCGTGTGAATATCATCTTGAAATTCCAAAGGCCAACAAATTTTGAATTTTTTATATCCACCAGGTCCAGCTTAAAAAATGCGCCGATGATCATAAAGAGGAACGGCAGCAGCGTAAAAAAGATCGCACCAAATGCCGCAGGAATCATGTAAATATACGCTGGATTGATTTTACGAAAAATTTTTCGTTCTGTACGGTCGTACCTGCTTAGCATTTCACAGCGGCGGATCTCTCTTCGAATGGAGCAATAATCGCGATATACCTGCAGTTCTTCCCCCTCCAGAGTATCGCGAAAGGCCTTCAGCTTCTCCCGACTCTCCCGTAGCTGCTGTTTACACAGCGCTCTCCCTGCGCCTCTTTTTTTCCCGTGGAGTGCGGACTTTTTTTCATCGATCTCATCGCACAGCTCGTTATACCGTTTCCCAATCTCTCTTAAATGCTCCATACGCCTTTTCGATTTCCCCCCTCTCGCGGATTCGCTCTCCCGACGCACGAAATACATACAGATCATCTCTGTGGATACGGAAAACCAAATTTTTGTTCATGGGCCGTAGGGTCTTGGAGAGCTCCTTGACAAACACCTTTCCCCGGTCAGTGTCCAACAGATACAAGAATTCTGAGCCATGGTTCTCGAAACTGCGGATCGGCAGACAGATTACTACATGCTCTGCATCGCACTCTCCACAGTCGAACTCTACATCTCTTGGCCGAAATCCTACCTTGTGTCCACTGGAACAGCTGACAATATTCATTCCCGGATCGCCAACAAACTGGGCTACGAAGACACAGTTTGGATCGTTGTGGATCTCTGTAGGCGACCCCTGCTGCATGATTTTCCCCTCATTCATGACCACAATGTTGGTACCCATGGTCATCGCCTCAATCTGATCATGCGTCACATAAATGAAGGTTGACCGTAGCTGCTGGTGCAGCTGAATCAATTCTGTGCGCATATCACTCCGTAGCTTTGCATCCAGGTTAGAGAGCGGCTCATCCATTAAAAAGCACTCCGGCAGCTTGGAAATCGCCCGAGCAAGTGCAACGCGTTGCCGCTGACCGCCAGACATTTTTCCTGGGCGCCGCTGACCAAGCTCACTTAGTCCTACGATTTCCAACGCATTGTCTACTCGCTCTTTGATCTCAAATTTAGGTATCCTGGCATTGACCAGGCCAAACTCAATATTTTCACGTACCGTCATATGGGGGTAGAGCGCATAGTTCTGAAACACCATGGCCAGACCGCGGTCACCGGGATCGAGATTGGTAATATCAATATCGCCCATCATAATCTTCCCGGAAGTGATCTCCTCCAGTCCAGCGATCATCCGTAGCATGGTTGTCTTTCCGCAGCCAGAGGGGCCGACCAGAACCGTAAAACTTCCATGGGGGATGGTCAAGGTCACTCCGTCTACAGCTCGTTTCTGCGGAACAAGTTCTTCTTTTTTGCGGATAAATTTCCGCTTTTTCGTCTGTACGCCATAGATTTTTACGATATCTTGTAAAATAATATCAGCCATCTATTTTTTCACACTCCTTAAAGCTGACGAGTTCCACTGCCAGCCGCTGCAAATATTCTCTGCTATTCGGGTCTGTAAGGACACTGTACTCATAGGCTCTCTGAATATTATAGCTGGAATTTTTCAATAGCAACGCATCAGCCCAGCCCGGATGTACCATCAACTCCGTACAGCGGCTATCCTGCAAATTCTTTACCAGGCGATTGAACTTCTCTTTCAGCTCCGGGACATCTTCTCCGGGGAGAACTTTGAAATTTCCCTCAAAGTGCGGCGCTCTCCAAAATGAGGTGTCTGCATCACGGACAGGCAGCTTATGACGTTCTGCCAGTGCAACAATTGCACGCTGTACCTTTCCAAGTTTCTGGTGGGCGTACAGATGTGAGTCAATATGCGTGGGGTTACGCCCCACCAATTCCACGAACCGCTCATACTGGGCATTTACTTCCCGTTCAAGCTGGGCTTCATCGTAGATATCATCACTTCCCAAAGCCGCAGGTTTCACAAAACTGCCATTTCTGAGCAAGCTTGGGCATTCCGTGATAGGATTCCCCAAGCTGATATTGATATGAAGCCCAACTGGCAGATTTGGGTCTTCACGGGCCAGATCTGCGGCATACGCTGCGGCCCAGGTATTGACCATCATCGTCGTAGAGGTCACCACACCGTGGTGGATAGCATCATAAATCCCCTGCGTAACCCCGTAGGTCAGGCCAAAATCGTCAGCATTGATAATCAGTTTCATTTCAGTTCTGGCCACCAGTCCCGATTTGCATCCATCAAATCGTCTAAGATTGCTCTGGCCTTTTGAGCATCTACGACTGTTCGGTTTACCGTCAACGCCTGTAGCGCCTTTTTATAGGAGCGCTCGAAATATGCATCCACGGTCAGTTGTTCGTAGGCATACTGCCCCTCCATTAATCCCTTCATGAACGGATCAATTTCGCCAAAGGGAACAGCTGTTACCCCTTCGTGATCGACATAGGCCAGGCACTCCACCATGGCATCCTGGGCAAAATTTGTAATTATCCCCTGGTTGGGGACGATCATAATAAAAGGCTCATGTAAATCGTTTACAATACTAGATGCTACCTCGACGATCATATCTGCATGTACCTCGCTCTTTGCGATACACGACCCTGTCACAGTGCCAACTTCCGACACACGGCGGCATTCACTAAATACTCTCTTTTCCCGCCCCTGCTTAACCTCCTCTGTTCTGGTGTGATTTGGGTCAAGTCGCGCAACCACTTCCTCCGGATATAGATAATATTGGAGGTAAGTGTTGGGCGCATAATCCGGGAAATCTCGCATAATGGTCTGTACCATGGCGTAGGTATCCAGCCAAGATGGATCCCGCTCTGCCGCGTCAGCAGGCAAAAAGCCGTCTGTAGAAATCTTCTTCCGCAGGATCTCCAGCAGATCTGTTCCCTGTCGGTCCTTCAGTTTGGTGAACCACCCAAAATGGTTTAATCCGATATACTGCGGCAGGATCTCCCGTCTGTTGACTCCCAGCACCTTGGCAAAAGACTGAAGCAAATTGACTGGCTGGTCACACATATTGATAATTTTTTTGTCCCCGGGGAACACCCTTTCCAGTGCTACCGCAACAATTGCCGCCGGATTGGTGTAATTCAGAATCCAGGGGTCCCCACCATACCGCCGCGCGTCCTCCACGATTTGGATCATATCCGGGATAGAGCGCAGGCCATAGGCGAAGCCTCCAGGACCACAGGTTTCCTGCCCTATCACACCGTAGGACAAGGGGATCTGTTCATCCAACATACGCATGGAGAAACCACCGGTGCGAATTTGGCAGAACACAAAGTCAACATCACGATAGGCGGTTTCTTTGTCGGTTGTATAGGAAAACTTTAGTTCAGGATACTTCTCACGGAAGAGCACCTGCGCATACTTTCCAATCGTCTCCTGGCGGTCGTGATCAATATCGAACAGACGCAACTCCTCTAAAGGGAACTCCTTCTGCTTTTCACATAAACTCATCAAAAGGCCTGGCGTCCAGGTGGAGCCTCCTCCAACAATGACCACTTTACTCTTCTTCATTCGTTAGCACCTCACCTGTTTTTATTGTTCTACTACCAAGATAATACCACATCAAACTGCTGGATTCCAGAATCCGCCCTTGGTCTGTAACAGTGTAACAAATTTGGAAATTTGTTTCGCGCCGTGGAATAAATTACATTTTACATAGTTTTTATAAATTATATTGATTTTTTTAGTGCGCTTTTACCAGATGCGTTTGAATTAGTCACTAGTATGTGGTATACTTAAGAAAAATTATATTGTGAGGAATCATTTTATGTTTCAGCACTTTTCACCAGATGTGATCAACTCATTAAGTTCCCTGGAGTTGGAGCTTCTTCGTTACATCAATAGCCATAAAGAAGCTGTCATCGAGATGTCCATTCAGGAGCTCGCCAAAAATACATTTGCTTCAACAACAACAGTTATACGTCTGTGCAAAAAATTGAACCTGTCTGGCTATAGCCATCTGAAATATTTCCTGCGCGATATGCTCGCTGCAGAACCAATGGAAACAAACATCTATGCAGATCACTCTCTTGAGGATCTGCTGCAGGAGGAACTATCCGATATTGAGCGCACAGCTCGCGCAATTGATCTGTCTATGGTCGAGGAGATTGCGTCCTTTATGCATCAGAAAACGCAGATTCACTTCTTTGCAAAGGGGTTAACTAGCATTGTATTCGAGTATGCCGCCAGACACCTGCTGTCCCTTTCCCGGACAGTGACCCTCTACCACGATACCCATATCGCTTATATTCAAGCTGAAAATCTTACAAAGAACGATATCGTGTTCCTAGCCTCTCTCAGCGGCGAAACTGAACAAGTCGTCCGTGTCGCACAAATAGCCGAGGCCAAAGGTGCCAAAATCGTTACTTTTACTGTTACCCCTACTTCCCGCTTGGCTAAAATTGGTGACTATCATTTTCTTCTGGTGAATGATGCCACCACAACACTGGATATTGATACAAAGTCTAGGTGTCAGCTTATGCTGATCCTCAACATCATCATTAAAGCGTTTGTCCAGCAAGGGACATATGAGTTGTCTGCGACAAGAGGCAGAAATATACCATTTTTCACCATTAATTAATATATTATATATGAAATCACTATGTAATGATGTTTAAGAATCTTATAATATATAGCTGATTCCACGCAGCAATCAGTACAGCTGCGCCAAGGCAAAATCATCAGAGAACGCTTAATGGTAATAGCATCTGGCTGAGTACACACCGGGATGACCCCTCTTTGAACAGTGTTGTCACAGACCAGCATAAGGGCAGCGTTGCTGTCCGGAAAACTACCTATCACACGGGTACGGCGGCGGATCTTCCGATTCCGCCGTTCAATGGCATTGTTGGTACGGATACGGGTCCAGTGCTCAGCGGGAAAATCGCAGTAAGTCAGTATTTCCTCAATGTCATCCTCCTCTAAGCTTGGGCATCTTGATGGTGACATTCCCTTTTTGATAAGAACCTTGAATGACAAAATTATAGCTGACAAAAACTAAGCGGCAGCATCCTTTGATGGATAGCTGCCGTTTATCTGTCCATCTTCCTTTTCCCGTACAAACAAGAAGTAAACTTCACCAAAAAAAGATTGACATCAACGACAGAAAGGTGTAACATGAAGCTACCTTCACCGGAAGCAAGCTTCATGTTTTGGGGGATGAAATGAAAACGAAGGTCAAAGAATTACGAACAGCAGCCCAAATGACGCAGCAGCAGTTAGCCAGCTTAGTCCATGTTTCATCGCGCACGATCATTTCCATCGAAAAGGAACAGTACAGCCCTTCACTGATGCTGGCCTACCGCATGGCGGTGGTCTTTGGCGTAAGCGTTGAGGAATTGTGCTGCTTAAAGGAGAACAAGGAATTGGAGGATTCACAATATGAAAATATATAATAAGCGATCTTTTGCAGAGGGCATAGCTGTGCTGGCACTAGGCACGCTGAATCTGGTCACGGACTTGATCGATCATACCATAGAAATAAAGGGCACTATCCTGATTTTAACGCTTTATCTTCTGGGCGGCGGATTGATCATTCGCAGCCTGTCTCTTAAATGCACCAGAGAAGACAAGCTGGAAAAGATGGATGAGCGAAATCAACTGATCGAATTAAAATCGAAAAGCAAATCCTTCAGCCTCACCCAGACAATTTCCTTTCTGCTGATGTTGGCGCTTTTGGTAATGGGAAAAGTATCCGGTTATGATGGATTTATTCACATCAGCGTAGGGCTGGCGTTCTCGTTCTCCATCTCTATGTTTGCCGAGATATTTACCTATATGCACTACGAACCTAAGAATTAGGAGGACGAAGAGATGAACCAGCCGCCGAGACAAAGGCCCATAAAAGATGAGCGCGATGAAAAAATAGAAAAAGATGCAAAGGTCTATGCGCTGGAGTGGATGACTTCTATTACGCAAGTATTGACCCTGATCTGTATCCTCAAGAAAAATCCGGCATGGAAAGGAACATTGTCTATCCTGTTTTTCGGGATCGCGTTCATCCTCTTCTATGAATCCAAGCAGTATGAGGAAAAGCCCTTCAAGCAAGTTGGAATTGTTTTTCTGATCATCGGGGCTGCCTTGATGCTGTGGTTTGCCGTCACGGGATAAGTAACACTTGTAGCAATGTAAAGGAATACGAGCATATGACAAAACTACTATTCATCTGCCACGGCAACATCTGCCGCAGCACCATGGCGGAATACGTCATGAAGGACCTGGTCCGCAGGGCCGGGCTCCAGGAGCAGGTCTATATCGACTCCGCCGCCACCAGCCGGGAGGCCATCGGCGAAGGCGTCCACCCCGGCACCCGGCGAAAGCTCCGGGAGGCGGGGGTCCCCTGCGGGGATCACCGGGCGCGGCAGGTGACCGCCCAGGACTACCGCCAGTTCGACCTGCTCATCGCCATGGACGGGCAGAATCTCCGCAATCTGGACCGGCTCCTGGGGGGCGACCCCCAGCACAAGTTCCGCCTGCTGCTGGACTACGCCGCTTCCGGCGGCGACATCGCCGACCCCTGGTACACCGGAAATTTTGACGACACCTACCGGGATGTGCTGGCGGGCTGCACCGGCCTGCTGGAACAGCTGCGCTGACGGATCACGCCGCATGATGCATGAAAATCGCCCGCAGGGGGAGACATCCGTCCTCCCCTTGCGGGCGATTTCACCACATATTTCCCATGAATAGGCAAAAAAGCAGCCCCGCGAAAGCCGTGTGAGCCCTGTTATAACCTGCACATACAGCACAGGTGGGTCGCCTGCGTTATCCTTTACTGCTTCCATCTTCCAGCCGCAAATCGCAGCCGGGAGGCCTGCAAACCAGATATCGGATCAGCATCCCGAATAACAAAATGTGGGTTAAAAAAGACTCATCACGCACCCCGCAGGGCCGTCGATCCATGTGTTCATCCCCGGCCAACGGTGGCGGGGAACTTATTTTGCCGGAATCCGTCCAAGGGAGAAGAGCCTCTACTCCTCCTCGTCCTCGAACAGCCGCTCCATGAAGAGGTCGTAGACCGCGTTCAGCTCCTCGTCGCTGTCCAGGGTGGACAACAGCTCCTCGCCGTTCTCCTCAATGGACTTGAGGATCACCAGGCCGTCGTCCTCGCTCTCCTCGGTCTCCTCCTCGCCCTCCTCCTCAGCGGGATAGAAGGCCATGTAGGTCACGCCGTTGTACTCCAGGGCGTCCACCAGCTCCAGCTCAATATCGTTGCCGTCCTCGTCGGTGACGGTGATGAAATCCGGGCCGAATTCTTCACTCATGTTCTATAGGTCCTCCTTGTGGGGTATGGGGGCCGCTGCCCTCCAGCTGCCTATAGTTTACCCGGTTTTTTCGGAAAATGCAAGAGCTGTTACCCGTGGTATTTCGACGATTTCTCCATTAAATTTTTGTGTTTTCTGGCGAAATTTCCATTTGTTCACAGAAACTTAAATAAATTTGCGGTTTTTATCAGCTTTTCAAAGTTGACAAGCCGTGTTATACTATATCTTGGGGTAGAGTTCTGCGCGGGTCCCAGCATGGCCCGCCGCGCCCCCCGCCGGGTGATTTTTCCCCCGTCCAGGGGAACATATTCGGCGCATATCCGGTAAAATCGCCCCCTTTACGGGCCAATTTACTGCCCAGCAAAACCCAGTACACAAGGAGGTACATCCAGCGATGGATAATGTTAATCCCGCCAGCCGCCAGACAGCTCCGCAGAGCGGCGGCCCCCGCAAGCGGAAGAAAAAAAAGTTCAGTGTGGGCCGACTCATTGGCCGGATCTTCCTGACGATCTTCTCCCTGATCCTCATTGGGGCCCTGTCCGCCGCCCTTTTCACCAAGTTTTTCATGACCTACATCAACAATGTCCTGGTCCCCTCCATCCCGGAGGTGAGCATCGAGGAGCTGACCATGCAGCTGGCCTCCACCATCTACTACCAGAACAAGGATGGGGAGTGGGTGGCCATGGACACCCTGCACAACACCGGCGCCAACCGGGAGCTGATCGAGTTCGAGGATCTGCCCAAGCACCTCCTCGACGCCCTGGTGGCCATTGAGGACCAGCGCTTCTGGGAGCACAAGGGCGTGGACTGGAAGGGCACCATCCGCGCCACCATCTTCAGCGCCTCCGGCAGCAAGACCCAGGGCGGCTCCACCATCACCCAGCAGCTGATCCGCCAAATCACCGAGGACAACGAGGTGACGGTGCTGCGAAAGTTCCGGGAGATCATCCGGGCCCTGGAGTTTGAAAAGCACACGGATAAGAAGGATATCATCACCGCCTACCTGAACCAGGTGTACTTTGGCTCGGACTCCTACGGCATCCAAAAGGCCGCCCAGACCTACTTCGGCAAGGACGTCAGCGAGCTGGACCTGGCGGAGAGCGCCTGCATCGTGGGCATCACCAACAACCCCTCCCTGTACGACCCCTTCCGCAAGGCGGAGTTCAAGCAGTCCGACGGCACCATCAAGACTCCCCGGGACTTCAACAAGAAGCGCCAGGAGCTGATCCTGGACGAGATGCTGCGGCAGGGGAAGATCTCCCAGGCGGAGTGCGACGCCGCCAAGGCGGAGAAGCTCCTCTTCACCGACACCCCGGAGTATGAGGCCCTCCACGCCAACGACCCCAAGGAGGAGCTGGAGACCGGCGAGTACAACACCTGGTTCGTGGACGCGGTCATCAACGAGGCCCGGGATCTCATTATGGAGACCAAGGGCGTCAGCTCCGATTCCGCCATCCAGCTGCTCTTCAGCGCCGGCTACCACATCTACACCACCCTGGACCCCGATATCCAGAAGGTGGTGGACAGCGTGTACACCGACCCCGCCAACTTCAACTACCCCTCCCCCACCGGCAAGCCCCTGAACTCCGCCATCACCGTGCTGGACCCCTATACCGGCGATGTGGTGGCCATGGCCGGCGGCGTGGGAGAGAAGACCACCAACCGCGGCCAGAACCTGGCCACCATCCCCCGGACCCCGGGCAGCTCCATCAAGCCCGTGTCCATCTACGCCCCCGCCATCGACTACAACCTGGTGAGCCCCGGCACCGTGCTGGACGACTACCCCCTGCAGCTCAACAACAGCCAGACCGGCGGCTTCCCCAAGAACTCCCCCAACAAGTACCGGGGCAATGTCACCGTCTGGACCGGTCTGCAGTACTCCATCAACACCATCGCCAGCCGGATCTTCAACCTGCTGGGGGCGGACACCAGCTACCACTTCATGAACGACAAGCTGGGCTTCCATCTGGTGGAGGCGGATAAGGCCCTCTCCCCCCTGTCCATGGGCGGACTGACCTACGGCGTCACCACGGAGGAGATGGCGGCGGCCTACGGCGCCTTCGTCAACCACGGCGTCTACAACAAGCCCCGCACCGTCACCCGCATCGAGTCCAACGACCACTCCGAGGTCATTGTGGATAACCCCAGCAAGTCCCAGATCGCCATGAAGGAGACCACCGCCTATCTCATGAACAAGATGCTCCGCAACGCCGTCACCAGCGGTACCGGCGGCGGCGCCTCCTTCAGCGGTATGACCATCGCCGGTAAGACCGGTACCACGGACAACAACTTCGACCGGTACTTCGCCGGCTACACCCCCTACTACACCGCCGCCGTCTGGGTGGGCTACTCCGACGCGCCGGAGCGCATCAAGGCCGATGTGAACCCCGCCGCCAAGATCTGGAAGATGGTCATGGAACCCATCCACGCCAATCTGGAGAACAAGTCCTTCTTCGAGAAGCCCGACGGCATCATCTCTGTGGAGGTCTGCGCCGACTGCGGCAAGAAGCCCGGTCCCCTCTGTTCCCAGGATTACCGGGGCAGCCGGATCATTACCATGGAGATCCAGGCGGAGGCTGCCCCCACGGAGACTTGCGACTGCCACACCGAGGTCCGCGTCTGCACCGATCCCACCACCGGGACCATGCACCTGGCCGGGGAGTTCTGCCCGGACTCCACCGTCACCACCAAGGTGATGCTCTCCGGCCGCCAGTTCCTGGAGGTGCCCTACGCCTCTCCCCAGGTCAACGCCGACGGCTCCATCACCACCGGCTGGCCCATCCTGGCGGAGGACAGCGACGCCCACGCCACCTATCTCCAGCTCCAGGGCCCCTGCCCCATCCACGATGAGAACTTCGAGGAGGAGCCCCTCCTGCCCGGCGATCCCGGCTTTGAATGGCCGGACATCAACTGGCCGGATATCGACTGGCCCTGGGAGAATGGCGACGACGAGGATACCCATACCCCGTCGGAGCCCGATACCCCCGGCGGAGACACGGGGAACACCGGCAATACGGGAGACTCCGGCTCCACGGAGCCCCAGGAGCCCGCAGAGCCCACGCCCCCCGAGCCCATGGAGCCCGCAGCATAGTGGAAGCGCCCGTGACAGAAATTTTTCTTCTGTCACGGGCGCTTCATTTTATTGGCGCTGCTGCGCGATAAGGGAAATGCGTTAGTCAAAGATGAAGTTTTCCAATATAACTGAATTCTCCCTATAAATTACATCTAATTCCGTTACTGCGCCCGTGTCTATATCCAGGCTGTACGTTCTGGAATTTTCATAAACATCATCTTTGCCAGATGACGTAAATGAAATTTTTCTCCCTCCGATTGGCAGCAATGTGACATTATTATAATATTCATCGGTATAGTGAAACAGCGTATGGGATTCACCTGTATGGACATGATAATAGTTTACATTATCTCTGCTGCCTCGGTAGTCATAGTACGAAACGAAGCATATTTCTGTGTCGCTTACCCAATCAACCCGTCCAATTGCCCCTGCGTCTGCTTGCTTATAGATTATTTCTGTCTTCTGCTCCGCAACGTCATACGCCCATATCGCTGCCGCGACCCATAGGGGAGTTCTCTCTCCGGGAGCACTATTTCGTTCAAGCCTTGTGCTGTAAATAATTGTTTTCCCATCACGGGAACAGCGGGGCGCTGAAAACTCAATGTTCAATATACTCTGAATGCTGCTAAAATCGAACTCTCTGACGCCGCCGTATTTTTGATAGATTTCTTTTATGTCATCGGTGTCAAGATAGTAATTCCACTGTTCAGCCGCACCAGTACTCACCGGTTCAGCGTACTTTACCGGCAGATAGGTTTTGCTCCCAGGCTGATAAAAATCTTCTGCCTGTTCCCCCAAATCGGTTGCAGTACGTACCTTCCATACCTCCCCCTGATCAACAACGGTGATGCTGCCCGTGCGTATATTCATGAGTTCTATCGTTTGAAAAGAAGAAATCGTGGTGTCATTTCTGATATAAAGCAATGTCTCGCCATCTGGCATCCACGAGATTTTGATGATCTCTGTATGCACAGGAATGTCCCTAAAAAATTCGATTGTTTCACAGGATTCATTGTCATACACCACGAGATAGCGGCGAGCATAGTCGTCATCCCAGGTCGTGTATGCAAGCTTCTTGCTGTCGGGGGACAGCGCAACATAGTTATCTGGCGTCACCTTCGGCAGGTCCATCAATTCTGTACTCTTCCATGTATCGCAGTCAAAGCATACCGCTCTACTACCACCCTTACCATCACTGATCAAGCCCACGACCCGGTTATTCGGTTCTCGATTTGATCCAGCATTTTGAAGGTCAACTTGGTCAGAAGATGTATCCTCCACCCGTGTTTTCGTTGATGCATCCCAGTCTTGTAGAACTTGAACCATCAAACACCCTGCGATGATCAGCACAACAGTAACGATCGCTTTTTTCATTTCACCCTCCAATTTATTCCAAATAGACATCTTCCGCATCTTGTTCGTTCTTCAGGATCTTGTTTGCGACATAAAACATCAACCCTTAGAATTCCTTATAGATACCTCCAAGTTTTGATTTGTCGGCATCCATTTCTATAGCGGCCAAATATATCATCAGCACGGAAAATATCTCCTGACACGGCTCTATCATATTATAACATGTTTCGAGTCCTATTTCTATAAAATATATTTCACAAACATGGCCGTGTAATTCTATTTAAACTTACAACTACTCCGTTTTGCTGCTGTATTGAGCTGATCCCCTGGGATAGAATAAATATACTAAGGAGGTGAGGACAGTGCAAAAATTCTGCGGCGGCCCCTCATTTTTCTTGACTCATTTTGCAACGGGCGCTTTTTCCCATTATCTACAAAATTTTTGTTGAACTCTAACAAATTTTAAGGTATACTGAACATATGAACTTCGGTTGGAGGAGGAGGATCACCATGGCTACATTTACTGTCAATGGAAAAACGGTCACGGCGGAGAAAAACCAGAAGCTGCTGCGCTTTCTGCGGGACGAGCTGCACCTGACCTCCGTCAAGGACGGCTGCAGCGAGGGCGCCTGCGGCACCTGCACCGTGCTGGTGGACGGCAAGGCCACCAAATCCTGCGTCTTCACCACAGACAAGATGGCGGGCAAGACCGTCCTGACGGTGGAGGGCCTCAGCGAATTTGAGAAGGACGCCTACACCTACGCCTTCGGCGAGGCGGGGGCGGTGCAGTGCGGCTTCTGCATCCCCGGCATGGTCATGGCGGCCAAGGGCCTGCTGGACCAGAACCCGGCCCCCACGGAGGAGGAGATCCGCTTCGCCCTGCGCAACAACATCTGCCGCTGCACCGGATATGTGAAGATCGTCAAGGCCGTCCAGCTGGCGGCCCAGTACCTGCGGGAGGGGAAGATCCCCAGCCGGGAGCAGTCCTGGCGCATCGGCGGCCATGTCCACCGGGTGGATGTGGCGGAGAAGGTCCAGGGCTTTGGCCTCTACCCCGACGACGTATATCTGGAGGGGATGATCTACGCCTCCGCCGTCCGCAGCGCCCACCCCCGGGCCATCGTCAAGGCCATCCACCGGGCGGAGGCCCTGGCCCTGCCCGGCGTGGTGGGGGTCTTTACTGCCGAGGATATCCCCGGCCAGAACAAGGTGGGCCACCTAACCAAGGACTGGGACACCATGATCCCCGTGGGCGGCATGACCCACTACCTGGGCGACGCCATCTGCATCGTGGCCGCGGAGAGCCAGGAGATCCTGGAGAAGGCCAAGCGCATGGTCCAGGTGGAGTACGAGGTCCTCACCCCCGTCCGCTCCCCCCAGGAGGCCATGGCCTTCGACGCCCCCCTGGTCCACCGCAGCGGCAACCTCCTGGCCCATAAGCACATCCAGCGGGGCAACGCCGCCCTGGCCATTGCCCGCAGTCCCCATGTGCTCACCCGCCGCTTCACCACCCCCTACACGGAGCACGCCTTCCTGGAGCCGGAGTGCGCCGTGGCCTACCCCGACGGGGACGGCGTGTGCATCCTCTCCAGCGACCAGAGCGCCTACGACACCCAGCACGAGACGGCCCCCATGCTGGGGCTGCCGCCGGAGAAGGTGAAGGTGAAAAATATGCTGGTGGGCGGCGGCTTCGGCGGCAAGGAGGATGTGACCGTCCAGCACCAGGCGGCCCTGGTGGCCTATCTCACCAAGCGGCCGGTGAAGGTGAAGCTCAGCCGGGCGGAGAGCATCCTCATCCACCCCAAGCGCCACCCCATGGAGATGGAGTTTGCCATGGGCTGCGACGAAAACGGCGTCATCCAGGGGGTGGCCGCCAACGTCATCGCCGATACGGGGGCCTACGCCTCCCTGGGCGGCCCCGTGCTGGAGCGGGCCTGTACCCACGCCTCCGGCCCCTACCACTACGAGAATTTCCAGATTGACGGCTACGCCTACTACACCAACAATCCCCCCGCCGGGGCCTTCCGGGGCTTCGGCGTGACCCAGACCTGCTTCTGCGTGGAGACCCTGCTCAACGAGATGGCGGACATCGTGGGCATCAGCCCCTGGGAGATCCGCTACCGCAACGCCATCCGCCCCGGCGAGGTGCTGCCCAACGGGCAGATCGTGGGGCCGGAGACGGGGCTGGTGGAGACGCTGGAGGCGGTGAAGCCCTACTTTGACGCCGGGAAATATGTGGGCATCGCCTGCGCCATGAAGAACGCCGGCGTGGGCGTGGGCCTCCCCGACTGGGGCCGCTGCCGCCTGGTGGTCCAGGAGGGCAAGATCCATATCCAGGCCGGGGCCTCCTGCATCGGCCAGGGGCTGGGCACGGTGCTGGTGCAGATGTGCTGCGATCAGCTGGACCTCTCCCCCGCCGATGTGGTCTACGAGCGCAGCAACACCTTCGAGGCCCCGGACTCCGGCACCACCTCTGGCTCCCGGCAGACCCTCATCACCGGCGAGGCCTGCCGCCGGGCCTGCGTGGAGCTGAAGAAGGCCCTGGCGGGCAAGTCCCTGGCATCGCTCAACGGCACGGAGTACTACGGGGAGTACCTGGCCAAGACCGACCCCCTGGGGGCCAAGGTGCCCAACCCCGTCAGCCATGTGGCCTACGGCTACGCCACCCAGCTGTGCGAGGTGGGCGAGGACGGGAAGATCCTCCGCATGGTGGCGGCCCACGACGTGGGCAAGGCGGTGAACCCCACTGCCTGCGAGGGGCAGATCGAGGGGGGCGTGGTCATGTCCATGGGCTTCGCCCTGACGGAGCAGTACCCCCTGACGGACTGCAGGCCCACCGCCAAATTCGGCACCCTGGGCCTCTTCAAGGCCAACCAGGTGCCGGAGATCACCGCCATTGTGGTGGAGAAGCCGGGGCTGGAGGTGGCCTGCGGCGCCATCGGCATCGGGGAGATCACCTCCATCCCCACCGCCCCCGCCATCGCCGACGCCTACTACCGCTACGACGGCAAGCGGCGCTACAGCCTCCCCCTGGAGGACACGCCGTACAGCCGGAAGAAGTGATCCGCTTCGGAAACGGCCAAAAAAGTGCAAGCACTTTTTTGCGGGACACTCCACAAATAAGCGCGCCTGCGGCAACTGCCGCAGGCGCGCAGAGACTGTCGAAAAAGTGGCCTGCCACTTTTTCGAGGAAGGGTTACGCTGCGTTCTGCGCCTCGGTTGGTCGCTAAAGGCGACCAATTCGACGCTCACTCCGCGAGAAGTATTTTCTGCCACGCACATGTCGCGGCAGAAAATGATTTTACTTTATTCGCCGCCTGCGGGCGGCGAACTCTGCGAGGCTTTTTCGACAAGTTGAGCGCGCCTGCGGCAACTGCCGCAGGCGCGCATTTTATTGGCGTTCTCCGCCAAAATTATCTCTTCTCTCTCTTTCCCGGCGCAAAGCGGAGGAGGATCTTACTGATGGCCGCACCCACCACGGCGCAGACCAGGGCCTCCACCACGATATTGATGCTGAAGAAGATCATGATGATCTCCCACACGCCGCTGCCGGCAAAATAGGTGTCCTTGAAGAAGAGGATCACCAGGCCCACGAAGAACACGGTGTTGGTCAGGGCCCCCACCAGGGCAGTGGCCACGGCGGACGCCACGCCCCCCCGGTCCAGACGGCGCAGGGCCGGGTACAGCAGGCCGGCGAACAGGCCGATGAGCACCCGGGGCACCAGACAGACCACCAGGGTACGCAGGGGGCTGAGGCCCATGAGGGCGGTGCCGAAGGCGTCCATGCCGAAGCACTGGACAAAGCTGGTCACGCCGAACACGCCGCCCAGCAGCGCCCCGTAGGCGGGCCCCAGGACAATGCCGCCGATGACCACCGGTATGGGCAGAAGGGTGATGGAAACAATGCCCATCTTCAGGTAGCCCAGGGGGGTCACGGACATGAGGCCGATGACGGCCATCAGTATGGCCGTCAGTGTGATCTTATGGACTTTTTCGCTGCGGTTCATGGTTCTTTCTCCTTTGGGGATTTCTCACCCCGCGCTGTCGTCCCGCAGGCGGGTACGGCGCGCAAATTCATATAACAACGGCCGGAGCCGCTATTACCGGCTGTTCTCGTAGAGGCGGCGCAGCCCCTTCAGCGTCAGATCCGGGTCCCGGATGATCCGCTCCCGGCAGGCGGCGGTGACCAGCCCAGCGGAGCCGCCGGTGGCCACAGCCCTGGCCCCGGCCATGCCCGGCAGAGCGCGGTAGCGGCCGATGAAGCCGTCCACCATCATGGCGCAGCCCAGCACAAGCCCCCGGCGCATGGCGTCGGCGCTGTTGCGGCCCAGGCACTCCTCCTCCCCTGCCCCCAGGGCGATGGCGGGCAGAAGGGCGGTGGTCTCCTTGAATGCCGCCGCCCCGGAGCGGATGCCCGGCAGGAGCACGCCCCCCAGGTAGGTCCGCCCCTTGTCCACGGCGGCGATGGTGGTGACAGTCCCGGCGTCAATGAGCACCAGGGGCGCGCCGTACTCCTCCAGGGCCGCCACCGTGTCCGCCACCAGGTCGCCCCCCAGCTGGGCGGGGTCGTCCAGCCGGATGCGGAAGCCCGTGCGGATGCCGGGGCCCACCTTCACCGGCGCCAGGCCGGTGAGCCGGCGGACGCCCTCCTCCACCAGGCCCGTAAGGCCGGGGACCACGGAGGACAGGATGCATCCGTCCACATCTCCGGCGGCGACGCCGTCCATGGCCAGCAGCGTCCCCAGGGCGGCGGCGTACTCGTCGCCGCTGCGCTCCGCCTGGGCGGAGAGCTTTGCCCGGCAGAGCAGCTCCCGCTCCCGGAACACCCCCAGGGAAATATTGGAATTGCCGATATCCAGCGCCAGCAGCACAGCTACCCCTCCTCTACCGATCTCGCCCCCAGTGTATCACGGTTCCGCCGCTTTTGCAAGGCGCGCCCCGGGATCTCTACGCCCCCATCTCCCGCCGCAGCTTCTCCAGAGCCCGCCGCTCCAGGCGGGAGATCTGGACCTGGCTGACGGACAGGATGCGGGCGCACTGCTGCTGGGTCAGGCCCTTGTAGAACCGCAGGAGGATGGTCTCCCGCTCCCGCTCCGGCAGGGCGTCAATGGCGGAGCGCAGGGCGATGCGCTCCACCAACGTCTCCTCCGTGGCGCTGTCGGACAGGGTGGACTCCAGGGTCAGCCCCTCCGCCGTCTCCTGCTGGAGGCTGTCCGGCGGGGCAGTGGCCAGCTCCGCCGCGGCGATCTCCTCCACCGTCAATCCCGTGGCCTCGCTGAGCTCCGACAGCACCGGCTCCCGGCCCAGGGCGTTCCGCAGCCGCTCCCGGGCGGCATAGATCCCCATGCTCTGCTCCCGCAGGGTCCGCCCCACCTTCACCGGCCCGTTGTCCCGCAAAAACCGTCGGATCTCCCCGGCGATCTTGGGCACGGCGTAGGTGGAGAACTGGGTGCCGTAGTCGGGGTCGAAGCCCTGTACCGCCTTGAGGAACCCCATGCACCCCAGCTGGTACAAATCCTCCGCCTCCGCCCCCCGGCCGTAGTACCGCCGGACCACCGCCCAGATGAGGCCGCTGTTCTCCTGGAGCATCCGGGTGACGGCCTCCTGATCCCCGGTGCGGGCCTGGTCCAGCAGCTCCGCCGCCGGGGCGGTCATCGCCGGTCGGGGCGGGGCATGATCCGCCGCCGCATGGTGACCCGGGTGCCCTTCCCCTCCCCAGAGCGGACCGTGAGCCGGTCCATGAAGCTCTCCATAATGGTGAAGCCCATGCCGCTGCGCTCCTCCCCGCCGGTGGTGAACAGGGGCTGACGGGCCTGGGCCACATCGGGGATGCCCCGGCCCCAGTCCCGCACGGAGATCTCCAGCACATTGTCCTCCAGCACCCGGGCCTTCACCACGATGCGGCCCAGGGTGTCGGGGTAGGCGTGGACAATGGCGTTGGTCACCGCCTCGCTGACGGCGGTCTTGATGTCCCCCAGCTCCTCCAGGGTGGGGTCCAGCTGGGCGGCAAAGCTGGCCACCGCCGCCCGGGCGAAGCCCTCGTTGGCGCTGCGGCTGAGGCACTCAAAGATGATGTAGTTGGTGGTTTTCATGTTCTCCCTCCTAGATGAGATTGATATACCGGCCCAGGCCCGCCGTGTCCAGCACCTTGGCCGCCTGGCGGGGGATGTTCACCACCACCAGGTTTCCCTGCAGCGCCTCCATCCGCCGCTTGGCCCGCAGCACCACCGCAATGCCGGAGCTGTCCATGAAGGTCAGTCCCCCCAGGTCCAGCAGGGTCTTGCTGGGCAGGTTCTGCTCGATGCACCGGTCCATGGACTCCATGATCCCCCGGGCGGCGTGGTGGTCCAGCTCCCCGGACAGCAGTATGGTCAGCTGCCGGTTCTCCGCTTTGTACTTCATCTCCATAGCTTGTCTCCTTTTGCATTGTTGCCTTTTATTATAGGGAAGGCCCCCCGGGATTTCTGTCGAAGGGAGAGGGGCAGGAAAGATTTTCCTGCCCCCCAGGCCCATCGGTTGGTCTTTGACATTCCCACCGGGCTGTGGTAAACTGTTGCTAGGAATACCATGATACGGGAGGATGATCCATGGAAAAACTTCTGCTCCACACCTGCTGCGCCCCCTGCTCCGTCCACTGCGTGGAGAGCCTGCGGGGGGAGGGCATCGAGCCGGTGAGCTTCTGGTACAACCCCAACATCCACCCCTATCAGGAGTACAAGGCCCGGCGGGACACCCTGAAGGCCTACGCCGCCGACATCGGCATGGAGCTGCTGGTACGGGAGGACTACGGCCTGCGGGACTTTGTCCGGGCGGTGGCGGGGGATATTGACCACCGCTGCGCCCACTGCTACACCGTCCGGCTGGAGGAGACCGCCCGCTTCGCCGCCCAGCACGGCTTCACCGCCTTCTCCACCACCCTGCTGGTGAGCCCCTACCAAGATCACCAGGGGATCTGCCGCACGGCGGAGGCCCTGGCCCAGCGCTACGGCGTGCAGTTCCTATACCGGGACTTCCGCCCCGGCTTCCGGGACGGCCAGGCCAAGGCCCGGGCCGCCGGGCTCTATATGCAGAAATACTGCGGCTGCGTCTTCTCCGAGGAGGACCGGTACGCCAAACAGATCAAACGGGATAAGGAGGAATCGGTATGACTGGGGTTTCCTATCTTCTCGCCGCCCTCATGGGCTACGGCTTCGGCTGTCTCAACCTGGCCTGGCTCCTGGCCCGGCTCAGGGGCTTCGACATCCGGGGCGTGGGCGCCCACAACGCCGGCGCCAGCAACGCCACCATCACCATGGGCTGGAAGGCCGGGGTGGCCGTGGGGGTCCACGACATCCTGAAGGCCTTTCTGGCCGCCCTGCTGGCGGGCTTCCTGTTCCCCAGCCTGCCCTATGCCCCCGTCCTGGCCGGTGCCATGGCGGTCATGGGCCACATCTTCCCCTTCTACCTCCACTTCCGTGGCGGCAAGGGCTTCGCCTCCTTCCTGGGCATGATCCTGGCCCTGGACTGGCGGTTCTTCCTGGGGATCCTGGTGGCGGTGCTGCTCATCACCCTCATCACCGACTATGTGGTCATGGGCACCTTCACCACCATCGTCTCTTTCCCCCTCTACCTGCTGGTGCTCCACCGGGGGGCCATTATGGCGGCCATCGTGGCCGCGGCCTCCCTGGTGATCCTCTGCAAACACTTCGTCAACATCCGCCGTCTCCTCACCGGGCAGGAGATTGGCCTTCGCCGCACCATGCGGAAGGAGGACAGGGTCTGACGGCGAGATTCAAAAAAGTGCAGGCAACATTTTGACCATACAAAACGCCGTTCCGCCGGGACAAAGTCCCGGCGGAACGGCGTTTTTTTGTCAAAAGCCTCGCAGAGTTCGCCGCCCCGAGGCGGCGAATAGAGTGAAATCATTTTCTGCCGGGGAATAAAAGTGCAGTCTCCTCGCGGCATAGCCGCTGTGGCCTACGCTACAAACAGGCCACCGGCCTGTTTGTTTAACGCTGCGGCCTGGCAGAAAATACTTCTCACGCAGCGCGCGTCGCAGCGGCCAAAGGCCGCAAGGCGCAAAGCGGAGTGCAACTCAAAAAAGTGCTTGCACTTTTTTGACAGTCTCCCGGCGGAACGGCGTTTTGCTTCATCCATATTTACTTGCCCAGGGCTGCGCCGTCGGTGAAGGCGCTCATGGTGGCGTCGGACTCCACGCTGCCCGCCAGGGTCCCGTCGGGCAGGAACATAATGGCGGAGGGCCGGGCCACAGATCCCGTGACCGCCATATCCCGGTGGCCCATGGCCTCCAGGGCCGCCACCACCTCACCGCTCAACTCCCGGCTGTAGGCGAAGCCCCCGGAGGTGACGGCGATCCGGGGGGCGTTCACCGCCTGGTCCACATCCATGCCGTAGTCGATGGCGTTCATAATGACCTGGGCCACGGCGGGATAGATCTGCGCCCCGCCGGGTGCGCCGCAGGTCATCCAGGGCCGCCCGTCCGGGTCCAGGATCACCGTGGGGCTCATGGAGGACAGGGGGCACTTCCCCGGCTCCAGGGCGTTGGCCTTCCCCTGGCCCACAGCGAAATCCCCCAGCTCGTTATTCATGAAAAAGCCGTACCCGTCCACATAGACCCGGCTGCCCCAGGTGTAGTTGATGGTGTGGGTGACGGTGACCATGCTGCCGGAGCTGTCCGCCACGGAGAAGGAGGTGGTGTTGGGGCTCTCCTGTGCAAAGGCCCAGGGATCCCCCTCGGCACAGGGCCGGACTACATTGGGGTCGAAGTCCTGCACCCGCTTCCCGGCGTAGGCCTTGCTGGTGATCCCCTCCACCGGCACATCCACGAACCGGGTGTCCCCGGCGTAGGTCTCCCGGTCCGCCCAGACCAGCTTCTGCACCTCCGCCAGCTGGTGCCAGTGCTCCACGGCGTCAAAGGGGTGGACGGGCAGCTGCTCCATCAGGTTCAGGGTCTCCAGGATGTAGGCCCCGCCGGAGGAGGACGCCCCCGCCGTGCAGATGGTGTAGCCCCGATAGGTGCCGTACAGGGGCTCCTCCTCCCAGCAGGCGTAGCCCTCCAGGTCCTCCAGGGTCAGCACGCCGCCGGACGCCTGGGTGGCATCCACCATGGCCTCCGCCACAGCCCCGGTGTAGAACCCCTGGGGCCCCTGGTCCCGCAGCAACTCCAGGGCCTTCGCCATGGGGGCGTTGCATATCACCTCCCCCACGGGCTTTACCAGCCCCTGCTCCGTCAAATAGATCTCCCCCAGCTCCGGTTTTTCCAGCAGCAGGCTGTAGATCTCCTGGCAGTACCCCTGGAGGGCGGGGGTCATGGTAAAGCCCTCCCGGGCCAGGCCGATGGCGGGCCGGACCACATCGGCCCAGTCCATGGTGCCGTAGGTCTCCAGGGCGTAGTACAGCCCGTCCACCTCCCCGGGGACGCCCACAGACAGGCCGCCGAACTGGTTCCGCCTGCCCTCCACGCCGCCCTGGCCGTCCTCCGGCCAGAGGTCCGGGGTGTGCCCCGCCGGGGTGGTCTCCCGAAAGTTCAGGAACACGGTCTCCCCCGTCTCCCCGCAGTAGTAGGTCATATAGCCGCCGCCGGCCAGGCCGCACATCTCCGGCATAGTCACCGTCAGGGCCAGGGCCGTGGCCACCGCTGCGTCCACAACATTGCCGCCCCTGTCCAGGATGTCCGTCCCCACCTTTGCCGCCTCGTAGCGCATGGCGGCCACCATGCCGCCCTCCGCCGTGCCCAGGCGGGAGAAGTCCTGCGCCTTCCCGTCCTCATCCCAGCTGCGGTACGCCGGGGGGATGTCCACATACGGGCCCCCCTTCCCGCCGCAGGCGGACAGGGGCAGCACCATGGCCCCCGCCAGCACCCCCGCCAGCAGTCGGCGCAGGCGCCCTTTTTGTCCTGGTCTCATCCTCTCTCCTCCTCATCTCTCTTCTCCTGTGGGCTGCTGCGGATGCAGGCCAGATAGAACACGATGGCCAGCAGCTGCGCCCCCACGGACACCGCCGCCATGTACCCCGGGCGGATGTCGTACAGCCACCCCAGCAGCCAGCTGCCCAGGAACCAGGCGATGCCGAAGCCCGTCTCAAAGATGCCGAAGCCGGAGCTGCGCATGGACCGGGGGATGATGCGGCTGACGGCGGCCTTCATGACGCTCTCCTGGGCCCCCATGCCCACGCCCCACAGCACGATGCCCACGCCGATCATCCAGGGGTCACGGGACAGGAACACGAAGCAGGAGAAGAAGGCGCTGCACACGGTGGACAGGATCAGCGCCTTCAGCCCGATCTTGTCAAAGAGCCACCCGAAAAACAGGGCCGCCACAGCGTCCACCGCCATGGCCGCCGCATACAGCAGGCTGAGGGTGGACGGGGGGAAGGCCTCCACCCTGGCGGCGTGGAGGGTGATGAGGGTAAAGTCCGCAAAGCCGAAGGCGAACAGGCAGATGGCCCCCATGTACAGCACGAAGGAGCGGTGGAAGCGGAACTTCTCCGCCGGCTGCTCCGCCGCCTTCTCGAATACCTCCGGGTTCGGGTACTTCACCCGGGAGAAGAGCACCAGGGCAATGGTGATCACCGCCGGGATGCCCAGGAAGGCGAAGCAGAGCCGGTAAGTGGAAAAGAGGTCCCCCGTGCCCCGGATGGCGCTGATGGCAAAGAGGATCACCGGCCCCATGAAGGCCCCCAGCTGGTCCAGGAATTCCTGGTAGGCAAAGCCCTTACCCACCCCCACCTCGCTGGCGGCAAAGCTCACCAGGGTGTTCTTGGCGGGCTTTTTGATGGCCTTGCCCACCCGCTCCAGAATGATCAGCCCGCAGGCCAGCACCCAGCCGTTTTCCGGCACCAGGGCCAGGGCCGGAATGGCCAGCACCTGGAGGGCGTAGCCCGCAATGACCAGGGTCCAGTATTTTTTCGTCCTGTCCGCCAGGAAGCCGGACAGCAGCCGCAGGGAGTAGCCGCACAGCTCCCCCACGCCGGAGACAAAGCCGATGGTGGCCGCCGACGCCCCGGCCAGGTTCAGATACTCCCCCAGTACGCTGCGTGCGCCCTCGTGGGTCATATCGGAGAATAGGCTCACCACCCCCATCAGGGTGATGAAGGCCATAGCGCCGGAGACCAGCGCCCGTTTTTTCCCGCTCATTGCATTCTCTTCCTCTTCTTTCTCAGTTTGTCAAAAAAGCCTCGCAGAGTTCGCCGCCCGCAGGCGGCGAATAGGGTGCAATCATTTTCTGCCGC
>CAUWCX010000023.1:0-35257 GCA_963557105.1 uncultured Oscillospiraceae bacterium
CAGGCCGGTGAGGCTGTTCTTGAAGGTCTGCTCAAAGCCCAGGAACTTGATGATGCTGGGGTTGACATTGGGCTGGAAACGCAGTCCGCCCTTGTAGGGGCCGATGGCGCCATTGAACTGGCAGCGGTAGCCGGTGTTGGTATGGGTGACGCCGTTATCGTCCACCCAGCAGACACGGAAGGTGAACATCCGCTCCGGCTCCACCATCCGGCCCAGCAGGTCGGCCTTCTCATACTCGGGGTGCTTATCCACCATGGGAGCGATGGAGGTCAGGACCTCCTCCACCGTCTGTACAAATTCAGGTTCGTTGCCGTACTTTGTTTTGACATGCTCAATGACGCTTTCCACATAACGGTTCATCAGGCGTATCCTCCTTATATTTCCGGCCCGGCGGGCGGGCCTTTCCTGCCCCCGGCCATGGCCCCATCCTATCATCTTTTTCCAAATATTTCAATAGATTTTTTTACTTTCCGCACTGTTGCACCAGATATTTTTTCCCTATTTTTGTGCAGCATTGCCATAAAATTCACAAAAGTCATTTTGCTGTCCATTCCCGCCGCCCAAACCGGCCATTCTCCCGCCTTTCCTCCCCCTTCCGGGTCCTTCGCCGCTTTTCTCCGCCGCCCCGCTTGACATTCCCTCTCACAAAATATATAATCTTTTGCGGTGCGATGCGGCACTGCGGCGGCCCCACGCCGCCAGAATTATGACGCGAAAGCGATAGGAGGATCTCTCTCATGACCTATACCATGAAAGTCGCCGGTCTGGAGCGGCAGTTGCCCCTGTGCAAGGTCAGCGACGAGCTGTACATCGGCGCATTCATCATTTTCGGCGACGCGGAGCTGACCGTGGCCTGCGCCAAGGCGCTGCTGGAGCGCATCCCCGCCGACAGCTACGACTATATGCTCACCGCCGAGGCCAAGAGCATCCCCCTGATCCACGAGATGGCCCGCCAGTCCGGGGCCAAGAAGTATTTCATTGCCCGCAAGGGGTCCAAGGTCTATATGCCCGACCCCATCCATGTCTCCGTCCGCTCCATCACCACCCTGCGGACCCAGGATCTGTTCCTGGGCAGCGATGACTGCGCCCTCATCAAGGGCAAGCGCATCCTCATCGTGGACGATGTCATCTCCACCGGCGAGAGCCTCCACGCCCTGGAGGAGCTGGTGAAGACCGCCGGCGGCACCGTCACCGGCCGCGCCGCCATCCTGGCGGAGGGCGACGCCCTGGCCCGTAAGGATATCACCTACCTTGCCCCCCTGCCGGTGTTCAACGCCGACGGCACGGTGAAGGAGTAAGCGGTATTGACGCATAAGCGCCCCATTACCAGAACCGGTAATGGGGCGCTGTACTGTTTACATCTGAAACCACATTGGAAAGAAAGGCCCCTTCATCCCAAGATGAAGGGGCCTTGTTCTGTGCTGTTCAGCCCGGTGTACGCGCTTACTTGTTCAGCCAGACATGGGAATACTCGTAGCCGGCGCAGATATCCACGCACTCAGGGCTGCGGGGGTGACCCATGACATATGCCTTGGTGGGGATCTCAGCGCCCTTCTCGGCCAGGAAGGCAACAGGGGCATCCTCGGCCAGGATCTTCTGGACCTCGCCGTAGATCTTCGCACGCTCAGCCTGGTCACCGGTGACATTACCCTTCTCAAAGAGAGCATCCAGCTCGGGGTTGCTGTACTCGCCCAGGTTGATACCCATACCGGTATAGAAGCGCTGATACATCATGGAAATATCAGGGCCCTGATAGCCACCCAGGATGGTCAGATCGAAATCGTGGCCGAACCAGGTCTTCTCATCATAGGTGGGATCGTCC
Organism: uncultured Oscillospiraceae bacterium; assembly: GCA_963557105.1. GTDB lineage: Bacteria > Bacillota > Clostridia > Oscillospirales > Oscillospiraceae > Pelethomonas. The sequence continues at coordinate 1,823 of CAUWCX010000023.1, forward strand.
ATGGTGTTGATGGTCAGCTCGATGCCCATATCCTTGAAGTTGCTGACGATGACCTGCAGAGGCTCCTCGTAGCCGCCAAAGGTATCGATGCTGGTCTTAAAGCGGATGCCGTCCTCGCCCTTGGGGAAACCAGCCTCATCCAGCAGCTTGTTGGCGGCCTCCAGGTCATACTCGGGGATGGTGATGCTCTTATCCACGGCCCAGTCGAACAGGGGGGAGATGTAGTACTCAGCCTTCATGCCGATGCCCTTGAAGCCCTTCTCGAAGATAGCGTCACGGTCCAGGCCCAGGACGATGGCCTGGCGGACACGGACGTCAGCAAAGGGACGGCCCTCCTGGGTGTTGAAGCAGATGTACTGGCGGTTGGGCCACATCTTGGTGTAAACATTGTAGTTGCTGTCGTTCTTCAGCTTCTCCAGCTCGCTGACAGGAACAGCGTTGTCCATGTCATCCAGCTCGCCGTTGAGCCATGCCTGGTAGGCGGTGTTGTCGTCCTCGTTGACGGTGAAGATGACCTTATCCAGGTGGGCCTTCTCGCCCCAGAACTCGTCGTTGCGCTCCAGGGTGATGGTCTGGTGATCTTCATAGGAGACGAACTTGAAGGCGCCGGTGCCGATGGGGGCATCATTGGCGGGATTGGTCAGCCAGTCAGTCCCCTCGTAGATGTGGGCGGGCATGATGAAGGTGCCGTTCCAGGCCAGGGTGCTCAGCAGGGTGACGTCGGGCTGGGCCATCTTGAAGGTGACAGTGTTCTCGTCGGGGCAGACGATCTCGGTGACATTGGCCAGGGAGTCGGAAGCCAGGCCCTGCTTGGCCTTGATCTCGTCGAAGGTCCACTTGACATCCTTGGAGGAGAAGGGCTCGCCGTCGTGCCACTTCACATTCTCCTGCAGGTGGAAGGTCAGCTCAGTGCCCTCGGCGTTGAACTCCCAGGACTTGGCAATATCCGCCACCACCTGGTCGTTGCCGTTGATCTTCACCAGCTGGTTGAAGACGTTGTGCAGCACAAGTATCACCTCCGACGCTCCTGACGAACAGGGCCGATATGTGGTTACCATCAAGCTGTATGACGAGATATATGGAGAAACAGCTGTCCACGAGTTCCAGGTTTATGTCACCGACGGCAATGCCCCTGTCGAACCTGAGCCCGGCCCGGCTGTGAAGGATATCGGGCTGACCTATTCTTATGGACAACTTCATATTATGAAGCATCCCGGTCAATATTCAGGTACAATGTCGGCCGGTGAGTATGCTTCCGGTCCCTATTTTCAGGTTGTTGCTGGTTCGTTCAGCACGCAGGTTACCGGCGGTTCCGGTTATCTGGATATCGGTACCTCCGGTTATGCTGCAGGAATGGCCTCTATCACTGCTGAAATGGTAGAGTACATTAAGGCAAACTGTCAGAAAGGTGACAAATATGTGGTCACGATTAAGCTCTATACCGATAAAACAGGATCAACTCCGTTTATGGATAACGGTGTCCCTGTTGAATTTGATGTCTATGTCACCTTCTAACCTAAATTAACCCTCACCCCCGCCCCGGCGTCCCCGGGGCGGGGCACCCAACCAAAGGAGGAACACAAACGAAATGAAACGGTCAGTTGCCCTGGCTCTGCTGGTGGCCCTCATGCTGTCCCTGCTCTGTCCCGCCCTGGCGGCGGAGACGAAGCAGTCGGTGGAGGTGTCACTGGTCAAATCCGTGAGCCAGATCGAGACCCGCCATATCCAGGATCTGGAGATCCGGGTCAAAAACCTGGAGTACCGCCCCCAGAACATCCGTCTAGTCATGAACCAGACAGACTACAAGGGCGGCGTCCTCAGCCGTGCGGTCACCGGCCTCACCCTGAAGGAAAACAGCGCCGCCGACGCCCGGGAGCACCTGAAGATCCTGCCCGCCGCCTACAAGGTGCAGGTCTTTGCGGAAAACGCCGACGGTGTGCGGATCTCCAATCTGCTGGAGCTGCCCATTCAGTCCGGCTTCTCCGTGGAGGATATTCAGTCCATCCCCAGCCTCCGTGTCACCATTCCCCAGTGGTCCGACTACACCCTTCCCGCCACGGTGGAGGCTGTTCTGTACACCGGTGAGACCGTCGCCGTGCCCGTGGAATGGGACGGCACCGTAACCACGGAAAACACCGGCATCCAGACTGTCACCGGCCGGGTGAAGGGCTACGGCGGCCAGAAGGTCCAGCTGACAGTGAATGTCACCGCCGCCGACAAGATCGATACTATCGCCCCTCTGGACATCACCATCGGCGAGGGGATGAACTTCACCCTGCCCACCACGGTGAAGGCCCAGATGCACAGCGGCGCCGACGCCTTTTTCCCCGTCATCTGGGAGAACACCCCTATCCCCACAGCTACCGGAACTGTTACCTTCACTGGTACCGTTGCGGGGTACAGCGAACCGGTAAAGCTGACACTGACGGTAAAGGATGTCAAACCCGATGATGTGTATACGTTCCAGAACGAAGAGTTAGCCACAGCTGTGGCAGATATGCTCTACAAGGGATATGATGAACCCATTACTTATGGCGAACTGTCCAGCCTCTCCGACCTATGGCTCATGGGCTTTTCTACAGACACCAATCTGGAGGATCTCCGCTGGTGTACTGGGCTGAAAAACCTAAACATGTCCAACTACTACTACGGTCCCAGTGCAACGGATCTCACCCCGTTGGCAGACTTGACCAGCTTGGAATCTCTGTCTCTGTTCAATCACAAAAGTCTGAAGAATATTGCCCCCCTGTTCACCCTACCCAACCTGAAGGAACTGAATCTCAACAGCACAGGTATCACCGACTTCTCCCCCATCTATCTGGTGTATGACCAGCTGGAAGACAAAGACGGCATCATCTTCACCCCCATGGAGATGGACAGCACCGGCAGCCACACCCTGGCCCTGAATGTGGGTGACACCTACACTCTGCCCTTCTGCGTGCTGATGGGCGGTGAATACATCCCCGTGGCCTGGGCGCGGCAGGAGATCTCCGTCACCGAGCTGGGCAGCTTCACCGTTACCGGCACCAGCCTGGACCGAAAACACACCTTCACGATCACCGTCACCGCCACGGAGAAGGACGACTACCCCATCCAGTGGAAGGATGCAGGCATCGAGGCCGGTGTCCGCAAGGCCATCGACAAGCCCACCGGCACCGTCTACTACTCCGATGTGCGGTATCTGAAGGATCTGGATTGCTTCGCCATGGGCGTCAAGACCCTGGAGGATCTGGAGCATCTGCCCAGCCTGACCCACCTGGGTGTGGCGTCCAACTACCTGGACAACAGCCAGTGGCAGTACATGAAGCATCTGACCAAGATGGAGTACCTGGATGTGGCCATGAACAAGTTCACCCGCATCCCCGCCGGGATCTTCACCAACATGCCCAACCTCATTGAGCTCTGCGCCGACGAAAATGACATCACCGTGATCGAGTCCGGCGCCTTCCTGGGCCAGGAGGATCTGGACACCCTCATGCTGGAGGACAACTACCATCTGACGGACATCTCCGAGGTCAGCAAGATTCCCGGTCTGAAGACCCTGGCTATCGGCCGAACCCCCATCGACAGCCTGGAGTGCATCCGCAATGCCAAGAATCTGGAATACCTGTGGGCCTCCGAGTGCCCCATTACGGACATCTCCCCTCTGGCGGACAAGCCCAACCTCTACTGGGTGGACCTCAAGTACCACACCGTGGAGGGCGAGGTTCCCGGCAAGATCACGGATATCTCTGCATTGAAGGACGCCAAGAAGCTCTACTGGCTGATCCTCACCGGCCAGGAAGTGGAGGATATCCGCGCCCTGGCGGACAAGCCTGCGCTGAAGATCCTGGATCTGAAGGACAACCAGGTCAAGGATGTCTCCCCTCTGTCCGGCTGTCTCAGTCTGGAGATTGCATACTTGAACGGGAATGAGATTAGCAGCGTCGCTCCCCTGGCAGACCTGCCTGCCATCGCCTCGCTCTACCTACAGGACAACAACATCGCTGATGTCTCCCCCCTGGCCGGGCTGAAAACTCTGCGAAATCTCTACCTGGCGGGGAACCCCGTGACCAATTTCTCCGCTCTGGCCGACCTCTATCCCCAGCTGACCGGCAAGGACTTCCGGCCCTGAGACGCACCGCATAAGGAAAGGAAATGCACATGAAACGAATTGTCAGTCTCCTGCTGACTGTGGCCATCCTGTTTACTTCGGTGGTCACGGTCAGCGGGCTGGGCGGCCCGGCAATGGCCGCCGAAACACCCCAGGACATCCTGGACGCCATGCGCCAGGAGGTGGCGGAGCACCATGCCGCCGAAAGCGCCCCCACGCCCCAGTTTGCCGAGGATGAGGTGGTGGAGCTTATTGTCACCCTGCGCTCCGCCGCCGCAGTGGAGCTGGCCCGGGACCAGGCGGCCAGCGAGATCGCCCTGGACGACCAGGTCATGGGGCAGGTGGAGCGTGCCCGGGAGGCGTGCATCCAGCAGATCCTGGTCATCGATCCCCAGGCGGAGATCACCAACCGCTACGGTATGCTGCTCTCCGGCTTCAGCGTCATGACCCGCTACGGCAACAAGGACGAGATCGAAGCTCTGCCCCAGGTGGAGTCCGTGGTGGTGGCCAACCGCTATGAGCGGTCCGTCACCACGCTGAAAGATACCCTGGGCGTAAACACTGTGGCCCAGAACCCCGGCTACGGGTACACCGGCGAGGGCATCGTGGTGGCGGTGGTTGACTCCGGTATCGACCATAATCACCCGGATATGAATTTGACCGCTGAAGGAGCCTTGACCAAAGAAGAGGTGGACGCTCTTCGCACCCAGCTCAAGGGCAAGGGCAGCTACTACACAGAGAAGGTCCCCTTCGCCTACAACTACGCCGATGGCAGCGCAACGGATGTTATCGACACCAACAAGTCCGACCCCGCCTACAACCACGGTATGCATGTGGCGGGCATCATCGGCGCCAACGGCAAAGACTTCAAGGGTATTGCCCCGGAGTGCCAGCTGCTGAACATGAAGATCTTCTCCAACACAGTGAACGGCTCCGCCTCCGAGGCGGATATCATCGCCGCCATTGAGGATGCCGTTACGCTGGAGGCGGATGTGATCAACCTGAGCATCGGTCTCAGTGCCGGCTTCAACAATCCCGGCGACAAGATGCAGGAGGCCATCAAAAAAGCCCGCAATGCTGGTGTGGTCGTTGTTGGCGCCTCCGGAAACGCCGGCACCTCCAACTACCACAAGGACCCCAGCGCCCCCAACGCCGATAAGCTGGATGCTCTGGTGGACATCGGCACCCTCTCCGAGCCCGGCCTGGCCGCCGACGCCATCCAGGTGGCCTCCATGGACAACGCCACACGCATGGTGGGGGCCATGACCGCCACCATCAGCGGCACGAACACGGATATCCCCTACATCCTGTCGGATTTTAACATCACCACCCTTACCGGAACATACGATGTGGTGGACTGCGGCCTGGCCCGCCCGGAGGATGTGGCTGGCCTGGATCTCACGGGCAAAGTTGCCCTGATCCAGCGGGGCGAGATCGAATTTCAGGAGAAGAAACTGAACGTCCAGTACAAGGGCGCGGTTGCCGCCATCATCTACAACCACGATGGCGACAACACCTTCCTGGACTTCATCGCCACCAGCGATGAGGTGCGCATCCCCACGATCTTCCTGCGCGGCCCCGACGGCGTGACCTTGCGGAATGCCTGCAAGAACGAACTGAAGGTCTCCTTCCCCAACAAGTCCATGGCGGTTCCCCAGGCCGGCGGCATCTCCTACTTCAGCTCCTGGGGCCCCACCCCGGATCTGACCTTCAAGCCCGACATCACCGCCGTGGGCGGCTATGTGTGGTCCACCATCGGCAATGAGGGCCCAGACAATCTCTACCAGACCATGTCCGGTACCTCCATGGCCTGCCCCAACGTGTCCGGTCTGGCGGCCCTGATGCTCCAGCATATGGAGGAGAAGAACATTGACACCGCCGACCCCACCGACTACCTCAAGACCACCCTCATGAACACCGCCCACCCGCTGACAGACAACAGCGAGGCCGTCTCCCCCCGTGCCCAGGGCGCAGGTATGGCCTATCTCCCCGACGCCCTGGCTAACCAGGTGACGGTGACCTGCGCTGGCGACCCCTACATCGAGCTGAAGGCCTTCACCGACACGCAGGAGGTGGAGATCACCCTGACCAACCACGGCAGCACCGAGATGACCTACACCCCCTATGCGGAGGGCAGCGGCGCCGGCGGCGTCACCTTCAGCACAAATACGGTCACCGTTCCTGCCGGTAAGTCTGTCACCCTGACGGCCACCATCGCCGCCGGAGGGGCGGAGAACACCTTTGTGGAGGGCTTCATCCGCTTCCGCCCTGTGGATAATAGCATTCCGAAAATCGGTCTGCCCTTCATGGGCTTCTACGGTGACTGGACTGCTCTGCAGATCCTGGACGATCCCATGTACGAGGAATCCAGCGTCTTTGGCAAGACTGGTCTGTACACCCTGATCGGCAGCACCGGCGCTCATCAGGTCCTGGCCGATGGCCGTTTTCCCCAGTACTACGCCATTAACCCCGAGGACCCGCAGTCCAACACCAACGCCATGGCCAAAATCTCCTTCCTCCGCAACGCCAGGAATGTCTCTGTGGAGGTTCTGGACAGTGAGAATACCGTGCTGAAGATCCTGGATCACCAGGACTATGTCCGCAAGGAGCTCCCCCTGGAGGATGCCCAGCTGGCCAAGGCCTACACCAACTGGGCCTGGTACGGTCGGGTCTACGACAAGACCTCCGGCGAACAGGTACCCGTGGACGAGGGCCAGTACTACTTCCGCATCCAGGCCCAGGCAGATTACGCCGATGCGCAGGCACAAACCTTGGTCCTGCCGCTGAAGGTGGATAAAACCGCGCCCACTGTGGCTATCCGCACCGCCTTCACCCAGAGCAACACCTGCACGGTGGAGATCGAGGCCCGGGATCTGGGCGTTGTGGACGGCGGCATCCAGAATTTTATCTTCATGGTAGGAGATACGCCCTACCGCGACGAAAATGGCAACGCCGTGATCACCCTGACCCCTGACGCCAACGGCAAGTACCACATGGAGCTGCCCATCCCCGACGACGGCAAGATCCACGATGTAACCGTTGGCGTCACCGACTACGCCCGAAACATGGGCGCCGCCACCTCCAAGGTAGTGAACACCAGCGGCTCCAAGCTCACCGTGGACGCCGGCAGCGGCCCCCACCTCCCCGGCAAGGCCGTCCCGCTGACCTTCCGCTGGGCAGATGGCTTTGACGCCAGTCAGGTTGCCGAGTACCAGATTTTCCTGGAAGACCTGACCCGCAAGGTCGGAAGTACCAAGGAGCTGACCTTCAGCATGGACGAGCTTCTCCCGGTGGGGACCTACACCATCATCGTTAAAGCCCTTGGCCAGGACGGCAGCACCCTGGACATCAACTATGTGGAGATCACCGTTGGCGGGGATGCCTTTGGCGATTCTCTTGTGGTGGAGCACACCGGCACCGACACTGCGCTGACCGGTGGAAAGCCCTTCACTGCGGAGATCCAGGCCGCCAATCTGGGCGCCGCCACAGAGCGGGTTGCCCTGATCCTCTGCCTCTACGACCAGAATGGCCGCATGGTGGATGCCGCCGCCGTGGAGCGGGAGCTGGCCTCCAGCGCCATGGAGCATCTCTCCTGCACCATCACTGTCCCCGCCAGCGGCGTCTACACCGCCAAGATCATGGTCTGGGACGGTCTGGACACCATGGAGAGCCTTCTGCCCATGAAGAGTGTCACCATGGCCGGTTGACCTTTCCCCGGTCGTTCTCTATCTAATAAAAACGAAAGACAGGCTGGGCAGCCCTTTTGGCGCTGCCCAGCCTGTCGCTTTCCGAATGTTTCTTCCCCACCGGGGCATTTCTATTTCTCCGTAAACGCCACCCAGGGATAGCCCTTGTCCTCGTTCGGGCGGTAGGTCTGGCTGTAGCCGCTTCCGGCGTCCTCCACATCCAGGCTGTGGTCGATCCTGGCGCCATAGGCCAGGCCGCCCTCGTCGTAGACCTGGACATACAGGGCACAGTCCGCCCACCCCGTGGCCCCGGTCAGCACCAGACGACGACCGTCGTAGGCGCAGTTTTCCCGATATCCCCCCGCATCCTCACCGTAGATGGCCCGGCGGTCCAGGGTGCCGGAGAGGGTGGGGGTCAGGGCGCTGCCGCTGTCCTCCACCACCCGGAAGAAGTCGTCCCCCCGGGTCAGCACCCAGAAGCCCTCGCCGCTGCCCAGCAGGGAAAAATCCTCGTCCTCCTCCAGGAGGAACACGCTGCCCGCCTGGACGCACTGCCCGCTGGCGGCGTCGAACACCCGCAGCTTCAGCTCCCCCGCCTCCCTGGCGTAGAGCACCGCCCGGCGGCCATCCCCGCAGGGCAGCAGAAGGACTCTGCCCTCCAGGGGCAGATCGTGTACCTTCCGGGCCCTGTCCAGGGCGAAGATCGGGACCTCCCGGCTGAACTCCCCCCGCAGGGTGCTGTCCGAAAAGGGCAGGTAGTACACCCCGCACCGCTCCGCCCACTGCTGGGGCAGCCGGACGTCCCCGGCAATCTCCCGGACCCCGGCAAAGGACAGGAAGACTCCCTCCTCCACCAGCGCCGTCTGTATATCCAGATCATACGGCGCATCCATCCCCACAAAGTCGCTCCTCAAATGGATCACATTGCCAGCCTCGTCCCGGGTGGCGCTGACCTCCACCATGGCGTCCTCCGGGATGGACAAACGGAAGTAGTCGCCGAGGGCCAGTGCCTCCCGCGCTGAGAGCGAGGCGTAGGAGACGCCATTCTCATTCGGCAGAAACACCTCCCCGTTGATGGCGTAGTGATCATAGAAATCCGCCAGGCACAGCTCCTCCGTCCGGGTCTCCCCGGGCTTAGTGCGCTCCGCCACCGCCTTGGCCGGCAGGATCAAATCGATATCGCTGCGATATCGATCAAATTCCTCCGTTCCCGGCATATATCTGTCGAAATCTATGCCGTTGCTGTTGTTGATGGTGAAATCCATCCCGGAGACATAAAACTCCACCTGGGGCTTCGGCTCCGTATCCCGGGGGACGCCCTGGGGGTAGAAGGTGTGGACCGTCTCCGGGGCCAGCTCCTCCGCCCCCAGGTCCACGGTGGTCAGCCAGTATTGCAGCGTCACCGTGCTCTCCACCGGCAGGGTCAGGGTGATGCCCCGGGCGGCGGCGGGGTCCCCAGCCAGCAGGGTGTGCGCCAGCCGGATGTCGTCCCCCTGCCCCGCGAGGTACACCGCCCCGCCGGCGATGATCCCCGCCGACAGCAGCAGCACCGCCCCCAGACAGATCAGCGTCCGCTTCATCCTTCTCCCTCCTCCCCCGTCAGCTGGGACAGGGCACGGCTCACCCGGTCCCCCTGGTAGCCGTAGGTGGCCTTCACATAGTCCACCAGTCCCTTTCCCTGGTCCTCCAGGTCCTCCACTAGCACATCTCCAACCACACAGCCCTGCCGCAGCAGCACCGCCCGGCTGATGAAGTGCTCCACCTCCTCCAGCAGATGGGTGGAGAGGATCACCGTCTCCGTGGGCTCCAGAATGCCCAGCAGCACCTTGTAGAAGTCCTCCCGGTTGAAGATGTCGTTGCCGGCGAAGGGCTCGTCCATGAGGATGTAGTCCGCCCCCTGGCACAGGGCCAGGATGACCTCCAGCTGGTTCTTCTGCCCCGTGGACATCCGGCCCGCCGGGCGGTCCATGGGCAGGCCGAAGAAGTCCATGAGCCCCTGAAACCGCTTCTCCCGCCAGTGGGGGAAGTGCATCTGGTAGAAGTCCCGGTGGCCCGCCGGGGACAGGGCCGGGAAAAAGGAGTGGTCACAGGTGGCGTAGGACAGGCGGTGGATGTTCCGCCGGGTGATGGGCTCCCCGTCCAGGGTGATCTTCCCCGTATACCGCAGCAGCCCCAGCACCGACTTCAGCAGGGTGGTCTTCCCCGCCCCGTTCTCCCCGAAGAGGCCCAGGATCTCCCCCTGGGGAATGGTCAGATCCACCTGGCGCAGGGCCGGTTTCATGCCGTAGTCCTTGTTCAGTCCCTTGATCTCGATCATTGTCCTACACCTCCCAGTGCGTTCACCAGCTGCCGCCATATCCTCGTCGGCAGACATTGCTCCGGCGTGATCCACAGAAACAGCAGAAAATACAGGAAAATCAGGGCCAGCATGGTCAGCAGCCCCGCCGCCGCCAGCAGCAGCGGCACCGTCAGACACTGCCGCCACAGGGTCCACCGGTCCGGCAGCCGCCGCATCACATAGATGCTCCGGCTGCCCAAATGGTAGTAGGCGTAGTGCCAGCAGGCCAGAGGCACCGTCAGCAGCACCCCCAGGAGCAGCACCGCCATGGTGTGCTCCAGCAGGTGGGGAAAGGCCGTTATGGTCCGGCTCTCCACCAGCACCCACCGCCCCGCCGTCCACTTTCGCAGCTCCCGCAGGGCGGAATGGAAATGATTGCCAAAGGTCATGGCGCTCCACAGCACGCCCAGCCCCAGGACCCGGCCGCCCCAGGCCAGCTCCGTCCGCCAGCTCACCCCCGGCGGTACCCGGCGGTCCAGCCACCGGGACAGTCCCCGCTGTTTCCGATCATTCACGGCCATCACCCGCTCTCCAGCCCGTCCACAGGGCCACCGCCTGCATATACAGCACCACCAGGAAGAGCCCCACCGCAAAGACGCTGACCTGCCAGTTCTGCACGGACACGCCGCCGCTCATCACCGTCACCCCCAGGACCACATAGCACGCCACCCCGACCCGGCCGTACCGCTGGTGGTAGGGGGCCACGGCGGTGGTCAGCCCCAGGGCCGCCGTGCCGGTGATGAGCTGCACCCACCGGGCAGTGTTGGCCAGGGGCAGCAATCCATTGAGGAACCCGGAGCGGTAGAAGGCCAGAAATGCGGTCTGCCCGGTGACAAAGGCGGGGTCCACCGCAGCCATGTACCACAGGCAGAAGCCCAGGGCCAGGGCGGTCTGCACCGCCCACAGCAGCAGGAAGCACAGGGCGTTGTACGCCCCCTGCCACAGCACCGCCGCCTCCTCGCTGATCCGCAGGCGGCACATGGTGTAGGCCATGCGGCTGCCCCGCAGCTCCAGCCCCGTCAGCAGCAGCACCGCAAACACCGCCGTCATCCCCGCGGCATAGACCCACCGGAGCTTTACCGCTTCCATCAGCTCCTCCACCGGTGCGGGCCCGGCCATGCCTCCGCCCATCTCCTGGGGGAGATATGTCCACAGCGCCCAGCCAAAGAGCCCCGTCTCCACTGCCGCCAGGACCACCAGCAAGAGCAGCACCTTCCCCAGGGTCTGTCTGGCCCCCAGGGCCAGCACCGACAAATGCTTTCTCATCCGTCCTCACGCCTCCTCTCCGCTGCGTCCCACAGCCGGTCCAGCAGCTTCCCCGCCTCCTGTCTGGTGGCCCCCATGGCCCGGATGGCCCGGACCAGGGCCAGTGCATCCTCCTCCAGCAGCTGGCGGCGGAGCTCCGCCGCAGCCGCCGGGGTGACGGCAATATAGCTCTTGGCCCCCATGCGGGACTCCAGCAGTCCCTCCTCCTCCAGCAGGCGGCAGGCCTTCTGGATGGTGTTGGGGTTCACCCCCAGCAGCGCCGACAGGGCCCGCCGGGAGGGAAATTCGTCCCCGTCCGCCACGGTCCCCGCCACGATGCCCGCCTTGATGTAGCGGACGATCTGGCTGTAGATCGGGCTGCCCTCCCTCCGGCTGAATCCCCCGAAGGACACTTCCGCCATGGTGCCGCCTCCCTTCAACTGTGTTATTCGAGTAATACGGTTTGTTTAACTGTATTATACAGATGACACAGTTTGCTGTCAATCCCCCCACAGGATTTTTTCCTTGCGGTCTTTGGGGTAAATCGCCCAATATCGCCAGCTATTTTGCAAAACTTCTGGACAGTTCCACCATCCCGTGGTATACTAATTAACCAACATCCCCGCTCCACCGCCGGCGGCGGTCCCGCCCGAGGCACGCCGCGGCACAATCTGCTGACGAAAGGATGGTTTCCATGGCATCTGAGAGCTACACCGGAAAGATCAATCGAAAGTTGAACAAGAAGCTGCGGATCGTGGAGGTGGCCGCCGGGCGGCAGAAGGCCGACCTGGTGCTGAAAAACGCCAGCTATGTCAACGTCTTCTCCAACGAGATCTGCCACGGCGACATTGCCGTGGCGGAGGGGCTCATTGTGGGCATGGGCAGCTACAGCGGCGAAACCGAGGTGGATGTCTCCGGCAGCATCGTCCTGCCCGGCTTCATCGACGCCCACATCCACCTGGAGAGCGCCATGGTGGCCCCCAAGGAGTTTGTCCGGGCGGTCCTGCCCCACGGCACCACCACCGTCATCGCCGACCCCCACGAGATTGCCAACGTCATGGGCACCGACGGCATTGAGTACATCCTCCAGGCCACGGAGGGGCTGCCGGTGGATGTGCGGCTCATGCTGCCCAGCTGCGTCCCCGCCACCCCCCTGGATGAGAGCGGCGCTGTGCTGGACTACCGGAGCATCGACTCCTTCTACGACCACCCCCGGGTGCAGGGGCTGGCGGAGATGATGAACTTCCCCGGGGTCATCAACGCCGACGCCCAGGTGCTGGAGAAGATCGTGGCCGCCCAGGCCCACCACAAGAAGATCGACGGCCACGCCCCGGGGCTTCTGGACAACGACCTCAACGCCTATGTGGCCGCCGGGGTCTACTCCGACCACGAGTGCTACGACCCCGCCGACGCCATCGCCAAGCTGCAGCGGGGCCAGTTCATCATGATCCGGGAGGGCACCGCCGCCCACAATCTGGAGGCGCTGCTGCCCCTGCTGACCGAACAGTACGCCGACCGGTGCATGTTCTGCTGCGACGACAAGCACCCCTCCGACCTGCTGGAGAAGGGCCACATCGACTACAACATCCGGGAGGCCATCCGCCGGGGCGTGGACCCCATTTTGGCGGTGAAGGTGGCCTGCCACCACGCGGCCCGGTACTTCCTGCTGAATAACCGCGGCGCCATCGCCCCGGGCTACCTGGGGGACTTTGTGGTCATCGACAACTTCCAGGATTTCAACATCCAGAAGGTCTTCAAGAAGGGCGCCCTGATGTACGACGGCCACACTGTGGCCGACTTCCCCGTGCCGGAGGTGGACCCCTATCTCATCCGCCGGGCCCACGACACCTTCCACCTGTCCACCCTCTCCGCCCAGGACTTCGCCGAGCACCGCCCCCGGGGCATTATCGGCATGGTCCCCGGGGAGCTGGTGACGGAGGACCAGGGCTACTCCGACCACATCGATGTGGAGTGGGATATCCTGAAGGCCGCCGTGGTGGAGCGCCACAAGAACACACACCACATCGGCATTGGCTATCTCCACGGCTACGGTCTCCGCTCCGGCGCTGTGGCCACCAGCATCTCCCACGACTCCCACAACATCATCGTGGTGGGCACCAACGAAGCCGACATGGCCGCCGCCGTCAACCGGGTGGCGGAGAACCAGGGGGGCATCGTGGTCATGGACAACGGGGAGATCAAGGGAGAGGTGGTGCTGTCCATTGCCGGCATCATGAGCGACGACCCTCTGGAGAAGGTCAACGCCGACCTGGAGCGGGCCAAGGAGGCCGCCTTCGCCCTGGGCGTCAGCCGGGGCATTGACCCCTTCATGACCCTGAGCTTCATGGCCCTGCCGGTGATCCCCACCCTGCGCCTCACCACCCGGGGCGTTATCGATGTGGTTAGCCAGCAGTATATCTAAACCGATTCAAAAAAGTGCAAGCACTTTTTTGAGTAGGGGTTGCGTTGCGCTCTGCGCCTCGGTTGTCCGCCTTTGGCGGACAATTCGACGCTCGCTCCACGAGAAGTATTTTCCGCCAGGTACACGCCCCGGCGGAAAATGAATTTGAACTTTATTCGCCGCCTGCGGGCGGCGAACTCTGCGAGGCTTTTGTAAAGCAAGCCCCTCACCGCTGTTTGCGGTGAGGGGCTTGCTGCATCTATACGTTATTGCGGGATCTACTGGATACCGGTGAGGTCGAAGTCGTCCAGGGCCTTCTCCGCCTCGGCGCAGACGCTCCGCAGGCAGTTTTCGTCGAAGGGGGACTCCAGACCGGCGTTCTTCAGCAGGTCGGTGAAGGTTCGGCTGCCGCCCTGCTTGGTGTAGGCCATGTAGTGGGCCCAGGCGTCCCGCAGATCCTTGCGGATCATGGCCCAGAACTCCAGGGACACGGTCTGGGCCAGGCAGTAGTCGATGTAGTAGAAGGGACTGGAGTAGATGTGGTGCTGCCGCTGCCAGCCCATGCCCTCGGCGTAGAAGGGGATCTCCCCGTCCAGCTTCAGCCAGGGCATATACACTCCCAGCAGCTCCTTCCACACGCCGTGGCGCTGGGCGGGGGTCATCTCCGGCTTCTCATACACCACATGCTGGAAGTGGTCCACCATGGTGCCGTAGGGGATGAAGGTCAGTGCCCCGGCCAGGTGGCTGTACAGGAACTTGGGGGCGTCCTTCCCGAAGAAATTCTCCGCCCAGGGCTCGGCAAAGAACTCCATGGACATGGAGTGGACCTCACATGCCTCCTGGCTGGGCCAGATGTACTCCACGGGGATGCGGGAACGGTTGGTCCAGGCCGCAAAGGCGTGGCCGGCCTCGTGGGTCACCACCTCCACATCATGCTGGGTGCCGTTGAAGTTGGCGAAGATGAAGGGTACCGCATAGTCCATGATGCTGGTGCAGTAGCCGCCGGCCTGTTTGCCCTCGGTGGACAGTACATCCAGCAGCTCACCATCCAACATGGTGCGGAAGAACTCCGCCGTCTCCGGGGACAGCTGGCTGTAGAACTGCATCCCCTGGGCCAGGATCTCCTCCGGCGTGCCCACGGGGCGGGGGTTGCCGGAGCGGAACTCCAGGGCGGCGTCGGCAAAGCTCAGGGGATATTCCTTCCCCAGGCGCTTGGCCTGCTCCCGGTAGACCTTCTCCGCCACGGGGACCAGGTACTTCACCACGGCGGCACGGAACTTCTCCACATCCGCCTTGGTGTAGCAGTTGCGGAACATTCTGTAGTAGCCCAGGGTGGTGTAGCCCTCATAGCCCAGCTTCCTGCCCATGGCGTCCCGCAGCTTCACCAGCTTGTCGTACAGCTCGTCCAGCTGGGCCTGGTTGTCCTTGTACCACTGCCCCTCCGCCTTCCAGGCCGCCAGGCGGCGACCGTCGTCGGCATCGGACTTGAAGGGGGTCAGCTGGGACAGGGTGTAGACCTTCCCCTCGAAGGGGATCTGGGCCGAGGCCAGGAGCTTCTCATAGTCCTGGATCAGCTCGTTCTCCTGCTGCAGCTCCCCGATGATCTCCGGGGAGAAGGACTTCCGGGCGAGCTCCGCGTTGATGAACATGAGGTCGCCGAACTCCTCCGCGAACTTCCCCCGGAAGGGCCCGTCCATCATGGCCGCCTTGAATGCCTGCTCGTACTCCTCCAGCTCCGGGGAAAAGCTGTTCCAGAACTTCTCCTCCTCGTCATAGAAGGCGTCCCGGGTGTCGATGGAGTGGCGGATGCTGGACAGGTTGGCCGCGGTGTCCAGGTGCTTGGCCTCCTCCTGCTGGGTCAAAAATACCGTCCGGGCCTCCTGGTAGGTGGCGGCCGCCTCCAGCTGCCGGGTCAGCTCCGCCAGCCGCTGCTTGGCCGCCTCCCCGTCGGGCCGGGTATAGGGCATCTGGGAAAACTTCATGGGGTTACCTCCAATTCCATGTGATTCACTGCCGTGGGGTGGAAAAAATCTGCCTGCGGCTCCGCCCGCAGATAGGTCCAGTATACTCCACCTTCGTCCCCCTGGCAAGGGCTATCCGCCTGCTAATCGCTCTACGTCCGCAGGGTCGCCCGCAGTCTGTTGGGCTTCAGCAGCAGATCCAGGGCGTCCAGGATGGAGGGCACCACCACGTCGCACCGGGCCATCAGGGGGCCGTAGCACCCCTCCGGGCCCATGACACACACCGCCAGGTCCGCCTGCTCCGCCATCTGCACATCGTTGAAACCGTTGCCCACGGCGATGACCCCGCCGGTGAGGTGCGCTGCCGTCTCCCCCTTGATCTTCCCCACCTCCGCCGTGGGATAGGTCATGACCTCCACCGGAAGGCCGGCGCAGGCCCGGGCGGCGGTGCCGTGGGTGTCGGCGGTGATCACCGCGATGTGCACCTGTCGGCTCAGGGCCTCCAGCCGCTGAGCCACCCCCTCCACCAGCGTCCCGTCCAGGGCAATGGTGCCGTTGTAATCCAGCAGCAGGTGGGCGTAGCGCTGCTCCCCCCGGCCGGGAATATCCACTGTCAGCATAGCTCCTCCCCCTCTCTAGGCGTAGACGCCCTGGAGGTACTCCCGGGTCTCCCGCCGCTGGGGAGATGCAAAGAGTTCCCGGGCCTCCCCCTGCTCCCACACCGTCCCATTCAGCAAAAACAGGCAGTCGTCGGCAATGCGCCGGGCCTGGAACAGATTGTGGGTGACGATGACGATGGTATAGCTCTCCTTCAGCCGCAGCAGCAGCTGCTCAATGACCTCCGTACTCTTCACATCCAGGGCGGAGCAGGGCTCGTCCAGCAGCAGCACCTCCGGCTTTGCGGTGAGGGCCCGGGCGATGCACAGCCGCTGCTGCTGTCCGCCGGAGAGCTTCAGCGCACTCTTGCCCAGCTCGTCCTTCACCTCGTCGTAGAGGCCCGTGACCTCCAGATTCTCCCGCACCAGCCGCTCCAGCTCCCCCTTGTCCCGCACCCCGTAGTACAGCGGGGCATAGGTCATGTTCCGGTAGATGGACATGGGGAAGGGTGTGGGGGTCTGGAACACCATGCCCACCCGGCGGCGCAGCTCCTCCGGTGGGATAGTCTGGATGTCCTTCCCCTCCAGGTGGATGCTGCCGGTGAGCTCCACGCCGCCCTCCAGCTCCAATGTGCGGTTCATGGCCTTCAGCAGCGTGGACTTGCCGCAGCCGGAGGGGCCGATAATGGCGGTGATCCGGTTGGGGCGGATGGCGCCGCTCACCTGATGCAGCACCTCTTTTTTCTCATAGGACGCCCCAAAGTCGTGGAGCGTGATCATTGCGTCGCTCATCTCTTCTTCCTCCTCCAGGCAAACCAGGTGGCGGCGGCGTTGGCCGCCAGGACCAGGATCATCAGCACGAAGGCCGTGCCGTAGGCATTCTCCGGGGATGTCCCCTGGGTCAGCAGCATGTACAGGTGGTAGGGCAGGGCCATGGCCGGCTTCATGAGGCTCTTGGGCACCTTGGCCATGATCACCGCGCCGGTGAAGATCAGTGGCGCCGCCGCCCCGATGGCGTGGCACGCCCCAAGGATCACCCCGGACACCAGCTGGGGCAGGCACTGGGGCAAAACGATCCGCCGGATGGTAAAGGCCCGGCTGACCCCCAGGGCGTAGGACGCCCGGACCAGTCCGGCGTCCGCCTCCCGCAGGGCCTTCTCCGCCCGGACCTGGACAATGGGCAGGATCATCATGCCCTGGGTGATGCCCCCGGCCAGAATGCACTTCCCCCACCCCAGGGCCAGCACCAGCAGGGAGTAGCCAAACAGGCCCCACACGATGGAGGGCACCCCGGCCATGCACTGCATCACCAGACTGATGGTGGACCCCAGCCGGGCGCTGCGGCAGTAGAACACCTGGTAGACGGCGGTGGCGATGCCCAGGGTTACGGCAAAGACGCAGGCCACCAGGGTGTACCACAGGCTGCCCAGAATGGCGGGCAGGATGCCCCCCTCGGTGCCCAGGACCACGCCCCGGGGCACGTCCGTGAGGAACTGCCAGGAGATGGCCCCCGCCCCCTTGGCGAAGATGTAGCCAAAGAGGAACAGGATGATCCCAACCGTCAGGCCGCAGGACAGCACCGCCCAGGCCCGGACCAAATTTGCTCTTCCTTTCACAGGGCACCTCCCCGGCTCAGCCGCCGCTTCAGCAGTTCAAAGACGATGTTGATGGCAAACAGCAGCACCACCAGGATCAGCCCCGCGGAATACAGGGCGCTGAAGTGGATGCTGCCCACCTCCGCCATGCCCATCTCCAGGGCGATGAGGGCGGAGATGGTCTCCCCTTTGCCCAGAAGCGTGGGGAAGGCGATGGCGTTGCCCATGACCATCATCACCGCCATGGTCTCCCCCATGGCCCGGCCCACGGACAGGGCGGTGCTGATGAGGATGCCCCGCCGGGCGGCGGGCAGCACCAGCTGGCTGGCCATATACCACCGGGACACCCCCAGGGCCTGGGAGGCCCCGCCGTAGCGCTCCCTGGCGTGGACCATGGTCTCACAGCAGGAGGAGACCATGTAGGGCAGGATCATCACCGACAGCACCACCGCCCCCGCCAGCACGGACTCCCCGGAGGCCCGGCCGCACTTCTCCAAAAACTTCACCACCATGTACAGCCCCACAAAGCCGTACACCACCGAGGGGATGCTGGCCAGCAGCTCGATGCAGGGGGTGATGAACATGCGCTGCCGCTCCGTGGCCCCGCAGGCCAGAAACAGGGCGCAGCCCACCCCCACCCCCAGGGCCAGCAGCACCGCCAGGGCCGACACAAACAGAGTGGACACGATCATGTTCCGCAGGCCGTAGCTGGGGGCGTCCTGGTAGATAATGGGCCGCCAGTCGCTGCCCAGCAGCAGCTCCCCCAGGCCCACCGACCGGATGGCGGGCAGGCTCTCCCGCAGGATGAAGACCACCAGAAACCCCAGCAGCAGCACCGTTATCAGACACAGCAGGCGGATCACCCCGCCAAACAGCCGGTCCTCCAGCTTCCGCATATCCGCCCCTCCCTTCCTTTTACTGTCATCTATCCTATCACCATTTTTCTCTCTTTTCCAGGAAAAACGCAAAGAAGCTGCCACCGCCAAACTGTCAAAAAAGTGGCAGGCCACTTTTTTGAGTTGCACTCCGCTTTGCGCCTTGCGGCGATGCCGCTGCGACGCGCGCTACGCCGCAGCGTGAAGAAAATATGCCTGTGGCATATTTTTAGCGTAGGCCGCAGCGGCTGTGCCGCGAGGAAACCGTGCTACAACGTTGCACAGAAAATTTCACTCTCTTCGCCGCCCGTGAACTCTGCGAGGCTTTTTCCACAAATTGAAGCTGCCACCGCTTTCGCGGTGGCAGCGGGAGACTGTCGCAAAAGTGGCTCGCCACTTTTGCGACAATCACTCTTAGAACACGGGGATATAGCCGTTCTCCACCACGATGTCGCGGCCCTTGTCGGAGAAGATGTAGTCCACGAAGGCCTGCTCCGCGGCGTCCAGATCCCGGTTGGTGACGAAGAGCACCGGGCGCTGGATGGTGTAGCTGCCGTTCAGAATGTTCTCCTCCGTGGGCTCCACGCCGTTGACCTTGAAGGCGTGGAGATCCGCCTGGTTCTTGTTGTACACACCGTAGCCGGCGTAGCCGATGGCGTACTGGTTCTCCACGATCTTGGCGGCCAGGGCGCCCATGGAGGGGGACTGGATGGCGTTGGCGGAGATGGGGGTGCCCTGCATCACGTTCTTCTCAAAGACCTCAGCGGCGCCGCCGGAGAGGTCCCGGATCACCACCACGATCTCCTTGTGCTCCAGGGAGGGGTCCACCTCGTCCCAGTAGGCCAGCTCGCCGGAGAAGATCTTGCGGATGGTGTCGGTGTCGATGTCGTCCATAATGGCGGCAACGGGGTTATTCTTGTTGACGGAGATGGTCAGGGCGTCGGCGGCCACCATGTACTCGGTGTACCCGGCCCCCAGGCTCTCCTTCTCGCTGTCCTTCACCCCGCGGGCCAGCATACCGAAGTCGGCGGTGCCGTCCACCACGCTGGAGGGGCCGTCACCGGAGCCGCCGGAGGTGACGGCAATGTCGATCTCCTGGGCGGGCATGGCGGCGTCCACCTTGTCCCAGGTGCCGAACTCCTCGGTGAAGGCGGCGCCGATGGAGGCGATCACCGGGGCCAGGGAGGAGGAGCCGCAGAAGTGGATCTGGCTGTCGATCTCCACGGGCTTGGTCTCGCTCTCCTGGGCGGGCTTCTGCTCCTGCTCCTGCTGGGGCGCGGGGGCGTCGTCCTTGGGCTGCTCATTCTGCTTGCCGCCGTTCCCACAGGCGGCCAGGCTCATCACCATGGCCAGGGCCAGCAGCAGCGCAAAAAACTTCTTCATGTTCATTTCTCCTTCTTTCCGTCGATCTATTCCGAATTTTGCCTGAATTGGCCTTAATATCATACCCAATGGCGTCAAAAAATGCAATCAGCGGAAGTCACGAAAAACCCGGTGGAAATATGTGTAAAATCTATAGCATTTATTGATATTATCTATATAGCGCCGTTTGCCTATCACGCTTTCCTATTCCTGTCCCCTTTCTGTCCGCCAGCAGAAGATTCTTGTCCACAATTTGTTTTTTCTTTCGCTTCCGTATTCACAAATACGCATTAGTGTGCTAAACTCAACCCGATAACTCTTCCGCAGACACCGTCTGCGATACTGTGATAGGAGGATACACCTATGGTAGAAGTGATCCACAAGGGGGCATATCTGGTGGACGGCCAGATCCTCTGGGCGGAGGACGCCCGGGGACAGGCCGATCCCGGCCAGGCCCGGGAAAAGACCATCGCCTACACCATGCTCCGCGCCCACGACCACGGCGGTGACCGGGAGAAGCTGCGGCTGAAGTTTGACGCCCTCATCTCCCACGACATCACCTTCGTGGGCATCATCCAGACCGCCAAGGCCTCCGGCCTGAAGCGCTTCCCCATCCCCTACGCCATGACCAACTGCCACAACAGCCTGTGCGCTGTGGGCGGCACCATCAACGCCGACGACCACGCCTTCGGTCTCAGCGCGGCGAAGAAGTACGGCGGCATCTACGTTCCCGCCAACCAGGCGGTAATCCACCAGTACGCCCGGGAGAAGCTGGCCGGCTGCGGGAAGATGATCCTGGGCTCCGACTCCCACACCCGCTACGGCGCCTACGGCTGCATGGGCGTGGGCGAGGGCGGCGGCGAGCTGGTCAAGCAGCTGCTGGAGAACACCTACGATGTGGCCGCCCCCCAGGTGGTCATGGTCTATCTGGAGGGCAAGCCCCGCCGGGGCATCGGCCCCCAGGATGTGGCCATCGCCCTGGTGGCCGCCACCTTCCCCAAGGGGGATGTGAAGAACAAGGTGCTGGAGTTCGTTGGCCCCGGCGTGAAGGAGCTGTCCGCCGACTTCCGCATCGGCATCGACGTCATGACCACGGAGACCAGCTGCCTCACCTCCATCTGGGAGACGGACGACACCATCCGGGCCTACTACGAGAACATTGGCCGCCCGGAGGACTTCCGGGCGCTGAAGCCCGGAAACGGCGCCTACTACGACAGCGTGGTGAAGATCGACCTGAGCCAGGTGGAGAGCATGATCGCCCTGCCCTTCCACCCCTCCATCGCCTACACCATCCATGAGCTCCAGGCGGACCCGGAGGGCATCCTGGCCCAGGTAGAGGACCAGTGCAACCGCCAGCTGGACGGCAAGGTCACCATGGACCTGCGGCGGAACATTGTGGACGGCAAGGTCACCTGCGAGCAGGGGGTCATTGTGGGCTGCTCCGGCGGCATGTACGAGAATATCGCCGAGGCCGCCGCCATTTTGCGGGACCAGAGCATCGGCAGCGGCTACTTTGAGATGAGCGTCTACCCCTCCTCCACCCCCATCTCCCTGGCGGTCACCCGCAGCGGCGCGGCGGCCACCCTCATGGAGGCCGGCTGCGTCATGAAGCCCGCCTTCTGCGGTCCCTGCTTCGGCGCCGGGGACACCCCCGCCAACAACGCCCTCTCCATCCGCCACGCCACCCGGAACTTTGCCAACCGGGAGGGCAGCAAGCCCGGCAGCGGCCAGATCTCCGCCGTGGCCCTCATGGACGCCCGGTCCATTGCCGCCACCGCCAGAAACGGCGGCGTCCTCACCGCCGCCACGGACATCGACTACGATCCCCCCACGGTGGAGGAGCTGCGCTACCACTACGACGGCAGCGTCTACGACAAGCGGTGCTACAACGGCTTTGGCAAGGCCGATCCCGACGCACCCCTGCGCTACGGCCCCAACATCAAGGATTGGCCCCGGATGCCCAAGCTGGAGGAGGATCTGCTGGTGCGGCTGTGCGCCGTGATCCACGACCCAGTCACCACCACCGACGAGCTGATCCCCTCCGGGGAGACCAGCTCCTACCGCTCCAACCCCATCGGCCTCAGCGAATTCGCCCTCAGCCGCCGCGCCCCGGAGTACGTCTCCCGCAGCAAGGCAGTCCGGGCCCTGGAGGAGGCCCGGCAGCGGGGCGAGACCCCCGCCGAGGCCCAGGCCATTTTGGATCGGGTGGGCGGCGACAGCCGCCGCACCACCATTGGCTCCTGCGTCTTCGCCCGGAAGCCCGGGGACGGCTCCGCCCGGGAGCAGGCGGCCTCCTGCCAGAAGGTGCTGGGGGGCTTCGCCAACATCTGCTACGAGTACGCCACCAAGCGCTACCGCTCCAACTGCATCAACTGGGGCATCGTGCCCTTCACCATGGACGCCGGCCAGGACTTCCCCTACGCCGACGGCGACTGGATCTACATCCCCGGGGTGAAGCAGGCCATCGCCCAGGGCGTGGAGGAGCTGACCGCCACCGTGGTCCGCGCCGACGGCTCCACCCATCCCCTGTCCCTGCGGTGCGGCGGCCTCACGGCTGATGAGCGCCTCATCCTCCAGGAGGGGTGCCTGATGAACTACTACGCCGCCGGGTACGGCAGAGACTGATCCCCACATAAAGGAGAAGAAACGGAAGATGAAGAAGATCGAGATGACCACCCCCCTGGTGGAGATGGACGGCGACGAGATGACCCGGGTCCTGTGGACCATGATCAAGGACACCCTGATCCTGCCCTTCGTGGAGCTGAAGACGGAATACTATGACCTGGGCCTCCTCCACCGCAACGAGACCCAGGACCAGGTCACGGTGGACGCCGCCAACGCCACCAAGAAATACGGCGTGGCGGTGAAGTGCGCCACCATCACCCCCAACCAACAGCGGATGGAGGAGTACCCCCAGCTGACGGAGATGTGGAAGAGCCCCAACGGCACCATCCGCTCCATTCTGGACGGCACCGTGTTCCGCGCCCCCATCTGTATCGACGCCATCAAGCCCGCCGTGAAGAACTGGAAAAAGCCCATCACCATCGCCCGCCACGCCTACGGCGATGTGTACAAGAGCGTGGATCTCCACACCCAGGAGCCTGGGGAGTGCACCATGACCTTCCGGGGCGTCTCCGGGGCGGAGCAGACCATCTCCGTGCAGAAGGTGGACGGCCCCGCCATCTGGCAGGGGGCTCACAACAAGGACAGCTCCATCCGCTCCTTTGCCCGGGCCTGCTTCCAGTACGCCATCGACACCCGCCAGGACCTGTGGTTCTCCACCAAGGACACCATTGCCAAGGTTTACGACGGCCGGTTCAAGCAGATCTTTGCCGATGAGTACGAGGCCAACTACCGGTCCAAATTCGAGGAGCTGGGCATCACCTATTTCTACACCCTCATTGACGACGCCGTGGCCCGGGTCATCCGCAGTGAGGGCGGCTACATCTGGGCCTGCAAGAACTACGACGGCGACGTCATGAGCGACATGGTCTCCACCGCCTTCGGCTCCCTGGCCATGATGACCAGCGTGCTGGTGGCCCCCGACGGCACCACGGAGTACGAGGCCGCCCACGGCACCGTCACCCGCCACTACTACAAGTACCTCCGGGGGGAGCAGACCTCCACCAACCCCATGGCCACCATCTTCGCCTGGTCCGGCGCTCTGCGGAAGCGGGGGCAGCTGGACGGCCTGGCGGATCTGGCCGCCTTTGGCGACAAGCTGGAGGAGGCCTGCCTGGACACCCTGAACGCCGGGATCATGACCCGGGATCTGGCGGGGCTCACCGAGCCCGGCTTCCCCGTGCAGGCGGTGAACTCCCAGGAATTCCTGGACGCTGTGGCCCAGCGTCTGGCGGAGAAGCTGGCCTGATGGTGGAGGTCACTCTGGAGCAGGTGCTGGCCGCCCGGGACGCCCGGGCAGCCGCCCAGCGCCGCCTGCTGGCGGAATACCACGCCCCCCTGGTGGGCGTCAACCTGAATATTGCCGGGCCGGTGAAGCGCTCGCCCCTCATCGACCTGACCTTCCGGGCCGCCCTGGAGGAGCTGTGCCGCCGCCTGGGCGGCGCAGTGCTCCACCGGGAGGTGACCCTGGCCCCCACGGGGCCGGAGGCCATCCTTGTCTGCGCCCTTCCCGCCCCGGAGCTGAAGGCCATTGCCCTGGCGCTGGAGTCCGCCCGGCCTGTGGGCCGTCTGCTGGACCTGGACGTCATAGGCACTGACGGGGTGAAGCTCTCCCGGCCGGAGCCACGGACCTGTCTGGTCTGCGGCGGCCCCGCCGGCCCCTGCGCCCGCAGCCGCGCCCACGGCCTCCCGGCCGTCCAGGCCGCCACCCAGGCCCTTCTGACCGACTTCGCCGGGGAATGCCTGGCGGAACTGGCGGTGTCGGCCCTGAAGGACGAGGTGGACACCACCCCCAAGCCTGGTCTGGTGGACCGGCGGAACTGCGGCGCCCACCGGGATATGGACCTTCCCCTGTTCCACCGCTCCGCCGACGCCCTGGCCCCCTACTTTCGCCAAGCTGTGGCCCTGGGTCTGGCCTCAGCGGAGTGTATGCCCGCCCTGCAGCAAACGGGGCTGGCGGCGGAGGAGACCATGCTCGCCGCCACCGGCGGGGTCAACACCCACAAGGGGGCCATCTACGCCTTTGGCCTGATCCTGGCCGCCCTCGGCTCCCATCTGGCCCGTGGCGGGGACGTCTTCTGCACCGCCGCCGCCCTGGCCGCCAACGGACTGCCCCCCGCCGGGGATACCCACGGCCAGGCCGCCCTCCTGCGCTACGGCGCCATGGGGGCCCGGGGGGAGGCTGTGGCGGGGTTCCCCCACGCCCGGATGGCCTGCCGGGTCCTGGGGGAGTCCAAGGGAGACCCCCTCCCCGCCCTGCTGACCCTTCTGCGCACGGTGGAGGACACCAATCTCCTCCACCGGGGCGGACCGGAGGGCCTTCACTTCGTCCAGCAGCAGGCCGCCGCCATTCTGGCGGGGGACCGGGAGGACCGCATCCCCGCCCTGGAGCGGCTGGACGACGCCTGCATCCGGCGAAACCTCTCCCCCGGCGGCAGTGCGGACCTGCTGGCCCTGGCCCTGCTGCTCCACCGGACCCGGGAGATCTGGGAAGAATAGCGCAAAAAAGTGCAAGCACTTTTTGACCGTCTCAAAAGCGGCGCCCCCGGCTGAGCCGGGGGCGCCGCACAGCTTGTCAAAAAAGCCTCGCAGAGTTCGCCGCCCGCAGGCGGCGAATAGGATGAGATCGTTTTTTCCGGGGACATGCGCCTCGGAAAAAACTCTTCTCGCGAAGCGAGCGTCGCACCGGCCGCAGGCCGGAAGGCGCAGAGCGCAGCGCAACTCCTGCTCAAAAAAGTGCTTGCACTTTTTTGACAGTCTCAGCGGCGCCCCCGGCTGAGCCGGGGGCGCCGCAATGTTTTGCTATCTGTTCTTCTTCAGCAGCTCCTTGGCGGAGATGCCGGGCTCCGTCATGTGGACGGGGTCCAGGATGTTGTCCAGCTCCGCCTCATCCAGCAGGCCCTCCGCCAGAATCAGGGAGCGGACGGACTCCCCGGTCTTCAATGCCTTCTTGGCGATGTCGGCGGCCTTCTGGTAGCCCACATGGGGGCAGATGGCGGTGATGATGCCCACGCTGTTCTCCACCAGGTAGCGGCAGCGGGTCTCATTGGCGGTGATGCCGGTGATGCAGTTGTCCACAAAGGTCTCCACGGCGTAGGTCAGGGTGTCCACAGACTGGAACACGCAGTAGAACACGATGGGTTCAAAGGCGTTCAGCTCCAGCTGGCCCGCCTCGGCGGCCATGGTGACGGTCACATCGTTGCCGATGATGTTGAAGGCCACCTGGCTGACCACCTCGGGGATGACGGGGTTCACCTTGCCGGGCATGATGGAGGAGCCGTTCTGCTTGGCAGGGAGGTTGATCTCCCCGAAGCCCGCCCGGGGCCCGGAGGACATGAGCCGCAGGTCGTTGGCCATCTTGGACAATGTCACGGCGCAGGCCTTCACCGCCCCGGACACCGCCACAAAGGAGTCCAGATTCTGGGTGGCGTCGATGAGGTCGAATGCCTGGACCAGCTCCATGTTGGACACCTCCGCCAGGTTGGGGACGATGCGGCGCAGGTAGTTCTCGTCGGCGTTGAGGCCGGTGCCCACGGCGGTGCCCCCCATGTTCACCGTCCGCATCTCCTCCATGGCCTTGTCCATGCGGTGGATGTCCCGCAAAATGGCCACGGAGTAGGCCTTGAACTCCTGACCCAGGCGGATGGGCACGGCGTCCTGCATCTGGGTGCGGCCCATTTTGATAACGTGGTCGAACTCCTCCGCCTTGGCGCACAGGGCCTCGTGGAGCCGCAGCAGCTCCTTTTTCAGCTTCACCAGCAGCCGCAGGCAGGTCATCCGCCCGGCGGTGGGGATCACATCGTTGGTGGACTGGCCGTAGTTGACGTGGTCGTTGGGGTGGACGATGGCATAGTCCCCCTTCTGCCCGCCCAGCAGCTCAATGGCCCGGTTGGCGATGACCTCGTTGGCGTTCATGTTCAGGGAGGTGCCCGCGCCGCCCTGGATGGGGTCCACGATAAAGGCGTCGTGGAACTTCCCGGCCAGGATCTCGTCGCAGGCCTGGACAATGGCCTCCGCCGTCCGCTTCTCCATGAGCCCCACCTCGCAGTTGGTGATGGCGGCCGCCTTCTTGATGTAGGCCAGGCTGTTGATGATCTCCGGGTGCATCTTCAGCCCGGTGATACGGAAGTTCTCCGCCCCCCGCAGAGACTGCACCCCGTAGTAGGCGTCGCCGGGGATGTCCTTTGCGCCGATGGAATCCTTTTCCACACGATACTCCATGCTCATGTTCTCTTCCTCCCTGATTTTCTTCGGTTGATCCGGCGTCTCCCGCCGATTCCTGTTGACTTCAGTATAACCCGGCGCTATGATATAATCAAATTCATTTGTTTTTATATTTTCTATAGGTTTTATGCTATGCAGGAGGTCCCCATGTTTCAAGGTATGGAGTACGCCTACGCCGTGTACCAGGAGCGGAGCTTCTCCAAGGCGGCGGAGAAGCTGTTCATCTCCCAGCCCTCCCTCAGCGCCAATGTCAAGCGCATCGAGCAGCGGCTGGGCTGCCCTATTTTTGACCGCAGCACCAAGCCGCTGGGTCTGACGGAGTGCGGGCGGCGGTATATCCAGGCGGTGGAGCAGATCATGTCCGTGGAGGACGGCTTCACCAAGTTCATCAGCGACCTGGAGGGGCTGAAGACCGGTGAGCTGGTCCTGGGGGGCAGCAGCTTTTTCTCCTCCTGGGTGCTGCCGCCCCTGATCGGTCAGTTCTCCCGCCGCTTCCCTCTGGTAAAGATCAGCCTGCTGGAGGAGCGCACCACCGCCCTGGCCCAGGCCCTGCAGAGCGGGCAGGTGGACCTGCTGCTGGACAACTGCCACCTGGACGAGGAGCTGTTCGACCGACGGGTCTTCCGGGAGGAGCACCTGCTGCTGGCGGTCCCCCGGGCCCTGGCGGTCAACGAAACCCTGGCGGACTACCAGGTGTCCACCGCCCGCATCAAGGACGGCAGCTTTCTGGCCCCGGACATCCCCCCCGTGCCCCTGTCCGCCTTTGCGGAGGCCCCCTTCATCTTCATGAAGTCCCAGAACGACACGGGCAAGCGTGCGGCGGCCATCTGCCAGGAGCAGGGCCTGCGCCCCCACATTCTCTTCTCCCTGGACCAGCAGATGACCGCCTACAATGTCACCTGCTCCGGCATGGGGGTGTCCTTCCTGGGGGATATGCTCATCTCCCGGGTGCCCACCAACCCGGATGTAGTCTACTACCGCCTCTCCGGTCCCCACAGCAGCCGCCGGATCTTCTTCTACTGGAAGCGTGGCCGCTACTTCAGCCGGGCCATGGCGGAGTTTTTGAACAGTGTGACGCCGGAAGACGATCATCAATGAGCAAAAAAGGGCCGTGGACAGGCACCCCTGTCCACGGCCCCTCCTATTTTTCTCCGCTGAAGTATGACCTGGCCAGCTTCCCCGCCTGGGGGGCCAGCAGCAGCAGGGCCAGCAGGTTGGGCAGGGCCATGAGAGCGTTGAGGGTATCCGCCACATTCCACACTGCCCGCAGCTCCATCACCGCCCCCAGCACCACCGCCCCGGCAAAGACCACCCGGTACCCCGCCGCCGCGGACTCCCCGAAGAGGTAGCCCCAGCACCGCCCGCCGTAGAGCCCCCAGGTCAGAATGGTGGGCAGGGCAAAGAGGGTAAGGCACACCGCCACCAGCGCCGCCGCGCTATCCCCGAATACGCTGGAGAAGCCGGAGATCGCCAGCTCCGCCCCCGCCGCCTGGCCGTAGGGGATGCGCTCCGCCCCCACCAGCACCACCAGGGCCGTCATGGTGCAGCCCACAATGGTATCCAGGAACACCTCCAGTATCCCGTAGAGCCCCTGGGCCGCCGGGTGGTCCGTCTCCGCGGCGGCATGGGCAATGGGGGCGGAGCCCAGCCCCGCCTCATTGGAGAACACCCCCCGGCCCACGCCGCTGGCCACAGCGGAACGCAGGGTGATCCCCGCCGCGCCTCCCACCACCGCCTCCGGCCGGAAGGCCCCCCGGACAATGGCCCCCACTGCCCCCGGCAGGGCCTCCCGGCGGCAGAGCAGTACCGCCAGGGACGCCGCCGTGTACACCAGGGCCATCACCGGCACCAGCAGCGCGCACACATCCCCGATCCGCTTCGTGCCCCCCGCCAGCACCGCCAGGGTGATCCCAGCGCAGACCACCCCGATGGCCAGAGCCAGGGCCCGCCGCTGCCCCGCCGTCAGGGAGATGGCCCCAGCCACCGCCCGGTCCACGCTGACGGCAATGGTGTTGACCTGGGTCATGTTGCCGATGCCGAAGGCCGCCAGGCCGCCGAAGAGGGCGAAGGTCCAGGCCAGCCACCGCCACCGCCGCCCCAGGCCGTTTTGAATGTAGTACATGGGTCCCCCCACCCACTCCCCCCGGCTGCCGCGCTGGCGGTAGTGCACCGCCAGGGTCACCTCCGCAAATTTGGTGCCCATGCCCACCAGGGCGGACACCCACATCCAGAACACCGCCCCCGGTCCCCCCAGGGCAATGGCCCCGGAGACCCCGGCAATGTTCCCCGTGCCAATGGAGGCCGCCAGGGCGGTACACATGGCCTTGCCGGGGGACACCCCGCCGGGGCCTCCCCGCCTGCCCCGGCCCACTCCCCCCAGGGTGCGGCGCAGCACCTGGCCGAAGCGGGTGAACTGCGGCGCGCCGCACCGCAGGGTCAGCACCACCCCCACCGCCAACATCAATGCCAGGGCCGGCGGCCCCCACACCAGGGCGTTGACGCGCCGCTCCACGCCCCCGGCCCCCAGCAGGCCCCCTACACCGTTTTCCCCGAAGATCCACCTCATCCAGCGCTCCACTGCCGCTCCTCCTCCGCCTGCAATACTCCCCGCCAGCCTATGCGCCCCGGCGGCGGGGTATGTCCCCCAAAGCGGAAAGCTCTTGCGCCGGGGGCGGGGCTTTGGTACAATAGGGCCAGGAAAATGAACGACCCGGCCCGCGCTCCGCAGGCCGGGCAGGAGGCGCTTATGACAATTTTGGAAGCCATGGCAGTCCGCACCTCTCTGCGGACCTATCTGCCGGAGCCCATCGACCCCCAGCAGCGGCATCAGCTGCAAAAGGCGGTGGACCAGTGCAACCGCGCCGGGGGGCTGTCCCTGCGGCTGATCTACGACCAGCCCACCCCCCTGGCCGCCGGGTACGGCATCCTCACCGGGGTGCAGAACTATCTGGTGCTGGCGGGTCCCAGCGACCTGCCCCATCTGGAGGAGAAGTGCGGCTACTACGGGGAGCAGGTGCTCCTCACCGCCGTGGCCATGGGCCTGGGCACCTGCTGGGTGGGGGCCACCTACGACAAGCGGGCCTGCCAGGCAGTGGTGTCCCCCGGGGAGACCCTGGTGTGCGCCATTGCCCTGGGCCACACCCCCCAGGCCCCCACAGGCCGGGAGAAGCTCATCCGGGCGGCCACCCACCGCACAGTCCGCAGCCCACAGGAGCTGGCGGAGGGACTGGACGCCGCCCCCGCCTGGTTCCGGGCCGGGGCAGAGGCCCTGTGCCGCGCCCCCTCCGCCATGAACCGCCAGGGCTACCGCTTCGCCATGACCGCCGACGGCCTGGCCAGGGCCCGGCGCACCCGGGAGGACGCCTTCTCCCTGGTGGACCTGGGCATCGCCAAATACCACTTTGAGCTGGGGGCACACGGCGGCAGCTGGACCTGGGGGGACGGCGGGACCTTCCGCAAGGCGGAGGAGGAGAAGTCCTGCGGCGCTGTGGTCTGGCGGGGCTCCCACGCCGCCCCGGAGATCCTCCTGGCCCGCCACAACGGCGGCCACTGGAGCTTCCCCAAGGGCCATGTGGAGGGCGGCGAGACCGAGGCGGAGACCGCCCGGCGGGAGATCCGGGAGGAGACCGGCCTGCTGGCGGACATCGACACCGCCTTCCGCCAAACCGTGACCTACTACCCCAAGGCCAACGTGGTGAAGGATGTGATCTTCTTCACCGCCCAGCCCACCGGCGGCACGGAGCACGCCCAGGAGGAGGAGATCGCCCAGATCGGCTGGTTCTCCCTGCCGGAGGCCCTGGAGCGGGTGACCTACGCCACCGACGAGGAGGTCCTGCTGGCGGCGGCGGCATATCTGCAGCACAAGGAGGCGTGATCCAAATGCCGGAAAATACCATGAACTACTTTGACCTCGCCCTCCCCGACGACGAGATCCGGGCTATCAGCAGCATCGGCCTGGCCCATCTGGGGGACGGCGTATACGAGCTGCTGGTGCGGGCCTATCTGTGCGCCCACGGCAAGGCCACAGGCCGGGGGCTCCACCGGGCCGCAGTGGAGCTGGTGAAGGCCCCCGCCCAGGCCGCCCGGGCCCAGCGCATCCTGCCCCTGCTGACGGAGGAGGAGCTGGCGGTGTTCAAGCGGGGGCGCAACGCCCATGTCAACACCATCCCCCACAACGCCAGCCGTGGGGACTATCTGAAGGCCACCGCCCTGGAGTGCCTGCTGGGGTGGCTGTATCTGCGGGGACAGCGGGAGCGGATCAACCAGCTCTTCTGCGCCATGATGGAGGAATGCAGCGATGCCACTTGACGCCATTTGCCTCACCGCCGTGGTCCGGGAGCTGCGGCAGGAGATCCTGGGGCTGAAAATCGAAAAGGTCCAGCAGCCCAGCCGGGACCAGGTGGTGCTGACCCTCCGGGGCAGCCGCCGCCTGCTCCTGTGCGCCGGAGCCAGTCAGGCCCGCATCCACCTCACCGCCGTTGCACGGGAAAATCCCGCCCAGCCCCCCATGTTCTGTATGCTCCTGCGCAAGCACCTGCAGGGCGGACGCATTGCGGACATCCAGCAGCCCACCCTGGAGCGGGTGGTGGCCATCACCATCGACATGGTGGACGAGCTGGGGGAGCCTGGCCGGCGGAAGCTGGTGCTGGAGGCCATGGGCCGCCACTCCAACCTGATCCTCCTGGACGACCAGGACCGCATAATCGAGTGTCTCCGCCGGGTGGACATGGAGATGAGCCCCCAGCGGCAGGTGCTGCCGGGGCTGTACTACCATCTCCCCCCTGCCCAGGAGAAGCTGAACCCCCTGGCAGCAGACGAGGAGACCTTCGCCCGGGCCATGGCCCGGTGCAGCCCGGAGACCGAGGCCGGACAGGCCCTGCTGGACGCCTTTTTCGGCCTGTCCCCTCTGGTCTGCCGGGAGATCGCCCACCTGGGCTGCGGCAGCGCCGACGCCCGGCTGGATGGGCCCGGTGTCCTGTCCAGGCTTTCCGGGGCCTTCTTCCGCTGGATGGAGGATGTGCGGGAGGGCCGCTTCACCCCCTGTCTTCTCTCTGAGGGCCACAAGCCCCGGGACTTCTCCTATTTTCCCATCACCCAGTACGGCGGTGCCCTGGAGGAGACGGCCTGGGAGGCCTTCTCCCCCATGCTGGACGCCTTCTACGAGACCCGGGAGCAGCAGGAGCGGGTCCGCCAGCGGGGCCAGGATCTCCAGCGCACCGCCGGCAACGCCCTGTCCCGGGTGAAGCGGAAGCTGGCGCTGCAGGAGAAGGAGTACGCCCAGACCCAGGACCGCGACCGGCTGCGGATCTGCGGCGAGCTCATCACCGCCAACCTCTACCGCATGGAGCGGGGGCAGCGTGTGCTGGTGGCCCAGGACTACTACCAGCCGGACTGCCCGGAGGTGGAGATCCCCCTGGACCCCCTGCTGACTCCCCAGCAAAACGGGGCAAAATACTTCAAGCTGTACAACAAGGCCAAGACGGCGGAGCTCTACCTCACCCAGCAGATGGAGCTGGCCCGCCGGGAGCGGG
Organism: uncultured Oscillospiraceae bacterium; assembly: GCA_963557105.1. Classification (GTDB taxonomy): domain Bacteria; phylum Bacillota; class Clostridia; order Oscillospirales; family Oscillospiraceae; genus Pelethomonas. Next base: position 34,352 of record CAUWCX010000023.1, read on the forward strand.
ACTGGCTGGAGAGCGTGCTGGACGAGCTGAGCCGGGCGGAAAGTGAGCAGGATTTCCTGGACATCCGCCGGGAGCTGCGGGACGCCGGCTACGGCAAGGGCCAGTCCACCGGCAAGAAGGAGCCCCGCCGGGCGGCCTCCAAGCCCCGGGCCTTCCGCTCCAGCGGCGGCCTGCGGATCCTGGTGGGCCGCAACAACAGCCAGAACGACCAGCTGACCCGCAGCGCCTTCAAGTCCGACTACTGGTTCCACACCCAGCGCATCCACGGCTCCCATGTGATCCTCTGCTGTGACGGCGCGGCGCCGGACCCCCAGTCCATGACGGAGGCCGCCATGCTGGCGGCCTGGTTCTCCCAGGGTCGGGAGGGCGGCCAGGTGGCGGTGGACTACACCCAGGTCCGCAATGTGAAAAAGCCCGCCGGGGCCCGCCCCGGCATGGTGGTCTACGACCCCTACCAGACCGCCTATGTCACCCCCGACGGCGACCTGGTCAAGGCACTGGCGGAGAAATAGACAAAACCGCCGGGAGGGCGCACTGGATGTGCGTCCTCCCGGCGGTTTTTGGGAGTGTTCTTGTTCAACCTTGTGGGGCTTCCAGCCCCACGCCTGCGATTAGATTCGCCCATCGCCGGGCGGGTGGGGGCGAAAAATTTTTCTCGTCCAACTTTGTGGGGCTTCCAGCCCCACGCCCCGGGTTACTTTCCCCTCGTCGGGAAAGTAACCAAAGGGACGCGAAGGGGGAGAGGGATTTCGATTTCCCTCTCCCCCTCGAACCCCCTCTCACTATTCTCCACAAGAACCACGGTTTACTCGCGGCATAGCCGCTGCGACCTACGCTAAAAATATGCCACCGGCATATTTTCTTAACGCTGCGGCCCTCGCCAGAGGGGCTACCCCCCGATCTGCC
>CAUWCX010000024.1:0-34732 GCA_963557105.1 uncultured Oscillospiraceae bacterium
AGAACGCAGCGCAAGCTCCTACTCAAAAAAGTGCTTGCACTTTTTTGACAGTCTCTTCTTTCTCTTGTCGTGTTCTCGTCCATCTCCCGCCGCCGGACGGCGGCAGAAGGTCCCAAAAGCCCGTTCATTATACTCCCTTTCCCCGCAGATGACAAGGTGGGGGGCGGCTGCCCTTTTGCTTTTGGACTGATGAGGCCCAACTCCGTCGATTTCGCTGAAACGCCCTGATTGCAAGCATTGAAATGGACAGGAGAACATGGTATAATGAAAGAAATTGGAACATTTTTCTATTTTTTCCGTCCCTACCAATAGAGAGACAATGTTGAAGGAGTGATCTGCATGAGAAAATACATGGCATCCATTCTGGTTCTGGTCTGTGCTCTTGCTCTGGTTGGCTGCAACGAAAAAGAGGTCAATATCGACCTTCCATTTGCGGCCGGAGATGTTGAAAGCGTTGAACTGTATTACTACGAGGGAGCGCCTGTTGCCGCAGAAAAGAAAGTTGTTGATGACCAAACAGCCATAAAAAACTTGTATGATATGTTCGAGGGGTTGGCCTTAAAACGCAAAGCGGTCGAAGAAACCGCAGGAGCAAGGATCACCAGCTTCAGATTCAATCTATCCGACGGAACCACCTATGAATTGATTTATGAATGCTATGGCGTGAAGACCGGTAAGCTAACATCCGTAACCGATACTGTGGAATACTTTACCAGCGCAGACATTGGCGCTTGTTGGGACAATATTGACCTTGCGGCAGTTCCCGCCGAAGAAAGCGAGTTGCCGAAGGAATCTCGCCCTACGGCTTGACCTGTCTCCCTGTTTTGCGTATAATAAGGTGTTAACAGATCTCACCACATGGAGGAATAAACCGCTATGGCAACTGATATGACCTATTTCCAGGAGATGGAGGCCAAGATCCCCCACGGCAAAGTCCGCACCCGCTTTGCCCCCTCCCCCACGGGCTATATGCACGTGGGCAATCTCCGCACCGCCCTGTACACCTGGCTCATCGCCCGTCACGAGGACGGCACCTTCATCCTCCGCATCGAGGACACCGACCAGGGCCGCCTGGTGGAGGGCGCCACCGATGTGATCTACCGCACCATGGCGGAGTGCGGCCTCACCCACGACGAGGGTCCCGACATCGGCGGCCCCGTGGCCCCCTACATCCAGTCCCAGCGCCGGGACACCTACGGCAAGTACGCCCACCTGCTGGTGGAGAAGGGCCACGCCTACTACTGCTTCTGCGAAAAGGCCGAGAGCGAGGAGGACGCCGGGGAGTTTGACCGGGCCGCCGACCCCTGCCGCGACCTGCCCTATGACCAGGCCCGGGCACGGGTGGAGGCCGGGGAGCCCTTCGTCATCCGCCAGCGCATCCCCCAGGAGGGCACCACCACCTTCCACGACGCCAGCTTCGGCGACATCACCGTGGAGAACAGCACCCTGGACGACCAGGTGCTGCTCAAGCGGGACGGCCTGCCCACCTACAACTTCGCCAACGTCATCGACGACCACCTCATGGGCATCACCCATGTGGTCCGGGGCAGCGAGTACCTCTCCTCCGCCCCCAAGTACAACCTGCTGTACGAGGCCTTCGGCTGGGAGGTGCCCACCTACGTCCACTGCTCCCCCGTTATGCGGGACCAGCACAACAAGATGAGCAAGCGCCACGGCGACCCCTCCTACGAGGATCTGAAGGCCCAGGGCTTCCTCACCGAGGCCATCCTCAACTATGTGGCCCTGCTGGGCTGGAGCCCCCGGGGCGAGATCGCGGAGCAGGAGGTCTTCTCCCTCCAGGAGCTGGCCCAGGTCTTTGACATCTCCGGCATCTCCAAGTCCCCCGCCATCTTCGACATTGAGAAGCTGACCCACTTCAACGCCCTCTACCTGCGGGCCATGGCGCCGGAGGACTTCGCCAAGGTGGCGGAGCCCTACATCCGCCAGAGCGTCAAAAATCCCGCCCTGGACGCCGCCGCCATTGCCGCCCTGCTCCAGGCCCGGTGCGAGAAGCTCACGGATATCCCGGAGAAGGTGGCCTTCTTTGAGACGCTACCCGCCTATGAGAAGGACCTCTTCACCAACAAGAAGTCCAAGACCAACGATGAGGTGTCCAAGGCCATGCTGGAGGCCGCCATCCCCGCCCTGGAGGCCCTGGAGACCTGGGACCAGGAGAGCATCCACGCCTGCCTCATGGATCTGGCCGCCCGGCTGGAGGTGAAGAACGCCACCCTCATGTGGCCCGTCCGCATCGCCGCCGCCGGTATGTCCGTCACCCCCGGCGGGGCCATCGAGATCTGCGCCATCCTGGGCCGTGAGGAGTGCCTGCGCCGTCTGCGCCACGGTCTGGACCTGCTGGCATGAGGGAGCACCTGTCCCTTCTGCGCCGCTTCCTGCGGACCGGTATCCTGCGCCCCGCCCTGGTCTGCACCCTGCTGATGCTGGCCGCTGCCGCCGCCGGCGGATTTGCCGCCTGGCAGTTTCCCCAGGCGGTGGAGCAGACCCTGGCACAGCTGACGGAGACCATCGCCTCCTCCGGCGTGGTGGACGCCGCGGGAAACATCAGCGCCTTCGGCCTGCTGCGCCACAACTGGACCGCCATGCTGATCACCCTGGTCTACGGCTTCGCCCCCTTCATCTTTCTTCCGGCGGTGGCCCTGCTGTCCAACGGGTTCCTGCTGGGGATCATGGGGGGCTGCTATGTGGCCCAGGGCATGTCCCCCGCCCTCTTCCTGGCGGGTATTCTGCCCCACGGCATCTTCGAGCTGTCCGCCCTGGTGCTGTCCGCCGCCTGCGGCGTGCGGCTGTGCCTGAACATGGGGCGGCTGGTGACCAGCAATCCCCGGCGGATGCCCATGACGGAGCTGCTGTGCGATCTGCTGCGGGTGCTGCTGCTGGTGATCGCCCCGCTGACGGTCATCGCCGCCTTTGTGGAGGCCTATGTAACCCCCTGGGTCATGGGGTTCTTCCTCTGATCCAACCGGGAAAACGACAGTTTTTTGCCATGAGTGGGAACCTTTCCCCGGACTTCTGCGTCTATAGCAGTGAGAATACCGGGAAGCGAGGTCCTGTTGATGAAAGCAAAGATAAATTGTGCCCTGCTGTGGCGGTGCGTGCTGTCGGTCCTGCTGGCCGCAGTCATGCTGCTGGCCTCCTTTCCCGGGCTATAGCGCATCAAAAAAGTGGCAAGCCACTTTTTTGAGTTGCACTCCGCTTCGCGCCTTGCGGCCGTTGGCCGCTGCGACGCGCGCTACGCCGCAGCGTTAAGAAAATATGCCTGTGGCATATTTTTAGCGTAGGCCACAGCGGCTATGCCGCGAGGAAAACGTGCTATAGGGTTGCACAGAAAATTTCACCTAAACCGCGGCGGGTGGGGATATTCCCCACCCGCCGGCTTTTTATGCTTCATTGACAGCAAATAATCGCTCAATTTCCCGTGCGGCCAGGGCGTCCACCCCGGCGAAGTCCACATAGGGGCGATAGACCGCCTCCAGGGCGTCGTGGGCGGCCTTGGCCTCCCCCAGGGCCGCCACCCCCTCCCGCCGCAGCTCCCCGGCCATGCGGCGGCAGAAGCGCAGGCGGGTCCTGTGCGCCCGGTAGAACTGGGCCGGGACCATATCATCCACCCGCACCCGCCGGTAGGCGGGGCTGTCATAGGCCATGCCCTCCCGGGAGGTGACGAAGGCCAGGCCCAACTCCGGCAGCAGCAGGTGGTGGATGCGATCCGGGTGCTCCGGGTCGGGGCAGACGATGCGCCGAAGCTCCCGCTCCGCCGCGGCCCGCCGCAGCTGCTTCAGCATGGGGGCCGCCAGCCCGGCGCTGTCCACCAGGGCATAGATCCTGGGGCACAGGGCCTGCACGGTGTCGAACCGCCACACCGGCCCCCGGCAGGTAAGGCTGCCCAGGAACCGCCGGCTCTCCCCTCCGCCGCCATGGCGGCGCAGTTCACGGCGGATAATCCCCTCGGTCCTGCGCCGGAGCTTCTCCCCGTCCAGCCCCTCCGCCGTCAGCGCCTCGGCCTCGTCGGCCATCTCCCTGGCGGCGGACAGTGCCCGGTAGGCCCGGCGGTAGGCGGCGGAGCAGGCATCCCGCCAGTGGATGATCTCCTCCCGCCGGGCCTTGGCCGCCTCCAGGTCGTAAAATGCCCCTAGATCCACATACCGGTCCACTGCGGCGGGGTAGCGGGGCTCCACCACATGGGGTGCCGTCCCGTCCACCGCCGCCACCCCCAGTCGGGGGATGCGAATGCCGTCCAGGGAGTCCGGGTCCCCGGAGCAGTGGAGGTACTCCACCTCCTCCCCCAGCTCCTCCATGGCCCTGCCCAGCCGCGCCATGACCGTGGACTTGCCGCACCCCGGCCCGCCCTTCAGCACCAGCAGGTCCCGGTGGTCCGCCGGGCGGCAGAATTGGGGGAACAGGCTGCAAAATCCCGATCCGCTGTTGGCCCCCAGGAAAAAATGTGTTGTGTGCTCCATGGGTCTTCCTCCCGGTTTTCAAATTCTACTTCCACCATATGCCGGGACCAGGGCCGTTGACAGCGGATCGCCCCAAAAATCAGCAAAACAGAGAGCCGCTATGTAAGCGGCTCTCTGTTTTCCAATCCATATCCATCCGGCAGCAGGAACAGCTCCTCCGCCGGCGGGTCGTCGGACAGGGGCGAGGCGGTGAAGCGGTAGACCACGGCGCCGTTATAGGTGCGCTCCGCCATGTGCAGAAGGCCGGTGCTCACGCTGACCCAGTAGCGGTCCGCGTAGCCGTCCTTCCCCTCCAGGGTGGACACATAGATGCAGTCCACGCCGTCCAAGCGCTGGTACGACGCCTCGTCGATGCTCTCCACCGGCAGGTCCCGCACCGTCTCATAGGTCAGCATCCGCTGGGCGGCGTCGCCGCTGAGCTGGGCGGCGTCAAGGGTCGTCCAGGTCTCCTCCTCGTCGTACCACACGGCGGCAGCGCCGCCGGAGAGCAGCATATGGCGGACGCTGCCGTCAGGCAGCTGGGTGTCGATCCGGGTGCGGCCGCCGCTGACATAGACCTTGGACACCGCCGTGCCGCTGCCGCCGCTCCAGAAGGTCTCCACCGTCTGGGTACGGCTGTACACCGCAGGCCGGGAGAGAGTGTTGATGGCCGGGCGGACGGTGTCCGGGGTGATCTCCACCACCCGCAGGCTCTCCGCCCCGCTGCTCTGGCCGGAGCCGCTGCCGTCATCCTGGGTCTGGGGCAGGACGATGTCCGCCGTATCCCGCAGGCCGCCCCAGGCCAGCAGCAGGACCACCACCAGCAGCAGGGCCACAAAGCCCAGGGTAAAATACCTTGTCCGCTTCTTGTCCATGCCCGCCGCCCTCCTCTCTCGTGGCCATCAGTTGCTTACGCGTGGAAGTCCTCCGGCCGCTGTCCCCGGCCGAAGTGCCAGAGGATGGCGTCGGCAATGCGGCGGCAGGCCTCTCCGTCGCCGTAGGGGTTCACCGCATGGGCCATGCGGGCGTAGGCGTCGGGGTCGGTGATGAGGGTGTTGGCCATCTCCACAATGTCGGCAAATGCCACCCCCGCCAGCTTCACGGTCCCGGCGGCCACGGCCTCGGGCCGCTCCGTCTCCCGCCGCAGCACCAGCACGGGCTTGCCCAGGGCGGGTGCCTCCTCCTGAAGCCCGCCGGAGTCCGTGAGCACCAGGTAGCAGCGGGCCATGAGGTTGTGCATCTCGTCGGCGGCCAGGGGCGGGATCAGATGGACATTGGCAATGCCGTCCAGGTGCCGGTGGGCGCACTCCTGGACCACGGGGCTGAGATGGACGGGGTAGACCAGCTCCACGTCGTCGTGGGTCCGGGCGATCTCCGCCAGGGCGGACATGATGTCCTCCATGGGCTGGCCGTAGTTCTCTCGCCGGTGGCAGGTCACCAGGAGGATCTTCTTCTCCCCGTAGGGCAGGGTGTTGAGCACCGGCGTGGCAAAGGTGTAGTCCTCCCGCACCGTGGTCTTCAGGGCGTCGATCACCGTATTTCCGGTGACGAAGACCCCCTCCGTCACCCCCTCCCGCCGCAGGTTCTCCCGGTTGTTCTCCGTGGGGCAGAAGTAGAGGTCCGCAATGGCGGTGACCAGCTTGCGGTTCATCTCCTCCGGGTAGGGGGAGTACTTGTCGTAGGTCCGCAACCCAGCCTCCACATGGCCCACCTTCACCTGATGGTAGAAGGCGGAGAGGGCCCCGGCAAAGGTGGTGGAGGTGTCCCCGTGGACCAGGATCATGTCCGGCTTCAGGGTGTCGATGGCCTCGTCCATGCCGGTGAGGCACTTGCTGGTGATGGTGGAGAGGGTCTGCCGGGGGGTCATGATGTCCAGATCCCAGTCCGGCTTCAGCGCAAAGACCTCCAGCACGCTGTCCAGCATCTCCCGGTGCTGGGCGGTGACGCAGCAGATGGACTCGATCTCCTCCCGCCCCGCCAGCTCCTTCACCAGAGGGGCCATTTTGATGGCCTCCGGCCGGGTGCCGAAGACGCTCATAATACGCAGCTTTTCCATATCAGGACTCCTTCTCCTCCTCGTGCTCTCCGGACGGCTCCTCCGCCGGAGCGTCCTTGCTCTCCGCAGTTTTGGGGTGGTCGATGGGATACCGGACGATCCGGGCCACGGTGTAGGCGGTGGCGATGAGGGCCACGGCGGAGAGGATCACCTTGGCGTGGCCGCTGGACACCAGCATCACCGCAAACAGGCCCAGCACACCGGCCACCAGGTAGAGGGTGGCCACGGCCTGCTTCTGGTTCATGCCCATGTCGATGAGCTTGTGGTGGGTGTGGCTGCGGTCCGCCTTCATGGGGTTCTGCCCCTTGAGGATGCGCCGGGTGAAGGCGGAGCAGGTATCAAAGATGGGGAAGCCCAGGATGATGAAGGGCACGATGAAGGAGATCACGGCGTACAGCTTGAACAGGCCGATGACCGACACCGTGGCCAGCATAAAGCCCAGGAAGGTGGAGCCCGTGTCCCCCATAAAGATCTGGGCGGGGTTGCGGTTGTAGGGGATGAAGCCCACGCAGGCGCCCACCAGGGCCGCCGTGATGATGGCCACCCCCAGGTCGCCCATGAGCAGGGCAATAATGAGCATGGTCAGGGCGGCAATGGTACTGACGCCGTCGGCCAGGCCGTCCAGGCCGTCGATCAGGTTCACGGAGTTGGTGACGGCCACGATCCAGATCACCGTAATGGGCACCGCCCAGATGCCGAAGTTCCAGTAGGGGTTGCCGGTGACAAAGGCGAAGGGGTTGGCGATGGTCTGGATGACCACGCCGTGCCACACCACGATCAGGGCGGCCACGATCTGCAAAATAAACTTCACCCCGGCCCCCAGGGGGTGGGCGTCGTCCACCACGCCCACGGCCACAATGAGGCAGGCCCCCAGCAGGATGCCCCGCAGCCCCCGGTCGATATCCGCAAAGAGCAGCAGGCTCACCATACAGCCGATGAAGATGGCCAATCCCCCCAGGCGGGGGATGGGCCGCTTGTGCATCCGGCGGTTGTCCTTGGGGACGTCGATAGCGCCGATCTTGTAGGCCAGGCGCTTGACCAGGGGGGTCATGGCAAAGCTCACCAGCATAGCCAGACCCATGGCCATGATCACGGGAAGGATCTGTGCTCGATCAAACATGTTTGCTCCGCCTCCCATTACCGCGCCACGAAGCCGATCTTCTTGTAGACCTTGCGGAGGGTCTTCTCCGCCACATAGGAGGCCTTCTCCGCGCCGGCGCGGTAGACGCTCTCCAGGTAGGCCTTGTCCTTCAGGATGCGGGTGGCCTCCTCCCGGATGGGGCGCAGGTGCTCCACCACGGCGTCACCCACGGCGGGCTTGAACTTGCCGTAGCCCTGTCCTGCGAACTCCGCCTCGATCTCCTCATAGCTCTTGCCGGTGACGGCGGCGTAGATGCTCATGAGGTTGGCCACGCCGGGCTTGTTCACCGGGTCGAAGCGGACGCAGTTCTCCGTGTCGCTGTCGGTGATGGCCCGCTTGAACTTCCGGGCGATGTCCTCCGGCTTCTCCATGAGGAAGACGCAGCCCTCGGGCATGGACTTGCTCATCTTGCTGTCCGGGGCGGTGAGGCCCATGACCCGGGCGCCGGCCTTGGGGATATAGGGCTCGGGGATCTTGAACACATCGCCGTAGATGTGGTTGAACCGCTGGGCCACATCCCGCGTCAATTCGCAGTGCTGCTTCTGGTCCTCCCCCACAGGCACCAGATCCGGCTGGTACAGCAGGATGTCCGCCGCCATCAGGGAGGGGTAGGTGAAGAGGCCGCCGTTGATGTTCTCCTTGTGCTTGGCGGACTTGTCCTTGAACTGGGTCATGCGGCTGAGCTCACCGAACATGGTGTAGCAGTTGAGCACCCAGCCCAGCTCCGCGTGCTGGTGGACATGGGACTGGATGAAGAGGGTGTTCCGCTCCGGGTCCAGGCCGCAGGCAATATACTGGGCCAGCTGCTCCAGGGTGCGGCGGCGCAGGTCCGCCGGGGTCTGCCGCACGGTGATGGTGTGCATATCCGCCATGAAGTAGTAGCAGTCAAACTCGTCCGCCCGGGCGGCCCAGTTCTTGATGGCCCCCAGGTAGTTGCCCAGGTGCAGGTCGCCGCTGGGCTGGATGCCGGAGAGCATTACTTTTTTCTCATTGGTCTCGCTCATTGAAATCGCTCCTTTGTAGATGATCGCGGTCAACGCGCTATTTTCTTTTAAACTATTATATTATACCACATCCCGGAAATAAAGGCAACGCTTTTCCCACAAGTTCAGCCGCCGCCCCGGGGGGCGGCGGCTGAAACGGTCAAAAAGCGCGGGCCACTTCTTCCCTATTCATATTCCCGGAAGGTCTTTGCACTCCGGTACAGGTAGATCAGCTTCAGGATGCTGACCACGATGGTGCCGATGCTGCCGGCCATAACGACCAGCAGGCCCAGCACCGGGACGATGAGCACACCCAGGGTACCGCCCAGGGTGGCCGCAAAGCAGGCCACCGCCCACTTCCACAGGACCGTCCACCGGTCCGACAGCACTCGGTCCACATCCGCAAGGACCACGGCGTTGGCCGTGTACTCGTTATACTCCCGCACCAGGGAGACCACCAACATCGGCAGGGTGATCAGCATGGACCACGCCGGGACCGCCCCCGTACCGGACACCAGGAGCAACAGCGCACTCACCCCCGTGGAGACCAGTCCGCAGATGCCCGCCGTGCGGTACCATGTCTCCTCCGCCCCCAGCTTCAGCAGGATCAGGCCGTAGGCCACACTGCAGGCCGCAGACAACAGCACTCCCGCCCAGTACATCCCGGGGAGAAGACCCGCCACATAGTTGTTGACCATGAGTCCCGCCACAGTGCCGGGGATGTTGAGCCAGAACAGGACCCACAGCCACTTGCCCAGCACCAGAGACCGCCGGGCGATCTTCTCCTGCTGCTGCCGCTCCATCTCCTGCTTTCTTCTCCGGTAATCGGGCTGCTGTTCACGGCTGCGCACCTTTCCGCAGCCGTCCCGGAAGTCACAGGTGTCGCAGGACGCGTGGCCCTTGCTCCGGCAGCACTGGGCCAGCTCACACACCCCGCTGACGGGCCGTCCCGGCCCGTCTTTGCACCCGGGGCAGTTCAGTGTCTCTCTCTGCCCGCAGTCGGTACACCGCTTTCCGCAATAGGTTTCCGCCATGATACGACCTCCCTTTCTCTGTTTCCGCTCCGCTTCCTTTCTGCTCTCTTTACGAATATCCTGCGATATTCTTTATTGAAACTATATCACACAGCGAAAAATCCGTCAATATGGGCAATTTGCCGAACTCCGCAGAGAAAAACTCCCGGCCCACCGCAGGTGGGCCGGGAGACCGGCTTAAACCATATTTTCCGGCGGCGCGGCCCTTACGCCTGCTCCGCCCCGCCTTCCATTGCCCGGGTCAGCTGGGCCAGCAGCTCCTCCCGGCCCGTGCCCTTCTCCGCGGAGAAGGGGATCAGCACATCCTCCGGCCGCAGGGCCAGGGTGTTCTGGATCTGCAGGAGGTTGGGCTCGATCTCGCTCTTTTTCAGCTTGTCCAGCTTATTGGCCACCACGATCACCGGGCAGCCGGTGTCGTAGAACCACTGGGCCATGGTCACATCGTCGGCGGTGGGCTTGTGGCGGGCGTCCACGATCATGACTCCCCAGGTGATGAGGCCCGAGGCGAAGTAGCTCTCCATGAGCACCCCCCACCGGTCCCGCTCCTGCTTGGACACCTTGGCGTAGCCATATCCCGGCAGGTCCACCAGGTAGCCCTTGCCGTCCACCCGGAAGTAGTTGATCTGGCTGGTCTTTCCCGGGGATGCGCCCACACGGGCGAAGTTCTTCCGGTTGACGATGCAGTTGATGACGGAGCTCTTCCCCACATTGGACCGGCCGGCAAAGGCCAGCTGGGGCAGTCCATCCCGGACAAAGGTCTCTCTGCGGACGGCGGAGAGGACGAACTCCACCTTATTGAAGTTGACGGCCATAGGCCACCTCCTTGGATCGTATTCTGGGCCCTACTGCCGCAGGGCGGCGTCGGCGCTCCCCTGCTCCGGCAGGGGGTACAGGGGCAGCTCCTCCCCGGTCGGCCGGTCGGGGACCAGGGCCTCCGCCAGCACGGTGTCGATATTCTCCGCCGTGACGAAGCGCAGGGCGGCGCGGACCACGGGGTCGATGTCGTTTAAGTCCCGCAGGTTGTCCTTGGGCAGGATCACCGTGCGGATGCCGCTGCGCTTGGCGGCCATGGTCTTCTCCTTCAGCCCGCCGATGGGCAGCACCCGGCCCCGGAGGGTGACCTCACCAGTCATGGCCACATCCCCCCGGACCTGCCGCCCGGTGAGGGCGGAGACCACGGCGGTGGTGATGGCGATCCCGGCGGAGGGGCCGTCCTTGGGCACCGCCCCCTCGGGGAAGTGGATGTGGATGTCCCGGTTCTTGTAGAACTCCGGGTCCACCCCCAGCTGGGCCGCCCGGCTGCGGATGCAGCTGATGGCGGCGTGGGCGGACTCCTTCATCACATCCCCCAGGTTGCCGGTGAGCTCCAGCTTGCCGGAGCCCTCCATGACGTTGACCTCCACCTCCAGCATCTCGCCGCCCACCTCGGTCCAGGCCAGGCCGTTGACCACGCCCACGCTGTCCCGGTCCAGCGCCGGCGGCAGGAACCGCCGGGTGCCCAGGAAGTCCTCCAGGTTCTCCGGGGTGACCGTGACCCGCTTGGTCTGGCCGGACACCAGGCGCATATCCGCCTTGCGGCACAGGGCGCCCATCTGCCGCTCCAGGTTTCTGACCCCGGACTCCCGGGTGTACCCGGAGATAACGGCCCGGATGGTCTCATCCCCCACCCGCAGAGCGGTCTTTTTCAGGCCGTGCTCCTTCATCTGCTTGGGCAGCAGGTAGCGCTTGGCGATCTCCAGCTTCTCCTCGTCGGTGTAGCTGGTCAGCTCAATGACCTCCATCCGGTCCAGCAGGGGCCGGGGGATGGTGGAGGTGGTGTTGGCGGTGGTGATGAACAGCACCCGGCTGAGATCCAGGGGGATCTCCAGGAAGTGGTCCCGGAAGGCGTAGTTCTGCTCGCTGTCCAGCACCTCCAGCATGGCGGCGGCGGGGTCCCCCCGGTAGTCGTTGCCCATCTTGTCGATCTCATCCAGCAGCAGCAGCGGGTTCATGCTGCCGCTCTGGCTGATGGCGTTGACGATGCGGCCGGGCATAGCGCCGATGTAGGTCTTCCGGTGGCCCCGAATGTCCGCCTCGTCCCGCACGCCGCCCAGGCTCAGCCGGGCCAGCTTCCGGTTCAGGGCGGAGGCCACGGAGATGGCGATGGAGGTCTTGCCCACGCCGGGGGGGCCCACCAGGCAGAGGATCTGCCCCTTGGCGTCGGGGTTCATCTGCCGCACGGCGATGAACTCCAGGATCCGCTCCTTCACCTTCTCCAGGCCGAAGTGGTCCCGGTCCAGGATCTTCCGGGCGGCCTCCACGCTGGCCCGCTCTCGGGTCTCCTTCCCCCAGGGCATCTCCAGGCACACATCCAGATAGTTGCGGATCACCGAGGCCTCAGCGCTGGAAAAGGGCTGCTTGGCCAGGCGGTCCACCTCTTTCATCAGCTTCTCCTCCACCTCATCGGTGAGGGTCAGGGCGGCGATCTTCTGCCGGTACTCCACCAGCTCCGTGTCCTCGTCCTCCCCCAACTCGCTCTTCAGCAGGCGGATCTGCTCCCGGATGATGTGGTCCCGCTGGACCTCCCCCATCTGCTGGCGGATCTTGCCCTCCAGCTCCTGCTCACAGGAGAGGACCTCCGTCTCCCGCACCAGCAGCTCGTTGACCTTCCGCAGCCGGGGAATGGGCCGCACCTCCTCCAGGATCATCTGCTTATCCTGGTAGCGCAGGGGGGTATTCTGGGCGATAAAGTCCGCCAGATGGCCGGGGTCCCGGTCGTCCATGACCGCGGCCACCACATCCTCGCTCATGCGGGGCAGGTGCTCGGCGTAGTCGCTGAAGTTCACGGCGGTCTGCCGCAGCAGGGCCTCCAGCTGGAAATCGGAGATCCGGGCCTTTCCCTCCGTCACCGGCTCCACATTGGCCTGGAGATAGGGCTCCGTCTGCCACAGGCGGCGGAGGGTGGCCCGCCGCTTTCCCTCCACCATCACCCGCACGGCGGCCTCGCCGATGCGGAGGATTTGCCGCACCACGGACACGGTGCCCACGGTGTAGAGGTCCCCCTCCCCGGGTCTCGCCGTGGCGATCTCCCGCTGGGCCACCAGGAAGATCTCCTGGTCGCCGTCCATGGCCCGCTCCAGGGCGCGGATGGAGATCTCCCGCTCCACATCAAAGCTGAGGATACAGTTGGGAAAAACCGTCAGGCCCCGCAGGGCCAGAACGGGTAAATTCATGGTCGTATTTTCCATTATGTAGGGTCTCCTCTCTGTCTGCCGGTGCTCTCCCGGCGGAAAGGCAGTTCAGGGTAAAAAACGGGGGGCGGAACCCGCCCCCCAGAAATATCGAAAAAGTGGCAGGCCACTTTTTCGAGAAAGGGCTGCGCTGCGTTCTGCGCCTCGGTTGGCCGCCAAAGGCGGCCAATTCGACGCTCACTCCGCGAGAAGTATTTTCTGCCAGGTACACGCCCCGGCAGAAAATGATTCTCACTTTTTTCGCCGCCTCCGGGCGGCGAACTCTGCGAGGCTCTTTCTGTACACTACACGGAGGGCGAACCCCCCTAAAATGTCGAAAAAGTGGTACTATGACGCCCGGCGGACCAGCTGGGGTCCCTCCTCGCCCCGGACGCAGGCGGCGGTGATCACCGCCTTCTCCACGGTGGGGTCGGAGGGGATGTCGAACATGATGTCCGTCAGCAGGCCCTCCATCACCGCCCGGAGGCCGCGGGCGCCGATGTTCCGCTCAATGGCCTTGTCGGCCACCGCCTCCAGCGCGCCGTCGGCAAACTCCAGCTCCACATTGTCGTAGTCGAACAGCTTCTTGTACTGCTTGACCAGGGCATTCTTGGGCTCCGTCAGGATGCGGACCAGGTCCTCCCGCTTCAGGGAATCCAGGGGCGCAATGACGGGCAGGCGGCCCACCAGCTCGGGGATGATGCCGAACTTCAGCAGGTCGTGGGGCTGTACCTCCTTGAGGATGGCCCCCACATCCCGCTCCTTCTTGCTCTGGAGCTGGGAGTCGAAGCCGATGCCCCGCTTGGCGGTGCGCCGCTCGATGATCTTGTCGATGCCGTCGAAGGCGCCGCCGCAGATAAAGAGGATGTTGCGGGTGTTGATCTGGATAAACTCCTGGTGGGGGTGCTTGCGGCCGCCCTGGGGCGGGACATTGGCCGTGGTCCCCTCCAGGATCTTCAGCAGCGCCTGCTGCACGCCCTCGCCGCTGACGTCCCGGGTGATGGAGGTATTCTCGCTCTTGCGGGCGATCTTGTCGATCTCATCCACATAGATGATGCCGTGCTCAGCCAGATCCACGTCGTAGTCGGCGGCCTGCAGTAAACGGAGGAGGATATTTTCCACATCGTCGCCTACGTAGCCGGCTTCCGTAAGGGTGGTGGCGTCCGCAATCGCAAAAGGCACCTGCAGCGTCCGGGCCAGGGTCTGGGCAAAGAGGGTCTTGCCGCTGCCCGTGGGGCCGATCATGAGGATATTGCTCTTCTGCAGCTCCACATCCTCGCCGCCCCCCAGGTAGATCCGCTTGTAGTGGTTGTATACGGACACGCTCAGGGCGATCTTGGCGGTCTCCTGGCCGATGACATACTGATCCAGGACCTCCTTGATCTCTCTGGGGGTGGGCAGATGCTCCGGCGCCTCGGACGCCAGGGGAGCCGCCTCGCTGCCCAGCTCATCCTCCAGGACGCTCATGCACAGCTGCACACACTGGTCGCAGATGCGGGCGCCGGGGGCCTGGATCATCCGCCGCACTTCCTCCTCCCGCTTGCCGCAGAAGGAGCAGCGCAGGGACTTTTTTGTCTCGTCATTCATGGGCGATCCCTCTTCTCGTTGTCGTTATCTGGAATAGATGACCTTGTCGATGAGGCCGTACTCCTTGGCCTCCTCGGCGGTCATGAAGTTGTCCCGCTCGCAGTCGGCGGTGACGGTCTCCACGCTCCGGCCGGTGTTGTCGGCCAGGATGTGGTTCAATCTGCGCTTGATGATCTCCAGCCGCTTCAGGTGGATGGCCATGTCGGTGACCTGACCCTGGGTCCCGGCGGAGGGCTGGTGGATCATGATCTCCGCATTGGGCAGGGCCAGGCGCTTGCCCTTGGTCCCGGAGGACAGCAGGAACGCGCCCATGCTGGCGGCCATGCCCACGCAGATGGTGGACACGTCACACTTGACATACTGCATGGTGTCATAGATGGCCATGCCGGCGGTCACGGAGCCGCCGGGGCTGTTGATATACATCTGGATATCCTTGTCGGGATCCTGGGCCTCCAGATACAGAAGCTGGGCCACCACCAGGCTGGCGGTGGTGTCGTTCACCTCTTCACCCAGAAAGATGATACGGTCATTGAGCAGGCGGGAGAAAATGTCATAGGAACGCTCCCCCCGGCTGGTCTGCTCGACTACATAAGGAACTAAACTCATGGTAAAAACCTCCTGCTTGAATAAGTGAACCCTCCCGCGCCGTTCCCCCGGCGCACAACAGCGTCACCACACTAGGATACCCCCGCCGGGGCGGCTTTCATACCGCCGCCGGCAAAAATTGGGCTGTGCCCGCTTCCTGTTCCGGCGGGGCAGCCGCCCCCAGCGGGGGAAAAGAGGCGATTTACTGGGCGTCCTCAGCGGACTCGGCCTTCTCCTCGTCCTTCTTCTCCTCGGGCTTCACGGCCACGGCGCTGTCCGCCACCACGGCGATGGCCTTGGCGCGGATGACCTGCTCGCGGATCATGTCGGCCTGGATGTACTTCTTCACGTTCTCCACGTCCATGCCGTACTGCTGGGCCACCTTGGCATACTCGGCCTCGACCTCCTCGTCGGAGACCTGCAGGTCCTCAGCCTTGATAATGGCGCCAACAGCCAGATCCAGCTTCACCTGGCGCAGGGAGGGCTCCTTGGCCTGCTCCAGCAGGGCGGCCTCGTCGGTACCGGTCATCTGCTGATACTGCTCCAGGGTGATGCCCTGGGACTGCATCTGCATCTTGAAGTTGTCCACAAAGCGGTGGGCCTGCTCCTCCACCATGGCGTCGGGGATGTCGGCGGTGATGCCCTCGGCCACCTTCTCCATCAGCACATCCTCAAAGGCGCGCTTGGCGCTGGCCTCCCGCTCGGCGGTCATCTTGGCCTTCAGATCCTTCTTCAGCTCGGCCAGGGTGTCAAACTCGCTGACATCCTTGGCGAACTCGTCGTCAATGGCGGGGACCTCCTTGACCTTCACGGCGTTGACCTTCACATGGAAGACCACGGCCTTGCCGGCCAGCTCGGCGTGATAGTCCTCGGGGAAGGTGATGTCGATGTCCTTCTCCTCGCCGGCGGTCATGCCGATGAGCTGCTCCTCGAAACCGGGGACGAAGTGGCCGGAGCCGATCTCCAGGTCGAAGTTCTCGCCCTTGCCGCCATCGAAGGCCACGCCGTTGTCGAAGCCCTCAAAGTCGATGTTGGCGGTGTCGCCCTTCTTGACCTTGCGATCCACGCTGACCATACGGCTGTTGCGGTCAGCCATCTCCTTCAGCCGGGCGTTGACGTCGGCGGCCATGACCTTCACCTCGGCCTTGGGGGCCTCCAGGCCCTTGTACTGGCCCAGGGTGACCTCGGGATACACGGCGACCTTGGCCACGAAGGTAAAGCCGTCCTTACCCACTTCCTTCAGCTCCACCTCGGGGTAGCCCACAACATCCAGCTCCTGGGCCTTGACCGCCTCCATATAGGCGTCGGGCAGAGCGATGTTCACGGCATCCTCGTAGAAGACCTCCACGCCGTACATGGACTCGATCATCTTGCGAGGGGCCTTGCCGGGGCGGAAGCCGGGCAGGCTGATCTTGCCCCGCTGCTTCTTATAGGCCTTCTCCACGGCGGCCTCAAAATCGGCGGCGCCCACCTCCACGGTCAGCGCGACCATGCTCTTCTCTAATTTTTCGCAGTTTTTCACACTCATTATTATTTCCTCCGTTTACAGTTGGCCCTTCACAGTCAGCCAGCTTATTATTGTAACACAAGGTTTTGAAAATTTCCAGCCTTTTTTCCCCTAATCCAGGATTTTTTTCGGAACAAATCCCAAATAATCGGCGGCCACCAGGCTGTAGCACACGGTCCCCACGGTCCCCTCGATGGCCCGGCGGTGGGTGGGGCCGTGGAGATGGCCGTAAAAGCACTGCTGCACGCCGTACTCCTCCAGCTTGGCGATGACCTCCGGGCAGCGGTAGCCGGTGTACAGGGGCGGGTAGTGCAGGAAGGCCAGGATGGGCCTGCCCCCCGCCGCCTTCAGCGACGCCTCCAGCCGCCCCACCTCCCGGTTCAGGACCTTGGCGTTGTGGCCGGACTTCTCCTCCTCATAAAACCACCCCCGGGTGCCGCAGATGGCCCAGTCCCCGTAGGTGAAGCTGTTGTTGTGGAGGATGTCGATGGTGGTGATGCCGTTTTCCGCGAAGAACTTCTTCATCTTGGCGGCGGTGTTCCACCAGTAGTCGTGGTTGCCCTTCAGCACGATCTTCCGCCCCGGCAGGGCATCGATGAACCGGAAGTCCGCCAGACTCTGGTCAAAGTCGATGCCCCAGGAGGTGTCTCCGCACAGGACAGTCACATCGTCGTCGTGGAGCTGGGAAAAGGCGGTCTCCAGCCGCTGCACATGGTCGGCCCAGCCGGGGCCGAAAATATTCATGGGCTTGTCCACAGCAAGCCCCAGGTGGAGATCGCCAATGGCATAGAGGGACATATCTTCCTCCTTCTTCGCCGCCCAGGCGGCGAGGGGATACGGTATCCAATATAGTATACAGCGGAACCCTATCGCGGTCAACACCTGTTGCGGGAAAATCCCCCGGCACAGCCAGGTCGATTCCGTAAAATCAGAATTACCGCGCATTTATGCGGAAATGCAACCAATAATTGCGGAAATGCAACCGGAAAGTGGTTGCATTTTTGACCATTCACTCATATAATAAAGGTGTAAACAAAAAGAATTCATACGTTCTTAAAATTAGAAATTTACTCTCCTGATGCTTAAAGTGAGCAGTACATAGGCACACAGCCGAAAAGAGATATACTTTTAGGAGGGAGGAGATTCCAATGTGCTGAAGACATACCTATTTGTATTGCTTCATTCGTTTGAAGCAATGTGTCTTTTAGAAATGTGTTCCGCTTTTTTAGCAAGAGTTAATAAGCCACGTCAGCGAGATTGTTCCTCAATTAAAAAGGAACACAGTTTCCAACTTAGTGGTGGTATGTATGAATGTCTCACTTGTGGATACCGCACGACACGGCTTCCTGAGATCAACAGATCTGGAGGCGAAAATGGAGAATCGTGATTCAAACTGCGTATCCCCAAAACGGCTATCCCTTATCCGCAGATCCCGAATACATCTCACCGTTCTCCTCCTTGCTGCGGGACTGACCACCCTGGTCGCCTGTGCAGACAGCAACGCACTGACTCAGCAGGAGCTGGACCAGTTTCAGACTATGTTCACCGACCCCCAGCGGTGGGATAAGCCCTTTTGCCCATGTTCCTCAGCAGCCAATACCCTTCGCCGGAGGAGATCGACCTCGGCTGGCTTTTCCGTGAGGGGGTCCCCAACCAGGAGCCCGATTCCACTTCCTGGGGCTACAGCATCTCCCAGGAGGAGATGGACGCCCTGCGGACCGTCCTGGATGAGGAGACCTATCAGTGGTATCTGACCGCAGACATATACAAGACCCCTCGTCCGGTGGCGGAGGCGCTGCTGGAGCAGTACCTGGGGCTGTCCCTGGAGGAGACAGACCAGGTGGGGCTGTCCAGACTGCACTATCTGCCGGAATATGACGCCTTTTACTCCGCCGCCCGGGACACCGCCATCGTCCTCCCCCATTTTACCGCCGGGGCCTGGCGGAAAGACGGGACAGTGGAGCTGATCTATCACGACAAACTGGAGTGTTTTCGGGAGAACTGCAACACCCCGGAGGAGGTATATTCCCTGGTCCTGACCCCGTGGAAGAACAGCTGGCACCTCGTCTCCAATACGCAGATCGCCCCACAGTCCCCTTAGGGGACCGCACAACAACCACTCCAGCATAAGGAAGCGGCCACGCACTCAAAAGAGTGCGTGGCCGCTTTGCTATCTTACCGGTAAAAGCTGTCCCTTACGAGGACCAAACGCGGACATGGCTGCTCTCACTTTGTCGCCCAGAGAAAGCAGATGGGACAAAACTATTGCTGCGCCTCCTGTTTCAGCGCAAACAGGATTACTAAAGCAGAGATCGCCAGCAGAAAGCAAGTGGAACTCATTATCAGCAAATAGAGGGCAAGCGTTGAATCGCCATATAAAAGCCACAGAAATCTCTTTGAGAATTCTCCCGAAACATACCCTGCAAAATATGTGGCAAACGACATGCAGAATAAAATACTGCACCAAATCTTGAGGACCTTCATTGTGTAGGATATTCCTTTCAAAACTTCACATCAGCCCATTACCCGCTTGCTGTCCCTGATTTTCTCAGTCTCACCGCAAAAAGTCCCGGACGACCTCCTCCATCCGCTCCTTCTCCGTGACGCCGGTGAAGCGGACTTCCTTTCCCCGCAGGTCGGCCAGGCGGCGGGGGGCCGCAACGCCGGTCACCCGCTGGAGCTGCTCCAGGCGGTCCAGGGCGTCGGCCTCGGGGGTCTCCCCGATGGCCTCCAGCACGCTGTCGCAGAACTTGTAGGGGCTGGCGGTGGAGGCGAAGACTGCCGCCCCCTCGTCCCCGGTCTCCCGCCGGTAGTCCTGGAGGACCTTGGCGGCCACGGCGGTGTGGGTGTCCATGAGGTAGCCGTCCATGTAGTAGGCGGCAATGGTGGCCTTCGTCTCCGTCTCATCGCAGAAGCCGCCGTAGAAGAGGGACTGGAGCTTTTCCAGCATCTCCGCCCCGATCTGGTAGCGGCCCGTGGCCTTCAGCTGCTCCATGTACCCCCGCACCAGGGCGTCGTCCCCGCCGCTGAGGTCGAAGAGCAGCCGCTCCAGGTTGCTGGAGATGAGGATATCCATGGAGGGGGACATGGTGGTGTGGAAGGGCCGGTTGCGGTCGTACACGCCGGTGCGAATGAAGTCCGTCAGCACATCGTTGCAGTTGCTGGCGCAGATGAGCTTGCCCACAGGCACCCCCATCTTCCGGGCGTAGTAGCAGGCCAGGATATTGCCGAAGTTGCCGGTGGGGACGCAGAAGTTCACCTTCTCCCCCAGCTTGATCTCCCCCGCCGCCAGCAGGTCGCAGTAGGCGGAGACATAGTAGACGATCTGGGGCAGGATACGGCCCCAGTTGATGGAGTTGGCGGAGGACAGGAAGTACCCCCGGTCCGCCAGCTCCTGGCGCATCTCCCCGTTGGAGAAGATGCGCTTCACCCCGTTCTGGGCGTCGTCGAAGTTGCCCTTCACCGCCGAAACGCCCACATTGTCCCCCGCCTGGGTGACCATCTGGAGCTTCTGGATCTGGCTGACGCCGTTTTCCGGGTAGAACACCAGGATCTTGGTCTGGGGCACATCGGCAAAGCCCTCCATGGCGGCCTTGCCCGTGTCGCCGGAGGTGGCCACCAGGATGCAGGCGGTTTTCTCCTCCCCGGTCTTCCGCAGGCTGGCGGACAGCAGCTGGGGCAGCATCTGCAGGGCCATGTCCTTGAAGGCGCTGGTGGGGCCGTGCCACAGCTCCAGGCACCAGGTGCTCCCCCCCACCCGGCGCAGGGGCGCGGCCTCGGGATCGTCGAACTTGTCGGGGCCGTAGGCCCGGTGGGCGTAGGTCAGCAGCTCCTCGTCCGTAAAGTCGGGGAGGAACTTCTCCATATTGTAGGCCGCCCGGCGGCAGTAGGACATGGAACACAGGGCCTCCAGCTCCAGGGGGCTGAGGCCGGGGATCTCCACGGGGGTAAAGAGGCCGCCGTCACGGCTCAGGCCCATCTTGATGGCCTCCGCCCCGGACAGGCGCAGGGTCTTGTCTCGCGTGCTCAGGTACTCCATAGCGTTCTCCTCACAAACCGCGCCTAAAAGGCGCTCTCAATATAGTTGATCACCGGGCGGCCCCACCCCTGGGGCCCCGGGTACACCTCCGCCACATCGAAGCGGCAGGGGCAGTCCAGCTGGTACTGGGCCAGGTAGACCTCCGCACTGGTGCGCAGCCTGCGCTGCTTTGCCGGGGTCACGGCGGTCCGGGCGGGGGCAATGGCGTCCAGCCCCCGGGCCTTCACCTCCACAAAGCACAGCACCCCCTCCGGGGACCGGGCAATGAGGTCGATCTCCCCAAAGCGGCAGCGGTACTGGCTGGCCACGATGCGGTAGCGGCGGCGGCGCAGGTAGTCCGCCACGGCGGCCTCCCCGCTGTTGCCCCGCCTCCGATGCTCATCCATCTCTCCGGGCCTCCCACTTTTTCAGGAAGGTCCGCCGGTGGATGGGGCTGGGGCCGTAGGCGTCCAGCATGGCGTAGTGGAGCTTGGTGCCGTAGCCCTTGTGCTGGTCGAACCGGTACTGGGGATACGCCTGGGCCAGCTCCTCCATGCAGCGGTCCCGGCTGACCTTGGCCAGGATGGAGGCGGCGGAGATGCTGATGCTGAGGCTGTCCCCCTTCACCACCGTGCGGTGGGGGGTGATGATGGCGCAGCGGCTGCCGTGGTCCCGGTTGCCGTCGATGAGGGCGAAATCCGGGGCCGGGGACAGCTGGTCTATGGCCATCTGCATGGCCTTCATCCGGGCGTTGAGGATGTCCAGCTCGTCGATCTCCTGGGCGCTGACGCTGGCCACCGCCCAGGCCACCGCCTGCTCCCGGATCTGGTCAAAGAGCATATCCCGGCGCTTCGGCGTCACCTGCTTGGAGTCGTTGAGATAGGGCAGGGTCAGCCCCCGGGGCAAAATGACGGCGGCGGCGTACACCGGGCCGGCCAGGGGGCCCGCCCCCGCCTCGTCCACGCCGCACACCAGCCGGTCCCCCAGGTCCCACTGCTCCTGTTCAAATGCCCACACATCCATATCAGCGGACCTCCTCCGGCAGCTCCAGGGTAAAGCGACCCAGCTTTCCCCCCCGGAACTCGTCCAGCAGGATCTTGGCCATGCGGTCGGTGTCGATCTCCCCGCCGGAGATGAGGAAGCCCCGCTTGCCTCCGGCGGCCTGGAGCAGGCGGTAGCCGTAGGCCACATCGTTCTCCTCCGCCTCCCGCGCCGGGAGGGCGGGGAGCTTGTAGCCGGCAGTGAGGGCCGCCGGGTAGCGCTCCGCCAGGTAGGCGGACAGGTGGCAGGCCAGCGTCTCGATGTCCATGATCTCGTCCCGCACGGCGCCGGTGTAGGCCAGGTTCATGCCCACGCTCTGGTCCTCGAACTTGGGCCAGAGGATGCCGGGGGTGTCCAGCAGCTCCAGGCTCTGGTCCACGGGCACCCACTGCTTGGTGCGGGTGACGCCGGGGCGGTCCTCCGCCTTGGCGGTCTTGCGTTTTGCCACTTTATTGATAAAGGTGGACTTGCCCACATTGGGGATGCCCAGGATCATCACCCGGATCATCCGCCCTGCCTGGCCCCGCTCCGCATAGGCCGCCAGCTTGTCCGCCAGCAGCTCCCGCACGGCGGCGGGGAATTTTGCGGTCCCCTGCCCCGCCTTGGCGTTGGCCTCCAGCACGGCGTAGCCCTTTCCCCGGAAATAGGCGGCCCACTGTCTGGTGGCGGCGGGGTCCGCCATGTCCACCCGGTTGAGGACCATGAGCCGGGGCTTCCCCGCCGTCAGCTCCTCCACATCCGGGTTCCGGCTGGAGATGGGGATGCGGGCGTCCAGGATCTCGCACACGGCGTCCATGTGCTTCATCTGGTCCACGATCATCCGCCGGGTCTTGGTCATGTGGCCGGGATACCACTGAATATTCATCTGATTCGTCTCAGCCATGTCGCCCTCCTAGTGGATAAACCCGATCCGGCTCCACTCCCGCTTCTCCAGCTCCGGGTTCTTCCCGGGGAACAGGAGGAAGATGGCCTTCCCCTGGAGGTAGTCCTCCTTCACCGGCCCCAGCAGATAGCTGCGGCTGTCGGTGGAGTGGTTGCGGTTGTCGCCCATGATGAACACCTCGTCCTCCGCCAGCGTCACCGGGAAGCGGACGCCGTCGGCGGTGTAGGTGGGCTCCTTGACATAGGGCTCGTCCAGGGCCTCGCCGTCCACATAGACCGTACCGGTGAAGAAATCGATATCCACAGTCTGGCCCCCCACGGCGATGACCCGCTTGACCAGGGTCTCGTTGAGCTGGGCGTTATAGGCGTTGGCCACCACCACATCTCCCGGCTCGTAGTCGCAGAAGAGGGAGTTGAGCACCACGATCCGGTCCCCGGTGTAGAGGGTATTCTGCATGGAGACGCCGTTGACGCCGATGAGCCGCACCAGGAAGGTGAACAGCAGCACCACACCCACCACCGCGGCGATCAGGGATCTGGCCCAGTCGTAGACCGTGTTCTCCAGCCGCTCCGGCTCCTTCTCCGCCGGGGCCGCGTTCTCCTGCACCTGCGCGTTTTCCAGCTCTCTCTTATCTTCAGCCATTGTGGTCACTCCTTAGCAACAGTATTCTAATTGTATAGGATAGCACACAATCCCCCCGTTGACAAGGAAAGAAATGAAAAAGGGGGACGAAAAAGGCCGGCAGTTGAAGTGCCCCCGCTTTCGTGGTATGCTTTTTTCAGCGGCAGCAACGATAATTTTTGATTTTCTGAAACGATCTGCCCGGCGGCGAGTCTTATGGTTGCGGGAGGTGAGGATATGTCAGACATTGAGGCAATATACGCACAGCATTTCAACGGCGTGTATCGGTATGTTTTTTCCCTGTGCAGAGAGGAGGCCCTGGCCGAGGAGATCACCCAGGAGACCTTCTACAAGGCTATGGAGCACCTGGATCAGTTCCACGGACAGTGTAAGCTCTTTGTCTGGCTGTGTCAGATCGCCAAAAACACCTACTTCACCTATGCCAAAAAGCGGCGCCGCCTGGTGGAAATGGATGACCGCTCCCCCGCACCCCCTGCGCCGGACATGGAAGAGGCGCTTTTCGACCAGGAAACGGCATGGGCGCTCCACCAGCGTCTGCATAAGCTCCGAGAGCCCTACAAGGAGGTGTTCTCCCTGCGGGTCTTTGGGGAACTGTCCTTTTCGCAAATCGGAGAGCTGTTTGGCAAAACGGACAGCTGGGCGCGGCTGATCTTCTATCGAGCAAAAAAAGAACTGAGGAGGGGTTTGGATGAACCTGTCATGTGAGATCGTTCAGGATCTGCTGCCGCTGTACTGCGGCGGCGCGTGCAGCGCGGAGAGCAGACAGTGTATCGACCAGCACTTGCAGACCTGCCAGCGCTGCCGAAATGATCTGCTGTTGATGCAGGATGAACACGGGGTGGCTCCCCCGCCCATCAGCGAGCAGGCGGCGGTCTCCGCCGCGGCCAAGGCCTGGAAGAGAGGAAAGAAGTCCGCTTTCCTCAGAGGCTGCCTCCTTGTCCTGCTGCTCATTGTGGCGGCAGCCGTCGCAGATGTGGCGCTCCACTGGTTTTCCAGCGCTGACGGCGACGATCAGGCCGCCCTGGCCAGACAGGCCGCGGACTACTGGAAAAAGGACGCCCTGCAGATCGTCAAAACCCAGCAGCGGGGCAACTATATGGCTGCCCTGTGCAGAGACGCGGAGGGAAACTTGAGCATGTGCGTATTCGACCGGGACAGCGTGTTTTCCCACCGCTGGCGGGCAAACGGCGGCACAAAGGGCATCGATTCGGGAAAGATCGGCGTTTGGGGCTACGGCAGCCCCGCAGGTGAGGCGGTGCTGATCTTCTTCGGCGGGGATCTGCCAGCTGAGATCTGCTGGTACACCTTCCAAAATAGCGGTGTGACCTACACCTGCCCTGTTTCGGAAAATACGGTGCTGGATGTCTTTGTCATTCCCGATGAAATAAGCATCAACGGGACACCTATGCCACTGGATGAACATCAACAGGCGCTGGAGCAGTACGTCGGATAAGCCCACAGGGCCGCTGCAAACGAGAGGTTTGCAGCGGCCCTGCTTTGTGCCCTACAGCGCCATCTCCCGCCCCATGGCCTCCTCCAGCTTGCCCAGGGCACGCTTTTCGATGCGGGAGACATAGCTCCTGGATATCCCATACTCCTCCGC
The DNA here is from genome assembly GCA_963557105.1 of uncultured Oscillospiraceae bacterium. Taxonomy (GTDB): domain Bacteria; phylum Bacillota; class Clostridia; order Oscillospirales; family Oscillospiraceae; genus Pelethomonas. The sequence continues at coordinate 24,744 of CAUWCX010000024.1, forward strand.
CAGCTCCCGCTGGGTCTTGGGGCTCCTGCCCCCCAGGCCGTAGCGCTTGCGGACGATGTCCGCCTCCCGCTCTGTTAAGCACTGCTCCACCAGCTGCCGCACCCGGATATGGCTGTCCCGGGTGTCCAGATCCTCCAGCATGGTGTCCTCCACCCCCACCACATCCATCAGCGACAGACTGTTGCCGTCCTTGTCAGTCTCCAGCGTGTCGGAGAGGGACACCTCCCCCTGCAGCTTCTTCTGGCTGCGGAAGAACATGAGGATCTCGTTTTCAATGCACCGTGCCGCATAGGTGGCCAGCTTCACCTTCTTCTCCGGCTTATAGCTGGATATCCCCTTGATGAGTCCGATGGCGCCGATGGAGATGAGGTCGTCCTGGTCCACGCTCTGGGTGTAGTACTTCTTGATGATATGGGCCACCAGACGCATATTGTGTTCGATCAGGATGTTGCGGGCCTCCAGATCCCCCTGAGCGCAGCGATTCAGGTAGAGCTGTTCCTCCTCCGCCGTCAGCGGCTTGGGAAAGGACCCCGCATTTCCCGCCAGATGCAGAGACAGAAAAAGGCTGCTCCGCAGGAGCAGCAACGCAGTTGTCAGCATTGGACAATTCCCCCCTTACGGCTCACCTTATGTCCGCAGGGACTGTCCCTATGCCTGCCCTCTGTCCATCCTGTGCACAACGCTCCAACTGGGGTGCCCATCTGTGCGGGCAGAGAAGATCTGCTGTTCACCCCAACGTTGCAGTTCCGAAATTTACTACAGCAGCTCTGCCTATCGAAACGGAAACCATCGCTCAACTGCGGGTGTATTTTGATTGATGAAATGAGCGATGTGTGGTACAATTAAATAAAGATTGCCCCGGCGAGGTGCTTGCACGAGAAATAAACAACCACCTTTTGAAATTACCAATCAAGTGATTGGCTATGTGGCGGAAATTGCGGAGCTGGTAGGGAAACTATCCGCAGTATCCCCCCTTTCTGCCAATCCAACGCTGCACCGCAGCAACCGGATCAGAGCCATCCATGGTTCCTTGGCCATCGAACAGAACACCCTTTCCTTATTCGGTGGATGACCTGCTTACCGCCCATGGCATTATGACACGAGGATTGGTAGAAGAATCCGGTGTATTCCGCAGCCGCCCTGTGGGCGTAGTGGACAGCGAAGGGCATGTCCTGCATTTCGGCACGCTTCCACAGTATGTCCCGGATCTAGTCATGGAGTTGCTGGATTGGGCAAAGACTAGTGAGGTGCACATGCTCATTCGCAGCTGTGTGTTCCACTATGAGCTGGAACTGATTCACTCTTTTGCCGACGGAAGCAGAAGTATTATGCAGCTATCAACGCCTCCAGCGATGCGGGAAAGTCTATGGTATTTATTGAGTTCATGCTGTCAGCCATCAAGGCATCACTCATAGAGGCAATTAGCACGAGTGATGCTATGAGTGATGGAAAGATGGATAAGGCGATGATGCGCTGGAACAAGATCCAGGCGTATCTTAAAACTCACGACGATATTTTGAATGCTGATGTGCGGGAACTGTGTGGGGTGTCGGTGGCGACGGCGAATAGGATGCTTGCAGGATTTGTAATAGTGCAGAATATAGTGAAAGTAACCATTGGACATATAAATTATATCTTTAAAGTAAGCGAGGAAAATTAAAAGTCTGGAGGAAATAGCATGCAAGAGTTAACGATCCGTTCTGAAAGTGTTCAGAGAATGTATAGCTTCTATCGCGAAAAAAACTAATTGTAAATCGCAGATACCAGAGGAAATTGGTCTGGAACATTGATGAAAAAGCTGCTTTTATTGATTCTGTCTTAAAAGAATTTCCTGTTCCTTTATTTCTCTTTGCTGAAGGGAAACGAGAAGACGAAACTATTTATGAAATCATTGACGGTATGCAGCGATTAAATGCTCTTTTTTCATATATTGAAAATGAGTTTGCCCTTAACGGAGAGTACTTCGATTTGGAAGCTACTGCAGAAACTAAGTTATCAAAAGATACTGGGATAATTAAACAAAAACACCTATGCTTGATCGAAAAATATGCGCTGATAAAATTGCCTCATATGTCTTGCCGATCTCATCGTATCGCAGCACTAACGAAGAGACTATTGATGATATTTTTAGGCGAATAAACGCGAATGGAAAGCATCTTTCTAAGCAAGAAATTCGACAAGCTGGTTCAGTATCATTATTTGCAGAAGCAGTTAGAAAAATATCAAGCGAGATAAGGGGCGATGTATCTCTAGGTGATCGAATTTTCCTCAATGATATGCAAAAGATCAGCATTACATCTCGCAATCTTCCATATGGCATTTGTGTTGATGACCTCTTTTGGATTAAGAATGGTATTATTCGTCGCGATCAAGTCCGAGAATCTAAAGATGAAGAAATTGTCGCAGATATTCTTGCAGCGATGATTTATGACGAAATGCCAAGATCTAGTAGCAAAACACTCGATGAATACTATAATCTTGATGGCGATGGAAAGAAGGCTGTAGAGCTTGACGATAAAATTCGAATTTATGGCTATGACAAAATTCATGACAGGTTTTTTACAGTTTACGACGAAATTAAAGCGTTACTTTCTATTTCTGGGAAATCATTTATAGACTTGATTTCAAGAGCAAGAAGTTCCGATAAAGTACCCCGGTATTTTCAAATTATTTTTTTGGCACTATATGACCTTATAATTATTTTGAAATATGAAAATTATCTCTCAATATGAGGTTTTAAAAGTTCTTGATGGCATTACTGACAATATTACATTGAGCCAAGGTGGTGGAAACTGGAGTGCCATTGAGCGTGAAAATAGTGTAAATGCAGTCTCAGGCATGCTTCAAAAATGCTTCGCTGAAAACATGGAAGACCCTGCTATTGTAAAATGGAGTACAGAACTTGAAACTATTTTAAAGCAGTCTGAAATTGAGCAGACTAGTTTCGATTTTAAGATTGGATTCTATTATATTTCTTCGCGCGACTTTAATCAGAAAGCTTTTGACAAAAGCATAAAGACTTTAACTGCAATGGCAAATCGAGGCCCCGACACTATCGGCTATGTTATTGCTGGCGTTGCGGGCAAGGAAGATGATGTGCTACAATTAGAGCAAATCGGCACAAAATACTCTGCATTTAAGAAAGATGATCACTTTATAACAGGTGTGGACTTTGATATTGATATGAGTGGTCTTCCCGCCGATAGATATTTTCAAAAAATTATTCAACTGCTTGATCAACAGCCTATTGATGATATTTATAGAACCTATATTGGAAATAATATTCGCTTTTTGAAATATGGCGGGAAAAATGTTATTATTTTTAAAGTAAAAGAGCTTACAAGTGCCGCAATTTATGGCGATGATTATTATGAAAGGAAAGGGACAAACCTCGAAAAGATTCCTGCAAGAAGAATTTCTGAACTTCTCGATAAATTTAGATGAATGGTTGCTTATCTTAATTTCCTACTACCGTTTACAGCAACAGCAGCGCTACCCTGACATGGGCGAAGCCCGGAAAGCCTTATTCCCCAAGGCTTTCCGGGCTTCATCTACATTATCGACACGCTGATCCATCACTCCTGGATATCCAATACTCCCCCACCAGCTCCCGCTGGGTCTTGGGACCTTGCGGTAGTGTCAAGGATTTTTCAAAAAAATGCTTTGCAGACTATGGCATGAATAAAGTCAGCCCGCAATGGAGGCATCCTCAAGAGTGGCCTCCAGGTGCTTCATGTTCATATACTTCTTGTTGTCCCTCTGTGTGTCGGCCACATGGCGGAGCCGGACACAGACCAGCATAAGGGCAGCGTTGTCGTCCGGGAAACTACCTACCACACGGGTACGGCAACGGATCTCCCGGTTCAGCTGTTCAATGACATTGTTGGTACAGATAAGAGTCCAGTGCTCACTGGGAAAATCGCTGTAAGTCAGTGTTTACTCAACACTTCCCCACCTTCTTAGTCGCCTCCTACAGCTTCATTTCTCTCAGTTAGGCAACTCATTTTTGGCTTTTTCACAAGCTGCTTTCTTGCTCTCCTGGGTGTGATGCGCCTTAATCACTTGGGACACCATCTTTACCTTGGCGCAAAGGAGAGGGACATACATTCCGATAAAAACACACTATATGTCGATAATACTTTTTTTAAATAGCTCTCCCACAGCGTCCAACATTCCCAGACACTTATCACCGATAATGATCTCCATACCATCCAGCTCACGGCCACCGCTCAATGATAGTGGTCTTAAAAGAGGCTCTCGTGAGGTTGGACACATGGAGTGTGACATCTCCGGAGGTCGTGGTACGGTTTCTTCCATAGTGATCCACCGCGGTAGCCCCGGCGGGTCTCATTTTGTTCACAGTAGTCTGCCAGGGTCAGTTTCTCGTTTCCTGCTCCAGCAGTTTATTGATCTTGCCGTCCAGTTCAAAGTTAACCGTCGAATCTAACAGCACAAAATGAACCCCGTTGTAGTCAAACGATTGATACATCTGCACAACACAAAAACTCTAAAATCCTCCACGGGTAGAGCGGATGCCTGTACAAAGGCGATTTCTCGTGCAAAAGGAAGCTTATCCTTGTTGTAGATCCGTAACACGCTTTCTCCATTCAATATACAATATATAATTTTACACCTCGTACCTCCCTCCAATTCTTGTGAGCTCCGTTGCCGGAAATCTCTTACTGGCATTCTCTAAAATCTCGGCAGCCTGATCACCGTGAAAGTGTGTCAACAGCAGATGGCCTACACCATTCTCTGCGGCGCAGCTGGCAGCAGAGCGCGCACTCAAATGGTGCCCATCTTCTGCGCACATCCCATCCGAAAAAGTTGCCTCACAGAGAAATATATCAGCTCCCGCCGCCAGGATGCTCAACTGCGGACACAGTCCTGTATCTCCCGAATATGCTAAAATCTTTCCGTTTGCTTCAACTCGTACGCCATACGACTCAACAAGGTGAACCATCGCAATAAAGTTAATTCTAATCGACTCAAGCTCATACTGGCTAGCTTCATCGATAACATAGTGTTCAAACACATCATTGCTCAACAGCTCCGCTGCTGCCCAATCTGGAAGTGCAGGTGTCAGTAATGGAATCGTTGAAATACATTCTCCTTGCGCCCGCCTAGTTTCAAGCTGATACTTTGCACAAAACAAATCCCCAAAATGATCAAAGTGCAGATGGCTGATCACAATGAGGTCTAATGTACTGATATCGACATCCCGCTGTAGCTTGGCTAGACTCCCGTTTCCCATATCCAGCAAGATTTTCTTCCCCGCTGTCTCTACCAGGAAGCAGGAACACGCACCGTCGACTTCTGGACACGTGGCATTGTTTCCATACACGGTGACATACATTCTTTCATCCCCCCTAGTTTTAAAAGCGGCTCTCTTTGCGTCAAATGATAACGAAAGAGAGCCGCAATACTGTCAGCAACCGGAAATTGATCCTACTCCAGATCCATCAGAAGGCTGCACATCTGTCCAGGCTTCAAGGCAAAGGAAACCTCTCCCCCACCTACCTCCGCAGAAGGCACCTCACCCTCCAAAACAGAAAAATCCGTTGCATTGATATTACCATCCGGCCGCACCCAAAAGGTCACCGGCGCATCTGTGTCGTTGGCAGCAAGCACAAGACCTCGACCATCCGCCAGTCGCCAACAGGTGGCGAAACACTGTTCTGGAATCGACTCTAGCCAGGCGTCATCCAAAAATTCCGCCCTCTTCAGCAGAGGCTGCAGAGCTCGGCGAAAATCCAGGGCCTTTTTTCCGTAGGTATGATAGATACCATCCTCTGGCCGCAAGCGGGTAGTGATCCCCATCCAAAGCACACTGCCCAAGGAAATGGCACGGTGGAGGTCCCGATAGAACCAGGCCACTTGCATCTCATCCGGCGACCAACTTCTGGGATTGACCATGTTGACCTGAGTGAACTCCGGGAAGGTATATTTGAACACATTGTAATATTCATCATACTCCGCCCCGTTCCAGGTGAGATTTCCCCAGGTATAGCTACCGTAGATATCACCACAGTTCTCCGTCATGATATAGGCGTTGGGATTATAGGCCCGCAGCCGATTCAGCAGTTCTCTCAAAACATAAACATATCCGTTGTTGAACTCGCCGATATTCTCATGACTGTGTTCCTTACAGTAGCAGGCAAATGGCTCCGCCGAGGCAAGCTGATCCAAATAGATCCCGTCACAGCCGTAGGCCTTGACGCAAAATTCCGCCGTATCCAGCAGATACTCCCTCCATAGATGGTCAGATGGGCAGTTTACCGTAAAGTGCTCCGGGCCGTAGGTCTCACTGTAGGCATCTCCATGCTCATTCCGGATGGCCATTTTTTCACCAACAAGTTTATGGAAGTCTGACTTCTTATCAAAGATGCGCGCATTGATATAGAGGGTTGAAAATCCTCCGTGAGTGCGGATATACTCCAGCCCCCGCCGGAATTCCATGGCACTGCCCAGCTCCATATCTGGATAGTACTCCGGGTAAAAAGAATCAAATCCAGTGCGGTTCCAGCTCGCAATGAACATATGGCGCACATCCCATTCCATACCACACGCATACATTGCCGGAATATCCCGGAAAGTATGCTCGATCTTGCCGGTCCGTTTAAAATTATAGCACTGGTTCAACGCATATTCATCGGACAGGAAGTCCGGGTTATGATCAAAATCCAGATACGGTGCGATATAAGAGCGATAGATCTGTGCCCCGTAGTGCCAATCCTTTGTAGTGATTGCCAAAACATACGCGCCGGTATCATAGCTTTCACCAGGCCGGATCCGGTAGTGCTTACGGAACCCAAATGCCATCCATGGCGACTGCATATCACCGCTAGTCTCCGCAATCACACCGGTAACCGGGACCCGCTGATCATGGCTCCCAATGTAGAGACCATTGGCCTTGTCATAGTAGTACATCCAACTCATGGATGCCAAGCCGCAGTAGTTGATCTCACGACGGAAGATATCCTCAAAAGCCACGCTGCTGGCTCGCCAGAAATCTTTCTTGTTTTGACCATATTCCAGTACCGGGTTCACCGTTCGCTCGCCTGCATGATGCGGGTAGATGAGGACATCATCTTTATCGTCATCCCCAAGAAAGACGCCGCCAATGTGTGGCATGAGTACCTCCACCACATCGATATCACTATGATTTTCGATGGATGCCTGAATGGTCAACAGGTCGCCGTTCGCAGAACAACACACGGCCATTTTTATCGGAAGTCCGCCAAAGGTCTCATATGTAAGCGTCATCTCTGTCTCGGTACCATTCATCCGAGGAACATCAGGCAATAAGCGCTGTTTTTCGCCATTGTATAATCCGTATAGCTCTACCAGGGTATCCCGGGGTACCGCCTTAATGTAGTCGTCCCCGGTCACAAGATTTACAATGCTGGTAAAATTATTGACCTCTGGCGAGAACCTTGCCCGAAACACCTCAGTCTGAACTTCTTTCCCGCTAAAATCAATATCCAAATTTCTCATAATTCTCCAGTGCTTCTCCATTGATGCGTGGAGCATCAGGCATGTGGTTGGAAATGTACACGCTGGGTTTCAGTCCCTTCTTCAGCAGCTCCTCCACAACCGTGCTCTGCAGTGCCCACATAAGATAGCTGGCCCCGATGCCACTGGCCGGGCAAATCCGCTGTCCCATTGCTGGAACATCCACAAGGGTATCACCGTAGTTGGTACAGTTGTCCAAGCAGTAGGTACACGCCTCGAATAGGCGTTTACCGCTGGGGTGCTTACTCGTGAGATGTTTGGAATACTCCACCGAAGTGATTGCCACTGTAGCACACCCCTTGGCGTTGGCCTTCAGGGCAAGGTCCACAGGAAAATAGTTGTATCCGGAGACCGAACCGATCATGATAATATCGTCGGGTAGAATATTGGCCCGGCCCAACACATAATCCGCAAAGCCCGGGATGCCATCATAGCCGATGATGCCCCTGGCAGGAGCTGGGCGATACCGCACAGGGTTCTGGATCTCACAGGTGATTTTGATGGGTTTCAATGCCATCATGCCGCCTGTACGGCCCGCCCCCTCAAACATCAGCATATGGCCAGTATCCATGATATGCCATGCACCACCTCTGGCCAAGCGGTCTGCAATTTCTGCTGCAGCCGCCTGGATCGCGCCTCTCTGGGTGCGCTCAATCTTATCCAAAACGTCGCGCATTCCGGAAAAATATTGATCCATCAACATATTATTTCACCTATCCCTCTCTCGCCAAATTTTCACCGATTTTGGGGTCCGAAATATCAACCCCCGCAAATTCGCACAGCGTACACAGTGCCGCACCCACAACAGGGCTGTACCGGGCTGTTTGGAATGTGCACTGAGGCACTGTATGCCACAGAGCCTTTTTGACCCGCTCCGTAAATAACGGCCCCATATTTGCCACACCTCCGGCCAGTGCCACGGGGAACTCCTGCACATCCAGCTGTTTGGCAACTACTGCCGCAAGTTTTGCCAGAGCATCTGCCGCCTCATCCAATATAGCAAGGGCGTCCCTATCTCCCTGACGTGCCGCTTTTTCCACGGCATAGCACAGAGAAGCTACTCGTTTTCTATCGAAGTCCGGAAGATAAGCCGCTGTTCGGATGGTCGGGATATCAGGTATTCCCAGATGCTCCAACGCAATCTTCTCCAAAATTGTCCCAGTCGTATTGGTATCGCAAAGCCATGCCAGCCGAGAGAGGCACAAGATTCCGATGTGGTATCCGCTCCCCCCGTCGCTGAAGAGCGGTCCCCATCCCCCAGCCTTTGCCACCCTTCCGGAACGATCCCGTCCAATGGCAAAAGAACCAGTCCCACTGAGTACTGTGATTCCATAGGGAACTCCCAGGGCCGCATAAAATGCACTTTTTTCATCGCCCAATAGGATGATGTCATCACGGCCAAGGTGCTGTTTTACAGCATTTAGTGCCGCACGGAACCCCGGTATAAACAGTACGATCATTTCCACTTCAGTCAACACCTTGCCGGCCCGGGCAAGGCAATCCTTTATCCCGGCTTGAACAATAGCGGCCGCCTCATCCGGTGTTACAAAATTCGCATTTGTACCACTGCCCTGTGCCCGTGAAAGCACAATCCCATTGCGGTCAAAGAGCAGAAAATCTGTCTTTGTCCCGCCGCCATCGCATACGAAATACACGTAATTTCCTCCAATTTTACCGCAGCGCCTTGATTCTCCCTCGATATGTCTTCACGGCATTCAAATTGTATTCATCTCCACCTGGCAGATTTGCGCTGCACAGGATCGGCGGCATTTCTCCGTGCTCCAAAAAGAGATTTTCAATTTTCAATGTGATCCGTTGGGCAATAAACAGGCTTCCAAAAGTGGACGCTCCACCAGTGACCTGCTCAGTACCTGGTACCGTCAGCAATCCATCGCCTCGTGGAGAATGGTTGTCGATGACAATGTCGCTCACCTCATAAAGTCGTTTTCCATTGGCACAACGTGGGGTCAATGTTTCCGATATTCTTCGGGAAGTGACACAGACTACTGTCAATCCCTTTTCCTTTGCATAGAGCGCAGCCTCCACAGGAACAGTATTGATTCCTGTATTTGAGGAAATCAAGATCGTGTCACCCTTCCTAAGTTCCACCTCCTCCAACACCTGGGCAGCTTTGCCAGGTACTCGCTCCAGCTGTGTGCTGGTAATAGCGCCGGTGTGCAGCATCAGATCCTCCGCCAGAATCGGATTGACAGGGACAAGGCCGCCACTGCGGTAGAACATCTCCTCCACGATCATGTGGGAGTGCCCCGTGGAAAATACATGTAACAGACCGCCATTCCGGATGGAGGTATAGGCAGCCAAGGCAGCGGCATCCATCTGCACACACTCGTCCTGTTCGATCTTGGCCAGCATGTCGCAAATTTTATTCAGATAGAGGTCATCCTGCAACTGCTTTCCAATCATTTCTATAATCCGCCTTTCTGCGAAAGGCACCGACGGGGTTATGAAACGCA
>CAUWCX010000025.1:0-33460 GCA_963557105.1 uncultured Oscillospiraceae bacterium
GCCTGTGGCATATTTTTAGCGTAGGTCGCAGCGGCTATGCCGCGAGTAAACCGTGCTCCTTACGGGGATCAATGTGGCCTTTCAAGGCGGGACACAATCGAAAGTGTCCCCCTCTTTTGCGCCCCTTTGGTTACTTTCCCGGCGAGGGGAAAGTAACCCGGGGTCCGGGGATGGAATCCCCGGGGCTATCGTCGAGAACGATGTATCCCCCCCCACAGAACAAATCAAATCCCGTGCTTTACCCGATCCTGCTCCTCCGCCGTCTTGGCGTCGTTCCAGCGGTCCATGGTGCCCACCAGGTAGCCGGTGATGCGGCGGATGCGCTCAAAGCCCATGCGCCCGTCGTGCTCCTTGCGGCCGCAGCCGGGGCACTCGTCGTCGATGATGCCGGTGTAGCCGCAGCAGGGGTCCCGGTCCACGGGGTGGTTGACGCTGCCGTAGCCGATGCCCGCCTCCTTCATGCACCGGATGACCTTCTCGAAGGCGTCCAGGTTTTTCAGGGGGTCGCCGTCCATCTCAATGTAGCTGATGTGGCCGGCGTTGGTCAGGGCGTGGTAGGGGGCCTCCTTCTGGATCTTCTCGAAGGCGCTGATGGGGTAGTAGACGGGGACGTGGAAGCTGTTGGTGTAGTAGTCCCGGTCGGTGACGCCGGGGATGGTGCCGAACTTCTTCCGGTCGATGCGGACGAAGCGGCCGGACAGGCCCTCCGCCGGGGTGGCCAGCAGGGAGAAGTTCAGCCCGGTCTTCTGGCTCTCCGCGTCCATGCGGGCCCGCATCCGGGCGATGATCTCCAGACCCAGCCGCTGGCTGCGCTCGCTCTCGCCGTGGTGCTGGCCGGTGAGGGCCACCAGGGTCTCCGCCAGGCCGATGAAGCCCACGGAGAGGGTGCCGTGCTTGAGCACCTCCCGGACCTCGTCGGTCCACCGCAGCTTCTCGCTGTCCAGCCAGACCCCCTGTCCCATGAGGAAGGGGAAGTTGTAGACCTTCTTGCGGGCCTGGATCTCAAAGCGCTCCATGAGCTGGTCGATGCACAGATCCATCTTCCGGTCCAGCTCCTCGAAGAACACATCCATGTCGCCCTTGGCCTTGATGGCGATGCGGGGCAGGTTGATGGAGGTGAAGCTGAGGTTGCCCCGCTGGTTGCACTGCTGGCGGCTGGGGTCGTAGACGTTGCTGATGACCCGGGTGCGGCAGCCCATGTAGGCGATCTCCGTCTCCGGCCGCTGGGGATCGTAGTACTGCAGGTTGAAGGGGGCGTCCACGAAGGAGAAGTTGGGGAACAGCCGCTTGGCGGAGCAGCGGCAGGCCAGCTTGAACAGGTCGTAGTTGGGGTCGCCGGGGTTGTAGTTGACGCCCTCCTTCACCCGGAAGATCTGGATGGGGAAGATGGGGGTCTCCCCGTTGCCCAGTCCGGCCTCCGTGGTGAGCATGACGTTGCGCATGACCATGCGGCCCTCGGGGGAGGTGTCCATGCCGTAGTTGATGGAGGAGAAGGGGGTCTGGGCGCCGGCACGGGAGTGCATGGTGTTCAGGTTGTGGATGAATGCCTCCATGGCCTGGAAGGTGGCCCGGTCGGTCTCCTTCTCGGCGTAGTGGATGGCCACCCGCTGGGCCTTGCGCATCTCCTCCTCGTCGCCGTACTTCTCCACCAGCAGGGGCAGCTCCGCCTCCAGGTAGGGCTGGTAGGTCTCCAGCCGGGGGTAGAGGCCCGTGTCCTTCTCGATCTGCTCCCGCAGGACCTTCAGCTCCTCCTCGGGGTCGGCCATGGCCTCCTCAGTGCTGTGGGACATATCCCACCACAGCATCACGGCCTTGGCCAGGTTCCGGGTGTAGTACCGGCGGAAGGTCTTGGCCACGCCGTCGGCCATGCCGTAGTCGAAGTTGACGATGGCCTGTCCGCCGTGCTGGTCGTTCTGGTTGGACTGGATGGCGATGCAGGCCAGGGCGGAGTAGGAGGCGATGTCGTTGGGCTCCCGCAGGTAGCCGTGGCCCGTGGAGAAGCCGCCCTTGAACAGCTTCTTGATGTCGATCTGGCAGCAGGTGGTGGTCAGGGTGTAGAAGTCCAGGTCGTGGATGTGGATGTCCCCCTCCTGGTGGGCCCGGGCGTGCTCGGGCTTCAGCACGAACATCTGGTAGAACTGCTTGGCACCCTCACTGCCGTACTTGAGCATGGAGCCCATGGCGGTGTCGCCGTTGATGTTGGCGTTCTCCCGCTTCACATCGGAGTCCACGGCGTCGGAGAAGGTGATGTCCTCATAGATCTTCATGAGCCGGGTGTTCATCTCCCGCACGCGGCTGCGCTCGCTGCGGTAGAGGATGTAGCTCTTGGCGGTCTGGATGTAGCCGTCGTCCATGAGCACCTTCTCCACCACGTCCTGGATGTGCTCCACGCCGGGGGTGCTGTCCCCCTCCACCTCCAGGATGGACACCACCTCGTCCGCCAGGCGGCGGGCGACCTCCTCCTGTCCGGGCTTGTAGGTGGCGGCAAAGGCCTTGTTGATGGCAACAGCGATCTTCTCCTTATCGAAATCCACCAGCCGTCCGTCTCTCTTCTTCAGTTTCTCAATCGTCATTGCCGTTTTCTCCTTTTCTCTGTCGGTAAGTGAATGGAACGCCGTGTCTTGTGGGCACAGCGAAAGGTAAGCACAAGATATAGTGGCCCTGCGGCCACGCGAACAACAATATAGTACATCCTGGGGCCGCGAACTGTCAAGTGACAAAAATCACAGTCCTGCAAAATTTTGGGCGCAAAGGTATGGCCCCCGCGCAAAGCGCGGGGGCCGTATACATCATGGGTGTGCGTCTACCCTCTCCGGTATGGATGCCTTTAGCAGCAGGGGTCGCAGCAGTTGTTGTTGCAGCCGCAGCCGCTGTTGTTATTGCCGCACCCGCACCCGCAGCCGCAGTTATTGCCGCAGCCATTGCCGCAGCCGCAGCTGTTGCCGCCGCCGCAGAAGCTGCCGTTGCCGCAGCAGACGAACAGGATGATGATCAGGATGATGATCCAGCAGCAGTTGCCATTGTTGTTCCACATAGTCAAAAACCTCCTGTGAGATGTGGGACGGGAAGCCGTCACAGTTCATTCTATGCAGGAGGCGGCCAAAGGTGTCAGCGCAGGCGGTCAGAGGGGACCATCTCCCGGGCCAGATCCAGGGCCCGGGCGGGGAAGAGGCCCTGACCGGCCAGCCGCTGGCCCAGGGTCTGCGGACTGCCGCTGAGGACGGCGTCCAGGGCGTAGTAGGACAGGTAGGCCACCTGGGCCCGGAGGAAGGGCTGGGTCCGCAGCATATCCAGCTCCCCCTGGGTGATGGCCCCGCACTCCAGGGCCCGCTCCGGGGAGGTGAGGTAGTCGTGGACCCCGGCCACGCTGTAGCCCAGGGCCCGCAGGAGGAACTCCATGTACTCCGGGGCGGAGACGGTCTGGGCGGGGGCGAAGGCGGAGGCGCTGACGCCGTTGGTGTACCCGTGCTGCCAGGCCCAGGCCACATAGGGGTCCAGCCAGGCGGGCACGTCGGTGAAGGGGTGGGTGTAGGAGCAGGTCAGCGCGGCCTCCTCCTCCCCCAGAATGCGGATGAACATGACCAGGGCCTCCCCCCGGTTGGGGGCAAGGTGCAGGTCAAAGCCCTGGCCCATGCCGCTGCCGGTGCCCCGGAAGAGGCCCAGCTCCCGCAGGGCGCAGGCCATGGCGTAGTAGTCCGGGGTGTCGGTGGACAGGGCGAAGGCGTACCCCCCGGCGTAGGACACCACGGCGGTGGGGGACAGGACGGTGAAATAGGCCACGGTGTTCTCCGCCGCCAGACAGCGGTGGCCCGTGGGCAGGATGCTGCCGTCGGGCAGCTCCACGCCGTCGGTGACATCCACCACCGCCCCCTGGGCCAGGGACAGGCGCACCTGGCCCCCCAGGGGCAGGACCTGGGAGCCGGTGACGGCGATGAGGGCGTCCCCGGTCTTCAAGGTGACCTCCTGGGGGGTGGCGGCGATCTGCTGGCCGTCGGCGGCCTGCAGGGCGGCGTCCATGGCCTCCAGCCGGCGGCGCAGCTTCTCCCGCAGGGCCTGGTCGGCGCTGTCCAGGCGGCTGTCCACGGCGGCGTCCACAGACTGGGTGAAGGTGCCCTCCAGATAGGACAGGGACACCAGGGCCTCCCCGGCGGCCAGGGCCCCGCAGACGCACAGGGCCACGGCCAACAGGATGCCGGACAGGGTCAGGGCTTTTTTCATAGCGGCTCCTTTTTTTATCCCACCGCGGTTCTACTGCGCGGTGATGCGGTAGCTGAGGGTCAGCAGGCTGTCGGAGAAGTGGACATTCTCAAAGCGGACATTGGGCTGGGGGCTGGACAGCTCCGTATTGGTGAAGTTCCAGAAGCCCCGGACCCCGGCTCCCACCAGCCGGTCGGCGGTGGCCTGGGCCACGTGCTTGGGCACGGTGAGCACCGCCACGTCGGGCCGGTTCTCCCGGATGTACTCCTCCAGGGTCTCCATATCTAAAATGGGTACCCCGGCGATCTCCGTGCCGATGCGGTTGGGGGAGATATCGAAGGCGGCGTCCAGCTGGAAGCCGATGCTGTCGAAGGGGAAGTTCTGGATCAGCGCCCGGCCCAGGTTGCCGGCGCCCACCACAATGGCGTGGTGGCCCACATCCACACCCAGGATATGGCCGATCTCGGCGCGCAGCTCCTCCACGTTGTAGCCGTAGCCCTGCTGGCCGAATTCGCCGAAGCAGCTGAGATCCTGGCGGATCTGGGAGGCGGTGATGCCCATCTTGGCCCCCAGGGAGCTGGAGGAGATGCGGACAACGCCCTTGGCGTGGAGATCGTTGAGGTAGCGGTAGTAGCGGGGGAGACGCCGGATGACGGCGTCAGAGACATTTTGCTTTTTCATCAGTTCAGGACCCTCCAAATGCTGGGAAATTTACACGGTTCCCATTGTACTACGCTGATTTTTTTTTGTCAATTTGAAATGTTGATTTTTTTAACAATCTTTTCTGGAAATTTACCCTTTACAAATGGAGGAAACTCTGCTATACTAATTTGCGTTGAGAGATCAAGTGAATATGCGCCCGTAGCTCAGTTGGATAGAGTGTTAGACTCCGACTCTAAAGGCCGCTGGTTCGAATCCAGTCGGGCGTACCACAACGTCGGGGCAAGCTATGTATCGCTTGCTCCGACTTATTTTATAAGTCAGAGCGCGCTCACGCCGCTGCCCCTCCTCTCCAAATCACAACCGCTGCGCTGGGCTTCAGTCTCTCAGCCGCCTCCGGCGGCTGAGAGACTGTCGAAAAAGTGGCAGGCCACTTTTTCGAGAAAGGGTTGCGCTGCGTTCTGCGCCTCGGTTGTCCGCCAAAGGCGGCCAATTCGACGCTCACTCCGCGAGAAGAGTTTTTTCCGAGGCGCATGTCCCCGGAAAAAACGATTTCACTCTATTCGCCGCCTGCGGGCGGCGAACTCTGCGAGGCTTTTTCCACAAGCTGGCAGCCGCCGGAGGCGGCTGTGGTTTCTTAAAAGCGCTTACACGTTGTTGACCGGTATATTTTTTCCTGGAGGTTGGATGTGCCATGACAGAGGAACAGCAGGAGCTGCTGCGGGAGGCGGGGATGGACCTGACCACTGCCCTGGGCCGTACCCTGGGCAGCGAGGAGCTGCTGATCCGCTTTTTGCTGGGGTTTGTGGAGGACTCCGGCTACGCCCAGCTCCAGGATGCCCTGCGGGCCTGGGACGCCCCGGCGGCCCTGGCGGCGGCCACGGACCTGCGGGAGCGCAGCGAGAGCCTGGCCATGGGGGAGCTCAGCGCCCGGACGGCCCGGGTGGAGGAGCTGCTGGAGGGGGAGGACCTGGCCGCCGCGGCGGCGGAATTCCCCCATGTGGCCCGGGAGCACCGCCGGGTGGTCCTGGCCATCTGCCAGTGTTATTTTGAATAGGTATCGGCGGGCGCGCCCCATGTACCGGGGCGGGCCAGCGGGGGAGAAGCCCGCGCCGGTGGATGCCGGAGGGATCGCCCATGGGGCGGTCCCTCCGGCATTTTTTTGCCCTGGTTCAGGTGGTCTCCCGCTGGATCAGCTTCGGCAGGGCCGTATAGGTCTGGATCAGCATAGCCGGGTTGCGGATCTTTTTCAGCAGAGAGTTGCTGGCGTGGACGCCGAGGCTGAACAGGTCGATGTCGATCACCGTGGGCCGCGGGGACAGCATGGGGGTGTAGGGGTAGTCGTCAAAGGTGACCAGGGCGATCTGCTGGGGGAAGGACAGCCCGCGGTCCTGAATGGCCCGGATGGTGCCCACGGCCATCAGGCTGTTGGTGCAGATGATGCTGTCGGGGGGGACCGGCAGATCCAGCAGCTGAGCGGCGGCGCGGTGGATGGCGTCAATGTCCGGGGCGTTGTAGACCACATATTCCGGGGGGATGGGCAGACCGTTCCGCTCCATGGCCACCTGGAAGCCGTGCAGGCGGTCCAGGAAAATATGGTCCTTCTTCTGCCCGCCCATAAATGCGATCCTGGCGTGGCCCCGGGAGAGCAGGTGGGAGACCGCAATGCTGGAGGAGAGGGCGTGGTTGGTGTCGATCCAGGACAGGAGGGAGTCGAAGTACGGGACGCCGACGCAGATTTGCGGAAAATCGTATTGCAGCACCAGCTGCTCAATTTTCGGGGTCACAAACTGTCCGTTGATGAGGATGCCGTCCGCGCTGCGGCTCAGGATGGTCTCCTCCAGGATCTCGCTGACGCTGCGGGAGGCCGCGTCCAGGTTGAGGAGGGAGAGCTTGTACCCCTTTCGGCTCAGCTCGTGGCTGGCGCCGCAGATGATGTCGAACATATGCGGGTTTTCAAAGGGGAGGCCCCTGTGGAAGCTGTCCGCGTAGATGATGGTCTGGTTTGACCGGCGGGCAAGGTTTGCCGCGGAGGCGTTGGGGGCATAGTTCAGCCGCTTTACGGTCTGCAGGACCTTCTCCCGGGTCCCGGCGGCGACGTTCATCTTGTTGTTGAGGACCTTGCTGACGGTGGCGATGGAGACGTTGGCCTCCCGGGCGATATCTTTAATGGTGGTGGGCATGGGTTTCCCTCCTGTTGTTGTGGTAAAGCGTTTTACTTTTTCGTGGAGATAGACGAACTGGATTTTATTGACAAGGCCGGCATGTGGGGGATATAATTTAGCCAAATTATACAGCATATGGGAGAAATATGCAAGTATAATTGGACAAAGGCGTGCAAATGGAGCGGAGAGAAAAGTAAAACGCTTTATCTCACGCCGGGGAGAAGGACTGTCAACGGACGGTCAGATGAAGGAAGGAGCGTTCACATGAAAAAGAGTATGGCGTTTTTACTGGCCCTGGTGCTGTGCATAGGCTCTCTGGCGGGGTGTGCTGCCAATGATGCACCGTCCGCGCCTGCGGACCCCGGAACAGATCCGGCGGGGCAGGCCCAGAACCAGTCCCAGGCGGAGCCCACCACCGTGAAGGTCTGGCACGATGGGGACGAGGGGATCATGGAGACCATCGCCAGCCAGGTCAACCGTCAGCTGGCGGAGGACCAGATCACCGTGGTGTTTGAGAAAAAGACCGATATGCCAAACCAGCTGAAGCTCTACGGAAACGACCCCGCCAACGCGCCGGAGCTGTACTTCTACGCCCACGATGTGCTGGGGACCTTTGTGGCCATGGACATCCTGACGCCGCTGTCGGAGGTCGTGGACCTGGCCGTGCTGGAGGATGATCTGCCCCTGACCGTGGAGGCCGGACAGATCGGCGGCACCCAGTACCTGCTGCCGGTGTACTTTGAGACGCTGGTGTTCCTCTACAACCGGGCACTGTGGGAGGGGGAGATCCCGGACACCACCGAGGCGCTCTACGCGTATATGCAGGCCCATACGGACCCTGCGGCGGGCACCTACGCGGTGGTGAACCAGCACACCAACGCCTACAATGTCTCCCCCTTCATCAACGGCTTCGGCGGCTATGTGATCGACGAGAACGCCAAGCCCGGGCTGAACGACCCCAAGACCATGGAGGCCGCCGAGTATAACCGGAAGTTTGCCGCGCTGCAGGCGGACGGCGACTACAACACCGTGACCACCCTCTTCAACGAGGGGAAGGCGGCGGCCATCATCGGCGGCCCCTGGCTGGTGTCCGGCATCGAGGCCGCGGGGATCGACTACGGCATTGCGGCCCTCTCGGACATCAAGCTGCCCAACGGGAACGGGCTGGCCCCCTTCTCCGGCATCCAGGGCGTGGGCGTGCTGAAGACGGCCCTCGGGGAGAAAAAGGATGCTGTGGCCAAGGTCCTGACCGCCATGGCCTCGCCGGAGGTGGGGATCGATCTGGCCAACAAGTCCGGCTGCGCGCCGGCCAACAGCAAGGCCTATGAGGACGAACAGGTGCGGGAGAACGAGATGATCGTCACCATCCAGAAGACCGCCTCCACGGCCAAGCCGATGCCCAATATCCCGGAGATGGGCGCCATGTGGGGACCGGCGGAGGGGATGCTGGTTGCCATCAACAAAAACGGGGCGGATGTTGCCCAGGCCGCCAATGACGCCCAGGCTGCGGCGGAGCAGGCCATTGCGGATATGCAGTAGCGGCAGGTGGGGGCGACGGGCGCCGTCGCCCCCCGGCTGCGTGTAAGGAGGTGCCCATGAAACGAAAACTGAGAATGGAGCCCTGGTTCTACTGCACACCGGCGCTGCTGCTGATCCTGATCGTTCTGGTGTTCCCCATTTTGTACACGGGGTATATCTCCCTGACCAACATGAGCCTCTACCACTGGACGGACTACCGGGTGATCGGCCTGGGGAACTACTGGCGGGCGCTGTTCAAGTTCGACTCCGGCTTTTTGCGGGCCCTGGGGACCACGCTGGTCTGGACCGCCGTCAACATGGCGCTGCAGCTGGCCATGGGCTTTTTCATCGCCCTTGGCCTTAATACGCCGGGGCTGGGGCTGAAGAAGGTGTACAAGACGCTGCTGATGGTGCCCTGGGCGGTGCCGGCGTACATCTCCATCCTGCTCTGGCGCGTGGGGATGTTCAATACCGAGTTCGGGGTGCTGAACAAGCTCCTGGCAGCCATGGGTCTGGCCAAGGTGGATCTCCTGGCCTCCAACGGCGTGGCCTTCCTGTCCTGCATGGTGCTGAACCTGTGGATGGCCCTGCCCTTTATGATCTCCACCATCGACGGCGCGCTGCAGAGCGTGGACCGGGGGCTGTATGAGAGCGCCACCCTGGACGGGGCGGGCTTTTGGGTGCGGACCTGCCGGATCACCATCCCCGCCATCAGACCCATCATCGCGCCGGCGGCGGTGATGACCACATTCATCACCTTCAAGCAGTTCGACATCATCTACCTGCTCACCCAGCAGCGGGGGTACATGACGGGCGCCACGCTGAACACGGTGATCACCTACGCCCATCAAAACGCCTTCGTCTCCAACAACTACGGACTTTCCGCTGCGGTGAGTATGCTGCTGTTTGTGATCATCGTGCTGTTCTCCATCGTGACGAACCGCAGCCTTCGGGAGGAATGAGCCATGAAAAAAATGACGGCAAAGCAGCTGCGGCGCGGCCTGAAGCTGGGCGCGCTGAACGGGGCGTTTATCCTCCTGTGCTTCCTCACCCTTGTGCCGGTGCTGTATGCCCTGTCGGTGTCCTTCAGCGGCCAGGGGGCGGCCCTGTCCGGGGAGCTGTCCCTGCTGCCCCGGGACCCCACCATAGAAAACTACCGGGCCATCCTGTGGGATCATCCCTTCCTGCTGTGGCTGAAAAACTCGCTGCTCCTGAGCGTGGGGACCATTGCCCTGGCCATGCTCTGCGCGGTGCCCGCCGCCTACGCCGCGTCCCGCTGGCGCTTTCGCGGCCGGCGGGGGATGCTGCGGGCGCTGCTGGTGCTCAACGCGTTTCCCCAGGTCCTGTCCATGTTCGCCCTGTTCCGGGTGTTGAAGAGCCTGAACCTGCTCAATTCCCACGTGGGGCTGGTGGTGATCTATGCCGGGAGCATGTGCGTGTTTGCCATCTGGAACATGAAGGGGTACTTCGATACGATCCCGGTGGAGATCGAGGAGGCCTCCCGGATCGACGGCGCGGGCGAGCTGCAGATGATCCTGCGGATCGTGCTGCCCCTGGCCAGACCGGCGATCATCGTCACCTGCGTGATGGTCCTCATTACGGTGTGGAATGAGTACCTGTTTGCCACGACCTTTCTCCTGGACAGCGGGGCCTATTCCCTGGCGGGCGGGCTGTATCAGCTGCAATCCAACGACTACAGCCGGAATTGGGCGGTGTTTACGGCGGCGTCCATGCTGGCGACCCTGCCGCTGCTGCTGATTTTCTTCAAGATCCAGAAGTACATGGTCTCCGGGCTGACGGCCGGAGGCGTCAAGGGGTAGGGCGGCCAGTCCCCGTGCCCCAGAAAGGAGTGGTGCCCATGATCTTACCACAGGCGGTCCTGCATATCCCGCTATCACAGTATGCTTTTGCCAACAGCCCCACCAGCCTGACCCTGCGCCTGCGGACGGCCCGGGGGGCCCTGGGCCGGTGCGTGCTCCACTACGGGGACCGGGTCCAGCCCAGCGACCCCATCACCTTTACCCCGGTGGAGATGGAGCTGGCGGCGTCAGACCGGCTCTATGACTACTACGAGGCCACCTTTGAAAGCCCCTATACCCGGGTATGCTACTACTTTGAGCTGCTGGCCCGGGATGAGCGGGTGTACCTGTACGCGGACATCCTCTCGCCGGAGCTGCCCGGGGAGCGCAGCGAGTTCTACCAGTACCCGTTTATCCGCCGGGAGGAGATCAGCACCGTCCCGGATTGGCTGAAAAACGCTGTGGTCTACAACATCTTCCCGGACAGCTTTGCCTCGGGAAAGCGGAGCATCGCCTGTCGGGCGGGGGAGATGGCCTACGGCGGGACCACCCTGCGCTCCCGACTGGGGGGCACCATACGGGGCATTACGGCGAACCTGGACTATATTGCGGACCTGGGCTTCAACTGCATCTATATCAACCCCATCTTTGTGGCGGGCGAATACCACAAGTACGACCTGCTGGACTACAGGCACATCTCCCCGGACCTGGGGACGGACGAGGACTTCCGCGCCCTTGTGGACACGGCCCACGCCATGGGCATCCGGGTGATCATCGACGGGGTCTTCAACCACTGCAGCTGGTACTTCTTCGCCTTTGACGACGTGGTGCGCCACGGGGAGCAGTCGGCGTACAAGAACTGGTTTTACGACCTGCGCTTTCCCGTGGTCCGCCCCCAGGACCCGGAGGAGCGCCCCACCTACAGCAGCTTTGCCTATGAGCGGAAGATGCCGAAGCTGAACTCCTCCGACCCCCAGGTGCGGGCATATTTCCTGGATGTGTGCGTCTACTGGATACGGGAGTTCCATGTGGACGGCTGGCGGCTGGATGTGGCCAACGAGGTGGACAAGGATTTCTGGCGGGAGTTCAAAAAGACGGCCCGATCCATCGACCCCGACAGCGTGATGATCGGCGAGATCTGGGAGAGCGCGGAGCGCTGGCTCCAGGGGGATATGTTCGACTCGACCATGAACTACGATTTCCGCAAGAACTGCCGGGACTTCTTTGGGCTGGAGCGGATAACGGCCTCCGAATTCATTACCCGGATCGACCAGATGCATTTCCGGTATCCCACCGGCGTGGTCCAGGGGCAGCTCAACCTGCTGGACAGCCACGATGTGAGCCGCTTTCTCTCCTGCTGCGGCGGGGATATCCGCAGACTGCGCCTGGCGGAGGTGTTTCTCTTTACCGCCCCGGGCGTACCCTGCGTCTTCTACGGGGACGAGCTGGGGATGGACGGCAGGGAGGAGCTCGCCCTCCGGGGCCCCATGCCGTGGCAGGCGCCGCCCGCTGATGGGCGGGACTTCTTCCGGCAGCTGATCGCCCTGCGCAGAAGCCATCCGGTGCTGGTCTACGGCGCTTTCCGCGTCGTGGAGACGCGGGACGAGGGACTGGTGGTCTTTCAGCGCAGGGACAGGGGCGGGGCCATCACCGTTGCCCTGAATGCCCGGGGGCAGGGGGTGGACCTGCGTGGAGCGGACCGCTGGGGCACAGTGCGGATGTCCTACGCCCTGGAGGAGACGACCCTCGGCCCGTATGGATACGGCATATGGGCGGATGGGGACAATTAGGACACCGGGTCGCCCCGGAGGCTGTCAAAAAAGTGCTTGCACTTTTTTGAACAGGGCTTGCGCTGCGTTCTGCGCCTTCGTCGGAGCAAAGTCCGCTTACCTCCGTTTCCGCCTGTCGGCAAAAACTGCGGACGCTCCCTTGCTCCTCCTCTCCCCACGCAAACCGCTTCGCTGGGTTTGTGTGGGGACCCCACAGCCGCCTTTGGCGGCCAATTCGACGCTCGCTCCGCGAGGAAACCGCGCTACAGGGTTGCACAGAAAATTTTACTTTATTTGCCGCCCGGAGGCGGCAAATAAAGTGAGATCATTTTTCGCCAGGGCGTGTACCTGGCGAAAAATACTTCTCACGCAGCGCGCGTCGCAGCGGCATCGCCGCAAGGCGCGAAGCGGAGTGCAACTCAAAAAAGTGCTTGCACTTTTTTGATGTATTTCATATTTCCCGCATGAGGTGGAAGGCCTGCATGAGCTGCAGGGCGCCGTAGCCCCACTGGTCGTTGGGGTAGGTGACGGCGGGGCTGCGGACACAGCCCCGCAGCAGGTAGGCCCGGATCTGGGAGGTGCTCATGGCGGGCTCGTTGCCCTCCACCACCCCCCACTGCATCAGCAGGGCGCAGGCCCCCGCCAGAATGGCGGCGGCGGCGCTGGTGCCGCTCATCTCCCCGTGGCCAAAGGGGTAGAAGCCCCCCACCCCCACGCCGGGGGCCACCAGGTCCGGCAGCAGCGCCCCCAGCCGGGAGGGTCCCCGGGAGGAGGGGGGATAGATGCTGTGGTTGGCGCTGTTGTACGCCCCGCAGGCCATAAGCCCAATGGCGGTGGCGGGGGAGGTGACGGTGCAGCGGGGGGAGGCGGAGAGGAACTCCACCGTGGGGGAGACGAACCCCGCCATGGGCAGCCAGGCGTGGTAGACCCCGCTGAGCACCTGGTCGCCGTGGACCGTCACGGTCCAGATCCCCGGGGTGGCCCCCAGGATGCGGACCACGCTGACCTGGCTGCCGGTGCCCTCCAGGGGGAAGTGGTACTCCACCTGCACCCGGGCGTCCTCCAGGATCAGCTTCACCTTCTCCCGCCGCCCGCTGCGGGCGGGGACCCGGCCCACCAGCTCCCCGGAGGGGGAGCGCACGGACAGGCTCAGCCGGTCGGACAGGCCGTTCCACACCGCCAGGTACACATCCCCCGCCCGCTCCCCGATCTTCAGGTCTATGGTGCGGCTGTCCCCGGCGGCGGTCAGGCGGCCCTCGGCGTGGTGGCGCTCCTGGCCCTCGTTGCCCCCGGCGGCGCACAGACACACCCCGGACTGCACCGCCACGCCGCTGAGGAACTCCTCAAAGACGCTGAAGCCGTCGTGGCCCCCGAAGTTGGTGCCCAGGCCCAGGCAGATCACCACCGGCTGGTCCAGCTCCCGGGCCTTCCGGCGGATGTACTCCACCCCCACCATGACGGCGGTGGAGGCGTAGGCGTACTGCTGCCCCGGGGGGACGCAGTACATCTCCCGGTAGAACTCCCGGGCGGGGCGCAGCTTCACGGCGATGATCCCGGCGTCGGGGGCCGCCCCGGTGAAGTCCCCCTGGGGCCGCCCCGCCGCCACGGAGGCCAGGAAGGTGCCGTGGCCGTTTTCATCCCGCTGGGGCACGGCGGCGTAGGGGTCCCGGGCCTTTAGGGCGGCGGTGATCTGCTCCCCGGTGTACTCCACCCCCTGGGTGAAGCCCTCCGGCGGCGTGCCCTGGGCGCTCTGGTCGTAGAGGAAGCGGATCTTGCTGGACCCGTCCTCGTAGCGGAACACCGGCTGGGTGTAGTCGATGCCCGTGTCCACGATGCCCAGCAGCACCCCCTGGCCCCGCAGCCCCAGGTAGGGCTGGTCCTGGACCTGGAGGATGCCGGAGCTCTCCAGATCCGCCCGGTCCAGGGGCCCCAGCACCACGGGGACGGAGGACAGGAAGGCGGGGCCCAGGGCCCGGGCCAGGTTGGGGAAGTCCCGGGCCTTGATGTACCCCAGCAGGTAGCGGTGGTTCAGCCGCTGGGTGAGGAGGACCTGGCCGCTGGTGCGGACGAAGTCCAGGAAGGCGTCGCTGGAGCGGGTGATGAAGTCCACGGTGTCGGGGGCGTCAATAAAGGCCCGCATCTCCGGCGTCAGCGCCATCAGACTTCACCGCCCTTCCCCCGGCCCGTCAGGTCGTTCATGGCCCCGCACAGGTACAGCTTCCCGTACCCCCACAGGGGGTTGGGGTAGTCCCAGAAGGGGCTGCGGGCGGCATTTTTGCACAGGTACGCCTTCACCCGCTGGCCGTACAGGAAGGGGTCGTTGCCCCGCACCACCCCCCACTCCATCATCAGCGCCGCGGCCCCGGTGACGAAGGGGGCCGCCATGCTGGTGCCGGTGAAGGAGCCGTAGCCGCCCCCGGGGCGGGGGGCCAGGATGTCCTCCGCCGGGGCGGTGATGTCCAGCAGCACCCGGCCCCGGCACTGGCCGTCCCCCCGGCCGGAGAAGGGGCTGAGGGTCTCCGTGGCGGTGCGGTAGCCCCCCACGGAGATGGGCTGGGCCGCCGTGGCGGGCAGGGTGATGGTGAGATCCGGCTGGGGCCGGAGGAAGGCGGTGGCCTCCGTCACATCCTCCACCGTGGGCAGCCAGATGTCGAACCAGCCGTCCACCACCTGTATCCCCGTGCACTTCAGGGTCCACAGGCCGTCCATGCTGCCCCGGGGGCCCTCCAGCTGGATGTACACCTCCTGGGCGGTGGAGTAGTGGGTGGGGCCCCGGAAGAGCACCCCCACCCGGATGTCCCCGAAGGTGAAGGCGTAGGGCTGCGCCCGGGCGGTGAGGACCCCGGTGGTGGCCCCGCTGGGCAGGACCAGCTCAAAGCTGGCGGTGTCGGCGAAGCTCTTCCACAGGCTCAGGTACACAAGCTCCCGGGCGGTGGCCACGGTGAACTCCGCCAGCACCGTCTGCCCCGGCCGCAGGCGGTCGAAGAAGTGGTGGCCCCCGGAGCCCTCGTTGCCCGCGGCGGCCACCAGGACATTCTTCCACTGGAGGGCCATGGCGTCGATGTAGGTCTCAAAGAGGCTCTGGCCCCAGTGGGAGCCGTTGTTGGTGCCGTAGCTGAGGTTGATGGCGCAGGGCATATTCCGCTCCGCCGCCCGGTCCAGGAGGAATTTGATCCCCCGCATGATGTCCGTGGTCTGGGGGTCCCGGTCGGGCAGCTTCACCACGGCGATGGCGGCCCCGGGGGCGGCGCCGGTGTTTCCGGCGGCAATGCCCGCGGCGGCGGTGCCGTGGCCCCGGCGGTCCCGGCTGGGGACCTGGCCGGCGTCGATCTCCCGGCTGGTGAAGACCGCCCCCCGGCGAAAGCCCGGAGGTGGCGTCCCCGCCAGGGTCATGTCCCACAGGTCCACCACCCGGGTGCCGCCCTCCGCCGTGCGGAAGTCCGGGTGGTCCAGGTCGATGCCGGAGTCCACCAGGCCCACCATGACCCCCTGGCCCGTGAGGCCCAGGGGGCCCGCCCGCTGTACCGGGCGGATGCAGGCGGCGTCCAGCCCCCGCTGGATGGCGGGGGTCAGGCGCTTGGCGGGCTCGTAGTACTCCACCTGCCGGTGGCGCCACAGCTGCCGGGCCTCCTGGTCCGTCAGCTCCAGGATGGCGTAGTTCTGGCCCAGCAGGTCCGTGGGGTAGCCCAGGGAGAGGATGTCTCCGCTGTATTTGACGATGTACTCCATGTGTGTCCTCCCTCCGTGCCCCCCCGCACCTTGCGGCGGGGGGCGCATAGACTAGTATACGGAAGGGAGGGAACAGAATATGAATCCAGCATATGTGGACCGGGGGCTGCTGCAGCTGACGGTGACGGCGGGGAGCGGCGTTTCCCCGGTGGCGGGGGCCAGGGTGCGCCTGACGGACCCGGCGGACGGCCGGGTCCTGGAGGAGCTGGTGACGGACTCCTCGGGCCAGACCCCGGCGGTGGAGCTGCCTGCGCCGCCTCTGGAGTTCTCCGTGGCCGGGGGAGGGGAGCGGCCCTACGCTGCCTACAACGCCACGGTCACGGCCCCGGGCTTTGCCACGCTGCACCTGGGGGGCGTCCAGGTCCTGCCCCAGAGCATGGCCATCCAGCCGGCGGCCCTGGGCCGCAGCACCCCCGGGGGTTTCAATGTCAGCAACATCAGCATTGCGCCCCACACCCTGTGGGGGGACTTTCCGCCGAAGCTCCCGGAGGACGAGGTGAAGCCCCTGCCGGACCCCGGCGGGCTGGTGGTGCTGCCGGAGCCGGTGATCCCGGAGTTCATCGTGGTCCACCTGGGCCGGCCGGAGGACGATTCGGCGGCCAACCAGTGGGTGCGCTTCAAGGACTACATCAAGAATGTGGCCAGCAGTGAGATCTACTCCACCTGGCGCACGGAGGCCATCAAGGCCAACGTCCTGGCCATTATCTCCTTCACCCTCAACCGGGTGTTTACGGAGTGGTACCGGGGGAAGGGGTACGACTTCACCGTCACCAACTCCACGGCCTTCGACCAGTCCTTCGTCTCCGGCCGGACCATCTACCAGGAGATCTCCGTGGTGGTGGACGATCTCTTCAGCACCTATGTCACCCGGCCCAACATCGTCCAGCCCCTGCTGACCCAGTATTGCGACGGGAAGCGGGTGCAGTGCAACGGCCTGTCCCAGTGGGGGTCCCAGTCCCTGGCGGAGCAGGGGTGGGACGCGGTGAGCATCCTGAAGAACTACTACGGCGCGGACATCTTCCTCACCTCGGCCCAGGAGGTGGAGGGGGTGCCCCTGTCCTACGGTGGCCAGGTGCTGCAGCCCGGCAGCGCCGGGGAGGCGGTGCGGACCATCCAGAGCCAGCTCAACCGCATCAGCGGCAGCTTCCCGGCCATCCCCAAGGTGGCCGTGGACGGGGTCTACGGCCAGCAGACCCAGGCGGCGGTCAGGACCTTTCAGCAGATCTTCCACCTGCCCCAGACCGGCAGCGTGGACTTCGCCACCTGGTACCGCATCTCCAACGTCTTTGTGGCGGTGGCGGACCTGGCCTGAGGCGCAAAAATGCATTAGCCCCACAACCATGATTACAGTCGTGGGGCTAATGCACGTATTCGATTGTCAACCTAAGACTTCCACCTTTCGCGTTCCCGTTACGCGGATCATCGCTTTTGTCTACGCTGCAAACAGTCGCTTGTGAGAGATGAACTCTTCTTTGGATATGGGCATCCATGCTGTGTTCGTTCAAAAGATCGTTCCGCTGAGAAGGGGACAGAATTGGGGGCGATCCGCCGATGAACAAGTCAAAACCTGCGGATCAGGCTTACCTGTACATTGGACTGTACCTCCTTTGTGGTATGTATATTATATACTACAAATCCGGGGAAATGTCAAGGGGTATTGTGCGATTTTCTGAAAAAATCTAAAAAAAGGGGGGCGATCGCCCCCCTCAAAAAAGTGCCTGCACTTTTTTGACTTAAAAATTTATCGGCACGCCGTTGACCGTCACCATGTCCTCCGCCCGGACGAGGATGTACCGCTCCCCGTCAATGAGCCGGGTCTGGACCAGGTCTCCCCGCTGGGCGCTGACCTGGATCTTCACCTCCCCGGCGGCGATCTCCAGCTGGCGGGTGTCCGCCAGGTTCCGGGGGCTGAGGCGGGTGTCCGGGCCGAAGGCGTCGCTGTAGCGCTGGGCGAAGTCATCCGCCCGCTCCTCCGCCACGCCGCAGTGGGTCAGCATCTGGCCCATGGCCCCGCCGGAGATGGTGAGGGGCTCCCGGACCTTGTTCTCCTTGTGCTCACTGATCAGCTCCCGCAGCTGGTCGTTCACCGCCTGTACCACCTGGTAGCGGCAATCCTCCGCCAGGGACTCCTCCAAAATGGTGTGGAAGGTGTCCCGCTGGGCGGCGGCGGGCATGAGCAGGGGGGCGTTGAACACCGCCTTGGCGAACTGGGGGTGGTTGTTTTTCTCGTCCCGGGTGTAGTACAGGGCGCCGTACAGGTTGGTGCTGCGCTCGTCGAAGGCGGGGAAGAGGAAGCCCAGCTCCGGCGGGGCGATGACCCAGTCGGGGCTCAGGTTGTGGAAGGCGTTGTCGTGGACGGCGAAGCTGAGGGCGGGCTTGGTCATCTTCACGGGGCACACGCTGCACAGGATGTAGGTGTACACCTCCGTTGCCCCGTCGTCGAAGTCCTCCCCGTCCTTGCCCCGGTAGGGCACGTCGTAGGCGTCGCAGGTCAGGAGGATCAGGTAGTTGCCCTCCATGTCCAGGGCCTGGATGATCTGCTGGAAGAGGGCGTCCACCCCGTCGCTGTCCCGCAGGGCGTTGGCCCGCAGGCCCATGAGCAGCTTGTGCTCCGGCCCGTCCACCACCTGCTGGGTGGCAAAGGAGATGTCCACCAGGTTTTTCCCCAGGGTCCCCGTAAGGGTCTTCTTCAAAATGGTCAGCAGGGCCTCGCTCTCCGCCTGGGGCAGCAGGGCCACCGGCTGGTAGAAGGAGGAGACGATCTCCTTTTTCTCGTTGACGTAGCACCCCCGCACGTGGGTGATGTTGCTCTTATCCGCCCGGAAGCGGCGGCGGATCTCCGCGATCTCTTTTTCGTTCATGGCGACCTCCTGGGTAAAATACTGTGGCCCCACAGGGCCGCCAGAACAGTATACCACAGATCGGAAAAAAGGGAAGAACAAAGGAATTGCCCCAAAAGGTTCAATTTTTCGTTCATTATTTTTTTGACAAGCACTGGGAAGTGTGGTATGATACTAGGCGAAATCAGGACATACGGCGCTGGATCGGCGCGTTTTCTGATCAATCCTCCGGCGGGACCCCCTGCGTTTCCGCCCGCCCCGGGATACTTTTGTACGTGAAAGGAACCGACCATGAAAAAGATCATCTGCAAGAAAGAGTATGACACGGAGACCGCCACCCTGGTGAAGAAGTTCACCTCCGGCGAGTTCGGCGATGAGGCCGGCTACGAGGAGAGCCTGTACCAGACCCCCGGCGGCCTGTTCTTCCTCTATGTCAACGGCGGTGAGGCCTCCATCTATCCCCAGGAGGACATCAAGTCCATCTCCAAGGCTAAGGCTGCCGCCTGGCAGGAGCAGCATTGATCCCACAACAGCATTGATCCCACAATAAGGACGGCGGGCTGACGCCCGCCGCTTTATTTTTCAACGAATACAGCAGAGAGGGGAGTACCATGTACGACGAATTGACGGCGGTGGACATTCAGAAGATGCAAGAGGAGATCGCCTACCGCACCCAGGTGCTGCGGCCCAAGCTCATTGAGGATGTGCAGACCGCCCGGGCCTTCGGGGATCTCAGCGAGAACTTTGAGTACAAGTGCGCCAAGCAGGAGAAGAACCGCAACGACAGCCGCATCCGCTATCTGGAGCGGATGATCCGCACGGCGAAGGTCATCGACCCCGCCTCCCAGAGCGGCGTGGTGGGGCTGTTCGACAAGCTGGTGGTGTTCAACGAGAAGCTGGGCCGGGAGATGGAGCTCCAGGTGGTCACCACCCTGCGGCAGGACACCAGCCGGGGCCGCATCAGCAAGGAGTCCCCCGTGGGCCGTGCCCTGCTGGGCCGCCGGGTGGGGGACCGGGTGCTGGTGAAGGTGGGGGAGGAGTTGAGCTACTACCTCCAGATCCGCTCCCTGGAGAAGGGGGAGGACGACGCCAGTATGGAGATCAGCCGGTATTAAAGAATTCAAAAAAGTGCGAGCACTTTTTTGAAAACATGGGAAAAGGGGGCACACCTTTCGGTGTGCCCCCTTTCCCGCTTTGGGAGGAGAAAGAAAGATAGAGAAATGAGAGAGATAGAGAAATAAGAGAGATTACTTTTTGAGGGTGTCCTTGTTCTTGCCCATCTTGGTGCAGGCGACCACCATGCCGGTCAGGGCGAACAGGGCGATGGCGTTGGGCAGGACCATGAGGTAGTTGAAGAAGTCGCTCAGATCCCAGACCAGGCCGTTGGAGACCATGGTGCCCAGGAAGACGAAGACCAGGGCGATGATGTTGAACACCAGGGCGCCCTTCTTGCCGGCCAGCCAGGTGGCGTTGATCTTACCGAAGAGGTTCCAGCCCAGGATGGTGGAGAAGGCGAAGAACAGCAGGCAGATGGCCACGAAGATGGCGCCGAACTTCTCGCCGAAGACCATGCCGAAGGCCCGCTGGGCCAGGTTGGTCTTGCTGAAGTCGCCGGGGTTGCCGTTGGCGATGCCCATACCGGACAGGGGGCCGTTGCCGGCGTACAGGGTGGAGATGATGACCAGAGCGTTGAGGGTCAGCACCACGAAGGTGTCGATGAACACACCGGCCATGGCCACGCAGCCCTGCTCGTGGGGCTCAGCCACATTGGCCAGAGCGTGGGCGTGGGGGGTAGAACCCATACCGGCCTCGTTGGAGAACAGGCCGCGCTTGGCGCCCTGGCTGATGGCGGTCTTGATGGCGATACCGATACCGCCGCCCAGGATGGCCTGAGGAG
The DNA here is from genome assembly GCA_963557105.1 of uncultured Oscillospiraceae bacterium. Lineage (GTDB taxonomy): Bacteria > Bacillota > Clostridia > Oscillospirales > Oscillospiraceae > Pelethomonas. Next base: position 20,575 of record CAUWCX010000025.1, read on the forward strand.
CAAAGGCGTACTTGAAGATCATGCCGAAGGTCTCGGGGATGTACTGGATGCGGGCGATGAGGACGATCAGACCGCCGGCCAGGAAGATGGCCGCCATGAGGGGCACCAGCTTCTCGGTGATGGAGGCCAGACGCTGCACGTTGCCCAGGAACACGAAGGCGCACAGGACGACCAGGACCACACCCACCACCCAGGTGGGGATGCCGAAGGCGGTGTTCAGGCTCTCGCCGATGGAGTTGGACTGCACCATGCAGCCGATGAAGCCCAGGGCCAGGATGATGGCCACGGCGAAGAAGCCGGCCAGGAACTTGCCCAGGCCGCCCTTGAAGGCGGTGGTGATGTAGTAGACAGGACCGCCCTGGATGTTGCCGTCCTTGTCCTTGACGCGGGTCTTCTGGGCCAGGGTGGCCTCAGCGTAGATGGTGGCCATGCCGAAGAAGGCGATGACCCACATCCAGAAGATGGCGCCGGGGCCGCCGGTCATAATGGCGCCGGCGGAGCCGACGATGTTGCCGGTACCCACCTGGGCGGCAATGGCGGTGGCCAGGGCCTGGAAGGAGCTCATACCGCTGGCCTGCTTCTTACCGTTGAGGGACAGGTTGCCGAACACGCGGCGCATGGATTCGCCAAAGCAGCGGACCTGAACGAAGCGGGTCTTGATGGAGTACCACAGACCCACGCCGATCAGCAGGATCACCAGAATGTAGTCGCCCAGATACCCGTTGACGGTGAGGACGAACTGGTGAAACGCCTCAAAGAATGCTTGCATAAAAAATTTCTCCCTTCAATTTGTCACCGGAAACGGCGGCTCTGAAGAGAGAAAACAGGCGCGAGGGCACACAAACACCCCCGGATATAATATATCGTTCGTCTGCTCTTTCCTTTTGCCTGAGAGATTCAGCTGCGAATGAAACAGCCTTGCACCTTCGGCACCCAATCAAGGGATTCTCCAGAGCCTCCTCCACGACCAGTTTCTGCAGATCCTGATCGTTTCGCCGGAGCTTGATTTCAATTTAGCACAACCTATAGGGAATGTCAATCTTCTGACAAGGAAAATATTTTAAAAATAAATAGGCAAAATTCGGGATATTGACGAAAATTTCACAAAACTGCTGCGGCCGCCCCAAAAACTCCTTTTGGGGCGGCCTGCTGTCCTTGTATGACGGACATATCCGCCAGATGGGCGGCTAGATCCGGGTAAATTTGATCTCCGGGGAGATGATCTGCTGGGTCTTGAACCACAGGAAATCCGGGTCGGTGCCTCCGGCGGCCATGAGCAGCAGGGGGCGGTAGAGGGGCTGGCCCGCGGCGGAGCGCAGGGCGTTGAAGATATAGGGGGCCCCGGGGGTCTCTGTCTGCCGGAGAAGGAGCCCACCCTCCGTCAGCACCAGCTTCAGGGTGCGGATGCAGGGGGCCTCCAGAAACTCCATCCGCACCACAAAGACGGGGCGTCCGTCCTCGTCCTGGGTGAACCGGCCCAGCACCGACACCTGGTAGCAGTCCCCCTGGAAGTTCAGCTCCCGGATCACCGGCCGGCCCAGGCCCACGGTGAAGCGGTAGAGGGCGTCCTTCTCCCGGTAGATCAGCTCCGGCAGATCCCCCTTGGCGCTGACGGCCACCTGGGTGACGCCGGTGGTGTAGTTGTTGTGGAGAGCCTGGAGCACCACGGGCAGTAGGCCCACGGCGGGGGCCTTGTCGTCCTCCGCCCGGAAGGCCGCGTCCAGGAAGGGCTCCGCCCGGCTGTCCAGGGCCTCCTGGGGCCGGGAGAAGGCGGAGAGGGCGCCCACGGTGTCCGCCAGGCGGGCCTGGGCCGCCTCATCCTCCGGCAGACGGTCGGGGAACTGGCCCCCGAAGAAGCGGCTGGCCAGCTCGAAATACCGGCTCTCCTGGTAGCCTGTGTCCTGCCCGGCGTTGGTCACCAGCAGGATGCCGCTGTCCTTGAAGCCCAGCACATTCTGCCCCAGCATACCGTTGAAGAGGAAGGTGTTCTCCTTCCGGCCCACCCAGATCTGGTAGCCGTAGTTGAAGTCCCCCATGGACGCCGGGGTGACGGCCTGGGTGGCGGTGGCGGCGTCGATATAGAGGGGGGAGATGAGCTGCTTGCCCTGCCACATCCCCCGGTCCAGCACCAGCTGGCCCACCTTGGCCATGTCCTCCGGCCGGATGTACAGGCCCCAGCCCCCCTTCTCCGTGCCCATGGGGCAGGTCTCCCACAGGACGTCGGTGATGCCCAGGGGGGTAAAGATCCGCTCCTGCAGCAGCTCCAGCACCCCCCGGCCCGCCTTCTTCTTTACGATGACGGACAGCATATAGGTGTTGAGGCTGTTGTAGCGGAAGTCGCTGCCGGGCTCGCCCTTGATGGCGGCGTTCAAAAACCGGCGGACCCAGTCGTTTTCCGTCAGGGCCTCCGCCTCGCTGAACAGCAGCCCCGCCCGCATGGTCAGCAGGTCCTCCACGCTGAGGTCCTGGATGCGGCGGCGGATGGCGGGGGTGACCAGGTCCGGGAAGAGGTCCGCCACCCGCTCGTCCAGGGACAGCAGCCCGTCGTCCACCAGCAGCCCCACCGCCAGGGAGACCAGGGACTTGCAGGCGGAGAAGGTGTACTTGCAGGCCCGCAGATCCTGGCCGCCGTAGGCGGCGGCGCACAGGACCTTCCCATGGCGGAGGATCATCACGTCCTGGGTGAAGAGGTCCCCGCCCCGGTCCATCTCCTGGAGAAAGCGGCGGATGTGGTCGGCGGAGATGCCCTCCGACTCCGGGGTGGCCCGGGGGAGGGGGACCTGGGCCTCCCGCAGGGGCAGACTCACCTTCTCTCCGGCGGATGGGATAAAGGGGACGGTGGAGCTGCGGACGTCAAAGATCCGGCTCAGGAGCTGGAAGGTGCGGCTGGCGGTGGTGATGTTCATGGGGATCACTCCTTATCAATATGCGGGGCCATCCCCGCGGCGGTGGTGGATGTGCTTTGTGGGGCTATCATACCACGGAGAAAAATGGGATGCAATGCCCACTCTTGCCCACTTGTGGCATTGTAAACCCCGGGGGAAGCTGGTATACTGAACATGGTAAATTCTATCCCATATAAGGAGGATATAACAATGAAACGATACACCGGTGAAGCGGTCCAGGCCCGGGTCCGGGTCCAGGCGGGGGAGCAGCTGCGTACCCGCTACTACCTGGCCCAGGGGGAGACCACGGACATCGTGGTGGAGCGGGGGGAGGCGTGGACGCCTCTGGCCTGCAAGGAGGTCTACGGCAAGGCGGTGAAGACCGCCCTGTCCCTGAAGCTGGACAGCTGCGCCTTCGACCTCACCGAGGCGGCGAAGCTGGGCCGGGCGGGGATCTGCGCCGCCGTGGAGGGCATCTACGGCGGGGCCTACAAGCAGAAGGACTGCATGACCGGCCGGGTGGAGCCGGAGCTGGCCTGCTATGCCGCGGGTGAGGGCTGGAGCGACGGGGACCTGGCGGAGGCGGTGGAGCTGGCCCGGTCGGTGATGGCCGCCCGGAATCTGGTGAACCTGCCGGGGAATATGCTGCCCCCGGAGAAGTTCGCCCAGGCCCTGGTGGAGGCGGTGAAGGACCTGCCGGTGGAGGCCCGGGTCTACCACCGGGAGGAGCTGAAGGTCCTGGGACTCAATGTCTTCCTCTCCGTGGGGGACAGCAGCGGCAATCCCCCCTGCATGGCGGTGCTGCGCTATACCGGCGCGCCGGACAGCGGGGAGCGGCTGTGCTATGTGGGCAAGGGCGTCACCATCGACACCGGCGGCTACTGCCTGAAGCCCCCCAAGTCCATGGTGGGCATGAAGGGGGATATGGCCGGCGGCGCGGCGGCGGCCATGGCGGTCCGCGCCCTGGCGGCTGCGGGGGCCAGGGTCAATGTCACCGCCGTGGTGCCCATGGCGGAGAACCGCATCTCCCGGGATAGCAGCCTCCCCGGCGATGTGGTCACCAGCCTCTCCGGCCTCACGGTGGAGAACCTGAACACCGACGCCGAGGGCCGTCTGCTGCTGTGCGACGCCCTCACCTGGGCCGTCCGGCAGGAGGGGGCCACCCGTCTGGTGGATATCGCCACCCTCACCGGGGCCATTTACGCCATGCTGGGCCATGTGGCCACGGGGGTCATGGCCAGCGACGACGGCTGGTACGGCCAGCTGGAGACCGCCGCCGGGGTATCCGGGGAGAAGTTCTGGCGGATGCCGGACTTCCCGGAGTACGAGAAGCTCATTGAGAGCGACCTGGCGGATGTCCGCAACACCAGCAAGGACGGCTGCGGGGCCATCACCGCCGGGCTGTTCCTGAAGAAGTTCACCCAGGGCCTGCCCTGGCTGCACCTGGACATCGCCGGCACCGCCGACGGGTCCAGCCCCCTGTACCAGCACCATGTGGGCGGCGCCACCGGGGCGGGGACCGCCACGCTGTACCACCTGGCCCGGACCATGGAGGCGTAGCCGTGGAGGGGACGATCCTGGAGATCTGCGTGGACAGCGTGGAGTCCGCGGTAAATGCCGCCCGGGGCGGGGCGGACCGGCTGGAGCTGTGCAGCGGCCTTGTGGTGGGGGGCCTCACCCCCACCGCCGCCCTGCTGGAGGCGGTGCGGGGGGAGACGGGCCTGCCGGTGAATGTGCTGATCCGCCCCCGCTTCGGGGACTTCTGCTGCACCCCGGCGGAGCGGGCCCTCATGTGCCGGGAGATCGAAGATCTGGTTGGCCGCGGCGCCGCCGGCGTGGTCATTGGGGCCCTGCGCCCCGACGGGACATTGGACCGGGGGGCCATGGTGGACATGATCTCCGCCGCCGCCGGGGCCAACATTACCCTCCACCGGGCCATGGATGTGTGCCGTGACCCCCTGGAGACCCTGGAGGAGGCCCTGGACCTGGGGGTGGACACCATCCTCACCTCCGGCCAGGCCGCCGATGCCTGGGCCGGGCGGGAGACCATCTGCCGTCTGCTGGACCGGTCCGCCGGGCGGGGGGACATCCTCATCGGCGGCGGGGTCAGCCCCCAGGTCATCGGGGACTTCCGCCGCCTGCGGCGGGACGCCCGCAGCTTCCACCTGTCCGCCAAGGAGACCCTGCCCAGCCCCATGGTCCACCGCAACGGGCAGGTCCACATGGGCCTGCCGGGGATCAGCGAGTTCCAGCTGTGGCGCACCAGTGCGGATACGGTCCGGGCGGCGGCCCGGGCCCTGCGGGGGGAGGGGTAAGATGGCGATGACGGACGCCCTTGCCCGCCGCCTGGAGGGTTTCCCCCTGTTCCGCCGGGAGCTGGAGCAGCTGCTGCCGGAGCTGGGGGCGGAGGAGGGGGAGTACCTCCAGCTCCTCTGCATGGGGCTCACGGTCCACGACCTGGTGAGCTTCTCACCGGGGGAGCTGCTGGGTGAGGTCCGCGCGGCCCTCACCGCCCGCCGGGAGCTGCCCTGGGGGGCCTCGGTCCCCGGGGCGCTGTTCCGGGACTACATCCTGCCCTTTCGCATCAATAACGAGCACCCGGACCTCTCCCGCCCCTGGCTCTACGGACAGCTGCGGGATATAGTCCGGGGCATGACCGACCTGCAGGCGGCCCTGGCGGTGAACTGCTGGTGCTACGCCCAGGCCACCTACACCCCCGCCGACGACCGGACCATGGCCCCCCGGGGCATGTGCCGCCGGGGCAGGGGGCGGTGCGGGGAGGAGTCCACCCTAACCGCCGCCGCCCTGCGGGCGGTGTGCATCCCCGCCCGGCAGGTCTACGCCCCCCGCTGGGCCCACTGCGACGACAACCACGCCTGGGTGGAGTTCTGGGCGGCGGGGCAGTGGCACTACCTGGGGGCCTGCGAGCCGGAGGAGGTCCCGGACCGGGGCTGGTTCACCGCCGCCGCCTCCCGGGCCATGCTGATCCGGGCCAGAGTGCCGGATCTGGCCGGGGGCTGCCGGGTGGAGAATGTGACGGGCCGCTACGCCCAGACCGCCCGGCTCACCCTCCGGGTGGAGCGGCAGGGCGTCCCCCAGCCGGGGGTGGAGGTGGCCCTCCAGCTGGTGAACGACAGCCGCCTGTGTACCATCCACCAGGAGAGGACGGACGCCGGGGGCCGGGTCGCCCTGGACCTGGGCCTGGGCAGCCTCACGGCGTCCGCCTTCTTCGGCGGACGATTGGTGGAGTCCCGGGTGGACCTGGCGGGGGATACCGCCGCTGTGCTGGAGTGGTCGGCGGGCTTCTCGCCCCTGACCCAGGAGCGGCAGGAGCAGTGGACCCAGACCCCGCCCCGGGGCAGCGTCCCGCCCCCGGCGGCAGCCCACAGCCCGGAATTTACGGCGGTCCTCCGTCGGTGCGACCTCGCCCGGCGGGAGAAAGCCGCCCGGTGCCCCGCCCATGGCCCCCGGTGGCTGACCCTCTGCGGGGACAACCGGGAGGAGATAGAGAAATTCCTGGCCATGCCGGAATTTGCCCCGGAGGACAAGGCCGCCCTGCTGGACACCCTCAGGGACAAGGACTTTGCGGATGTCCGGGCGGAGACCCTGGCGGACGCTCTGCTGTGCGCCCTGCCCTGGAAGGGGAAGTATCCGCCCCTGGTGTGGGTCAACTGGGTGCTGGCCCCACGGGTGGGGGAGGAGATGCTGCTGCCCGTGCGGTGCGAGCTGGCCGCCCGGCTGGCGGGGGAGGGGCTGACGGACGGCCCCGCCGTCCTGCGGTGGATGGATGAGCACCTGCGGGCGGGGGAGGAGTTCGGTCTCACGGACCGCACCTGCGACGACGCCGGGTGCCTGCGCCACGGGGTCTGTCCCCCCTCCCGGCGGCAGGCCCTGGCGGTGCAGCTGTGCCGTGCCCTGGGCATCCCCGCCTTCCTGGAGGGGGGCATGGCCTACGGCCTCTGTCCCGACGGGGCGGCCCGGCCTCTGGCGGGGGAGCGGCCGGAGGGGAAGCTGATCCTCTCCACGGCGGAGGGGCCGCTGATCCCCGGGGAGCACTTCTCCCTGGCGTGTTGGACGGGGGAGGAGTACCGCTCGGTGGCGCTGCACCCCCTGAAGAGGAAAAAGACCATCCATCTGCCCCAGGGGGCCTACCGCCTCATGACCGCCCGGCGGCAGATCGACGGCAGCCTGGATGTCCGCTGCCGCAGCTTCCTCCTGGGGGAGGAGCGGTGGGAGACGGTGGCCATGGCCCCGGACCGCACGGGGGAGAAGCTCCTGTGCCGCCCACTGCCGGATGTTAAGCTGATTTCCTCAACAGATGCTGATGATACGGGATTTTCCCGAAAATCCGCCCGGGACTGGGGGCCCAGTCTGCTGATTTGGCTCCAGCCCGGGGCGGAGCCCACGGAGCACCTTCTGCGGGAGCTGCTGGACCTGGCGGCGGCGGTCAATGCCGGGGGCTGGCCGGTGGATCTGGTGCTCTCCCGGCGGGAGGAGCTGGAGAACGACACCTTGCAGGCGGTGCTGGCCGCCCTGCCGGGGGCGCAGTGCTTCCTGGCGGTGGAGGATGTGGGCTACCAGCTGCGCCGGGCCATGGACCTGGGGGATGACCGCCTGCCTCTGGCCCTGGTGACGGACCGGCAGGGGCGGGGGGTCTACGCCTGCGCCAACTACAGCATCCGCACGGGGCAGACCCTGGTGAAGATCCTGTCCATGCTGCCCTGATCCACAGAGACGGAGAACGCTATGGAGTATGAAGGTCAGATCTGCCGCTCCCCCATGGAGCGGGGGTCGTTTATGCTGCCCATCGCCGTGGGCTGCTCCTACAACGCCTGTAAGTTCTGCACCCTGTTCAAGCACCTGACCTACCGGGAGCTGCCCCTGGAGGAGATCCAGGGGGAGCTGCGGCGGGTGCGGGACCTGGGGGGCGACCCGGAGCGGGTGTTCCTGGGGGACGGCAACGCCTTTGGGGTGGCCACGGAGCGGCTGCTGGAGATCCTGGCGCTGATCCGCCAGTATTTCCCCAGCTGCCGGGGGGTCAATATGGACGCCACCGTCACCAACATCCGGGAGAAGTCCGACGGGGAGCTGCGGGCCCTGCACGACGCCGGGGTGGAGGAGCTGTACTTGGGCATCGAGTCCGGGCTGGGGGATGTGCTGGCCTTGATGGCCAAGGACCACACCCTGCCGGAGGTCCATGCCGCCATTGACCGGCTCCACCGCTGCGGCCTGCACTACGACGCCCACATGATGACCGGTGTGGCGGGGCGGGGCCGGGGTCTGGAGAATGGGGAGGCCCTGGCGGACTTTTACCGCCGCACCGCGCCCCGGAAGATCGTCAACTTCTCCCTCTTCCTCCACCGGGAGGCCCCCCTCTACCGGGATATCCAGCAGGGGCGGTTCCAGCCGGCGGACGAGCTGGAGAACCTGCTGGAGGAGCGGCGGCTGCTGGAGCTGCTGGATGTGGAGGGCGTGCAGTACGACGGCTTCCACGACTTCGTCCAGTTCCGCGTCCGGGGGACCCTGCCCCGGGACAGGGACCGGATGCTGGCGCAGCTGGACCGGGCCATCGCCCTCTGGCGGGATAAGCCCCCGGTCTACGCCTATGTGGGAGGATGACCGGCGGGGGAAACATCATGAGACAGCGGCAGCGATGGCACTGGCTATCGCTGCCGCTGAAGTATGCCGGACGGTTGCTGCGCCTGCGGAAAAGGGGGATCTGCAGGTATCCATCTTCGGCAATGCGTCCAAAAGGCTGACACATTGCCGGATCTGTCAGGACGGTTCGGGGAAATTATCAGTTTTACGGCGGGGAGATCTCTGGTATGGTATGGGCAGTCAGATGGCCCGGACCGCAGATCCCGGGCAGAGGAGCGGGCGGGCCCGGACGCAGAGGGACCGCCCAAGGAAAAAGGAGAGCTGTCATGAAAAAGCGCACAAGAAATCTGCTGATCGGTACGGGGATCGCTGCGGCGGGCGCCGCTGCGGCGGGGGCGGCCGCCTATAAGCTCACCAATACCCTGGTCAAGGTAGCCATGGACCGGGAGACGCCCGAGATGGCGCAGACCCGGGAGAAGGTCAGAGGGGCGGCCCCGTCCCCCTTTGACCGGGAGACCGAGGAGATGGCACAGCAGCTGGAGCAGCAGGATACCCAGCGGGTGGAGATCCTCAGCTATGACGGGGAGAAACTGGTGGGCCACTGGCTGCCCAGCGCCCATCCCCGGCGGATCATTGTGGCCATGCACGGCTGGCGCTCCTCCTGGGCCAGGGATTTTGGCGCCATTGCCCCCTTTTGGCGGGAGGAGGAGTGCAGCGTTCTCTATGCCGAACAGCGGGGCCAGAACGAGAGCGGCGGGGACTATATGGGCTTCGGCATGATCGAGCGGTATGACTGCCTGGAATGGCTCAAGTGGGTCAACGCCCGGGGGGAGGGCCTTCCGGTGTACCTGGCGGGGGTGTCCATGGGGGCCACCACGGTGCTGATGACCGCCAGCCTGGCGCCGCTCCCCCATGTTCACGGCATCCTGGCGGACTGCGGCTTTACCTCGGCCCATGCGGAGTGGAAGCATGTGGTGGAGAAAAACCTCCACCTGTCCTATGGCGTCATGGGGAAGATGGCCAGCGACCTGTGCCGGCAGAAGATCCAGGTGGGGACCGACGGCTATTCCACCCAGGAGGCCCTGGCAGGCAGCTCCACGCCGGTGCTGTTTATCCATGGGACCGCCGACACCTTCGTGCCCATTGAGATGACCTATGAGAACTACCAGGTCTGCACGGCCCCCAAGCGGCTGCTGGTGGTGCCGGGGGCGGGACACGGGGAGAGCTACTATGTGGACCGGGAGGGCTATCAAGCCGCCCTCCGCCGGTTCTGGGCGGACTTTGACGGCCAGGAGCCTTCGGCAGGTGGGGAGGAGGCGTAGGGCCTCCTCCGGTCAGGGCTGCCGCAGGCAGTGGCCGGACAGGAGGCGGCACAGCTGGGCCGCCAGCTGATCGGCATCCCGGTCCCTCCGCCCACTGTACTGCAGCAGTATCCCGGCAATGCCGATGGAGTAGAGCTGGATCGCAACGGCGAGATCGCCGCAGCTGATGGACAGATCCGCCGCTGTACTGCGGAACATCTCCACCAGGTACGCCTGGACCACATGGACCATCATCTGCTCCACGGACGCCCGCTTCTGTGAGCGGAGGAGCTTTTGGATCAGCTCATGCTGCTCGTCGGTGGCCTGGATCAGCAGCTTCATGGCCTCCTCCGGTGTGGGTGCGGCCTCGCTGCGTTCCAGGGCCTTTTGCAGGGCCTGCTGTGCGGACCACTCCAGGACCTCCTGGAGATCCCGAAAGTGGTAGTAGAAGGTCTGCCGGGAGATGTGGCAGGCCTCCACCAGGTCCTTGACGGTGATTTTGTCCACGCTTTTCTGCTTGGTCTGCTGGTAGTAGGCATCCGCAATGATGCTTTTCATGTTGACGGGCATAGCGGCGTCCTCCGTGTTTCCGGGACATTGCCCGGATGGTTTGGAATGGTACAGAGTATACGGCCTGTGCCGGGGGAATGCAAGAGAGAAAGTGTGAATTCTTTGGCGCATCCGCCCTGTTCCACAATACAAGGGCAATAAGGCCCGACAGCTCCTGATGAGCTGCCGGGCCTTCTGCCTGTCGAAAAAGCCTCGCAGAGTTCGCCGCCCGCAGGCGGCGAATAGGGTGGAATTTTCTGTGCACCTCTGTAGCACGGTTTCCTCGCGGCATAGCCGCTGCGGCCTACGCTAAAAATATGCCACCGGCATATTTTCTTAACGCTGCGGCGTGGCAGAAAATACTTCTCGCGGAGCGAGCGCCGAATTGGCTGCCAAAGGCGGCCAACCGAGGCGCAGAGCGCAGCGTAACCCTTCCTCAAAAAAGTGCTTGCACTTTTTTGATAATTGTCCTACCCCATCTTCTCCTTGATCTTGCTCAGCCGCTCCAGGGCCTCATACAGAGTCTCATCCCGCTTGGCGAAGTGGACGCGGACGATGTCGTTGACGCCCTTCTCGTTGAAGAAGGAGGTGCCGGGGACGCAGGCCACGCCCACCTTCCGGGCCATCTCCTCGCAGAACTCCACATCGGTCTGACCCTTCTTCAGATAGGGGCCGATGTTGGCCAGGACGAAGTAGGCGCCCTGGGGGTCCGTGAAGGGGATGCCGATGTCCCGCAGGCCGTCGGTGAAGAGCTTCTTCATGTGGGCGTAGTGGGCGCCGAACTCCTGGTAGTAGCTGTCGGGCATCTCCAGGCCCACCACGGCGGCCTCCATCAGGGGGGAGGGGGCGCCCACGGTGTTGAAGTCGTGGTACTGCTTGATGCGGTCCATGAGGTGCTGGGGGGCGATGGCGTAGCCCAGCCGCCAGCCGGTGATGGAGTAGGTCTTGGAGAGGCTGGAGCAGCTGACTGTCCGCTCCCACATGCCGGGGAGGCTGTTCATGTACACGTGCTTGTGGCCGTCGTAGATGATGTGCTCATAGACCTCGTCCATAATGGCGTACACATCATATTTGATGCACAGGTCGGCGATGAGCTTCAGCTCGTCGTAGGTAAAGACCTTGCCGCTGGGGTTGGAGGGGTTGCAGATCAAGATGGCCTTGATCCCCTGCTTGAAGGCGTCCTCCAGCACGTTGGGGTCGAAGTGGAAGGTGGGGGGGACCAGGGGGATGAACACCGGCTCGCAGTCGGCCATAATGGCCTGGGCCCGGTAGTTTTCAAAGTAGGGGGAGAACATGGCGATCTTGTCCCCGGGGTTGGTCAGGGCGAAAATGGTGTCCACCATGGCCTCCGTAGAGCCGATGGTCACCACCATCTCCGTGTTGGGGTCCAGGGTGCGGCCCATGAACCGGCCGCACTTCTTGGCCAGGGCCGCCCGGAAGTTGGGGGCGCCCATGGTGATGGGGTACTGGTGGGGGCCGGCGTAGCTCACCTCCGCCAGGCGGTCCAGCATGGCCTTGGGGGGATCGAAGTCGGGGAAGCCCTGGGCCAGGTTGATGGCCCCGCAGTCGATGGCGATGCGGGTCATCCGGCGGATGACGGAGTCGGTGAAAAGTGCGTTCTTTCTGCTCAGTTCCTGCATAGCGGTGGTTTCCTTTCCCTTGTATCAGTGGACCCCCAGCTCTTCGCCGGGGACGGTTTCAATGTCATTTTCCTGGAGGACGGCGGCCAGACGGTCAATGTCCCCCACCCGGAAGATCATGTAGGCCCGGCCCTTCTGCTGGCCAAAGACGGAGTACATATACTCCACGTCGATGTCCGCCCGGGACAGGACGGACAGCACCGCCGCCAGCCCGCCGGGCTGGTCGGGGACGGACACCGCCGCCACCGGGGTCATGGTCAGGATGAAGCCGTGCTCCAGCAGCAGGGCGCTGGCCCGCTGGGGATCGCTGGCAATGAGGCGGACCACGCCGTAGTCGGCGGTCTCCGCGATGTTGATGGCCCGCAGGTCCACGCCGCTGGCCGCCAGCAGGCTGGTGATCTCGGCCAGCTGGCCCGCCCGGTTCTCCAGAAATACGGAGATCTGATGAATGGTCATAGCGCTTCCTCCTTTTAGATCTTCCGCCGGTCGATGACCCGGACGGCCTTGCCCTCGCTGCGGGTGATGGACTTGGGGGCCACCAGGCGGACCTTGGCGTAGATGCCCAGCATGGCCTTCAGCGCGGCCACCAGGCCCTTCTCCATCTCGGTGATCTTGCCCAGACTGTCGGAGAAGTTCTCCGGCGTCATCTCCACCATGACCTCCAGGGTGTCGGCGTTGTTCACCCGGTCCACGATGATCTGGTAGTTGGCGGGGTAGCCCTGCTCCAGCAGAACGGTCTCGATCTGGCTGGGGAAGACGTTGACGCCCTTGACGATGAGCATATCGTCGCTGCGGCCCATGGGCTTGCACATCTTCACGAAGCTGCGGCCGCAGGAGCACTTCTCCCGGGTCAGCACGCAGATGTCCCGGGTGCGGTAGCGCAGCAGGGGGAAGGCCTCCTTGGTGATGGAGG
>CAUWCX010000026.1:0-30223 GCA_963557105.1 uncultured Oscillospiraceae bacterium
GCGTTTCATAACCCCGTCGGTGCCTTTCGCAGAAAGGCGGATTATAGAAATGAAATCAAAAATTGGGTTATTTTTAGCAATAGTAATGTCTATTTTAGTAACTGGAAGCCCAGTAGCTTATGCCCAGGAGTGCTTTGTCAGATTTGAAGAGCAGACAACTATGGTGGATGTTGCAGTAGTTGATGCTGAGGGAAATTTAATTGGTAATGTGAAGATGTCTGAGGCAAGTCGCCGAAGTTTGGCGGCAGGAGCATATATTACATTTAAGGGTATAAAAGCTCTTGTGTATACTGGGTATTATTGGGTTTGTACGCATCCTACAGAAACTCTTCAGAGCCTTGAATTTTTGATCAACTTATTTGATCTGCTACAAATCGATCTTGGACAGTTGCTTTGGGCTGATTACGATGGAGAGGAGTTTGTTAGTGCGCAAAAGGTAAGCGGGGAATCCTGCATTCGTGTTAAGGGCAGTGACCGCTGGCAGTGCCTGTACTCTGTATAAGAATCGCTCATGCAGATACGCTAAGTTTTACCTTGTACTTGCTCTACAGCGAAACGGCCGTCTGCGGCCGTTTCGCTGTAATTAAGGGGGGAAGAGGATGAAAGGACGCTACAGGATCTGGGGCGTTGCTGTTGTTTGCATAGCAGTGGCTGTGGCTGCTGCGGCGCTTCTCTTGCCCAGAAGTGCCGGTAATTTTGAACAGCTGTCCTATGACGAGCTGTACGATTTGCTGGAAAAGGGCGGGAATGGTACGATTTTTTGTACCCAAGACATGTGTGGCGGGTGTGCCGCTGTTGTGAAAGATCTTCGGCAAATATCCAGTGAATTGGAAAAACCCATCATGCAATTTGAGGTGATCAGCCAGGAGGATAAAAAACTTTTGTCGAAGTATGGGCTTGACCGTGTTCCGGCGGTCATTCATATCGCCGGGGGGCAGGTTAATGTATATAAGGGTGCGCTGACAAAGGAGAATCTTCACCGTGCGCTGTTGACGGAGAATGTGTGTAGAGAGCGGGTAGACGGTTTTATTGAGATAACAATAGAGGAGCTTGCGGAAAAAAGAGATAAACCGCTGGATTTTTTCCTTTATTTTGGCAGCGAAAATTGCGGTGATTGTAAAGACTTTTCCGCAATTTTGACAGCGTATGCTGAGGATCATCCTGGCAGCGGCGCATATTATGTGGATCTGGGCGCAATAAAAGCTGCTGTAAAGGAAGAAGATTACCACTTGATTTTGGATGAATACGCAGTGGATTGGATACCGTATATCCTGCATATCAGAAATGGCGTGGTAGTGTCTTATTATGAATATCCCGCGTTAGAGCATAGAGAGAATACAAATAATGCAGATCCGACCGCCGATGCCGCCGCCGCTTTTTTCGCCTGGCTGGAGAATGAACAGAAGTAAATCGCGACCAATGAAGAACAGCTGACCGCGCCGTCATTCCCTTGTTGGCGGCGCGGTCTTGTCATGGGCGGGGAGATCCGTCATACGGAAAAAAGGAGAAAAACCGGCGGTGCAACCAATAATTGCGGGGGTGCAACCGAAATGTGGTTGCAATGTTGCCACTTTTTTCATACCATAAGAAGCAACAAAAGAAAATTGGAGGTGAGTCCCATGGGCTGAGAATTATAGCTTATTGCAAGGAGGAGCAGCTCTCTGCGGGTACGACAGTTATGTTGGAACAAGTAAAGATTATACCCTTAAAAAGATTTAGGAGGTTGGTACAGTGAAAAAGATACATACTATGGAAAAATTATTAAGACATATGTTATGTATAATCGTTGCTGTAGCATTTGCATTTTCTTTATTTTCGACGGCATACGCTACGGCCAATAGGTTGAATGAAAGTGTACATATAAACTATTCGTTTACAGATCAAGAGTGTGCAAAAGCAGTATTTGATGGATTATCTCTTGAGGCTCAAAAAATCTTTCTTTCTCATATTTCATGCGACCCAACTCTTGTGGAATTTCATAGAGAAAATGTCGACAAAGCGTTTTCTCCGGGGAGAGTAACTTCGTTTGGTAGTATAGAAAAATCAGTAAACAAATCCAACCTGTTGAATACAATCCACAACGAACTTGTTTCGTTAGGCCTCAGTACTTCAGTAGTTTATGCATTTGAAGGGATTGCTAGTGGAATTATTGCGGCAGCGGCAGATAGAGCATTGCCTATAGGTGATATTTATGCTACAATAGTGGCAACATATGCAGCTGCAACATTAGCGGAGCACTGGACTACAGAGATTGCTCCTAATTGGAATGAGATTGTTGCCGTATTTCAGAGTGCGTTCAGTGATATGCGCGAAAATATTGCTGCCGCATTGGGATTGCTTGCGGATGATGCCGTTAGCATGACTAACCCGGCGCAGACAGTAGCAATCTCTGGGAGCCTTGTAATTGTTGAAAGGAAAGATGGAACTACTGAGCGATTTCGAGTCAATACTCGAGCGGAAAATTGCTATCTTGAGGATAATGAGTATTATGTTGCAGCTCTTATAAATCATGTACTGATGGTATGTCCGATTAGCATTGATTTTGGAACAGCTGTTGCAATCAAGAAAGCTAATCTGAGTGCGGTAGGTGTTGCAACTTACCATCATATGCTTGCTCAGTCGGTTGCAACAGCAAATAGTCCGTTTGGGATTACTTACCATAGCAACGACGTACATTCGGGAAATCCCAATTATCTACCACATTATCATCCTTGCAATTCGAATGGTACTCCTAAGTCGGTACATATTTGGTTTTTAGTTTAGTATAGAAAAGAAGCGCTTTAGCAGGTAACATATAGTACAGCGAGGTGATCCCTGTGGCACAATGGCTGCAATACACCGGCCATGACCCGGAAAACGGCCCTGTGGCCCCTGGCGCCGGCCTTCGGCAGCTTTTGGAGGGGTGCTGGCCCTTTGTTGATACGGTCACGCTCTCCAGCAACTTTGACCTCATCCTATCCCCGCGCTTTCCGCCGGCCTGGGCGCGGCGGGAGGAGTGGGCGGCGCTCAAGGCGGCCCTGTGCCCCTGGCTGGTGGGCCGAACCACCTCCGGTCGGTGGTTTGGCTATGGCCGGGGCAGCACAAAGCAGGTCAGATACCGCTACCGTGCGGATCAGGGGCTGAAGGAGGCGCTTTGCCAGCGGTATCAGGATATTTTCCTGCGGATACCCGTGGACCCCTCCCCGGAGGAACAGATCCCGTGGTTTGCGGATATGTGCCTGTTTTCCCGGGAAACTCTGTTTTTTGGCAGTGTTTCCCACGAGAAAGAGGCCTTTCTCTACCCGCTGAATAGGGAAATGGAGAGACACTTTTCCGCCCTCCCGGGGTGGGAGATTTGTCCGTGGCGGGACGAAAAATCGCGGCTGCGCCTGGGCGAATTTACCTGGCGGGATGAGTTGAAGTAGGCCGCCTTGGCGGGTCAGGTGGGCGCGACCTACAAAAATTTTTGTCGCTGTCCCAGATTAAGTAAACCAAATACCAAGCGCCCCCTTCGGCAAACGCCGGAGGGGGCGCTCAAGTCCTATCCCGGCGGCGCGGTCTTGTCATGGGCGGAAAAATCCGGTATACTGGAGAAAAAACCGGCGGTGCAACCGGTAATTGCGGGGGTGCAACCGAAATGTGGTTGCAATGTTGCCACTTTTTTCATACCATAAGAAACAACAAAAGGGAATTGGAGGTGAGTCCCATGGGCTGAGAATTGCGGGTGGAGAACGAAATGAAAAGAACAAGAGGAGAAAAACGATGCAAAGAAAAAAGCTGGCACTGGTTATTGTATTGATTTTGGGCATTACATATTTTCTGTGTGTCGGGCCATATATTATGGAGTTTTCAGCCGTTGCCTTTTCCGCTATACTTTTGTTTCCGGCTGAGATATTGTTGACGGGGTATTTGGCAGTTGGCCGGGGGAGAAAGGGATATCGAAGCTTGACTGTCCTAGCGGTGTCCCTAGGACTCATCATAGCGGGTATCTCCACATATACGCTCCTCAGGTGGCATCAAGAGGGAACGATCTCTCTTGGAATTGCGACGATCACCGATCCGGCTGCCAAGCCATTTTATCCTTATGCCCACCTTAGATGTATTGCCAGTGCGGTCATTGCTGTGCTGATGCCAGTTGTTACACTTTGCACAGCAAGAATCTTTGAAAAGAAAAGAGGGCGATTATGAAAAAGATTATTAGTTTTGCGGTTTCTGTCGCAATTTCTGTGACTGTGCTGGCGGGTTATGCGTTTGCGGCGGAAGGAGTATCCAATGCTTTGGTAAATAATTCTCAATCTTTTGAAGATATCAATTTTGACAGTGAAAGATTCATTCATCTTTCTTCCGCAACGGTTCCTTTGGGGACTCTGATTAGTGTAGAAAGAGACGGAGAGATGCAAGAGAAGGAAGAAGTCGTGGCGGACATTGAGATTTATCAGGAATTTAGTACGACGAGGATTTTTACTCAAGTTACGGTCAGATCAACAAAGGGGTTGTTTACTTCTTGCAGATTTGAGAGTTTTGAGGCGGATGTTGAGTACCACAATTATTCTGATTTTGAAATTCCGCCGACAGAAAAAAGTATCCGTGCAAGTGCAAAAGATCCTACTTGGAGTTTGTCGGGTTCAACGTACAGTCCTGCTCAAATTTCCGGCCACAGGATTAAGGTAATTGTCACAATTACAGATGTTCAGCAGTCAAACGGGACAATTGACTTCTCGCCTGTGTCTTATAGCAAAGATATAACAATTCGCTAAAAATTTCTTTGTTCGCAGATAGTTCCCTGTGATTTGGTCCGTATATATCTCCAAGCTTCCTGTCCAACTACTTGGACAGGAAGCTTCCTTATAAAAAACTTCCTATGGACAAATAAATATGATATAATAAAAATATAATCGGGATAAGGAGGTTGGCGTGATGCCACTTGGAGAGAAGCTGGCGGTTCTGCGGAAGCAACAGGGGATATCTCAAGATCAACTTGCGGAGGTGATGGGCGTCTCCCGCCAGGCGGTGTCCCGCTGGGAGGTGGGGGCAGTTACCCCCTCCATGGAGAAGCTGAGACGCCTGGGGGAATTCTACAACATCCCGGTGGACCTGCTGCTGGACGACCAGCAGGACTTGACGGAACGAGAGGAGGCGACAACGGAAGGACAGCCGCCGAAACCGGCGGAGAAGAAGCGGCCCCGGCGGGTGACCCGCCGGGAGGTGGGGGCCTTTTTCCTGGGGGCGATTTTGGCCTTGGCCGTTCTGGGAATTGCGGTGTGCTGGTATCAGTACAGTCAGATCAAGCCATTGTCAACCTTGTCACAGGAGTATGTGGGAGAGGACAGATCTGAGCACGGTAAGTTTTCTTTAGGCTGGTAAGATACGAAGGAGGATTAAGGTTGAAAAAGTTGATTTTTGTTTTGCTTGCATGCCTTTTTGTGGTCAGCAGCGAAGAGATGAATGCACAGGCTGGTTCTGTGGATGCGGAAGGGTATGCCTTCGCCTCGTTCAGCACATCCATTTCAGCTCGTTCGCTCTTTGAAGCTGAGGGAGAAATTTCTCTGCGGGTAGGAAATCTGGTAAAGATTGAAGCGAACTACTCCCCGGTTGGAAGTGTGGATGTTGGGCTGATCGACTCTGATGGAATATTTCATTATGTCACAGTGGACAATGGTACCATAAGTGAGATTTTACGAATTGAAGAAAACGGAGACTACATCTTCGCTATTAGAAACAACTCCTCCAAAGAAATTAGAATCACGGGAACAATTGATACTTAATATGCCGCGCTGCTGGAGGAACAGGAGGGACAGGCACAAAAAACCTTGCCATCCCCGGAAAAATTTGGTATACTCTGCCATAAGGGCAACTGACCCTGAGGAGAGTACTTATGCTGAATACCATCTTGTTTGACCTGGACGGGACGCTGGCCCCCTTTAACCAGGACGAGTTTATCCGCGCCTATTTCGGGGCGCTGACCCGGCGGCTGGCCCCCATGGGCTACAACGGGGAGCAGCTGGTGGCGGCCCTGTGGAAGGGAACCGCCGCCATGATCGGTAACGACGGCCAGCGCACCAACCGCCAGGTGTTCTGGGAGGTCTTTACCCAGGAGCTGGGGGTCCAGGTCCTGTCCCTGGAGACGATCCTGGAGGATTTCTACACCCGGGAGTTTGACGATATCCGCCGCATCCTCACCGGCCCCACGGACCGGCAGGACCTGATCCGCGCCCTGCGGGAGAAGGGGTACGGCCTGGTGCTGGCCACCAATCCCATCTTCCCGGCGGTGGCGGTGGAGACCCGGCTGAGCTGGGTGGGCCTGCGGGGGTCCGACTTCGACTATGTCACCACCTACGAGAACAGCCGCCACAGCAAGCCAGACCCGGGCTACTACCGGGACATCCTGGCCCACATCGGGCGGCAGGGGGCGGAGTGCCTCATGGTGGGCAACAACCCCGGGGACGATATGTCCGCCCTGCAGGTGGGGCTGGAGGGCTATCTGGTCACCGACTGCCTGGAGAACCCCGACGGCCTGGCGGTGGACAGCTTCCGCAGCGGCTCCTTCCAGGAGGCGGAGAAGTTCCTCCTGTCGCTGCCCCAGGTAAAATAACGTGAAGTGTAATCGCGCCCTCCGGCAGACGCCGGAGGGCGCGATTCAGCTTGTCAAAAAAGCCACGCAGAGTTCGCCGCCCGGAGGCGGCGAATAGAGTGAAATCATTTTCTGCCGGGGCGTGTACCTGGCAGAAAATACTTCTCGCGGAGCGCGCGTCGCAGCGGCCTGCGGCCGCAAGGCGCGAAGCGCAGCGCAACCCCTCCTCAAAAAAGTGCTTGCACTTTTTTGACAGTCTCCATCTCCGGGGCCGTCACAGCAGTGCCTCCAGCCGCTTCAGGAATTCCTCCACATGGTCCTGTTCGGACGCCCAGGAGGTCACCAGGCGGATGCAGGTGCGGCCGTCCCCCATGGGCTGCTGGACCTCAAAGGTGAAGTCCTCCGCCAGGGCCGCCACCACGGCGTCCGGCAGGATGGGGAACACCTGGTTGGAGGGGGAGTCCACCAGCAGAGGGACCCCCAGCGTCCGCAGTCCCGCCGTGAGGCTGCGGGCCAGGGCGTTGGCGTGGGCCGCCAGCTCCAGGTACAGTCCCTTTTCCAGTAGGGCGGAGAACTGGACCCCCAGCAGACGGCCCTTAGCCAGAATGGCCCCCTGGCGCTTCATGCAGTGGCGGAAGCCGGGCTGGAGGGCCGGGGCGGTGATGACCAGGGCCTCGCCGAAGAGGAGACCGTTTTTCGTGCCGCCAATGGTGAAGGCGTCGCAGAGGGCGGCGCAGGCGGCGAAGTCCAGACCGGCCTCCGCCGTGGTCAGGGCGGACCCCAGCCGGGCGCCGTCGCAGTAGAGGTACAGGCCCAGCTGGCCGCACGCCGCCCGCAGGGCCTGGAGTTCCTCCCGGGAGTAGACCGTGCCCAGCTCCGTGGTGTTGGAGATGTACACCAGGCGGGGGACCACCATGTGCTCACCGCTGTGGGCAGCGGCGGCGGTGCGGATGGCGGCGGGGGTCAGCTTGCCGTCCACCGTGGGGCAGCTGATGATCCGGTGGCCGTCGGCCTCAATGGCGCCGGTCTCGTGGCAGCAGATGTGGGCGGTGTCGGCGGCGATGACCGCCTCGTAGGGGCGGAGAAAGGCGGCAATGGCGGTTTTATTCACCTGGGTCCCGCCCACCAGAAAGTGGACCTCCGCCTCCGGTGCGGCGCAGAGGTCCCGGATGGTGTCGGCGGCGGCAGCGCAGTAGGGGTCCAGGCCGTAGCCGGCGGTGAGGTCCAGGTTGCTGGCCATGAGGGCGTCCATCACTGCGGGGTGGGCCCCGGCGCTGTAGTCGTTGCGAAAATGGATCATGGAAATCATCTCTCCCAGCGTTAAATGTTGTGTTTCTGCCAACAGTATATCGTCCCCGGGGGGAAAATGCAACTGCCTGTCTAAAAACTGGCGGACTGCGGGGCGGGAGGGGCAAAATCTCCGCAAGAAAAAATAAACGGTTGTATTTTCCACCGGACAGTGGTACAATAAATAGGCTAATGTACCCTACAAGTAAGGAGTGTCTTAATATGGGCGAAAACAAAGAGTATCTGACCCACCCCGAGGAGCTGGGCAGCATCCATATCTCTGAGGAGGTGTTGGCCTCCATTGCCGCCGGCGCTGCCGTGGAGGTGGAGGGCATCAGCGGCCTCATGGCCATGGCGGCCAAGAAGACCGCCGCCAAGGGCGTGCGTGTGGCGGTGGACGAGGACGGCGTGAAGCTGGACCTCTATGTGACTATCCGCTACGGCTGCCCCATCCCCGACACGGCGGAGAAGCTCCAGAATGCGGTCTCCAGCGCAGTGGAGTCCATGACCGGCTTTGCCGTAAAGGCGGTCAATGTCCATGTGGGCGCCGTCAATTTTCAGTGATCCCGCCTGCGGCAGCTGAGTCAGAGAGAGAAGAGGATTTTACCCATGATCAGAACCACCGCCAGAGAGATTGCCATGCATCTCTCCTATGAACTGAGCTTCACCGATTTGACCCCCGACCAGCTGCTGGACCAGCGGCTCAGCGCGGGCCACTTTGAGGAGGTCGCCCCGGAGTATGAGGTCTACGGCAAGCTGCCGGGTCCCAGCCAGCGGGAGTATATCTGCAAGCTGGTCCGGGGCATCGCCGCCCACGGCTACGAGCTGGACCAGTATATTGAAAAATACGCCAGGGGCTGGCGGTTCGAGCGGATCCCCCTGGTGGCCTCCGCCATTATGCGCCTGGCCATGTACGAGATCCTGTACATGCCGGAGATCCCCAACGGCGCCGCCATCAACGAGGCGGTGGAGATCGCCAAGAAGTACGAGAACGAGGACGTTGTCCGCTTCATCAACGGCATCCTGGGCACCTTTGTCCGGGAGGAGGCCAAGGACACGCCCGTCCCCGCCCCTGCCGAAGCGGAGAAGGTCCCCCAGTAACCGGGTCAAGAGCGCACGGGCAGCCGTGCGCTCTTTTTTATCATCAGAAGAAGGAGGGCGGCGCCATGGAACAGCAGATCCTGTCCGTCTCCCAGGTCAACCAGATCATCAAATCCCTTCTGGACAGCATCCCCCAGCTGGCGGGGATCTATGTCCGGGGGGAGATCTCCAACTATAAGCTCTACCCCTCCGGCCACCACTACTTCACTTTGAAGGACGAGACCGGGGCCATCCGCTGCGTCATGTTTAAGGGACAGGCCTCCCGCCTGCGGTTCCGCCCGGCCAACGGCATGAAGGTCATCGCCCTGGGCCGCATCACCGTGTTCCCCCGGGACGGGGTGTACCAGCTCTACTGCGACGACCTCAGCCCCGAGGGGGCGGGGGATCTGCATGCGGCATTCGAGCAGCTGAAGGAGAAGCTGTACCGGGAGGGCCTCTTTGACGAGGGCCACAAGAAGCCTTTGCCCAGGTATCCCGACACCATCGCCATCATCACCTCCTCCGCCGGGGCGGCGGTCCACGACATGATCCGCATCCTGCGCCGCCGCTACCCGGCGGCCAAGGTGAAGCTGCTGCCCGTCCGCGTCCAGGGGGTGGAGGCCCCGCCGGAGATCGTGGGGGCCATCCGCTACGCCAACCGCTACCAGGTGGCGGACCTCATCATCACCGGCCGGGGCGGCGGGTCCATGGAGGACCTGTGGGCCTTCAACGACGAGCGGGTGGCCCGGGCCATTTACGACTCCCAGATCCCGGTGATCTCCGCTGTGGGCCATGAGCCCGATGTGACCATTGCCGACTTTGTGGCGGACGCCCGGGCGGCGACGCCGTCCCACGCCGCGGAGATGGCGGTGCCGGACCAGACGGAGCTGCTGGAGCGGCTGCAGAGCCGCCGACTGCGTCTGCTGCGGGCCCAGAGCCGCCGTCTGGAGCTGCTGCGGCAGCGGCTGGGCGGTCTGGCCGCCAAGCGGGTGATGACCGATCCTCTGGCGGTGATCCAGGACAAGCGGATGCTCCTGGGCCATGTGCAGAAGGATCTGTACAACGCCGCCGCCCGCCAGCTGGCGTCCCCCCGGCGGGAGCTGGGGACCCTGGCGGCAAAGCTGGACGCCTTGAGCCCCCTGAAGGTCCTGGGCCGGGGCTTTGCCCTGGTCACTGACGGGGAGGGGCAGATCGTCAAAAGCGCCGCTGAAGTCCCGGTGGGCAGTACCGTCACCGCCGCCCTGGCGGAGGGGGCGCTGCGCTGCCGGGTAGAAGATGTGATGATTGAGGAGGAATAACGGCCATGGCTGTGAAGAAAGAAAAGAGCTTTGAGGAACAGCTCGCTCGGCTGGAGGAGATCGTCTCCCAGCTGGAGCGGGGGGATGTGCAGCTGAAGGATTCCCTGGATCTCTTTGCGGAGGGGACCAAGCTGGTGACCTGCTGCTCCGCCCTGCTGGACAACGCCGAGCAGCAGGTGGTGAAGCTCCAGAAGGGCCCAGACGGGGAGCCGGTGGAGCTTCCATTTGCCGCAGAGGAGTAAAGGATGAAAACTTTACAGGAAAGATATGACAACTACCGCCAGCTGGTGGAGGACTATCTGTCCGGCCTTTTCCACACCACCGCCCCCTATGGCCGCCTCCAGGAGGCCATGGGCTACAGCCTCCTGGCCGGAGGCAAGCGGGTGCGGCCGGTGCTGACCCTGGCCTTCTGTGCGCTGGCGGGGGGAGAGACGGAGAAGGCCCTGCCCCTGGGCTGCGCCCTGGAGCTGGTCCACACCTACTCCCTGATCCACGACGACCTGCCGTGTATGGACGACGACGACCTGCGCCGGGGCCGCCCCACCTGCCACAAGGTCTACGGGGAGACCCTGGCCGTTCTGGCGGGGGATGCCCTCCAGGCGGAGGCCTTCCGCCTGATGGCGTCCGCTCCGGGCCTGACGGACAAGCAGCGGGCGGAGGCGGTTCTGGTGCTGGCGGAGGCCTGCGGCGGGGACGGCATGGTGGCGGGCCAGGTGCTGGATATCCAGGGCCAGACGGCGGATGTGGAGGCCCTGCGACTGCTCCACGGGCTGAAGACCGGGGCCATGATCCAGGCCGCGGCGGAGCTGGGCTGTGTGGCGGCGGACGGCGGGGAGGACCTGCGCCGCCGGGCAAGAGAGTACGCCCAACACCTGGGCCTGGCCTTCCAGGTCCGGGACGATGTGTTGGATGTGACAGCGGATCAGGCGGAGCTGGGCAAGCCCACAGGCTCCGATGCGGCGGAGGGGAAGCGGACCTTTGTGGATCTGCTGGGCCTTCCCGGCTGCGAGGAACTGGTGGAGCGGGAGACCGCTCTGGCCAAGGCCGCTGTGGCGGACCTGCCGGGGAGCGGGTTCCTGTTGGAGCTGGCGGATATGCTGGCGGAGAGGAGGAACTGAGGGTGTACTACGGTATGCTGACCACAAATCCCATCATTGACTGCGCCTTGCTGGCCTGGTTCCTGGCCCAGCTCATCAAGGTGGTGCTGGACGCCATTTTGATGAAAAAGTTCGATGTGTCCCGCTTTGTCTCCAGCGGCGGTATGCCCAGCAGCCACTCCGCCCTGGTGGTGGCCTGTACCACGGCGATCGGCAAGCTCTACGGCTTGGACGGGCCGCTCTTTGCCTTGGCGGCCATCTTCTCCGCCGTGGTGATGTACGACGCCTGCAATGTCCGCCGCAGCGCCGGGGATATGGCCAAGCTGGTGAACAAGCTGCTGGAGCACGTGGAGCGGCTGACGGCGGAGGATTTTGCCGACAATGTCCGGGAGATCATGGGCCACACCCCCTTCCAGGTGCTGATGGGCGCCCTGCTGGGTCTGGGCGTGGGCCTGACAGTATAGGAAAGCGAGAATTTTAGCAAATGAGCATAATCGAGCTGCTGCTGGTAGGGGTAGGATTGAGTATGGACGCCTTCGCCGCGGCGGTATGCAAGGGCCTGGGGATGCGGAAGCTGAACTGGCGGCAGGGGGGACTGGTGGCCCTGTTCTTCGGCGGCTTCCAGGGGCTGATGCCTCTGGTGGGCTGGTTCCTGGGCCGGCAGTTTGAGCAGTATATCACCCGGGTGGACCACTGGATCGCCTTCCTGCTGCTGGGCTATATCGGTGGAAAGATGATCTGGGACGCCTTTCACGACCAGGAGGATGGGGAGGAGGCAGCTGCCTTCGACCTGAAGGAGCTGACGGTCATGGCTGTGGCCACCAGCATCGACGCCCTGGCCGTGGGCATCACCTTCGCCTTTTTGCAGGTGAAGATCCTGCCCGCCGTGACCATCATCGGCTGCACCACCTTTGCCCTCTCCCTGGTGGGGGTGTGGATCGGCCATCGGTTTGGCAGCAGATATAAGAGCAAGGCCACCCTGGCAGGGGGCGTGATCCTCTGCCTGATCGGGTTGAAGATTTTGCTGGAGCATTTGGGGTTGATGGGGTAGGGGGACGGGAGATTGTTTTCGTCCAAGCTTGTGGGGATTCCATCCCCACGCCCCGGGTTACTTTTTGCTCGTGCAAAAAGTAACCAAAAACACGCTTAGGAGGGGGACACTTTCGATTGTGTCCCCCTCCTAAGAACCACCCCCCGCAACGACATCTTCAAGGGGGCTCCGCCCCCTCGCCAGAGGGGCTACCCCCCGAGCAGACTTGAGGGCTGGTTGCACACCAACGACCTGGCACCGCGCCGCTGCGGCGCGGGGATGGCGGGGGTTACCACCCCCCATTCTCCCCGAGTCTTTCGTGGGGGCGAAAACTTACCTCTACAAAAAGCCACTCGCCCCGTGGGCGAGAATCAAATTGACCATGACGAGAGCAGACTACCGTGTGGTAGTCGAAATGTCCGTGCAGAACCCTTACCCCGCTTCTTGTCGTGCAACCCGCCCCCAGGGCAGCACGGGGGGTAGCCCCTCTGGCGAGGGCCGCAGCGTTAAGAAAATATGCCTGTGGCATATTTTTAGCGTAGGTCGCAGCGGCTATGCCGCGAGTAAACCGTGGTTCTTGTGGAGAATAGTGAGAGGGGGTTCGAAGGGGGAGAGGAAAACCGAAATCCCTCTCCCCCTTTGCGCCCCTTTGGTTACTTTCCCGGCGAGGGGAAAGTGACCCGGGGTGTGGGGGCGGAGCCCCCGCAAGGTTAGACGAGAACCATCTCTCGTCCTCCCGCAAAAGCAAAATAGCCGAAAAGAGGAAAAAACCATGAACATCCTGCTGACCGCCTTCGACCCCTTTGGGGGCGAGACCATCAACCCCGCCCTGGAGGCCCTGTCCATCCTGCCGGAGGAGGTGGGGGGACACCGCCTGCACAAGCTGGCGGTACCCACCCTGTTCGGTGGAGCGGCAGAGTTGGCCCTGGCGGCCATGGACCGCCTGCGGCCGGAGGCCGTCATCTGCCTGGGCCAGGCGGGGGGACGAAAAAACATCTCTGTGGAGCGGGTGGCGGTGAACCTTATGGACGCCCGGATCACCGACAACGCCGGGTATCGGCCGGTGGACCAGCCGGTGGTGCCCGGGGGGCCTGCGGCCTATTTTTCCACCCTGCCGGTAAAGGCCATGGCCCAGGCCATCCGGGATGCGGGCCTTCCGGGGGAGGTGTCCTACACCGCCGGGACCTTTGTGTGCAACAGCCTGCTCTACAGCGTCCTCCACCACGCCGCGCTGCATCTGCCGGAAACCCGGTGCGCCTTTATCCATGTGCCCTATCTGCCGGAGCAGACGGGGGGAAAGGCAGAGGTGTTCGCCCTGCCCCTGGCGGATATGGTCCGTGGGCTGACGGCGGCAGTGAGATCTGCTGCTGTGTATTGACAGAACAAGACAGATGTACTATAATTATCATAGATTTTACAGACAAGCGACGAGGGGGAGGAAAGGCAGACCATGGGCTATGTATACCAGGATTGCCCGGAGCTTCATCAAGTAGATGAGCTAATCAATAATTATTACTTAAAAGGGGACTACACGACCTGCTTTAACGGCTGTATGACGCTGGCGAAAAAGGGCTATTCCCTGGCAGAGTGCCAGGTGGGGTGGTTTTATCTGAAAGGTGAGGGAGTCCCGCGCAATTTGGCCAAAGCCTTGTTCTGGACGGAACGCGCTCTCAGCCATGGTGACCCCGATGCGCCAGAGAATTTGGAAGAGATTCGTCGTCTGATGGCGAAAGAGGAATAATTAAAATAATCGCCGACTGGGAACTATCCCAGTCGGCGATTTTGCCTGTTTACAGATAGTGGTAGGTCCGCCGCTTGCCCCAGAGGAAGAGCAGGGACAGCAGGAAGGCGAAAACCTCCGCCGCGGTAATGGCCCACCAGATGCCGTCCACATCCAGCAGCAGCGGCAGGATCAGCACAGAGCCGGTCTGGAACACCATAGTCCGCAGGAAGGAGATAATGGCGGAGGTGAGGCCGTCGTTGAGGGCCGTAAAGAAGGAGGAGGCGAAGATGTTGAAGCCCGCCAGCAGGAAGGAGAAGGCGAAGAGCCGGAAGGCGTGGGCGGTGAGGGCGAAGAGCGCCGGGTCATATCCCACGAAGAGGCGAGCCAGGGGCTCCGCCAGCACAATGGCCGCCAGGGTCAGCACCACGCCGGACACCCCCATGAGCAGGGAGCTCTTCCCCAGCATATTCTTCAGCTCCCGGTGGTTGCCCGCGCCGAAGTGGTAGCTGACGATGGGGCCGCTGCCGATGGCGTAGCCAATGAAGATGGCCACAAAGATGAACTGCACATACATCAGCACCCCGTAGGCGGAGACGCCGTCCTCTCCCACATAGCGCAGAAGCTGGAAGTTGTAGAGGATGCTCACCAGGGAGGAGGAGATGTTGCTCATGAGCTCCGAGGAGCCGTTGGCGCAGGCCCGCAGCAGGGTGCGGATCTCTAGCCCGGTGGGGACCAGGTGCAGCAGGCTGCTGTTGGGCCGCAGAAAGTAGACGAGGGGGAAGATGCCGCCCACGCACTGGCTGATGCCCGTGGCGATGGCAGCGCCGGCCACCCCCCAGCGAAACACCCCGATGAACAGGCCGTCCAGAACCATGTTGGTCAGTCCCGCCGCCACCGTGGCGTACAGGCCCAGCTTGGGCTTTTCCGCGGCGATGAAGAAGCTCTGAAATACATTTTGCAGCATGAACGCCGCCGTAAAGGCGATGTTGATGCGGCCATAGAGGACGCAGTCCGGCAGCATCTCCTCAGTAGCGCCAAAGAAGACAGCCACCGGCTCCATGACCAGCAGGCCGAAGATGGAGAGAACGATCCCCAGCAGCAGGGTGAAGAGGATCATCATGGAGAAACTGCGGTTCGCCCGCTCTCTGTCCCCCTGTCCCAGGATCTTGGACACCAGGGCGGTGCCGCCGGTGCCGATCATGAACCCCATGCCCCCCAGGATCATGATGAAGGGCATCACCAGGTTGATGGCGGCAAAGGCGGTCTTTCCGGCGAAGTTGGACACGAAGAAGCCGTCCACCACGCCGTAGATGGAGGTGAAGACCATCATGACGACGGAGGGGAGGACGAAGCGCAGCAGCTTGCCGTAGGTGAAGTGGTCGGACAGCTGGATGTGCGCTTTTTGGCTCATAGGGTCACCAGACCCGCGTCCACCATCTTCTGCAGGGACATGAGGATGCCCAGCTTGGCGTGCTGCCAGGTGAGGCCCCCCTGGAAGTAGACCGCGTAGGGGGGGCGGATGGGGCCGTCGGCGGACAGCTCGATACTGCTGCCCTGGACGAAGGCGCCGGCGGCCATAATGACCTGGCTGTCATAGCCGGGCATATCCCCGGGGACGGGGGTGGCGAAGCTGTCCACAGGGGCGGCGGCCTGGATGCCCTTGCAGAAGGCCAGCATGGCCGCCTCGCTGCCCAGCTCCACAGCCTGGATAATGTCGTTGCGGGGCTCGCTGGCATTGGGGATGCAGCGGTAGCCCAGCCCCTCGTAGAGGTTGGCGGCGAACACCGCGCCCTTCAGCGCCCCGGCGGTGACCGTGGGGGCCAGGAAGAAGCCCTGGTAGAAGGCGGGCAGGATGCCCAGGTTGGCCCCCACCTCCTGTCCCAGTCCGGGGGCGGAGAGGCGGTAGGCGCAGCGGTCCACGCAGGCCTTCGTGCCGCAGATGTAGCCGCCGATGGGGGCGAGACCGCCGCCGGGGTTCTTGATGAGGCTGCCCACGGCCATGTCGGCCCCCACGTCGGTGGGCTCGATCACGTCCACGAACTCCCCGTAGCAGTTGTCCACCATGCACAGGACGTCGGGCTTCACGCTCTTGCAGAAGGCGATGAGCTCGCCGATCTCCCGGACGGAGAAGGAGGGGCGGGTGGCGTACCCCTTGCTGCGCTGGATGGTGATGAGTTTGGTGCGGGGGTTGATGGCGGCGCGGATGGCGTCGTAGTCAAACTTGCCCTCCGCCGTCAGATCCGCCTGGGCGTAGGTGACGCCGTACTCCGCCAGGGAGCAGGGGGAGGGGCGGATGCCGATGACCTCCTGCAGGGTGTCATAGGGCAGACCAACAGGGGAGAGGACCTCGTCCCCCGGCAGCAGGTTGGCGCTGAGGGCGATGGTCAGGGCGTGGGTGCCGCAGGTGATCTGGGGCCGCACCAGGGCGGCCTCCGCGTGGAACACGCTGGCGTATACCCGCTCCAGCCGCTCCCGGCCGTCGTCGTCGTAGCCGTAGCCGGTGGTGGCGGCAAAGTGGTTGGCGCCGATCATGTGCTCCTGCATAGCCGCCAGGACCTTGGCCTGGTTGAATTCCGCCACCTGGTCAATATGGGCGAACCGGTCCGCCAGGGCGGCGATCACTTCCTCGCCACGCTGATAAACTGCCCGGCTGAGCCCCATTTTTTCGTATATTTCCATGAGATCCACGGGAAAATGCCTCCAATTTCGTCAAAAATTCCGCACAAAAGTTTACCACGAACCGGGAAGAAAAGCAAGGGGGGATTTTCCCGTGGCAGACACAGGGGCGGACACAAAAAAGCTCCCCCATGATGGGGGAGCTTATTGGCGGGCTGAGCAGCTTATGCGGGCTGACCGTTCAACATAACCTTGGCCAGCTCCCGGCGGGCAGGCCCGCGGGGGTCAAGCACATTCCCTTCCGCGCCGTCCAGGTATCCCTGCTGGTGGGCCCAGGCCAGGGCGGGCTGGGCGTAGGAGGAGATGTGGTCTGCGTCGGCGTACTGGCTGAGTCCGGGGTAGTCCATCAGCGTGGGACTGCCGGCGTATCGCCACAGGATCGTCACCATCTGCTCCAGGGAAACGGGGGCGTTGGGGCCGAAGGCGCCGCTGCTGTAGCCGCTGACCAGCCCCTCGCTGGTGGCCCAGCGCACCGCCTCTGCGTAGTCCTCCTCCCCGGAGACATCGCTCTATGCCATGGCGTAGTTCGTAGCGGGCTTTCCCGCCTTCTCGTGAAGCAGCACGGCTAGGTCCGCCCGGGTCAGGGGGTCTTCCGCCGCCTGGACTGCACCGGGCAGCAGCATCAGGTGATCTGCATACGCCTGTCCGGGGTAGCTGGTGGCCACTGCGCTGTACCACGCCACCACATGGCTTCCCGCCTGGATGGCCTCCAGACCGGAGGGGGCCTCGCCGCCGTAGGTGGTCAGCCCGGTCTTTTCGTCCGCAAAGAGGAGAAGACCGCCGTTGTCGGTGGTGATCGTCAGCTGGCCGTCCTGTAGGGAGACGTCCTCGACCTCGTGGTAGATGGCACTCCGGGCGTCCGCAGGAATATTGCGGACCACGGCGAAGGCCGCAGTCTGCGGGGGGAGGGAGCGGGTCTCCATGGGGCTGTGGAAGACATAGACCGCCTCGCCGATGGTAAGATCGGCGGGATCAGACGCCGCGCGGCGGCCGCTGTCCACCCAGATGGTCTGGGCGGAGATATCCATACTATACTCCCCGTGCTGTTCGGAGGTCATGAGGAGCTTGCTGATATTCCCCGCCTCGTCTTTCAGGATCTCCTGTACCTGGCCGTAGTACAGTACGCTGTCCGGCAGGGGGAGGACCTCCTCGGCGGCGGTGGGGGGAGAGATCAGCGTGGGGGTAGTCTCTGCGGCAAAAGCGGGCAGAGCGATGGTGCAGGCCATGACGCCGGCCAGCGCAAGGGCAGACAGTTTCTTTTTCATATGATGCACTCCTTTGTTCAATAGATGGATGGCGCTGTGGGAATTTTGGATCTGCTCTATCAGACGAAAACGGAAAGATGAATGTTCCACGGAGAAAAATTTCCCCCGCAAAAGCATGGCTACAGGGGAGAGACGCAGCAGTGCCCGGCAAAAATCAACGGATGATTTTTGCCGGGCACTGGCTCACAGCGGATGGACCACATCCTTCTCCAGCTCGATGCGGAAGGCGTATTTGTCACCGCGGACAATGGACTTGGTGTATTCGATCAGCACATTGTCCTCGTAGCTGTACCGCTCCAGGAGCATACAGGGGGTGTTGGCGGAGATGTGCAGCAGGGCCTTCTCCTCCGGCCGGGGCATGACGGGCTGAAATTTTTCAATGGCCCGATCGGCGTGAAAATCATAGCGGGTCCGCAAGAATTCGTACAGGGACCCCTTGGACAGGATATCCGTGTCCAGCATCAAAAACCGCCCCTGGGGCAGATAGGTGGTCTCCAGCATCAGCGGGTACTCCTTGGCGGAGCGCAGGCGGAGAAGCTTGTGGAACATGGTCCCCTCGGGATATCCGGTCTCCTTGGCCAGCCCCTTGTCCGCAGGGACCAGCTCGCAGTCCACAACGGAATTCTGGATCAAAATGTTGCTGCTCTTCAGTGTATCGGTAAACGAGTAAAAGGCAGACAGCTGCTGCGTAAAGAGGAGAGGCTTGATATAGGTGCCGCCCCCGCGCACGGAGTAGATTACGCCCTCCTCCTTGAGGATCTCCAGGGCCCGGTGAATGGTGGCCCGGGCAACGCCATATCTCCGCCGCAGGGTCTCCTCCTTGGGCAGAGGTGAGTTTTCCGCGTACATACCCAATTGGATATCTTCCTTGATCCGTCTGGATATTTCGACATACAGAGCAACGCTATCCGCCATAGTGTTCATTTCCCCCATCAGTACAAGTTCAGTTTTCATTAGTTTAACACAACACCGCGCCGAAAACTAGACATTTTTCTCAGCAGGGTGAAATTAGGACATCTGCCCCCATATGTTCTCTCCAAATGGTATACAACTGACCATATTTGTCCTAAATGTCCAAAATAGTGGAAATTGGAAAATAAAATCTATATAATACAGACAAGGAAGCCAGCCTGGTCGTGAAGACATCATGATAGTGGAGGAACTGCCATGAAAAAATGGTACGTTGGCGTTGACGGAGGAGGGACAAAAACTGCGGCTGCGGTATCCGCTGCGGACGGCGTTGTGGCCGCGGTGCACAGAGGCCCCGGATGCTCCTACCAAGCCATTGGTGTGGAGGCCGCGGTGGAGCGCATTGCCCTGGAGGTGGAGGCCTGCCTGGAGAAATTGGGCGCCACCCTGGCGGACTGCGCCGGATGCTGCCTGGGCGTGCCCTGCTTTGGGGAGAGCCCCGAGACCGACAGCGCCATGGTGGCGGCCCTCCGGGCCAGGCTCGCCCCGGCGCCCATCCATGTGGTCAACGATGTGGAGGTGGGCTGGGCGGGGGCTCTGGCGTGTCAGCCGGGGGTCCATGTGGTGGCCGGTACCGGCTCCATCGCCTTTGCGAAGGACGGGGCCGGCCGTGGGGCCCGCTGCGGCGGATGGAATGAGTTTTTCGGCGACGAGGGGTCGTGCTACTGGGTCGGCCGGGAGGCCATGAGCCTCTTCACCAAGCAGGCGGACGGCCGGGTGCCCCGGGGTCCTCTCTATGATCTGGTCAGGGAGGCCCTGGACCTGTCTGCGGACATGCAGTTTATTGACCGCACCGTGCAGGAGCTGGCGCCCCACCGGGACAAGGTGGCTGCCTTCCAGCGGCTGGCCCATCAGGCGGCGCTGGCTGGGGACAGCTCCGCCGGGGCGCTGTATGTGCGGGCAGCCCGGGAGCTGGCCCTCATGGTGGGGGCCCTCTGCCGGGCGCTGGCCTTGCCGGAAAACACCCCGGTGACCTACTCCGGCGGCCTGTTCCAGACTGGCCAGCTGATCTTGGACCCCTTTGCACAGGAGATCGCCGCATATGGCTGTACCCTTCAGCCGCCAAAGGGTGACGCCCTGCAGGGGGCGCTGCTGCTGGCGATACGGCAATTTCAATAACTTGGAGGTATGTTATGTTTTTAACGGAAGCTGAGATCCTGGATACACCCCAGGCGCTTGAGCGCACATTTTCCTATTTTTCTGCCCACGAGCAGGAGATCGAGCAGTTTTTTGCCCAGCACAGTCAGCGGAAGTTTGCCGTTCTGGGCTGTGGTTCCAGCTATATGCTGGCTAAGAGTGCGGCGGCGGTGCTGGCCTCGGTCCGGGATACCGCTGCCAGCGCCATCCCGGCGGGGGACTACCTTGTGGAGCCGGATTTTTGGGCGGAGAGCGTCCGCGGCGGTATCGTGATCGCCCTGTCCCGCTCCGGCCTCACCACGGAGATGGTCCGGGCGGTGCAGCACATCAAGGAGACCTTCGGATGCCCGGTGATCTCCATCACCGCCAAGCTGGACAACGACCTGTCCCCCATGAGCCAGCTGGACATTGTGCTGCCCTGGATACACGATGACAGCGTCTGCCAGACCCGCACAGTCAGCAACCTCTACGCCGCGGCGCTGCTGGTGGCGGCCAAGTATGCCGGAGATGCGGTGCTGTACCGCAGCGTACTGGCCGCCGGCGCCCAGAGCAGCGCCTTCCACCTGAAAAACCGGCAGGTGCTGACGGATATCGCGGCCCGGGACTGGGACAATGTGGTGGTCCTGGCCGACGGCCCGGTGTGCGGCATTGCGGAGGAGGGGGCCCTGGCCTTTACGGAGATCGCCATGCTGACGGGCCGGTATTTCCACCTGCTGGACTACCGCCACGGCCCCATTGTGGTCAGCGGCGGGAAGACCCTGACCATGATGCTGCTGCGTCCCGGGGAGGAGGAGCTGCAGGGGGCCATGGCGCGGGATGTGATCGCCCACGGGGGGACTGTGGTCACCGTCTCCGACCAGGCGGAAAACCGCTACGGCGCGGCCGCCCATATCCAGATCAAGGGGATCGAGGACTTTGCGGCGTGGGGCATTCCCTTTATCTACCTGGCGCAGATGACCTCTCTGCTGAAGGCCATTGCCCTGGGCGGCAACCCGGATCAACCCCAGGGGCTGGACCCCTATATTTCCCTGTAAACGATCGTTCTCAGACAGCGGGCTGGCTACCTGGTTTGAGGGTATGTGGCGAGATACTAATAAATGGGAGATGAACACCATGAACAAAATTACATTCCTTGGCGCAGGGAGTAGCGTCTTTGCCAAAAATGTGCTGGGTGACTGCATGATGACCGACTGCCTGCGGGAATGGGAATATGCCCTGTACGATATTGACGAGCAGCGGTTGGAGGAGTCCTTTATGATGCTCTCCAACATCAACCGGAACTCCAACGGGGGCAAGGCAAAGATCGTTAAGTACACTGATCGGATAGAGGCACTTCGAGGTGCAAAGTATGTCTGCAACGCCATTCAGGTGGGTGGCTATGACCCTTGTACCATCACTGATTTTGAGATTCCAAAGAAGTATGGATTGCGGCAGACCATCGGCGATACCAATGGTATCGGTGGTATTTTCCGGGCCCTCCGAACGATTCCGGTAATGTTGGACTTTGCCAAAGATATGGAGCAGGTTTGTCCTGATGCGCTGTTTATCAATTACACAAACCCTATGTCAATTCTGACTCTGGCAATGAACCGGGCGACGAAGATCAAGACGGTTGGCCTTTGTCACTCTCATCAGGAGTGTGTTCCCATGCTGCTGGGCCGTTTGGGATTACCGCAGGATGGACTGAATTACCGAATTGCGGGGATAAACCATATGGCGTGGCTGCTTGAGATCACACGCAACGGTAAGGACTATTACCCTGAGATAAAAAAGCGCGCGGCTGAAGGACCTATTATTGATATCATGGCAGAATACCGCAAGAATTTCCCGCAAATTCCGGCGGTAGAGGGGGAATTTACCCCCAGCAATAACGATGATATGGTCCGCTTTGAGATGATGAAGCGCTTTGGCTATTACATCACAGAGTCTAGTGAGCACAGTTCTGAATATTACCCTTACTTTATCAAGAAAAACTATCCCGAGCTGATTAAAAAGTTCAATATCCCCTTGGATGAGTATCCTCGCCGCTGCGTGATTCAGCTGGAGCAGTGGAAAGATACGGCGGAGCAGTTGGTTCATAACGCAGATCTCCAGCATACCAAGTCTCACGAGTATGCGGCAGGCATTATCGAAGCACTGGAAACCGGAAAGCCGTTTTCCTTTGCGGGGAATGTGATGAACACGGGGCTCATTGATAATTTGCCCTCTGATTGCTGCGTGGAGGTCACCTGTATGGCGAATGAGGGTGGTATCCAGCCGTGTCATATTGGTGCGTTGCCTCACCAGTTGGCGGCACTGAATATGCATCAGATTGGTGTGCATCAGCTTACCGTGGATGCAGCGCTCAGCAAGAAGAAGGAATTGATTTACCAGGCTGCTATGCTGGACCCCCATGCTTCAGCTGAACTTAGCATTGATGATATCTGTGCGATGGTAGATGACCTGATCGAAGCTCACGGGGATTGGCTGCCGCAGTATACCTAAAAAGCAATATAAGAAAGTGAAACGGGAGGAGAAATTATGTCAACTGAAGCTAAAACTGTGACCAAAGCAGAAGAGCCAAAAATGTGTACGAAAAAGGAGCAGATCGGCCATGCGATTGGTGTTCTGGGTCATGATGCAGCATACAATCTCTGGAATACCTGGATGATGCCGTTTTTAACGGATATTTTAATGCTTCCGCCCCTGTTTATTGGAGGACTAACGACGGTTTCTCGGGTTTTTGATGCCTTTACGGATGTTACGATGGGCGTCATTGCTGACCGTACAAGAAGTAAATTTGGCCGCTTTAGACCTTGGATTTTGCGCGCTGGCCCTATTTTCTGCTTGCTGATGGCACTTAGCTTCCTGAAATTGCCTATCGGGATGACTGGAATGTGCATTTTTGCTGCGGTGATGTATTTGCTGACTGGCAGCATTGCCTTTACTGCCGTGGATATTCCTTTCTGGTCATTACCGGCAGCAATGACCAGCAACACAGAGGAGCGGTCCAGCATCATTGGTACAACGACTACTGCCTCTAATGCTATGGCGGGGCTTATTGGCTTTATTCTTCCGTTAGGTCTGGGCCTTCTGGGGGAGTTTGAGTGGACATCCTATTTTACTATTGCAGCAATCGTTGCGGTATTTTCTGCAACAATGTATTTGATCAGCTTCAAGACGGTCAAAGAACATGTTGTACCGAATGATACCCAGAAGTTTAGCCTTAAACTGGCATTTAAAAACATTTTTACGAACCAGCCGCTGCTGTGCGTTCAGCTGTCCAACATTGCGTGCCTGATGGCAATGACGCTGAGAGGCTTCTGCAATTACTACTATTGCGTATATAATCTGGGCGCCATTCAACTGGCTTCTGTGATGAGCTTGATTACGCTGGCTGGTATGGTCCTTGGTTCCATCTGCTTTATCTTCGGTTCTAAGATTCTTGGCAAGCGCAATAGTATGTTTGCTATTGCCATCATCTATACGCTGTCCAATGCCGTCCTCTATTTTGCAGGATGGAGCAACCTGACGATTATCTTTATCACTGCCGCTATCTCCAATATCAGCATGGGTGCCGCCATTGTTTGTGTCAATGCAATGTTGGCGGATACGATCGAGTACGGTGAGTGGAAGACTGGCCAGCGTAACGAGGCGATGATCACCTCTACTCGCTGCTTTGTGACCAAGTGTGTCGGCGCAGCATCCGGTCTGATTATTGCTGTCGTGATCGCTGTTACTGGCATGGTTCCTCAGGCTGCCGAACAGGCTCCCGTGGTTCTCAACTCTTTCCATTTTGTTTTCTCTATGGGGTCTGCTATTGTTATGATCCTGGCCGTTGTTCCCATGTTCTTCTACAAGCTGACCGAAAAGCGCCATGCGGAGATCATGGAGGAGCTGGCGGCCCGCAAGGCAAACCAGAATAAGTAATCGTCATTTTTCTCTTCTCTCAATTTGTCCCTAGCGCCAAAGGAGCGCCCGGCGGCCATTCCCGCTGGGCGCTTCGTCTATCAGAAAGGAAGGATAGATATCATGAAAACAAATAGACAGAATCCTATTTCTGTACTGCTGCAAAACAGAGGGACCGCCCGGGAAAAGGGGATCTACTCCTGCTGCAGCGCCAATGCGTATGTGATCCGCGCAGCCCTTCGCCGGGCCAAGGCGGCGAATACCGTGGTGCTGGTGGAGGCCACCGCCAATCAGGTCAACCAGGATGGCGGCTACACCGGCATGACCCCCGAAGATTTTCGCCACTTTTTGGATCAGATCGCGGCAGAGGAGGGCTTTCCGGCGGAGCGGCTGCTCTGCGGCGGGGATCATCTGGGGCCCCTTACCTGGCAGGAGCTGCCGGAGGCCCAGGCCATGGCCAACGCCCAGGAGCTGATCCGCTCCTATGTCTTAGCGGGGTTTTCCAAGATACATATTGATACCAGTATGCGCTTGGCCGACGACGACCCCAGCCAGCGGCTCTCCGACGAGGTCATTGCGCGGCGCGGGGCCTGCCTCTGCCGGGTGGCCGAGGACGCCTTTGCCCAGTACAGGGCGGAGCACCCGGAGGCGCCTGCGCCGGTCTATGTCATTGGCAGCGAGGTCCCCATCCCCGGCGGCGCCCAGGAAAATGAGGACAGCGTGGCGGTCACTGCCCCCGAGGACTGCGAGGCCACCCTGGAGGAGTTCCAGCGGGCCTTTACGGCCCTGGGGCTGGAGGATGCCTGGAGCCGGGTGATCGCCGTTGTGGTGCAGCCAGGGGTGGAATTTGCGGACGAGAGCGTGATCGAATACGACCGCGCCGCCGCCAGGGCGCTGATGGGCTGCCTGGAGCGCCACCCCGGCCTGGTCTTTGAGGGCCACTCCACGGACTATCAGCCCAGGGAGTGTCTCCGGGAGATGGTGGAGGACGGCATTGCCATTTTGAAGGTTGGTCCGGCCCTGACCTTTGCCCTGCGGGAGGGGCTGTTTGCCCTGGAGCAGATCGAGCAGGAGCTCTACGGCGTCAATGATTTCCCCTGCTCCCATTTCCGGGCGGTGCTGGAGCAGGCCATGCTGGAGGATCAGCGCCAGTGGGCCAAGTACTACCACGGCTCCATGCCCCAGAAGCGCTACGCCCGTGCGTTCAGCTACTCCGACCGGGCCAGATACTACTTGACCAATCCCAAGGTGGCCGCGGCGGTCCAGACTCTGCTGACGAACCTGGACAGCGTGGGGATCCCCATGGCCCTTCTCAGCCAGTACCTGCCTGTGCAGTACGCCAGAGCCCACGGCGGCCGCCTGCCTCTCCGGGCCG
Source organism: uncultured Oscillospiraceae bacterium (assembly GCA_963557105.1). Taxonomy (GTDB): domain Bacteria; phylum Bacillota; class Clostridia; order Oscillospirales; family Oscillospiraceae; genus Pelethomonas. The sequence continues at coordinate 25,376 of CAUWCX010000026.1, forward strand.
CAGATATCCTGATCGACCGGGTGGGGGACTGCATTGATGAGTACTTGTACGCGGTTTTGGCGGATAGATAGGTTCTGGATAAAGAACGAAGAAGGTACATTCTTGCGAGATAGACTGTTTTAGGACTGGCACTGCGCTGTGGTATCTAGCAGGCAGGCAATATGATCGATCTGCAAAAAACAGTAAAAATAGTGCCCGGCAAAAATCGACAGATGATTTTTGCCGGGCACTGTCTTATCGCCGGAGCTCCCGCAGTGGGAACGCGTCCGACAGAAATGGCCTGGTAGGGGGAACCGCTAAAATCGCTGGCGGTCGATCCATAGACCCAGGGCCGGGTTGGGGATGAAGTAGATCTTTTCACCGTTGGGGAGGGTGTTGTAGCCGGAAGTGAGCTTTTCTGGATCGTAGTGCGCTGCGGTTTCGGCGCAGGTGTGGGTACGGCCACGATAGACATATGTACGGCTATTTCGCAGACTAAACGAGAAGAAAGATTTCGCATAGCTACTCTGGTAAATGTAACAAAAGCATGGTATGCAGTTTATGAAAATCATAGAAAGCACGCAAAGTAGCTTGACAATTCAAAATGTCTATATTATCATGTTGTCATGATAAGTTGAGAGCAGGTTAGATGCGCAGGACTGAACGATTGCGGTGGACTCGACACCGCAACAGGGGTTTGCGTTATGCGTGAAAAAATTGGAGTACATAATGAAAGCTGTACCAAGATACTTACAAATTATAAATTATTACCAGAGCATGATTGATGCAGGAAAATTGGCTGAAGGGGAGCAAATGCCCACTGAGGCAGCCATCGGAGAACTGTTCAATGTCAGCCGTATCACAGTGCGTCAAGCGCTGGATGGTCTGGCACAGTTGGGTTATATCTATAAAGTCCAGGGGAAGGGTAGCTTTGTTTCTTCCAAAAAGGCGGGAATGCAGTTGAACCACTTGATTGGTTTCAGCGATGAAATGCGTAGCCTGGGGCTGGAGCCTTCAACGATTTTGGTGGATCAGGTACTGATGCTTCCCACAGAGAATACAGCAAAAGCGTTACAAATCGATGTGACACAGAAAATTTATTTTCTAACGCGAATTCGCTGTGCAGATGGTGTGCCGATGGCACTGGAAAAGGTCCATATTCCCTTTTATCGTTTTGCTGGATTGGAAAATCATGATTTGAGTGGATCGCTCTACAGCCTTTTAAGGGAGGAGTATGGTTGCGAGTGTAGCAAAGCAGTGCAGAGCATTCAGGCTGGCGCTGCGTCGTCCCATGATGCAAAACTGCTGCAAATTAAGACTGGATCACCGGTTCTGTGCATTTCTCGAACGACATATAGCCGCGATGGAATCCCCTTTGAATATGTCAATTCCGTATACCGTGGGGACAAGTATATATTTAATGTTACCCTTGAGTAAGTATTTTTTCGCCCAGCAGCCCGCCGCATGGCGGTGCTCAGCTGGCGAAAAAATTTTCAGACATATTGTCATAACAACATAACGATTTGTTATAGTTTAAGGAATAAATTGGAAAGGCGGAAGCATATGGCAAGAGCAATTCATCCGATGAAAAGGGGCGGCGGGCGAGGCCTGAGTCTCCGACAGAAAGAGGCTGGTATAGGATGGCTGTTTGTTTCGCCGGCTCTGATTGGTTTCAGTATTTTTACCTTCGGCGCGATCCTCTATTCGCTGTATCTTTCGTTCACCGACTATAATTTGCTGAGTAAACCGCAATGGGTAGGATTAAAAAACTACATACGGGCTTTTACAGAAGACGATTATTTTTACCAGTATTTTGGAAATACCCTTTATTTTGTTATAGCACTGGTTCCCATCGTATTGGTATTCTCGCTGGCGTTGGCACTTCTCATCAATAAGAAAGCTGGAAAGATGACGCAGTTTTACCGTGCAGCCCTTTTTCTGCCCAGCATTACCTCCACCGTGGCGGTGAGCATGGTATGGATGTGGATTTTTAACCCGGACATGGGCATTTTGAACAATTTTCTCTATGCCATCGGCTTAAACAATCCGCCCATGTGGCTGGCGGACCCGCAGTGGAGCAAACCGGCTCTTGTGATCATGCGCGTCTGGCAGATGGGTGGGTACTATATGTTAATGTTCCTGGCTGGATTGCAGACGATCCCGGAAACGCTGTATGAGGCGGCGGACATGGACGGAGCCACACCCTGGCAAAAGCTCACCAGGATCACGATTCCAATGCTCTCCAACACCACTTTCGTAGTAGCGATTATGTTGGTGATCGAGGCATTCAATATGTTTGAGTCTATTTTTGTCATGACCCAGGGTGGCCCCGTGGGCTCTACCAGTACCATCATGTATTACATCTATGAGCAGGGGTTTACAAACTATAACATGGGCTATGCCTCAGCTCTGGCATGGGTATTCTTTGCACTCATTCTGGTGGTCACCATAATTCAGTATCGGTTCCGGAATGAGCAGGGGGGTGAATAATGATGACAAAGTTGAAGAATATGACACGATCTGCACAAAAGACTGTAAAAACAACGGGGTATCACATAGTTATGGTTTTTCTCAGCTTGACCATGATTTACCCGTTTCTCTGGTCTACGCTATCGTCCTTTAAGTCTTCAGACCAGCTCTATGGTGGCAACCCGCTGCAGCTTTTGCCGGATCCTCCTACGATTGAAAACTATAGGAGGCTTTTCGAGGTATTGCCTTTCGGTAAATTCATGGTGAACTCGCTGTTTCTTTCTATTGCGATTCCGATTACGATGATCGTAGTAGCCTCCTTGACGGCTTATGCGTTGACTCGATTGAAGTTCCGTGGACGCAATATCCTATTCCTTATGTTTGTTGCCACGATGATGGTCCCCAGTCATGTTACGCTGATTCCAAACTTCAAGATCATGGTGGACATGAAGTTGACGAATACCTACATGGCGCTATTCCTAAATAGTATGTTTACCGGTGCGAATGCTTTCAACATTTTTTTCTTTAGACAATACTTTTTAAGTATACCGAAAGATTTGGAAAATGCAGCCATCATTGACGGCTGTTCTCGGATGGGCGTGTTTTTCCGAATCGTACTGCCCAACGCAAAGCCCGCTATCGCAACGACGGCGATCCTTTCCTTCCGTAGCGTGTGGAACTCCTTTATGTGGCCTATGCTGGTTATCAATGACTATGATAAGCTGACCTTGACCGTTGGACTTAAGTATCTGAAGGAGTGGGAGCCCAATTGGGCGGTCCTGTTGGCCGGTGCAACATTAAGTATTATCCCGATCATTATTGTGTTTCTGATTTTCCAGAAGCAGTTTATGGCATCTACCATGAACAGTGGCTTTGGTGGAAAGTAGGTTGTTCCTATCTGGGTGCAAGTGCTTCGGCGCTGTATCATATAAAATTATATGGAGGATAGACATGAAAAAGGTATCTAACAAAATTTTGGCGCTAATCCTTGCAATGGTCATGGTACTTGCTCTGGTTGCCTGTGGCGGCGACAACAAGTCTACCAATGAGAAGCCCGACAACAAGACGGAGAACAAGGTGGACGATCAGACCCCGGCTCAGGAGCCTGATGAACCAGATGCGTCCGCTGAGCCAACGACGCTTAAGGTCTATACCTGGTGGGATGTGACCAAGTTTGAGCATCTGCAGAAGATGCAGACTGACTTCGAAAAAGCTAATCCTGACATTAAGCTGGAATTTGTGACCATACCCACAAAATATGCGGACACCATGGTCACCAAGCTGGCCGGTGGTGAGATCCCGGATGTGATGATGCTGGCAATGGACCAGGTTCCTCGCTACGCCCTCAATGGTATGCTGCTGCCGCTGGATGATTTGGCCAGCCAGGAATATAAGGATGCGCTGTATCCCGTGGTCAAGGACGCGCTGAGTGTGAATGGCACCATGTACGCTGCCGCTCGCGATATTACGCCCAAGGTCATGTATCTGAATACGAAGATGTTTGCTGATGCTGGTGTGGAGCTTCCGGATGAGAACTGGACTATGGAGGACTTCACGGATATCGCCAAGCAGCTGACTAAGGGCAGCGGTGCTGATGCGCAGTGGGGGTATTACTGGAAGAACTACACCGACCAGACGTTTGCTATGATTGCTGCCTTTGGTGGCAAGCTGTACAGTGAGGATGGCAAGTCCAGTGTTCTCTCCACCGATGAGAAGACTAAGGAAGCAATCCGGTATATGTACGATCTGTGTAATACATATAAGGTCTGTCCCACGGCTGCTCAGGCTGCGCAGTTTGGCGATAATGAGTTCTCTTCCTTTATGGCCAATAAGGTTGCCATGCAGATTGGCGCCCTGTCAACAGCTTCCCAGTTCGATGCTGCAGGCGTGGAGTATACTGCTCTGCCTATGCCTTATGTTAATGGGGTGAGCAAAACCTCCTCTTTTGTTAACACCTGGGTCATCCCCAAGACGGCTAAGAACCCTGAACTCTCCTGGCGTGTGGTTGAGTTCCTGTCTGGTAAGGAAGGTCAGCAAATCGCTCTGGATATGAACTATGGTTTGCCCGCCTCCACGCTGGTCGATACTACGGCTTTCGAGGCAAAGACACCTTACAATAAGTACTTTGTTCAGGCTCTGGAGACTGCCGTTCCCTATCCTACCAACCTGAATGGTTCCGAGTTCCAGAATATGTTCCAGAAGGAATGTGAATCCCTGTGGGCTGGAGTCATTACCCCCGACGAGTTTGCTGCTCGCGTTGATGAACAGGGTGCAAAGATTTTGAGCAAGTAATAAATCGTGAGGGAAGGCGGCGGTTTCCGTCGCCTTTTCTCAAAATGGAGGCTGAAAGTTTGAAACAAAGCGATAGCCGAAGCAGAAGGAAAAAGGGCGCAAAAACAC
>CAUWCX010000027.1:0-30114 GCA_963557105.1 uncultured Oscillospiraceae bacterium
CTTCGCCGCCACCTCTCCCAAAGGGAGAGGCAAGTGACGCGTTCAACTACAAAAAACCACTCGCCCCTGGGGCGAGAATCAAATTGACTAAAACGAGAACAGACTCCCGTGTGGTCATCGCAATGACGGTGCAGAACCCCTAGATGAATCTATCCCTTTAACAGGCCGGCAGGCGAAGTCGGAATAGATACCCGGCCGAGATCAGATGCCCGAAGGATTTGAAATTCGGTGGCTGGATGCTATCATCCCCCCACCCAGACCGATGAGGCAAAGGATTCCAAAACCATGGGTTTTGGCGCATTTTTGGTGACTTTTTGTGCGAGCAAAAAGTTACCGGGGCTCGGGGGCGCGTAGCCCCCGAAACACCCAGCTTCTGGGAAGAAGAAGGCCGGTTCGTCCCCACCCGCCCGGCGAGAGGCGAATCTAATCACAGCCACCGAAAAAAACCACCCCCATGAAAGAAGAAACATTTCGCTCCCCCGCTCCACAGGGGGCGGGAAGAACAGGAGGAACACCATGTCTGAACTTATGATCCCCATTCCCTTCAAGCAGCTCATGACCTGGATCACCACCGAACTGGACCGGGAGGGCGCCGTCTTCGGCGTCCACCGCCCCTACACCGCCGGGGAGAAGCACCTGCCCATCTTCGGCGGCCAGCGGATCGAGACCCCCTTCGGCCCCGCCGCCGGCCCCAACACCCAGCTGGCCCAGAACATTGTGGCCAGCTACTTCGCCGGGGCCCGGTTCTTCGAGCTGAAGACCGTGCAGAAGATGGACGGCGCGGAGCTGGCGGCCTGCATCCAGCGGCCCTGCATCCTGGCGGAGGACGAGTGCTACAACTGCGAGTGGTCCACGGAGCTGTACGTCCAGCAGGCCTATGAGGAGTATGTCAAGGCCTGGTTCGCCTGCAAGATCCTGGCCAAGGTCTACGGCCTGGGGGACCCCGACGGCTTCATCTTCAATATGTCCGTGGGCTACGACCTGGCGGGCATCCAGGGGGAGAAGATCGACAAGTACCTGCGGGAGATGGTGAACGCCGCCGACACCCCCATTTTCCAGGAGTGCGTCCGGGTGCTGTGGGAGATGTTCCCCGCCCAGGCGGACTTCATCGACGCCATCGGGCCCCAGATCTCCAACTCCGTCACCGTCTCCACCCTCCACGGCTGTCCCCCCGACGAGATTGAGCGCATCGCCTCCTACCTGCTGCGGGAGAAGCACCTCCACACCTTCGTCAAGTGCAACCCCACCATTTTGGGCTACCAGTCCGCCCGGGACATCCTGGACAGCATGGGCTACGACTACATCGCCTTTGATGAGCACCACTTCAACGAGGACCTGCAGTACGCCGACGCCATCCCCATGTTCCGCCGCCTCCTGGCCCTGGCCGGGGAGCAGGGGCTGGAGTTCGGGCTGAAGCTCTCCAACACCTTCCCCGTGGACGTCAAGCAGGGCGAGCTGCCCAGCGAGGAGATGTACATGGCGGGCAAGAGCCTCTTCCCCCTGACGGTGGAGATGGCCCGCCGCATCAGCCGGGACTTCGGCGGCCGCCTGCGGCTGAGCTACTCCGGCGGCGCGGACTACTTCAACATCGACCGCCTCTTCCAGTGCAGCATCTGGCCCATCACCATGGCCACCACGGAGCTGAAGCCCGGCGGCTACCAGCGCTTCACCCAGATCGCTGAGAAGCTGGAGGCTCTGGACTTCCAGCCCTTCACCGCCGTGGATCTGGAGAAGCTGGAGGCCCTGGCCCTGGCCAGCCGCACGGACAAGCGCCATGTGAAGGCCGTCAAGCCCCTGCCCCGGCGGAAGCTCACCAGCAAAGTCCCCCTCATGGACTGCTTCACCGCCCCCTGCAAGGGCGGCTGCCCCATTGGCCAGGACATCCCCGAGTACATCGAGCTGTGCCGCCAGGGGAAGTACCCCCAGGCCCTGCGGGTCATTCTGGAGAAGAACCCCCTGCCCTTCATCACCGGCACCATCTGCGCCCACCACTGCATGGACAAGTGCACCCGGAACTTCTACGACCGCTCGGTGCAGATCCGGGCCACCAAGCTGGTGGCGGCGGAGCGGGGCTACGACCAGGTCATGGCGGAGCTGAAGACCCCCACCCCGGTGTACGACGGCCGGCGGGTGGCCATTGTGGGCGGCGGCCCCACCGGCATGGCGGCGGCCTTCTTCTGTGCCCGGGCCGGTGTGCCCACCACCCTCTTTGAGCAGGCCCCCGTGCTGGGCGGCATCGTCCGCCAGGTGATCCCCGCCTTCCGCATCAGCGACGAGGCCATCGAGAAGGACGCCGCTCTCATGCGGTGCATGGGCGTGGAGGTCCACCTGAACACCCCCGCCCCCGCCGTGGAGGAGCTGAAGCGCCAGGGCTACACCCACATCCTCTTCGCCATCGGCGCCTGGGCCCCGGGCCGCCTGGACATCCCCGGCAACGTCAAGCCCGTCATCGCCTGGATGGCGGAGGTGAAGGCCGGCAAGCGGGAGCCCCTGGGCCATGTGGCCGTGGTGGGCGGCGGCAACACCGCCATGGACGCCGCCCGTCTGGCCCTGCGCGCCGGGGCGGAGAGCAGCACCCTGGTCTACCGCCGCACCCGGAAGTATATGCCCGCCGACGCCGAGGAGCTGGAGCTGGCCATGGCCGACGGCGTGCAGTTCCTGGAGCTGGTGAGCCCCGTGGAGCAGCGGGAGGGCAAGCTGGTGTGCAGAAAGATGAAGCTGGGCGAGGCCGACGCCAGCGGCCGCCGCTCCCCGGTGGACACCGGCGAGACGGTGGAGATCCCCTGTGACACCGTGATCTCCGCCGTGGGTGAGCGGGTGGACGCCGACGCCCTGGCCGCCTACGGCGTGTCCGTGGGGGAGAAGGGCCGCCCCGGGTTCCAGACCAACCTGGAGGGCGTGTACACCGCCGGCGACACCCTGCGGGGCCCCGCCACGGTGGTGGAGGGCATCGCCGACGCCGCCGCCTTTGCCCAGGCTGTGCTGGGCTGCGCCCACGAGGCGAAGATCCCCGCCTGCGCCCACGCCGCCCCCGACCAGATCCTCCAGCGCAAGGGCGTCCTCTGTGAGAGCGCCAAGCGGGAGGGGGACCGCTGCCTCAGCTGCAACGTCATCTGCCAGACCTGCGCCGACGTGTGCCCCAACCGGGCCAATGTGGTGGTGATTCTGCCCGACGGCCGCCGCCAGATCCTCCATGTGGACCGGATGTGCAACGAGTGCGGCAACTGCCTGGTGTTCTGCCCCTACGACAGCGCCCCCTACCGGGAGAAGTTCACCCTGTTCCACGACCGGGCGGGCTTCGATGACAGCCCCGAGAACCAGGGCTTCCTGCCCCTGGGGGACAGCCGGGTGCTGGTGCGGCTGGATGGCCGGGTGTTCGAGGCGGATCTGGACGGAGACAACGACCTCCCCGCCGATGTGGACGTCCTCATCTCCACCGTGCTGAACAAGTACCGCTACCTGCTGTAAGCCTGCGTGCAATAAACTGCGGCCCGCCCCCGGGATCGGGGGCGGGCCGCTGAGATTGTCAAAAAAGTGCAAGCACTTTTTTGAGTAAGGCTGCGCTGCGTTCTGCGCCTCGGTTGGCCGCCTTTGGCGGCCAATTCGACGCTCACTCCGCGAGCAGTATTTTCTGCCACGCACATGTCGCGGCAGAAAATGATTTTACTTTATTCGCCGCCTCCGGGCGGCGAACTCTGCGAGGCTTTTTCGACAAAGCATCTATCCCGGGGTGAAGAGCTGGTCCACCGTAAGCCCCAGCTCCTGGGCCAGGCGGAAGGCCAGGGCCAGGGTGGGGTCGTACTTGTTGTTCTCAATGGCGTTCACCGTCTGTCGGGATACGCCGCAGCGCCGGGCCAGCTCCTCCTGGGACAGCCCCAGCGCCCGTCGCCGCTCTCGGATCACATTTTCCATCTCAGCCGCCGTGCCTCTTCTTGATGACCACCAGGGCCGCGCAGTAGATGATGGCGGTGACCTCCAGCAGGACGAAGGGGTTGGCGCTCATGTACTGGCTGCGGACGAAATTCTCGATCACGTCCAGGATCAGCGATCCCACCACCGCCATCAGCGTCCAGGCGCTGGCCTTCCACACGATGATCTGCCCCCGCTCGTCCCCGGGCTTCAGCAGCGTCACCAGCATGAACGCGTCCAGCCCCAGAAAGACCAGGAAAACGGCCCCCAAAAACAGCATTGCACCCATTGGCATGATTTTTCTCTCCTCTCTGTTCCTTCATCAGATATGTCAAACTCTTTTGACATAATCAGCATACCAGCGGGCCGGCAAAATGTCAATAGTTTTTTACATTTTCTGTTCCGCCGCCAGGCGTCCCCTTGTCTTCCCCCGCCCGCTGTGGTACAATCACGGTGCACCGCCCTCCCGGGGCGAAAAAACAAACCGACGAGGAACAACACCATGACAAAGAAACTGGAGATCTCCTCCTTTACCCTCCACCTGCTGGCCATGGCCTTTATGCTGTGCGACCACCTGTGGGCCACGGTCATCCCCGGCAACCAGTGGCTGACCGATCTGGGGCGGCTGGCCTTCCCCATCTTCGCCTTTATGCTGGCGGAGGGCTTTTTCCGCACCCGGAACCGGAAGAAATACGCCCTGCGCCTGCTGATCTTCGCCCTGGTGTCGGAGGTCCCCTTTGACTTCATGTACGGCGGCACCGCCTTCTACCCCTTCCACCAGAATGTGCTGTGGACCTTCCTGCTGGCCTTCGGGTGCATGTCCCTGATCCAGTGGGTGTGGACGAAGTCCCGGCAGTGGAAAAACGCCCTCCTGGCCCTGGCCGTCCCCGCCATCACCGCCGCCGGGGTGTGCTTTGCGGGCTGGCTCCTGGGCAGCCTGCTCATGGTGGACTACTACGGGGCAGGGGTGCTGACGGTGCTGGTGTTCTACTTCTTCCACGGCCGCCGGTGGTATGACCTGGCGGGGCAGCTGGTGTGCCTGACCATGATCCACGGCGTCCTGCTGGCGGGGATGGTGTACCCCATCTCCCTCTTTGGCCTGTCCTTCGATTTTCCCCAGCAGGCCCTGGCCCTCCTGGCCCTGGTGCCCATCTGGCTCTACCGGGGGAAGCAGGGGCCCCACAGCCGCCCCATCCAGCTCCTCTACTACGGCTTCTACCCCGTCCATATGGCCATCCTGTCCCTGCTGTTCGCCCTGCGGTAGCAGCGGCGAAGGCTGCGCGACTTTTTCCACAAACTAAGGCCGCAGGCGTGATCGTTCTCACGCCTGCGGCCTGGTGCTATTTTTTGCGGGTTCAGAGGGAGAAGGAGAAGGCCACGCCGGTGGGGGTGTTCTCCGCCCAGCACTTCCCGCCGTGGAGCTCCACGATCTGCCGGGCAATGGCCAGCCCCAGGCCGGTGCCGCCGCCGCTGCGGGCCTCGTCCGTGCGGTAGAAGGCGTCCCACACCCGCTCCAGGGCCTCCTGGCCCAGGGGCTCGCTGTCGTTTTCCACCCGGAGGACCGTGCGGGAGCGCTCCCGCCGGATCTTCACCCGGATCTGTCCCCCCGGGGGCGTGTACTTCACGGCGTTGGCGGCAAAATTCTCCACCACCTGGGCAATCCGCCCCTCGTCGGCGGTGATGGTGAAGTCCGCCGGGAAGGAATAGATGATCTCCAGCCCCTTCCCCTGGGCCACCCTGTCCAGCTTGGCAAAGATGCTCTCCGTCAGGGCCACCAGGGAGAAGTCGTCCCGGGCCAGCTTCACCTTCCCGGCCTCCAGGCGGCTGAGGTCCAGCATCTCCAGCACCATGGCGTCCATCCGCTCCGTCTCCGCCAGGATCACGTCGATATACTTCTCCCGCTTCTCCTCGGCAATGTGCTCCCGCAGCCCCTCGGCGTAGCTGTGGGTCACCGCCAGGGGGGTCTTCAGCTCGTGGGCCATGTGGGAGGTCATCTGGCGGCGGTTCTGCTCCGCCTCCCGGGCGTAGGCCAGGGCCGTGTCCAGCCGGGCCAGCTCGTTGTCCTTCATCCGCCGCCGGTCCCGCTCCTCCCCGTAGGCCGCAGCCAGCGCCGCCGTCTCCCGCCACGGGGACGGGGTGTCGCTCCTGCGCCGCAGCTCGTTCCACTCCCCCGCCATCTCCTCCGCCACTGCCGCCACGGGCTGCACCAGCCGCTTTTTGATGCTGCGGCGGACGGCCAGCAGCAGCCCCAGGCCCAGAAGCCCCGTCCCGATATACAGGTTCCGCAGTGCGCTGACGGCGCAGGCCAGGGGCCGGCTGCGGACGGCAGTGACCATGGTCCACTCCGTCTCCGGCGCCCCGCCGGCGCTGTAGTCGAAGTTCTGGTAATCCACATAGTCCCGCCCGCTGAACACCAGCAGCTCCTTCAGCCGAAAGACTCCCGCCTCCCGCAGCTGGCTGCTGTAGCGGGCCACACTGGCCCAGGCGGGGAAGTCCAGCTCCTCCGTCAGGGCGGTAAGACTCTCATACCGCTGCCCGCCGTAGGTCAGGGGCGTCCCCTTGCTCTGGTACATCTCCGGGCGTTCCACATATATTGTGACCAGGGGCTGTCCCCTGTGGTCCCCGCTGCGGTCAAACAGCAGCTGCCACGCCAGCTCCCCCGTCCGGTCCACAGCGGATATGGTATATTCATCGCTGTCCGGTCCGATGAAAAACTGTTCGTTCCTCTCCACCACCGGCCAGACCTCATTGTCGGTGACATAGTGGACCGTGACGGGGATCAGCTCCGTCCCGTCAAAAAAGCCGGTGATCCGCATAGCGGACAGATCGATGTGCCGGAAATGGCCGTCCAGCGCGCTCTCCCGCAGGCGGCCCCAGGGGTCCGCCGCCGGGTCCGCCGCATCCTTCCCCTCGCTGACGTCGATCCATCCGTGGTGGAGATTTGAGTTGGTGTCCACCCCCGCGTCCCACTCCGCCTGGGTGAAGTAGGAAAAGAACAGGATGTCCTCCCCGCTGCTGTGCAGCAGCTTCCCGTCCCCGTCATAGAACAGGACTGCCGTCTCCATAGGGTAGGAGACGTCCCGGATCAGCTTGCTCCGTTCCCCGGTGCCATAGTGGCTGTCGCTGGCGCACCGGGCGGTGATATTGCTCGAAATGGCCTGCAACAAGCGGTTTTCCCAATCGTCCGGCCGCTCCCGGTGGTCGCCGTACCGCGGGGAGCTTTTGTCCAGAAATTCCTCCAGACGCCCGTAGCCGCTCACCTCCCGGGGAAAATCACAGCTCAGCTCGTACAGCCTGTCATAGATCTCCTGGGCGGTCACCACCGTGAGGCAGGCCATGGAAATGCCCCATGTGCCCAATATGGCCACCGCCAGCAACCAGGTAATGGCCGTCATGGCCCGGGGCGTCCGGGCTTTTCTTCTCCAGCCCATCACGACCCCTCCCATCGGTAGCCCGCCTTGATGACGGTCCTGATGGCCCCGGCGTGCTCCCCCAGCTTCTCCCGCAGGCGCTTGATGTGGGTGTCCACCGCCCGGGCCTCCCCCTCGTAGTCGTAGCCCCAGCACTTCACCAGCAGCTGCTCCCGGCTCATGACCACATTCCGGTTCTGCATCAGGCAGCGCAGCAGGGCGTACTCCTTGGGGGTCAGGGCCACCTCCCGCCTTCCGCACCACACCCGCTGGGCGGCCAGATCCACGCTCACGCCGCCGCTCTCCAGCCGGTCCCCGGTGCGGACCGTGCCCCGGCTGCGCTTGATGAGGGCCATGGTCTTGGCATACAGCACCGACAGGGAGAAGGGCTTGGTGATGTAGTCGTCGGCCCCCAGGGCATAGCCCATGAGCTTGTCCTCCTCGTCGGACAGGGCCGTAAGGAACAGGATGGGCACATCGCTGGTCCGCCGCAGGGCGCGGCAGACGGAGAGCCCGTCCAGCTCCGGCATCATCATGTCCAGCAGGACCGCGTCAACGCTCTCCTCCCCCATCCGCTCCAGGGCCTCCACCCCGTTGGATGCCGCTACGGGGAGATCCCCCTTGCTGCTGAAGTAGTCGCACAGCACCTCCCGCAGCTTGGCCTCGTCCTCCACGATCAGGATACGGCTGCCCATATGCCTCCCCCTCCTTTCGCCCCCACTATACCCCGCCGGTGTGTACTCTCTGTGTCGGCGGCGGTTTTTTCTATCATACCATAGAGCCGAAAAAAGCGCCAGCAGGCGCACAGGAAAAAGCGCCCCGTCCGGCCGGATCTTCGGTCGAACGGGGCATCCGCTTATTTCGGTACTATGCCGCGCTGGCTGTACGGCGGCACCACTTTTTGACGTGCCAGCCCACGGTGGCGCTGACCTCCCGGGAGGCCACGATCTTGTCCGCCAGGGTCAGCACCCAGGCCTCGGAGTTCCGGGGCAGGGGGGCCAGGGGGAACATATGGCTGGTGATGGCCGAGCGCTGCCGGTCGTCCAGGTCAAAGAGGCGGCCCGCCCGCCGTGCGGCAACAGCGCCGTGGGCAAAGGCGTGCATATGGGTGAGGCGGCGGAACCCGGAGAACTCCCGGACAAAGCGCTTGTGGGCATCGCTGCGCCAGTCATAGCCAAAGAAGTCGTGGAGCAGTGCCGCCCGGGTCACCGCCCGGACCCGCTCCTCCCGCAGGCCGAACCGCCGGGCCAGCCGGTAGGCACATTTGGCCGTATCCACCGAGTGGCCGTAGAGAGAGTTCTCCCCCCCGTGGTGGGTGTGGTTGCGCAGCTCGGTAAAGAGCGGATGGGTCACAATGTCCTCCGTCATCCCCAAAAAGATACGATCCATAGCAGTCCCTTCTCCGCACAATGCGGTCTGTTGTGGCTGATCTTCAGTCCATGACATACTATACCGCACTTTTTCACGAAATCAAGTCGCTTTTACCACAAAAATAAAAAAATTTTCTCCTCTGCTGGCAAAGTCTTCCACCACGCCCTTGCGGGCGCGCCCCGGGCGTGCTAAAATGGGGGCAAGATCTACCCACGGGAGGAGAAGCGCCATGACCGCCGAAGCACGCAGAGCCGCTATTCTGGATACCCTCGCCCACGCCCAGCAGCCCGTCAGCGCCACCACCCTGGCCAAGGCCCTGGGGGTCAGCCGCCAGGTGATCGTGGGGGATGTGGCCCTTCTGCGGGCGGGCGGCGCGGCCATTGCCGCCACCCCCCGGGGCTACACCACCCAGGGGGACACCGGCGGCATCCGGTGCCAGCTGGCCTGCCGCCACACCGCCGGGGACATGGAGCGGGAGCTGCTCATTATGGTGGACAACGGCTGCACCGTGCTGGACGTGGTGGTGGAGCACCCGGTCTACGGCCAGCTCACCGGGGCACTGCAGCTGAAGAGCCGGTACGATGTACAGCAGTTCATCGCCCGCTCTGCCACGGCCCAACCCCTGTCCCTGCTGACGGAGGGCATCCACCTGCACACCCTCTCCTGCCCCAGCCAGGCCGCCGCCCAGCGGGTGCGGGAGGCCCTGGGCCAGGCGGGGTTCCTACTGAAATAGCCAAAAAGTGATCGCCCCCGGAGCGTCGGCTCCGGGGGCTGTTTCTATTTCCGCGGTATCCGCACCGCTTCAAACACCGCCTCTGTCTCCCGTGGATCACTGCCGCCGAAGAGGAAGATATCCCCATCCCGCTCCCGCAGCAGGAGCCACGGCCCCTCCCGGGGGTCGATGCAGCAGGTGAAGCGGCCCCAGGCCTCGCTGGAAAACTTTCCCGTCAGGGCGGAGGGCAGGCCGGTGCCCGCCACCCGCCGCAGCCGGGGCAGCTCCCCCAGCAGCTGCGCATCCGCAATGTCCCCCAGGGCCACAGACCAGGTGGAGCCGTAGTGGCTCCCCACCACGGCCTCCTCCGCCACGGTCAGCTCCACAGGGGCCCGCTCCATGCCCATGATCCACACCCCCACCAGGGGGCAGCCCAGCAGCAGCAGGGCCAGCAGCCCCGCAACGGCCTGCCCCCACCGTCGGGCCAGGTTGATGGTTGTCCCCACCCCCAGCCGGGCGCTGACCAGCAGGCGGGGGTCCTGGGGGTTCCAGTAGAACATCCCCCACAGCCAGTGGCGGTCCTCATCCCCCGGCTTCTCCCCCACCCGCTGGGCCTTCAGCCGCCGCAGGGCGGCGTTGCACCGGGCATAGGGCATGAGGAACACCACGCACACCACCAGGATCCAGACCAGCCACACCGTCATGCTGACGCCGAAGCTGCGGATCAGGCAGGCGGGCACCGCCGGCAGCAGCACCGCCAGACAGGTGATCCACATCTCCCGCCTGAACCGCCCCAGGAGCCGCTCCACCGCCGGGTCCGCCAGCAGGCTGTAGGGCAGGGTCACCCCCACCACCATATTTTTCCGGGGCTTGCCGTCCCTGACCATCAGGGCACACAGCAGCACCGGCAGCCAGACCATACTGACCCACAGCAGGATATTGCCGCCAAGGTTCATCCCACCGCCCCCCTTCTCCCTATAGTATTATCGAAATTGGCCAAACTGTCAAGGACAACGCCGCCCCTTCTCCGCCATTTTGGAGAAAGGCGGAAAAATCCTTGACAAATCGTTTTCCCCGGCTAAAATGGTGTATGCACCTGTCAAGACATAAAGAAAAAACATAAAGGAACTGGTATCACAACATGAGTGGATTCAAGGCGTTTCTCGCCCGCAAAAACATCGTATTCTCCGCCAAGCGCTACGGCATCGACGCCCTGGGCGCCATGGCCCAGGGACTGTTCTGCTCCCTGCTCATCGGCACCATCATCAAGACCCTGGGCACCCAGCTGGGGATCCCCCTGCTGGTCCAGATGGGCTCCTTCGCCTCCGCCATGTCCGCCCCGGCCATGGCCGTGGCCATCGGCTACGCCCTGCAGGCGCCGCCCCTGGTGCTCTTCTCCCTGGCCGCTGTGGGCCAGGCGGCCAACTCCCTGGGCGGGGCCGGCGGCCCTCTGGCCGTGCTCTTCATTGCCATCCTGGCCGCCGAGTTCGGCAAGGCCGTGTCCAAGGAGACCAAGGTGGACCTGCTGGTGACCCCCTTCGTCACCATCTTTGTGGGCGTCGTCCTCTCCTACGTCATCGCCCCGCCCATCGGCTCCGTGGCGGACGCCTTCGGCACCCTCATCAACCGGGCCACCATGCTCCAGCCCTTCTGGATGGGTATTCTGGTCTCCGTGCTGGTGGGCATCGCCCTGACCCTGCCCATCTCCTCCGCCGCCATCTGCCACACCCTGGGGCTGGTGGGGCTGGCCGGCGGCGCCGCCGTGGCGGGCTGCTGCGCCCAGATGGTGGGCTTCGCCGTCATGAGCTTCCAGGAAAACCGCTGGGGCGGCCTGGTGAGCCAGGGGCTGGGCACCTCCATGCTCCAGATGGGCAACATCGTGAAAAATCCCCGGATCTGGATCCCCCCCATCCTCACCTCCGCCATCACCGGCCCCATGGCCACCTGCCTGTTCAAGCTACAGATGAACGGCGACCCCATCAACTCCGGCATGGGCACCTGCGGCCTGTGCGGTCAGATCGGCGTGTGGACCGGCTGGCTGGCCCCCAGCGAAAAGGCCGTGGAGAAGGTGGCCGCCGCCGCCATGGCCCCCGGGGCCATGGACTGGGTGGGGCTGATCCTCATCTCCTTCGTCCTCCCCGCCGTCCTCACCTGGGCCTTCGGCCTGTTCTTCCGGAAGATCGGCTGGATCCGTGAGGGGGATCTGGTTTTGTAAGTTCCCATAGGCAACGCCCGCCGTCACAGTGACGGCGGGCGTTCTCAATTTTCACCAGCCCGGGCTATTGCTATTTTCCGCAAGTCTGCTATCATAGTACCATCGATCGCCCCCACAGGAAGGAGAGAGCCTATGCATATTTTCGGACTGCAAAAGCTGGCCATGGTGGACTACCCCGGCAAGCTGGCCGCCACGGTGTTCACCGGGGGGTGCAACCTGCGCTGCCCCTTCTGCCACAACGCCCTGCTGGTGACCCGGCTGGCGGAGTCGAACGAGCTGGACCCGGGGGAGGTGCTGGCCTTCCTGGCCAGCCGGCGGGGGCTGCTGGACGGGGTGGTGCTCTCCGGCGGGGAGCCCCTGCTCCAGCCCGACGCCATGGACTTTCTGCGGCAGGTGCGGAACCTGGGCTTCGCCGTGAAGCTGGACACCAACGGCTGCTTCCCCCAACGCCTGGCGGAGATCCTGGCGGCGGGGCTGGTGGACTATGTGGCCATGGACGTCAAAAACTGCCGGGAGAAGTACCCCCTCACCTGCGGCGACCCCGCCGTGGACCCCGCCGCGGTGGAGGAGAGCGCCCGGCTGCTGGCGGATTCCGGCGTGGACTACGAGCTGCGGACCACCCTGGTGCGGGAGCTCCACGCCCCCGGGGATGTGGCGGCCATCGGCCGCTGGCTGGGGCGGGACGTCCCCTACTACCTGCAAAACTTCGTGGACTCCGGAAACCTCATCGGCAGCGGCTTCCACGGCTTCTCCCTGGAGGAGCTGGCGGCCTTCACCCGGGAGGCCCGGCCCTGGTTCCCCCGGGCCGCCGTCCGGGGCCAGGATAACGCATAAACTAAATATTGATACTCTTCTCAAAATTTGTGGAAGGTGGGCGCAACATCTTGTGCCCACCTTCTTGACTTTTCCGGTTTTTGTGGTAGAGTATTTGGGAGAATACTGCGCTGCCTTTGCAGCAGATAGAGAAAAGGGAGAGGGACTCATGTATCAAGTCGTCAAGAGAGACGGACAGATCACCGATTTTTCGCTGTCCAAGATCAGCACCGCCATCACCAAGGCCTTTGAAGCCACCGGCAAGGACTACAACCCCGACATCATCGATATGCTGGCCCTGAAGGTCACCGCCGACTACCAGGACAAGATCCACGACGGCAAGGTCACCGTGGAGGACATCCAGGACAGCGTGGAGGACATCCTCAGCCAGGCCGGCTACGCCGACGTGGCCAAGGCCTACATCCTCTACCGCAAGCAGCGGGAGAAGATCCGCAACCTGGGCTCCACCATGCTGGACTACAAGGAGCTGGTGGACAACTATGTGAAAATCAACGACTGGCGGGTGAAGGAGAACTCCACCGTCACCTACTCCGTGGGCGGCCTGATCCTGTCCAACTCCGGGGCCATCACCGCCAACTACTGGCTCAGCGAGATCTATGACGAGGAGATCGCCAAGGCCCACAAGAGCGGTGACCTGCACCTCCACGACCTGTCCATGCTCACGGGCTACTGCGCCGGGTGGAGCCTGAAGCAGCTCATCCAGCAGGGGCTGGGCATCCCCGGCAAGATCAACTCCGCCCCTGCCAGCCACCTGTCCACCCTGTGCAACCAGATGGTGAACTTCCTGGGCATCATGCAGAACGAGTGGGCCGGGGCCCAGGCCTTCTCCTCCTTTGACACCTACCTGGCCCCCTTCGTCAAGGCGGACGGCCTGACCTACAAGGAGGTCAAGCAGTGCGTCCAGTCCTTCATCTACGGCGTCAACACCCCCAGCCGCTGGGGCACCCAGGCCCCCTTCTCCAACATCACCCTGGACTGGACTGTGCCCCGGGATCTGGCGGACCTGCCGGCCATTGTGGGGGGCAAGGAGCAGGACTTCACCTACGGCGACTGTAAAAAAGAGATGGACATGGTCAACAAGGCCTTCATCGAGATCATGACCGAGGGGGACGCCGTGGGCCACGGGTTCCAGTACCCCATCCCCACCTACTCCATCACCAAGGACTTCGACTGGAGCGACACGGAGAACAACCGCCTGCTCTTTGAGATGACCGCCAAGTACGGCACCCCCTACTTCTCCAACTACATCAACTCCGACATGGAGCCCAGCGATGTGCGCAGCATGTGCTGCCGCCTGCGGCTGGACCTGCGGGAGCTGCGGAAGAAGTCCGGCGGCTACTTCGGCTCCGGTGAGTCCACCGGCTCCGTGGGCGTGGTGACCATCAACCTGCCCCGCATCGCCTACCTGTCCAAGACCCCGGAGGAGTTCTACCAGCGGCTGGACCACATGATGGACATCGCCGCCCGCTCCCTGAAGACCAAGCGCACCGTCATCACCCGGCTCATGGACGCCGGGCTGTACCCCTACACCAAGCACTACCTGGGCACCTTCGACAACCACTTCTCCACCATCGGCCTCATCGGCATGAACGAGGTGGGCCTCAACGCCAAGTGGCTGGGCAAGGATCTGACCCACCCGGAGACCCAGGCCTTCGCCCGGGATGTGCTCAACCACATGCGCCAGCGGCTCAGCGACTACCAGGAGCTGTACGGCGACCTCTACAACCTGGAGGCCACCCCCGCCGAGTCCACCACCTACCGCCTGGCCAAGCACGATGTGGAGCTGTACCCCGACATCATCACCGCCGCCAAAAACCCCGGGGACACCCCCTACTACACCAACAGCTCCCACCTGCCCGTGGGCTACACTGAGGATATCTTCGAGGCCCTGGCCATTCAGGACGAGCTGCAGACCCTGTACACCTCCGGCACCGTGTTCCACGCTTTCCTGGGGGAGAAGCTGCCGGATTGGCGCTCCGCCGCCGCCCTGGTGCGGAAGATCGCGGAGAACTTCAAGCTCCCCTACTACACCATGTCCCCCACCTACTCCATCTGCCCCGACCACGGCTACCTGGCCGGCGAGCACTTCTCCTGCCCCAAGTGCGGCAAGAACTGTGAGGTCTGGAGCCGCATCACCGGCTACTACCGCCCGGTGCAGAACTGGAACGACGGCAAGGTCCAGGAGTTCCACGACCGCCGGGAGTACCAGCCGGAGAACTCCACCATCGAGGGCCGCCGCCTCTGCGACCGGGCCGCCCAGGAAGCTGCCGCCGCCCCTGTCCAGGCCCCGGAGGGGGAGGACGGGCTGTTCCTCTTCACCACTGCCACCTGCCCCAACTGCCCCGTGGCCAAGAAGGCCCTGGATGAAGCTGGGCTGCCCTACACAGTGATGGATGTGGCGGAGCACCGGGAGCTGGCCCGCCAGTACGGCATCCTCCAGGCCCCCACCCTCGTCATCCGCCGGGACGGCCAGGTGGAGAAGCTGGTGGGCGCCGCCGCCGTCACCGCCTACGCCCAGAACCACAACTAAACCACGCCCGCGCCCGCGGCAGAAGGCCCCCTTCTGCCGCGGGTATTTTATTCCGCATTGACGGCCCCGGCTTTCTGTGTTACGCTGGTCCTATCAACACGAACAGGAGGGTGCTATGTCGATCCTATCACAACTCAACAGCCCCGTTGTCTATGCCGTCTGCGGCGGGATCATCGCCTTCGTGGCGGTGGTCTGCGTGGTGTTTATGGTGCGGGCCTGGCGGGCGGGTCTGGCCCTGGGCATGGACCGGGTGAAGCTGCGGCGGGTCATCACCGCCAGCGCCACCTTCTCCCTGCTGCCCAGCGTGGGCATCCTGCTGGGGGTCATCGCCCTGTCCGGCAGTCTGGGCACCCCCTGGCCCTGGCTGCGCCTGTCGGTGATCGGGGCCCTGCACTACGAGACCCAGGTGGCCCAGGCCGCCGCCGAGCAGGTGGGGCTGCGCAGCCTCTCCGCCGCGGAGATGACCGCCCAGGGCTTCACCACCATCGCCCTGCTCATGAGCGTGTGCATCATGTGGGGCATGGTACTGTCCATCTTCTTCAACAAGCGGTATCTGGGCCGTCTCCAGGGCGGCGGGACCGCCTCCGCCGCCGGGGGCTTCGGCGACCGGGCCATGACCGCCATGTTCATCGGCCTGATCTGCGCCTACATCGGCAGCTATCTGGGGGAGTTCATCTCCGGCAACGGCCTGTTCACCTTCTCCGGGGACTGGACGCCCCTGCTGGTGGCGGCGGTGTCCGGGCTGGTCATGGCGGGCTTTCTCCACCTCTCGGAGAAAAAGGGTATGGTGTGGCTGGAGAGCTTCTCCATCGCCGGGAGCATGATCCTGGGCATGGGGGCCGCAGTTCTGGTCCACCTGCTGGGTTAAAGGAGGACAACCATGGACGAAAAAACGACCTATTTTGCGGCCTATAACGCCCGGACCCACACCCTGGGCCGGATCGTCAGCGCTGTGACCCTGGTGCTGCTGGTGGGCGCCCCCTTTGCCCTGGGGCTCTACCTGGGGGCCATGCCGGACATCGGCGCCGTGGCCCGGGGCTTCCTCTCCGTGGGGCTGGTGTGGACCGTCAGCAGTGTGGCGGAGTTCCTCATCTACACCCCCATGCTGGGGGCCGGCGGCGGCTACCTGGCCTTTATCACCGGCAACCTCATCAACATGAAGATCCCCTGCGCCATGAGCGCCCGGGACCTGGTGGGGGCCAAGACCGGCACCCCGGAGAACGAGGTGATCTCCACCCTCTCCATTGCCACCTCCTCCCTGGTGACCATCCTGGTGCTGGCCCTGGGGGTGCTGCTGCTGGTGCCTCTGCAGCCCATCCTGCAGAGCCCGGCCCTGCAGCCCGCCTTCGCCAACGTGGTCCCGGCGCTGTTCGGCGCCATGGCCTACCGCTACTTCCGGGGCAGCATGAAGATCGCCGCCGCCCCGCTGGTGGTCATGGGCCTGCTGTTCACCCTGGTCCCCGCCCTCACCGGCTCCACCAGCTTCATGGTGATCCCCAGCGGGGCCCTGTCCATTGGCATCACCTGGTTCTTCTATCACCACAGAAAGGCGGAAAAATAAGATGAAAGCGAAAACAGTCCTGGCCGGTCTGGCCCTGATCCCTGCGGCGGCGGCGTCCGCTGCGCTGCTGCGCACCCTCCTGACCCCGCCGAAGCGGTCCGGGTATGTCCCCGCCCCTCCGGCGGACCGGGAGCAGGCCTGCGCGGAGAAGCTGTCCCGGATGATCCAGTGCGACACCACCTCCCACGCCAACGTGGCGGAGCCGGAGCGGTTCCGCGCCTTCCACCGGCAGCTGGAGGAGCTGTTCCCCCTGGTCCACCAGCACCTGGAGAAGACGGACATCGACGGCAACCTGCTCTTCCGCTGGCCCGGCCGGTCCAGTGATGCCCCCATCGTCCTCATGAGCCACCAGGATGTGGTGCCGGCGGAGGGCCAGTGGGTCCACGGCCCCTTCTCCGGGGACATTGCCGAGGGCCGGGTCTGGGGCCGGGGCGCCGCGGACACCAAGGCCTCCCTTATGGCCTTTTTCCAGGCGGCGGAGGAACTGCTGGCGGAGGGGTATGTCCCCGCCCAGGATGTGTACCTGGCCTCCTCCTGCACGGAGGAGTGGGCCGGAGACGGCGCCCCCAAGCTGGTGGCCGAGCTCAAGCGCCGGGGGGTACAGCCCTTCCTGGTCTGCGACGAGGGCGGCGGCATTATCGCCGACCCCATGGCCGGGATCAAGGGCAACTTCGCCATGGTGGGCGTCTTTGAGAAGGGGAAGGCGGACGTGCGCTTCACCGCCCGCAGCGCCGGCGGCCACGCCAGCGCCCCGGCCAAGAACTCCCCCATCCCCCGGCTGGCTGCCTTCGTCCAGGAGGTGGAGACCTCCTCCCCCTTCCGCAAGAAGTTCCTGCCGGAGGTCACGGCCATGTTCGGCCGGCTGGCCCCCTACGCCCCCTTCGGCCTGCGGCTGGTCATGGGCAACCTGTGGCTCTTCGGCCCGGTGGTCAAGCGCGTCATGCCCGCCATGTCCGCCCAGGCGGCGGCTATGCTGCAGACCACCATGGCCTTCACCATGCAGTCCGGCTCCGACGCCTGCAATGTCATCCCCCAGGAGGCCACCCTCTGCGCCAACCTGCGCTTTATCCCCCACCAGGGGGCGGAGGAGAGCCTGGCCATCGTCCGCCAGCTGGCGGAGAAGCACGGCCTGGAGATGGAGATCCTCCACGCCAGCGACTACACGCCCCCGGTGGACATCCACGGCGACGCCTTCCGCCAGATGGAGCAGGTCATTGCCCAGACTTTCCCCGGCCTGCCCAGCTGCCCCTATGTGGTCACCGGCGCCACGGACGCCAGCTTCTACCAGGAGATCTGCCCCAACTGCATCCGCTTCGTCCCCGTGGTCTTCGGCCCGGAGCAGCTCAAGGGGATGCACGGCCTCAACGAGAACATCCAGACCAACTGCCTCCCCGGGGCGGTGGACTTCTACAAAAATTTGATCCGCGCCCAGGCCCAGCGCTGAGGGAATTGCCTGGAAGCGCAAGCAGCCGCTCCCCTGACCGGGAGCGGCAATTTTTGTCAAACTATACCAAAATCTCCCGGGAATACACCGGTACTTCTTGCAACAATCGAACAGCCGTTGTATAATCATACTATCATCTTCTGGTAAAGGACGATATGCTATGCTGCAAGCCGATTTCTTGGAGAGCGTCCCGGAGACCCGCTACCTCTCAGCGGACAACTACACCGTCTACCGCGCCGTTATGCGCCTATTTTATCTGGAGCATCAGAAGATGCACTACCAGATGGACCGGGACGAAGTGCTGACCCTGCTGCGGCAGCTGCCTCCCTTTGCCCAGTATTCCCCGGAGCAGCTGGCGCTGGATCTGCAGCAGCTGGTCAAATGGCGAAACCTCACCCCCATTCAGGATCCCCGTAAGCCCCGCACCATCGCAGAGTTCAAAAACCGGCAGTTTCAGTACATGATGAGCCAAACCGCCCTAGCGGTGGAGCGGATGACCCTCACCCTGGAAAATCTCTCCACCCGGACCGCCGGACTCTCAGCCAGCCCCTTTCGCCGCATCCGGGAGGATCTTCGCCGGGCAGAACACCTTGACGAGCTGCCCCTGCGGGAGGTCCACGCCTGGTGGGAGGATCTGCAGGAGGACTTCCAGCGGCTGAGCCAAAACCACCAGGACTATCTCCGTGAATTCTACGGTCCCAGCATGGAGATGCAGATGAAATCCATGGATTTCATCGTCTACAAGCAAAATCTGGTCCGCTATCTGGAGGAATTTATTCAGGATCTTCAGCGCAGCGCCATCCAGATCGGCGTCCAGCTGGAGCAGTTCTCCCCCCAGCAGACCGCGCACATCCTGGACCTGGTCCAGCGCAGCGAACTGGAGATCCCGCGGCCCCAGTGGGAGCAGCCCCCAGGCTGGCAAGATGCCCTGCGGGAGCGTTGCTGGGGCATGTGGCAGTCCCTTTCCCAGTGGTTCACCGGGGAAGACCCCACCGCACGGCAGGTGCTGAATGTCACCAACGAGGTCATCCGCCGAACCGTACAGAATGCCGCCCTGCTGGTTCAGATGGAGAACATGGGCGTCAGCAACAAGGCGGAGCTGCACCATCTGCTCACCCTCTTCGCCGGTTTCTCCCGCGTAGAGGATGCCCACCGACTCTCCGCCCTGGCCTTCGGCGTACAGCAGGTGCGCCATTTCTCCTATACCATGGACCGGGAGACAGAGCGGACGGATCTGAGCGTCTACGAGGAGCCGCCGGTGCAGTATGCCCTACAGCCCAGGACAAGGTCCTATAAGCCCCGCCTGGACCGGACAGGCTTTGCGGACAAGTCTGCAGAAAAGGCCGCCCAGCGCAAGCAGATCCTGGCAGCGGAGCAGGCCCTCCGTCGGGAGGTGCTGTCCCACCTGCGGGATGGCCGGCTGGACTTCTCGGCCCTGTCCTCCCCGGTCTCTCCCCAGGTCCGGGGTATCTTTCTCTCCTGGGTAGCCGCCGCAAACCTCAGCCCGGACCACCGGGGACGAACGCAATACGGGCAATCCTATACCCTACAGAAGCGTGAGGGACAGACCTGTCTGCTGCACTGCACCGACGGAGTCCTCACCATGCCGGACTGCGTACTGCTCTTTGAGGAGGATGGACATGAATGAGTTTCGCACCCTGCTGGACCGCTTCTGGATCACCCGGGAGGAGGACCCGGAGCTGTACTTCGCCGTAAAGCGGGCCATCCCATCGTGCCGCCGCCTGATCAGCGACCTGCTGGGCTGGAATCTGATCGTCAACTCATCTGTGATCAAGCTGGAGAAGGTTCCCCCACGGGCACAGCCCTGGATGGGGATCAGCCAGTTTCAAGAGCCGCTGGATTACTGTCTGCTGTGTGCGCTGCTGCTGTTCCTGGCAGATCTGGACAACGGCGCCCCCTTTCTTCTGTCCACCCTGACCCAGGCGCTGGAGAGCTTTTTGTCGGAGATCAAGCCGGTGGACTGGACCCAGTTCATCCACCGCAAGGCCCTTGTCCGCGTCCTCCAGTACGCCCAGGAAACGGGGCTGATTGCCGTCTATGACGGCAGCAGCGCCGGATTCAGCAGCAACCAGGACCAGGAGGTCCTCTACGAGAACACCGGTCTGTCCCGCCACTTTCCCGTCCACTTTGGCCGGGATATCCTGTGCTGCCGGTCCATTGCGGACTTTGAGGCATTCTCTTGGACCGGGAATGATACGGATTGCCGCCGCCATCGGGCCTATCAGCAGCTGACCCTCTCCCCCGGTCTCTACTGGACAGATGGCGACAGCGAGGACTACGAATATGTCAAAAACCAATGGCGGCTCATGGGCTCCAGCCTGGACAGCGCTCTGGACGGCGAGCTCCAGGTCCACCGCAACGGGGCGTTCTTTCTGCTGTCCGAGGGGGAGCGCTGCGGCGCAGTGTACCCCGGCTCCCGCGCTATGTCCGACGCCGCCCTTCTGCTGTGCGGCCAGCTCCGGGAGGAGATCCGCCTGGGCACCTATCCCCGTCAGGGAGACGACACGGTAGTGCTGAGCCGCCGGGACTTCCGCCGGGAGGTGCAGCGCTGCCGGGAGCGATGGGGAAACGGCTGGGGCGCACAGCTGCGGGCCATGTCCCTGGACAGGGTAGTCCAGGAGATGACCGCCTACATGGCGGGATGGATGCTGCTGGAGGATACCGGAGAAGATATCCTGCTGCTCCCCGCCGTGGGTAAGCTGGTTGGAAAGTACCCCGACACCTACCGGAATGAACTGAACAAGGAGGACGATCATGGCCCGCTGGAAGATGAATAAGTTGGGATTTCTCAACTTCTGGCTGTATGACCAGGAGGAATTCCCCCTGCACAATGGCCACATTCTGCTGCGCGGCAGCAATGCCGCCGGAAAATCCATCACCACCCAGAGCTTTATCCCCTTCATTCTGGACGGCGACCGCCGCCCAGAGCGGCTGGACCCCTTTGGCTCCCGCGACCGCAAAATGGAATATTATCTTCTGGGGGACGACCAGCGGGAGGAGTCCACAGGCTACCTGTACCTGGAATTTCGCAAGGGCGACACAGCGGAGTACCGCACCATCGGCGTTGGTATGCGGGCCCAGCGGGGAAAGGGGATCGACTTCTGGGGCTTCTGTCTCCGGGACGGCCGCCGGATCGGACCGGAGGGACTGCTGCTGTACGAGTCTGTGGGAAAGCAGAACCTCCCCCTCAGTAAGCAGAAGCTCCGCAGCCTCATCAACGACCCGGACTGCTGGGCGGAGAGCCAAAGCAGATACAAGGAACTGGTCAACGCCCAGATCTTCGGCTTCCGGGACATCCGGCAGTATGATCAGCTGGTGCAGCTGCTTATTCTGGTGCGGGCGCCAAAGCTGTCCAAGGATTTTCGCCCCACCGAGGTAAAAAAGCTGCTGAACCAATCGCTCCAGGTGCTGACGGATGACGATCTCTCCGCCATGGTCAACACCATGGAGCAGATGGACAGCCTGGAGGAGACGCTCAGCAGCTACCGTGCCACCATTCTGGACGCCAGGAGTATCCACCGTGAGTACACCCGGTATAACCAGTTTATCCTTGGCCGCAAAAGCAGCGCCTATCTGGAAGCCAAGAACAGGAGCAATGTTTTGCGGCAGCATCTACAAGACGAGGAGGCCCGGGGCGCAGATCTGGCTCAGCAGCTGACGGAGGCGGAGGCCAGCCGTACCCTCTCCGCCCAGCGTCTGGCCCAGGCCAACGCTCAGCGCCTGGCCATGGGGGAGGACGACCTGTCCGCCAAGCAGGCCCAGCTCCGGTCCATCCGGGAGGAATGCGCCCAGCTGGAGACACAGCTTGCCCAGGGTGCCCAGACCCTCCAGGACACCGAGGACGCCATCCGCCGCCGGGAGACAGAGCTGCGGCAGCTCACTGCGGACGCCGAGGATGACCGCGCCGGCCTTCGGCAGGCCCTAAGGGAACTCAGCAGGGAAAACGCTCTGCTCGCCCTGGGGGACGCCCACCAGCAGTATGTCCGCGGCCTCCAGGCGGAGCGGCCGGTGGAGGACGCCAAGCCTCTGTTCGCCGCCCTGCGGCAGCGGGAGGAACAGATCAGTGCGACGCTGCGCTGTCTGCAACAGGCAGAGGCTGCCCGGACGGTCTACGACAATGCCTGCCTGGCCCTGGACCAGGCGGAGGCTGAGGTGAACGCCACCGCAGCCGCCCTTCGGGACGCTCAGGCGCAGGAGCAGGAGGCCCGGGACCTGCTGCTGGAGGCGTTTACCCGCCGTCAGGAGGCCAATGTCCGGCTGAATATCCCCCAGACCATCTGGCTGGATATCCGTCGGGCCTTGACCGCCTACAGCGGTCCGGCGGATTGGAGCCCCATCCGCGACTGCATGGATCAGTGCGCCCGGCAGGCGGAGTCCGCCCTCCGCACAGACCAGCTTCGGGCGGAATCCGCGCTGTCCCGTCTCCAGCAGGAGCGGGATACCCTCAACCGCCTGTTACAGCAGGTAAAGCGCCAGCCGGAGCCCATCCCGCCCCGGCGAGAGCAGACCGCCGCCACCCGGCTGCAACTGGCCATGCAGAACATCCCCTGTGCCCCCCTGTACCAGCTGCTGGACTTTGCCCCGGATCTGCCCCAGGCGGATCGGGACCTGCTGGAGGCCCAGCTGCTGGATGCCGGACTGCTGGATGCCCTGGTCGTGCCGGAGGAGCACCTGCCGGCGGTGCAGGCACTTCTGTCGGAGTTCCCCGACTGCTTTCTGCTCCCCGGCCCGGCGGTGGACGATCCCATCACCGCCCTGATCCCGGACCCCGCCGGTCGCTTTCCCCAGGCGGCCGCCGCCTGTCTGCGGAGTATCTCCCGCACCGATCTCACTGCCGAGACTGCCCTGCTGCCGGATGGACGCTTTCGCTCCGGTATGCTCCGGGGGCACAGCCGCACCAGGGAAACCGCCGGTTTTGTGGGCGCCGCCGCCCGGGAAGCCAACCGACAGCGCCAGATCCAGGATCTGGAGGCACAGCTGGAGCATCTGGAGGACCAGGTACAAGCCGCCCAGGAGGAGGAGGCCCGCTGCGGCCTGCACCTGGAGCAGCTGGCGGAGGAGCGGGCCCAGATGCCCACGGCGGAGGCGCTGGATCACGCCCTGGACCAGATGCGGTGCGCCCAGCAGTCCCTTGCCCAGGCGGAGGAGAAGCGGACGGGCTGCCGGAGCGAGGCACAGTCGGCCAAGCGGAGCTGGGCCGCCCTGGAGCAGGCGTGCATCACCAGCAGCGCCGGATTACCCTACGCCCGGACCGCCGACGCCTACGAGGAGGCCCAGTCAGCCGCCGCCGTCTACCGGGAGATCCTGGGGGAGCTGAGCCATCTCCGCCAGAGACTGGACTATACCCTGCGGACCATAGGCAATCAGCAGGAGATGATCGACGAGCAGCTGGACCAGGCGGCAGATAAGCAAACTGCCAACAGCCAGCTTCAGCAGATAATCTCCGCCCGAAAGGCCGGCGCCGCTGAACTGCAGGCCTACCTGGATCGCCCGGAAAACCTGGCCCGCTCCCACCGTCTGGCGGAGCTGGACCAGGAGATCCAGCTCCAGGATCGGGAGAACCGGGAATCGGACAGACGGTGCACCCTTCTGGCAGAGCAGATCCGCAGCTCCGGCGAGACCCTGCAGCGGCGGAAGCAGGCCCTGACTGACGCGGTGATCTGCGAGCAGGACCTGGAGAACTATCTGCGGGAGGAGCTGGACCTGGGTCTTCTCCCCCTCGCCCCGGACAGGGGCTTGGCCGATCTGGCCCAGGATGCCGTCAGCGCCATTCCCGCCGCCGACCGGGAGCGCACCCCGGAGTCCATGGGCAATATGCTCTCCGGCAACTACCAGAAGCTGCGCAGCAACCTGTCCAGCTACCACCCGGAGATCCGTCTGGTCTTTGACGCCCCCAGCCAGGCGGGACAGCTGCGGCAGCGGTATGTGATCCTCCTGAAAAAGAATGGACAGGAGCTCCCCCTATCCGCCTTTATCCAGTCCCTTCAGACAGATATTGACACCACCGGCGCACTGCTGGAGGACAGGGACCGGGAGCTGTTTGAGAATATCCTGGTTGAGACCATCAGCCAGACCCTCCGCGCCCGCATCACGGAGAGCGCACAGTGGACCCAGAGTATGTCCGCGCTGATGTCTGGGCTGACCACCTCCATGGGCCTGCACTTCAGCCTGGACTGGCGGGAGAAAAAGGCTGAGGGCAGCGGAGAACTGGACACCGCCCAGCTGGTCACCCTGCTGAACAAGGACCGGGCCCTGCTGACCCCGGAGGACAGCCAGCGGGTCTCCGGCCACTTCCGCAGCCGGGTCAAGCGCGCTCGGGAGGAGGCCCGCATCCAGGGGCTCACCCCCAACTACGCCGATCTGATCCGCGGCGTACTGGACTACCGCAGCTGGTATGAGTTCCGCCTGTTTTTCCAGCGGGAGGACGGCATAAAGCGGGAGCTGACGGACCGGGCCTTCAACCGTTTCAGCGGTGGCGAGAAGGCCATGGCCATGTATGTCCCCCTCTTCGCCTCCGTCTCCGCCCAATACTTGAAGGGTGGGGACGCCTGCCCCCGGCTGCTGGCCCTGGACGAGGCCTTTGCCGGTGTGGATGACCAGAACATCAGTGCCATGTTCGTGCTCATGGGCCAGCTGGACTTTGACTACATCATCAACTCCCAGATCCTCTGGGGGTGCTATGCCTGCGTGGAGGACCTGGATATTGCGGAGATGCACCACCCCGCCGGAGCGCCGGTGGTCACCATCCTGCACTACCACTGGAACGGCACGCAGAGGACCCTGGAGGACAGCGAAAAATGACGGACAAAACTTTGGCCTGCGCAGACTATTTTCGCAGCCATCCGGGGTACCACCGGATACTGGCCGCCCTGCGGCAGAAATTTCAGCGCTATGGCCGTGCTACGGGGACGATTCGGCTGCAAGACGCCTCCCCCGAGGAGTGCGAGGCCGCCCGGCTGCTTCTGGGCCGCCCCTTCTCTCCCCCGCTGCAGCTCCAGGCGGCACAGATCGAGGCCGCCCTCCAGGAGACACGATTTCAAGGGGTATGTCTGAAGGCTGTCTTGGAGGCGTACTTCGGCGAAGCGATCAAAACCAGCAAGGAAACCCGGGCAGATCTGGACAGCTGTGTCTCCGCCCTGCTGGAGCAAACCGCAGCAGCCGTCTCCGGGAGCACCAGCCGCCGCTGGCTACAAGCGCTGGCAGAGGACCAGGGCGGCAGTCTTTTCCGCCGGGAGGCCGCCAGAGATCCTTCAGGCGCAGCCCAGAGCCTGCTGCGGGCCTGCCAGTGCATGGACCGACTGGAGAAAATCAACGAACCCGTGCGGCTGGCTGTGCTCAGCGCCGGCGCCACCGGCGATCCCCACGCCCTGGACAGCGGGACCCTCTGCGGAAAGCTCTTCCTACAGATGTTGGCCTTCCGCCAGGGCCGTGAGCGGGCAGAGAGCACCGAGCAGCGGGACGACCTCTACTATGAAAACGGCATTCTCTGCGACAGTATCTCCAGCCTGGTGACCCAGGTGGGGCTGATCCTCTCTGTAGGGGCAGCCGAGCATCCCGCCTATCAGCTTCTGCGCCAGCAGCGGGAGCTATGTACCCTGTCCCTAGCCAGTCTGTCCAGGCTGACAGGGGCCGCCAGTCCCTCTGGACGGGTTTACATTGTGGAAAACGAGATGGTCTTCGCCCAGCTCTGTGACCGGGCAGCAGAATTCCACTCCCCCCTGCTGTGCACCTCAGGGCAGCCCTCTGTGGCGGCCCTGCGCCTGCTGGATCTCCTGGCCGCCAGTGGAACAACGCTGTTCTACTCCGGGGATTTTGACGGCCGCGGCCTGTCCATTGCAGCGCAGCTCTCCGCCAGATATCCCCATCTTTTGATCCCCTGGCACATGGCCCCCCGGGATTACGACCGGTGCCGCTCGGCACAGCCCCTGAGCGATGCCAGCCTTGCCCTGCTCAGAGGCTGCTCTGCCACCGCGCTGGCCGCTACCGCCCAGGCGGTAGCGCAGGGGGGCATGGCCGGCTACCAGGAGCTTCTGCTCCCCCAGCTGGCAGCGGATCTGACCGAAGATCTCCTCCCCTAGGCGCAAGCAGCCGCGGGACCGGTTTTCCGGTCCCGCGGCTGCTGTTGTCTCTATTCCGATTTTCCGTTTGCCATCAATATGCCGTGATGATCCCCCCGTCGTTGGCATAGACGGTGGAGATACCGCCGGTGGAGACGGCGAAGATCTCGCTGAACTGGCACTTTTTCTCCGCCAGCTCCCGGACGTACTCCGCCCGATCGGGGCAGTTGCAGTGGGCAATGGCCAGCCGGCGGCCCACATGGTCCGGGTCCTCCGCCATGCGGGAGACCATCCGCACCAGGGTCTGGCGGGTGGAAAGGCCCTGGCCCAGCTTCTCGATCTCCCCCTCCGAGGTTGCGCCCATGAGGAGCTTTACCCGCAGGGCCCCGGTGACCAGGCACTGCACCTTGGTCAGCCGGCCGTTCTTCCGCAGGTTTTCCAGATTCTCCAGAACAAAGGTCAGTTTCATTCGGTCAATAAAGGCCTCCACCTGCTCCACCACCTGGGCAAAGGGCAGACCTTGCTCCGCCAGCTGGCAGACCAGCTGTGCGATCAGCACCTGTCCCGCGGAGGCGGAGCGGGAGTTGAACACATGGATGTGGGCGTCGGGGTGCTCCTCCAGGTAGAGGGCCCGGGCCTGCATGGCGGCATTGTAGGAACCGGAGAGGGGGGCAGAGAGGGTGACCACATAGTTGTTCCCCTCTGCAAGGAACTGCTCCATATACTGGGACGGCGAGGGGCAGGCCGTCTTGGGGGCGTCGGGGTAGGCCCGCATCTTCTGCAGAAGGGCCCCCTGGTCAAAGTTCTCGTCGTCCAGGATCGTCTCCGGCCCCACCTGAATGCTCAGAGGGACCTTCACCATATGGGGGTTTTTCAGCATCTCCGGGGTGAGGTCTGTGCAGCTGTCGCCAATCAGTTTATATGTCATGGTCAAAACCGCCTAACGTAATATGATATATTAGATTATAGCCGCTTTGCCGAAAAAGTCAATGGATAGCGGCAATTTCCCGAAAAGTTTTTTCTTCGCCAAAGCCCCGCAAAAATTTTTTTGGTTTTTTTGAAAAAACCTCTTGACTTTTTTCGCAGATTGCGTATAATACAATTTGTTCGCTGCCGATGAGCGAAACGACAAGTGAACATAGCGGGATTGTGTAAGGGTAGCACAGCAGACTCTGACTCTGTATGTGAGGGTTCGAATCCTTCTCCCGCTGCCAAAAGAAGCACCAGCCAACGGCTGGTGCTTCCTTTTTTCTTTTCCCCCTCCCCCGCTGGAAAACCGGATTTTCCGCCCTTGTGGGCGAGGGGCTTCTGTGGTAGAATGGAAAAAAGTTCTTGTGCGGAGGGAGGCGGTGCCATGGGCATCCACAGCGGCCACCGGGAGCGGAAGCGCGCCCAGTTTCGGGACCACGGGGCCGAGCCCTTTGCGGACCACGAGCTGCTGGAGCTGCTGCTCTTCTACGCCATCCCCCGCCAGGACACCAATCCCATGGCCCATGCCCTCATGGAGCGGTTCGGCAGCCTGGACCGGGTGCTGAACGCCCCTCTGGAGGAGCTGGAGCAGGTCCCCGGAATGGGGCCCTCCGCCGCCGTCCTCATCAAGCTCATCCCCCAGCTGAACCGCCGGGCCAAGCTGTCCGCCGCCCAGGGGACTATTCTGGACACCTGCGAGCGGCTGGGCGCGTTCTTTGTCACCCAGCTCACGGGCTGGACCGAGGAGGTCATGTACCAGGTCTGCCTGGACGCCAAGGGCAAGCTCCTCTCCTGCCGCAAGGTCTGCCAGGGGGATATTGCCAGCGTGGGGCTGAATCTCCGCCGCATTGTGGAAAACGCCCTGCGGGACAACGCGGTGCTGGTGGCCCTGGCCCACAACCACCCCAGCGGCCTGGCCCTGCCCTCCCACGAGGACAAGATCGCCACCATCCAGATCCGGGACGCCCTGGACACCGTGGGCATCCAGCTGGCGGACCACATCATCGTGGCCGACGACGACTTCGTCTCCCTCCGGCAGGAGGGGCTCCTGTAACATTCCCATCAACGCAGGAACGCCTGGACGCACCAATTGGTACGCCCAGGCGTTTTGCGTTTCGCTTATTTTGCGTAGATGGCCACGATGTTCTTCAGGATCTCCACCACATGGTCCATACCCTCCACAGTGACGCACTCCAGGGGGCCGTGGTAGTTGTGCCCGCCGGTGCCCAGGTTGGGGCAGGGCAGGCCCATAAAGGACAGCCGCGCCCCGTCCGTGCCGCCCCGGATGGGCTTGGTGACGGGCTCCACGCCCGCCTGACGGGCGGCCTGGCGGGCATTCTCCACCAGGTGCATACAGTCCGCCAGCTGGCCCACCATGTTGTAGTAGCTGTCCTTCATGGTCAGCCGGACCTCCGCCTTGGGGTGGGCCGCCTGCACCGCCTGGACGGCCTCCTCCATCAGGGCCTTCTTGGCGGTGAACTTCTCCATGTCGTGGTCCCGGATGATGTAGACCATCCGGGCGGAGGCCACATCGCCCTTCATCTCATCCAGGTGGAAGAAGCCCTGGTAGCCCTCCGTGCGGGCGGGGATAGCGTCGGCGGGGAGCCGGCCATTGAGCTCCATGGCGATGAGCAGGGCGTTCTCCATGGCGTCCTTGGCGGAGCCGGGGTGGACGGAGACGCCGGTGATGTCGATGACGGCGGAGGCGGCGTTGAAGTTCTCGTACTCGATCTCCCCCTCCGCGCCGCCGTCCACGGTGTAGGCGTACTTTGCCCCAAAGGCGGGGACGTCGAAGTGGTCCGGCCCCTCACCGATCTCCTCGTCGGGGGTGAAGGCCACGCAGATCCGGCCGTGGGGCAGCTTCTTCTCCAGCAGCTCCTGGCACAGGGTCATGATCTCCGCAATGCCCGCCTTGTCGTCCGCCCCCAGAAGGGTGGAGCCGTCGGCGGTGATGAGGGTGCGGCCCTTCAGCTCCGCCAGGAAGGGGAAATCCGCCCTGCGGATGACCCGGCCCTCCTTGGGCAGGACCACGTCGCCGCCGTCGTAGTTCTGGCGGAGGACGGGGTGGACGTCCTTTCCGGTGAAGGCGGGGGCGGTGTCCATGTGGGCCAGGAAGCCCAGGGCCGGGGCGTTCTCACACCCCGGCGTGGCGGGCAGGAAGCCCGTCACCACGCCGAACTGGCTGACCCCCACATTTTCCAGCCCCAGGGCCGCCATCTCCTCCGCCAGGAGGTTGGCCAGGTCCCACTGCTGGGGGGTGCTGGGGCTGGTGCCGGTGCCCTCAGCGGACTGGGTGTACACTGCGGCGTACCGCAGGAATCGCTCATATGCACGCATAGCTGATCCTCTCTTTGTCCTTAATATTCGATCCCCCGCCGGGCGGGAAGGCCCTGGTCAAAGGGATGCTTCACTTTTTTCATCTCTGTCACATAGTCCGCCCGGTCCAGCAGGGACTGGGCGGGATCGCGGCCCGTGAGCACCACCTCCAGCCCCGCCGGACGGCGGTCCAGCAGGGTCAGCAGGCGGTCAAGGTCCACCATGCCGGTGTTGACGGCCCCCAGGGCCTCATCCACCACCAGCAGACCCTCCCCCTCCGCCCGGGAGAAGGCCGCCTCCAGAAGGCCGCTGTAGTAGTCCCTGGCCTCCGCCTTCTCCTCCGCCGTGAGGGTCCAGATAAAGCCGAAGCGCCGGGTCTGGGGGATGATCTGCACCCCCGGCACCCCGGCCAGGGCCGCCAGCTCGGCGGAGGTCCCGTCCTTCAGCAGTTGTGCGATCCATACGGTTTTCCCGCTGCCCGCCGCCCGCAGGGCCAGGCCCATGGCGGCGGTGGTCTTGCCCTTGCCGTCGCCGCAGTAGATGTGGAGTTTTCCGTTCATTGGCGGTCGCCTCCTCTGTTTCTGTTTTGCCGCCTCCGGCGGCGGGGGAGTTTTGGGGGGCTGCGATTTGATTCGCCTTTCGCCGGGCGGGTGGGGACGAAAAATCGTTTGTCCTCAACCATGTGGGGCCTCCGGCCCCACGCCCCGGGCTACTTTCCCCTTGCCGGGAAAGTAACCAAAGGGGCACTTAGGAAGGGGACACTTT
>CAUWCX010000028.1:0-30108 GCA_963557105.1 uncultured Oscillospiraceae bacterium
AGTACGGTCTGAAGGCCGCCCGCCGCGCTCCCCAGTTCAGCAAGCGCTAATCTTGTTATCAGCTACCCCGGAAAACTTCGGTTTTCCGGGGTTTCCTTTTGCTTGTGGGAGAAAGAAGGGTTGCCCTTCGGATGAAATGGAGGCCGGGGACCATCCCTTTCGTCTTGGCGATCGGCAGCGCCAAAATTTTACCTTTACACACTGCAAAAGATGTGCTATGATATCTCCGACTGGTTTCCACACCCAGTCCAAGCGCGGCGGAAGTATTTCCGCCGCGTTCGTTCGGCGCTTCGGGCATGGCGGCCCGGGGGGACCGTTCTCTAAACAAAAAATGGAGGTACAACCAAATGAAACACACTTCTACCCGCCAGCTCACCGTCGCCGCCCTTGTGGGCGCGCTGTATGTGGTCCTCAGCTATTTCGGCAACATCTTTGGCCTGACCTACGGCCCGGTACAGTTCCGGTTCGCCGAGGCGCTGACTGTGCTGCCCTTTCTGAGCCCGGTCACCACCTGGGGCCTCTTTGTGGGATGCATCGTCTCCAATTTGCTGAGCCCCTACGGCCTGCCGGATCTGATCTTCGGCTCTCTGGCCACGCTGCTGGCGGGGCTGCTCACGGCCCGGTGTCCCAGCAAGTGGCTGGCCCCCCTGCCGCCGGTGCTGTGCAACGGCCTGATCGTGGGCGGGCTGCTGGCCTGGTATCAGACGGGCTTCGGTCCCGGGTTCTTGACGGCCTTCCTGTTCAACGGCGGGACTGTGGCCCTGGGGGAGCTGGTGGTGTGCTATGTGCTGGGGATGCTCCTGTTGGAGCTGCTGCCCCGGACGGGGGTCCTCCCCCGCCGCCGGTAGAACGGATCGGACGGACAATATCGCGCCGCAGCGGAGCTGCGACGCTTTTTTTGCACTTTTTTCAAAAAAGACTTGACATTTCCGGGAGAATAGATATAATAATAGGGCTTGCAATTTGCAGGCATATCCTTGCTCCCACCGGAGAGTGGGGGCCATTCGTCCAAAAGGAGGTGCAAAACATGGCTAAGATTTCCGCTAACTATGAGGTCGTGTACATCATCGACCCCGCACTGGGTGAGGAGGCTATCGCCGCTACTGTGGCGAAGTTCAAGTCCCTTGCCGAGGAGCACAACTGCTCCGCCGTGGAGGTCGAGGAGTGGGGCAAGCGCAAGCTGGCCTACGCCATCGACTACAAGACCGAGGGCTACTATGTCCTGATGTCCTTCACCAGCGAGCCCGCGTTCCCCAAGGAGCTGGATCGTATCCTGGGGATCACTGACGGCATCATGCGTTCCATCATCGTCTGCAAGGGCGAGTAAGGGGGAACAACAATGCTGAACCGCATTATCATTATGGGGCGTCTCGTCCGCGACCCGGAGCTGCGGACTACCCAGTCCGGTATCGCCGTGACGTCCTTCACCCTCGCCGTTGACCGCGACTTCAAGAGCCGCGACTCCGGCGAAAAGAGCACGGATTTTATCGATGTGGTGGCCTGGAGACAGACGGCTGAGTTTGTCTGCAAGTATTTCACCAAGGGCCGCATGGCCGTGGCCGAGGGCCGGCTCCAGATCCGCGAGTGGAAGGATCGGGACGGCAACAACCGCCGCACCGCCGAGGTGGTGGCGGACAACGTCTACTTCGGCGACAGCAAGCGGGACAGCGATGGCTACGGCGCTCCCGCCTACGGCTCCGCCCCCGCTTATGGCGGGAACCAGGGCGGCTACGGCTCTGCCCCCGCCTACGGCGCGCCCACCCACGATGTGGGCGGCTTCGCCGAGATCGACGACCAGGACGGCGACCTGCCGTTTTGATCCACCAGTGCTCTGACTTTTAACGGCTTCGCTGCCGATATTCTAACAGGAGGATAGTAACCATGGCTATGGAACGTGAAAATAGACCCGCTCGTCCCGCCGCTCCCCGGAAGCGGAAGAAGGTTTGCCAGTTCTGCGTCGATAAGTGCGAGCACATCGACTACAAGGACGCCGCCAAGCTGCGCCGCTTCATCTCTGAGCGGAGCAAGATCCTGCCCCGCCGGACCACCGGGACCTGCGCCATGCATCAGCGCCAGCTGACCGAGGCCATCAAGCGCGCTCGTCAGATCGCTCTGCTGCCCTACGTGACCGAGTAAAGTCCACAAAACGCCTGTCTGCATTGTGCAGACAGGCGTTTTTTCGTCTCAAAACGAGGCCGGATATATGTTCAGGGGGGAACTACTTTGCCTGCTGGTCGATGGCGGAGCGGATAACCTCCTCTGCCCCGCTGCCGGCGGAGACGCAGACCACCAGATACCGCCCGTAGGGCAGGATCACGGCCCGGTCCAGCTTTTCCACCTCGGCGGGGATGTATGTGGAAAAGCTCTCCCGCTGATCGGCCACCCGCTCCTGGGCCAGGGATACCGCCGCCTGGGCGGCATCGCTGTCCGCAAAGGCGAACAGGGCCAGCTCGTCGGCGGTAGCGCCGCTGCCCACATAGAGGACGGCCTCCTGGGCGGTGTCGATGCCGTACAGCATCCCGGCCATCTCCCCGTCGATGGGATCGAGATCCGCAGCAAACAGGCCACTGTGCAGCAGCGTGTCGCCCAGGGCGGCCAGGTCCAGCTCAGCCGTCTGTCCCGCCGGGGCGGCACAGGCAGAGAGCAGCAATATGGCTGCCAGCATGGGGAACAAGCATTTTTTCATTGTATTCGATCTCCTCCTTTGGGGTTCATACCGTGTGCTCCTGCAGATAGGTGAGCCACTTCTCACAGTAGGATTTGACTGGATGGATGCCGTCTGGCGCAGCGTCCTCGGGGAGAGCGCCGTCCTCCCCCATCACCGCCTGGCGCACATCCACATAGTACACCTGCTTCTCCTCCGCCAGCTGGCGCAGCAGGCTGTTGTACTCGTCGATCCGATCGTTGGTGATGTAGCTGTGGGTGGAGGAGACGCTCTGGGCGACCGGCAGGATGGACTGGATATAGATCACCGCGTCGGGATTGATCTCCCGGATGCGGTCGATGATGGCGCCGTACTTCTCCTGGAAGATATTGCTGTATACCCACCCCGTCTCGTTGATGCCGAACATGATGTAGACCTTGGCGAAGTCTGTAGCGGCCAGGGCGTCCATGACGGAGACTTTCTGCTTTCCCTGCCGAATGACCGCCTTGGTGAAGGCGGTGTCCACCATGAGGCCCTTGTGGGCGTAGACGGTGGTGTTGCTGAGACTGGTCGTCAGGATCAGCTCCTCCGTCAGGGAGTCGCCGATGAACACGGCGTCATCAAAGTAGCTCCGCTCCACCGGCTGGGAGAGGGGGACTGGGGCGGCGTAGTCATACTCCAC
The DNA here is from genome assembly GCA_963557105.1 of uncultured Oscillospiraceae bacterium. Classification (GTDB taxonomy): domain Bacteria; phylum Bacillota; class Clostridia; order Oscillospirales; family Oscillospiraceae; genus Pelethomonas. The sequence continues at coordinate 3,327 of CAUWCX010000028.1, forward strand.
CCCCTGGGCGGCAGGCTCCGGCGGATCGGCCGGCGGCTCCTGGCGGTCCGGAGGAGACGGACTGTCCGGCGGGGGAAGGAGGACTTCGCCGGTGTTGGCGGCGGTGGGGCCGTCTGGCGCGGGGGCGGCTTCGGGCTGCTGTGCCGCCTGCTGTTGGGGCGGGGGCGGGAGTTCCTTTGCCCAGCTCTGCCGGATACTGCCGCACAGGGCGACAGCGGCCAGCAGGCCCATGCTGGAGACAATCAACAGATGCTTTGCTTTTTTCTTCCGGGGGGTCATGGCGGTCTCCTCTCTGCCGCAGAAAAATTTGGGGGTGAAGGAGGCTGCGGCAAGGGCCTCTTTTGTGTTTACCATCAGTGTACCGACAGAATGCGACAAAGTCGTTTCATGCACACTACAATTTGGTAACAAGACGGTAAAAATAGTAACAATATCTGCTGGGGAGAAAACTTCCCCCGCCTGCGGCTGGGCTCGCTTGCGCCGGGAAGCGAAGGGTGGTATACTGTACCTACAAAATCCCGCACCAAGGAGGTCTTCGTATGTCGCTGCCGATCAAAAGTGACGGTCCAACCAACAGGACCCCGCGAAAGCCCCCGGTCTACCTGTCCCCGGTGCGCCGGGTCCAGCGGGTGGCCACCACGGAGCGGATCTGCGCCATGGCCTTTTTCGGCGGCCCCAGCCGCCTGCCCGCCAACCCGGACCGCTTTCGGGGCAAGGGGCTGACCCTGGTGCTGGCGGAGTTCCTGGAGCGCTACGGCGCCCGGGGCACCTTCGCAGTGGTGGGGGATACCTCCGCCAACTACCCCGACCGGGCGGGGAAGCACGGCGGTCCCTCCTGGTCCGGGGCGGTTTACGACCATGTCCCTGATTTCGGGAAGGACGGCCAGGGGGGCGTGGCCAACTGCCCGGAGCTGGTGTCCCGGCTGCTGGCCGGGGGCCATGAGCTGGCCAGCCTGGGCTATGCCTGCGTCCCCTTCGGTCCGCTGCCCCTGTCCGCTGGGCGGAGGAAGCATCTGCGGGGACCGGAGCAGGTGATGGAAGACTTGAAGCGGCTCCACCAGGCGGTGGATTCGGGGTGGAACTACCCCATCCGTCTGGGCTGCCCGCCCCGGGCGGTGGACGGGATACAGGGGGGGCTCACCAGCTATGACGCCTATGCCGTTTTGGGCTACCAGTATCTGTCGGCCAGCTTTGACGGGGCCGCACGGCACCCCCTGCCCACCTATCAGGCGGAGGTGGAGGCCATGTGGCGGCCCATGGAGCGGCTGCTGCTGGAGGACCCCGACGCCCTGCGGGGGCAGATCATCGGTCTGCCCGACGGCTATAACACGGCCCGGCGCACCCCTGTGGCTGACGGCCTGGCCCGGCAGCTGCAGCTGCTGACGGATCTGGGCTACCGGGTAGTCACCGTGTCGGAGCTGCTGGAGCGCTCCCCCTTCCGGGACGCGGTGCCGGACAGCGCCGTGGGCCGGGCGGCCCGGCGGCTGCTGGGCCTGGGCTGGTGTGTGGCCTACCAGGACAACACCCTGCGGCCCGACGAGATCCTCACCCGGGGGGAGTTGGCCATGATGGCCTTCGGCGCGGAGACGGTGCGGCGGCGGATCGAACTGATCCGCTGCGGCCGGGCGCCCTTCCGGGACATGGCCCCCCGGCACCCCTACGCCGCTGCTGCGGCCCTGGCGGATGGGACCCGGGCTATGCCGGCGTCAGATGGCCGGTTCCGGCCGGACGATCCGGTGACTGGGCCGGAGGTGGCCCGGCTGTGTGCAGCCCGCCTGGGCCGGACGGTGGCCGGGGAGCTGGACCGCCCCATTACCCACGGAGAATTTTTCCTTCTGGCATCCCGGGCGCTGGAGAGCGGACGGTCCGGGGAGGACGGCCAGCGGAAGTGAACACATGGAGGAGGAAAACACATGACTGAACAGAGATCCCAAGTATTTTACACCGATCTCCGGGCCAAACCCGGCGACAATCTGCTGAATAAGCTGGAGCGGCTGCTGGACCGCGCGGGCATGGGCCAGATCGATTTCCAGGGCAAGTATGTGGCCATTAAGATCCACTTCGGCGAGCCGGGGAACCTGGCCTATCTGCGGCCCAACTACGCCCGGGTGGTGGTGGACTTTGTGAAGGCCAGGGGCGGAAAGCCCTTCCTCACGGACTGCAACACCCTGTATGTGGGGGGACGGAAGAACGCCCTGGATCACCTGGCCAGCGCCTATGAAAACGGCTACAACCCCTTCACCGTGGGCTGCCATCTGCTGATCGCCGACGGGCTGAAGGGCACTGACGAGGTCTATGTCCCCGTGGAGGGGGGCCAGTATGTGCGGGAGGCCAAGATCGGCCGGGCGGTCATGGACGCCGATGTGGTCATCTCCCTGAACCACTTCAAGGGCCACGAGGCCACGGGCTTCGGCGGCGCGCTGAAGAACCTGGGTATGGGCTGCGGCTCCCGGGCGGGCAAGATGGAGATGCACTCCGCCGGCAAGCCCGTGGTGGACCGGGAGCTGTGCATTGGCTGCGGCGCCTGCCAGCGGGTCTGCGCCCACGAGGCCCCCGTTATGACCGACAGGAAGATCACCATTGACCAGGATAAGTGCGTGGGCTGCGGCCGGTGCATCGGGGTCTGCCCCATGGATGCGGTCCAGGCCGCCAATGACGAGGCCAACGATATCCTCAACTGCAAGATCGCCGAGTACACCAAGGCGGTGATCGGCGGCCGCCCCAGCTTCCACATCAACCTGGTGATGGATGTGTCCCCCAACTGCGACTGCCACGGGGAGAACGACGCCGCCATTGTCCCCGATGTGGGCATGTTCGCCTCCTTTGACCCGGTGGCCCTGGATGTGGCCTGCGCCGACGCGGTGAACGCCCAGACGCCCCTGCCCGGCACGGAGCTGACGGATCAGCGGGACCGGGGCGTGGACCACGGCGACCACTTCCACATCACCCACCCGGAGACCAACTGGCGCTCCTGCGTGGAGCACGGGGAGAAGCTGGGCCTGGGCAGCCAGGCCTACGAGCTGATCCGGGTGAAGTAGACTGCTGTAAATGGAAATAATCAATGCCCATCCGGTACGATTTCGCACCGGATGGGCATTTTTGCGTCTGGGGCGTCACAGCTCCAGCACATACCGCTCATAGGCGTTGATGATGGTGGTCTCCCCCCGCTGAAGGGTGCGGGGGATATCCCGGTCGTATTCCATGTGGACATGGCCGTGGACCAGGTAACGGGGCTTATACTGGTCCAGCAGGGGCAGCAGGGCCGCAAATCCACGGTGAGCCAGGTCCTCCCCGTCGCCGTAGCCCCGGGCAGGGGCATGGGTCACCACCAGATCCACGCCCCGGGCGCGCAGCAGCTGCCAGCGCAGGCGGTTGATCCGCCGGACCATCTGCCGCTCGGTGTACTGGTGGGGGCCGCCGTTGTACAGGGAACTGCCCCCCAGGCCCAGGATACGCAGGCCGTTCACGGTGACCAGCTTGTCCTCAATGCAGTCGCAGCCCTCCGGGGGCCGCTGTCCGTAGGTGCGGTCGTGGTTGCCGTGGACATACAGCAGGGGGGCCCGGCCCATGGTCACCAGAAAGCTGAGGTAGCTGGCCTTCAGATCTCCGCAGGAGATCATGAGGTCGTACTCCTTCAGCCGTCCGGGCTGGTAGTAGTCCCACAGGTAGGGGCACTCCCTGTCGGAGACGAACAGGATCTTCACAGCAGGGTCCCCTCCTTCTCCGGGGGGATCTGGTCCCGATAGACCCCCTGGAGCCGCACCAGGTTCCGGGCCATGGGCAGCAGCTCGTCGAAGGTGGGGATGCTGCCGTCCACGCAGTCGCACAGCCAGTCCATGTGGAGGATCTCCTCGGCGGAGAGCCAGCGGCTGCCGTCGTTGCGGAGCGTGCCCGCCTGATCGACGATCTCCCGGTGGAAGGGGTAGATGGAGGCGTCGATGATCCCCCGGCGGAGGATGTCCGCCAGCTGGCGGACGCCGTCGGGCAGTGCCGGGGCCACCCGCAGGTCGATGACCCCGCTGGCCATGCCCCACCAGTAGCTCACGGCGTGGCCCTCGTCCTTGGCGTCCAGCTCATCCCAGGCGCCGGAGAGAATGGAGTGGACCATCTTCTCGTAGAAGCTGCCCCAGTTCCAGTAGGGGGAGGCCAGGGGCTCCATGGACCCGTCGGGCTGCAGCTGGCAGAGGCCCCACTCCCCCTGGCTCTGGTCCGGGGTGGGGATGTCCCGGTTGGACACCAGGTCCACCCCCTGGCCGATCAGCTCCCCCATGGGGTCCGCAGCGGTGCAGGACCACTTCAGCTGTACTCTGGCCCTGGGATTGGTGAGGCGGGCGCCCAGGGCGAAGGCGTTGATCCCCGCGGGGACGCCGAAGATGGGGGCGCTGGCGATGTAGCCGATCTTATCCCCGGCGGCCATGGCGCCGGCGATGGCCCCGGAGATGAATTTGCCCTCGTAGATCCGGCTGTAGTAGGTCCGCACGCCGGTGTAGGGCATGGAGATGGAGCAGTTCACCACCCGCACCGCAGGGTGGAGCACGGCGATGCGGCGGCAGGTGTCGATGAGGGGCGGGGAGGTGGCAAAGATCACCTGTGCCCCCTGGGCAATGGCCTCCTCCATGGCCCGCTCCGCCTCCGGGCCGTTGGGGGCGTCGGTGTAGACCTGGACCGTCACCTTGTCGCCGAAGACCTCCTCCAGCCGCTGCCAGCCCTGCTGGTGGGCCCGGACCCAGGTGCTGCGCTCCGGGTTGGACTCGTTGATGAAGGCGATGTTCAGCCGGGAGGGGAAGACGGTCTTGATGATCCGGGAGAGGATGCCGGGGTCCCCCTCCTGGTGGTCGGTGCTGACGGCGATGGGGTCCGACTGGGCCAGGATCTCCACATCCGGCCACACGGCGGCCACGCTCTTGTGGAGCTCGGCGAAGGAGCTGGTCTTCAAAAAGGAGAAGGGGTAGACCTTCAGCCACACCAGCATGGCGTCCGCCTGGCTGACGGGGAGGGACGCCCCGCCCAGCTTCAAAAAGGGCTCCCGGAAGAAGGCGAAGCCGGAGAGGAAGCTCTGCCGCTCCGCCTGGGTCCAGACATGGTCCGGCTCAAAGCCCAGGGCCGCCTGGAGCTTGGCGCCGCTGCCCGGGCGGCGGGAGTAGACCTGGTACAGCCCGGACAGACGGTAGAAGTGGAGAAATTCGTAGTAGGCCCGGATGTCCGGGTCCTCGGTGTACACGGGGATGACCCGGGTGACATAGCCGGGGATGGTGGCGGCGTCGTAGCTCTTGAGGACGCTGACCCGCTTGTTGCCCTCCTGGACATAGAAGCGGCCCAGATACTCGTAGCAGCGGATGGGGTCCCGGATGCCCTCGTCCCCCAGGTGGGCCTGACACAGCTCCATCCACTTGGCGGCGAACTCCGTATCCTCGCCCAGCAGGGGCATGAAGTTGGCGGCGAAGACGGACTTCCGGCCGCTGGTCTTTGTGCCCACGATCTGGTCCGTGGGGATCTCAATGAGGCCCAGATCCACCCGTCCGGCCACCATGGAGCCGTCCAGGATCTCATCCAGCACCTGGGGATAGGGGTACCGCCCGTGGAGGACGCAGTCCTTGTGGTTCTTTTGGCCCCGCTTTAGGGCGCTGTGGTATTGCTCCAGCACTTCATGGGTGAGCATAGGTGGGACCTCCTTTGATCAAACTGAGCTGGGGAAAAAACCGGGGGCGCTGTCTGTCTACTGCTGCAGCTCCACCACCCGGCCCTCCAGCCGGGAGCGCTCTGCGGCAAAGCAGATGAGGTGACTCTGGAGGGAGGCGCGGGCGGAGGAGCGGCTCTCCCCGCCGTGGCGCAGGACCGTGAGGAAGTCCCGGACAAGGCCGAAGTCGCCGCCGCCGTGGCCGCTGGCCTCGCTGCCCATGTCCAGGGGGATGACCTCCGCCTCCTGGCCGAAGGGGTGGAGGACGATCTCCTTGGTGCCCATGTCCGCCTGGATCTGGCCCTGGGTGCCCATGATCTTCAGCTGGCGGGAGAAGTCGGCGGTGAAGGCGGTCATGACGAAGGAGCCCACGGCGCCGCCGTCAAACTCCAGCTCCACCACCTGCCGGTCCACCACGTCGTTGTCGCAGTGGTAGACGCACCGGCCGTAGGGCCCCTCCCGCAGGGCCTTCTCAATGCCTGCGGGGGTCAGGTCCGTGGTGACCACATCCACGGGCCAGCCGGTCTTGCCGGTGAGGTAGATCTTGGGGGCGTAGTAGGGGCAGCTGCCGCTGTGGGGACAGCCGTCCAGGCACCGGGCGGGGGCGCCCGCCGGGGCGTTCTCCGCCGTAAAGTGGCGCAGGGAGCCGAAGCTGCTGACCCGCAGGCAGTCCCGCCCCACCAGCCACAGCAGGATGTCCATGTCGTGGCAGCTCTTTTGCAGGAGCATGGGGCTGGTCTCCCGGGAATTGCGCCAGTTGCCCCGGACAAAGCTGTGGGCCTGGTGCCAGTAGCCCACATTCTCGATCTGGGTCACGGCGCAGACCTGGCCGATGGCCCCCCGGTCGATGAGGGCCTTGATGGTCTGATAGAAGGGGGTGTAGCGCAGGACATGGCACACGGCCATGACCCGGTCCACCTCCCGGGCGGCGGCCTCAATGGCCCGGCACTCCTCCTCGCTGTTGCTCATGGGCTTCTCCAGCAGGATGTGGTAGCCCTGGGCCAGGGCCTGCAGGGCCGGGGCGGTGTGCATATCGTCCATGGTGCACACAAAGGCGGCGTCCGCCAGCTTGGGCTGGGCCAGCAGCGCCTCCCAGCTGGTGAAGCACCGCTCCGGGGGCAGCTGGTGCTTTTCCGCAAACTGGCGGAGACGGTCGGGCCGGGGCTCCGCCACGGCCACGATCTCCAGCTCCTCCGGGTGGGCCAGGGCGTAGCTGGCGTAGATATCGCCCCGGCTGCCAGCGCCGAGGACAACTGCGGTAATGGGTCTCATGTGGGGTCTCCTCTCTATCTCTGGTTTAGCCCCACAGTGCGGAGAGCATGGGGACCATCTGCTTTTTTCGGGACATGACCCGGGGCAGGAATGCCTCGTGGTCCTTCAGCTCCACGTTGAAGGCCTGGTTGAAGGTGTCCTCCCCGCCTACGCACAGCACCTTGCTGCCCTCCAGCAGCACATCGGTGAGCATGAGGATCATCATGGAGTAGCTGTGCTCGTGCATGGTCCGCTCCATAAGGGACAGGAACTCCTCCTTCCGCTTCAGCTGGCGGTCGGAGTCCACGCAGGTGATCTGGCTGATGCCGAAGTCGTGGCCGGCGATGTGGAACTCCTTGAAATCGGTGAACAGCAGCTCGCTGACGGGCTTATCCACCGGGGCGGAGGCGGAGAAGATCTCCTGGCCCAGCTGATCCAGGGAGAGCCCGGCGATATGGGCCATGCGCTCGGCCATCTGCCGGTCCCGGGGGGTGCAGGTGGGGGATTTGAACATCACCGTGTCGGAGACGATGGCGGCGGCCATGAGGCCCGCCAGCTTGGCGGATGGCATGAGGCCACGCTCCTGGTACATCCCCGCCACAATGGTGGTGGTGCTGCCCACGGGCTCGTTGCGGACGTAGATGGGGTTTTTCGTCTGGATATCCGCCAGGCGGTGGTGGTCGATAATGGCCAGGATCTCCGTCTGGTCCAGGCCGGGGACGGACTGGGCCGCCTCGTTGTGGTCCACCAGCACCACCCGTTTGCGGCGGGGACGGATCAAGTGGTAGCGGGACAGGGTGCCCACCACCTTCTCGTTCTCGTCCAGGATGGGGTAGCTGCGGTAGCGGCTCTGGAGCACCACCTCACGGACATCGTCGATATAGTCCGACAGATGGAAGTATTGCAGCTCGTTTTTCTGGGCCAGGCGGCTGACGGGAATGGCCTGGAAGATGCTGCGGACGGCGCGGTAGCTGTCATAGGGGGTGGAGATGATGCAGGTCTCCCGGGCTATGGCCCGGATATCCTCCGGCAGCTCCGCCTGGCAGAGGATGATGCATTTCACACCGAACTCCACCGCCCGGCGCAGCATCTCCGGCTGGTGGCCGCAGATGAGGATGGTCTCCTTCTCCCGGAAGGGGGGCAGCTCCGTCCCCTGGGGCAGGGCCAGGATCACCTCGCCGGAGATGGTGTTCACCACCTGGTCCGTCTCGCTGAGGAGCTGGCCCTCCAGAACGCTGAGGATATTGAACAGGGGCACCCGGCGCAGGGTGGGGTCGGGGATGGTGTGCATATCGTAGGCGGCGATGTCCCCGGCGGTGAGCATCCCCCGCAGGCGGCCCTCGTCGTCGGTGATGGGGATAGCGGAGACGTGTGCGTCCTCCTCCATGGCGGTCCAGGCCCGGCCCACGGTGACGGCCTCGTGGAGGATGGGGGGGACGTCGAACTCCAGGTCCTGGACCTGGGTCCGCATATTCTTGATGAGCAGGGGCGCTTCAAAGCCGAAGCGGTCCAGGATGGCCCGGGTCTCGTCGCTGAGGTGGCCCAGGCGGGCGGCGGTGTACTGCCGGTCCCCCAGGGCGTTGCGCAGGGCGGCATAGGCCATGGCGGAGACCACGGAGTCCGTATCCGGGTTCCGGTGGCCGGTGACATAGATCTGATCCATGGGGATCACACTCCTTTTGGTGTAGTATTCTGCGGACGGGGGAAAATTACCCCCGATCCGCTGCGGATAACTGGTCGAGGTAGGCCGCCGCGTCAAAGGGGTCCAGCGGGCTGTCCTTGCGGAGGTACAGGGGGTGGTGGGGGTGTCCGGCCTTGCTGCGGGCCCCGGCAGTGAACCACCGGGCGCCGTACTGCTGCCCCAGGGCCACCATGTCCCGGACACAGCCGGGGAGATAGGGCCGCTGCTGGATGACCGTGCCCCAGGCGGCCCACACGGCGGGGGACGGGGACAGGGAGAGGGCGTAGGCGAAGGCGGCCATATTCTCCCGGTGGAGCTGGGCGTTCATCTCCCGCTCCATATCCTTGGGCCGGGTGGCCCGCTGGGCGTAGACGTTGAACATGATGAAGCTGTCGTAGCCGTTGAAGCGGGCGACCCGCTCCACGCTCTTCAGGGTGGGGTCCAGGTCCCCCGGCGCGGCGGTGGAGGGATTCACCCCCACGCAGATCAGGGGCCGCTGGCCCCGGGTGGCCAGGATGTACCGGTACTCCCGGTAGGTGTTGGGGACATACAGCCACTGGGTGCTGTCGTAGTCCGCCGAGGGCTCCTCCGCCTGGGCCAGGGCCTGGGCAAAGGGCAGGATCTCCGTCTCCGAAGTGAGACAGGCGGGAATGTGCATGGCGGAACGGCCTCCTTTTGTTTTCTCCAGTCCAGTGTATCACATGGTATGGGGCCAGTGCAACGGGCGGAGAAGAAAAAAGCCCGCCTCCGTACCGGAGGCGGGCCGAAGCCGTCAGCTCTTGCTGCTGTAGTTGTTGATGCGCCAGATGATGGCGGCAATCTCGCTGCGGCGGATGGAGTTCACGCCGTAGTACACCAGCGCGCCGTCGTTGCGGTTGGAGCCCTCCACGATGCCGGCCTCATAGAGGGCCAGGACATAGGGGGCGGAGGCGTGGTCCATGGCCATGTCCGCAAAGGGGGACTTGGTGGCGGAGGGCTTGGGCAGACGCATGGCCCGGGCGGCGATCTCCGCAATGGCATAGCGGTCGATCTTCCGCTCCAGATCCACGCTCTTGGTCAGCAGACCATCGGACAGGGCACGGCTGAGGTAGCCGCTGGCCCAGTGCTTGCCGGTAGGGGCCTGCTCGCTGTAGCCGGTGGCCAGCATGATCATCTTCAGGGCCTCACCGTACTTCACCTCGCCGTTGGGGCCGTAGGTGGTGGCGGTCATCCCGTTGACCACGCCGGCCTGGGCCAGATCCATGACATAGGTGTAGAACCAGTCGCTGCGCTTCACATCGGAGAAGGTCTTGGTGTAGCTGGCGGCCTGGACGGTGATCTTCACCTGGCCGGAGAGCTCAGCGCCGCCCTTGCCGTGGACCGTGAAGTAGACGGTGACTGTGCCGGTCTGGCCCGTGCGGGGGACAAACAGCAGGTTGTTGACGCTGTAGACATCGTTGCCCAGGTAGAACTTGTCCTTCTCCGTCACTCTGGTGCCGCCGCTGGCGGTGCCGGTCTTGGAGAAGTAGAGGGTCCCGTCGGCGGGCTGGGAGAAGGTCAGGTAGGTATCGCGGTCCACCTCGCCCAGCAGCTTTTCAAAGTCCCGGGAGGTGAAGGAGACGCCGGCGGCGGGGGCGGTGTAGCTCAGGGAGAGGCTGCCCCGGGTGAAGAGGATATCGCCCACATACAGCAGGGTCCCCTTGCTGTCATAGGCGGCGTAGCGGACGGTGTCGCTGATGGCGGAGCCGGGGATATAGGTCACATCGTCGATCAGATCCCCGCGCTTGCTGCTGTAGTAGAGGGGGTATTCGGCGATGTTGGCGGCAGTGAGCTTGGTGCCCCGCTTGCTGGCGCTGTAGTTGAGGTACAGGTCGCCGGAGGCGGGAACGCTCAGCAGCTGGATATAGAAGTTTTCACTCTTGCTGTCGGTGGCATCCTGATAGATCTCCAGGAAGTCGTCGCCGGAGAGGCTGACGCCGTCGGCGGAGGAGGCGGTCACCTTCACCTTGTTCACCTCGCCGTCGCTGACGAAGATGCACAGGCTGCCGTTGAGGTAGGTGCGGGAGCCCTTGTTGTTCTCGCCGTAGGCCTCAAAGGGGATGGAGACATAGCCGGTGAAGTTCTTGCCGGGAACAAAGGTCACCTCCTCCAGCAGGGTCTGGCTGGAGCGGTCGGCGTAGGCGTAGAAGGTGTCGTCCTCCTTCACCCGGGAGCCGGGGCGGAGGGCGGAGGAGTAGCCGGTGTACAGGGCGCCCTGGCTGGAGGAGGGCAGCGTGGTGAAGCGCACCCAGGTCAGCTCGCCCTTGGCATAGGTGTCCGCCCAGAAGTCCTCAAAGCTGGCGTTCTCCAGGTCCACAGTCTCGCCCTTGGTGGTGGCGTACAGCACGTCGATATCGCCCAGGGACTGCTCCACAGTGATGGTCAGCACGCCGGGGAAGGCGTCGCCCCGCTCGTCGTAGACGGTGAAGTTCACCACATAGGCGCCGGGCTCCTTGCCGGCCTCGAAGCGCAGGTCACCCACATAGTTCTTGTCCTTGGAGGAGAAGGTGTACTGGGTGTCGGTCTTGCTCTTGAGCTCGCCCACCTTGGTCTTGGGGGCCTCCTCAAAGACCACATAGCTGGGCTTCTTGCTGCTCAGCTCATTGGCGGCGTCGTAGATCTGGTCCGCCACGGAGGTGGGGGTGCGGCTGTTGTCGTCGTCCAGGTCCAGATACATATCCTCCGTGTTGACGGCAGCTCCGGCGGTGATCAGCTCACGGACCATGACGGTGACCGTGCAGGAGGCGTTGATGGGCTTGGTGGTGAGGCTGTTTTTGGGGGTGGCCATAACGAAGCACACATAGGTGAAGTCGTCCTCCTCCTCCGTGTCCCGGCTGGACAGGGTGAAGGTCTCTCCGGTGCCCACAGACTTGCTGCCGTAGTACCAGTTGTAGGAGATGTCGTAGTCGTCGGTGACATCGGCGTTGCCCAGGGTCAGGCTCACCTCGCCCAAAGACAGGGTGGCCTCCTCATCCCCCACAGCCACATAGACCTTCAGGTCCTTGGGCAGGGAGATCTTCACAGCGGAGTAGTCCACAGCGCGGCACTTGGTGCATATGCCGTCCACAAAGGTGTGCTTCTCCCGCACGTTGGCATAGTTCTTGTGATAGGGGCAGGTGGCGGTATGGGTCTCCCCGTCGCCGTTGTCGGTGCAGATAGCATCGTGGTTCTTGGGATCCTTTTCCAGATCCTCATAAATCGACGTCTTGCACGAATTGCAGATCCGGCGGCGGGCGCCGTCCTCGTGGCAGTTGGGTTCACGGATGATCTCCCATTTGCTCAGATCGCTGCTGCCGCACTTGGGGCAGGTATCCGCGGCCAAGGCTGTGGGGGCCAGACCCAGCGCCATGACCAGGACCAGCAGGAGCGCCAGTCCACGCTGGCGCAGTGTCGTTCGTTTCATATCAGTTCCTCCTTTGCGTCTTGCGTTTGAACCGTCCCCTCGATGAACAGCGGGCCACACGCCCCGGAGGGGCGGTATTGCCTCGTGTTCACCGAGGAACTGTCCCCATTATAACACGGCCCTGTGGAAAATATTGTAACAATTTCATTACAAGTTCATCACAAGTGGTTACAGCTTTTTGGGGGGCCGGTACTCCTTTTGACGGCACGGGAGAAAAAAGGTTCCAGATCTGTCAGATAAGTCCATCGGTGGTGGGACGGAGTGTGAGGAACGACTGGTGGGACGCCTTTGTGCTCGTCGGCCACGTGAGGCAACAACCAGTGGTATTGGCGCGGTGCGTATGGCATAATACAATCGCTGTCACCGAGCATGGCGCAATGGGAAAGCATACAGGTGCGTACTTCCGTTGTAGCACAATGTGGAAAGGATCGGGAGATAACGGGATGAATACAGAAATCACAGCGGCGAAACATAAATTTTAGATCGTGAAACCATAAAATATATTGCTGTGTTCACGATATTGATGAACCATATTGCAATTATTTTCCCTATGCCGTGGAAGATGCTCACCAACACGATGGTTTATCTTGGCTACTTCACGGGGTCGTGATGATCTACTTTTTGGTGGAGGGCTATTATTACACACGCTCCAGGAAAAACTATTTCCGCAGAATGTTATTTTTGCGTTCTTGTCGCAGATCCCGTTTGACTTGGCAGTCACAGCGGATGGCATCATCCGGTTTAACAACTTCAATATGATGTTCACCTTTTGCCTGTGCTTGGGGCTCCTATCTGTTCTGGATTCTCAAATCAACATCGTTTTGAAAGTCATCGCCGTTGCCCTGGGGATCTACATCAGCACCTTTTGTGACTGGCCGGTGTATGCGCCGGTTTTCACTCTGCTCTTTGTCTGGAGCCGGAACTCCGCCCCCTGCACCAAAATCGCAATGGCCCTTTGCCTGCTGTTCTTTGCAGGCGAAACTTTCCTTCGGGGGTACGGCGTGGCCCCTCTGGGTCAGGTGATCCGGATTTTACTGCTGAGCATACTGGGGATTGGTCTGGCGGCCATCTGTCTCGTCTTTTTCTATAATGGTAAACGGAGAAAAGAAACCACAGCATTTTCCAAATGGTTTTTCTACATTTTCTATCCGGCGCATTTGCTGCTCCTTGGCCTGCTGCGCGTTGCCCTTCCGGGGTGATCCGCGCAAGGCCGAGGGCCCTGCGCCCCCCTGCTTTCTGCACAGCACCGTGTAACCATCAATACTCCGCCGTTTTGACGGCACATAGGGCAGTAGACCGAAAAGGTTTGCTGCCTATTGCCCTCTGGCAGAAAAGCGTCCTGGTTTACCGGGACGCTGATTGGAGGTCGGACGCCCCTTGTTAGAGCGGTGTCAGAAAAAGGGGGATAATCCCTCGAAAAGTAACAAAAAGCACCCGATTCTCACTGAATCGAGTGCTTTTTCTGGTTGCGGCGGCAGGACTTGAACCTACGACCTCCGGGTTATGAGCCCGACGAGCTGCCAACTGCTCCACGCCGCGATATATTTGGGATATCCCCGATGGTGCCGGTGACCGGACTCGAACCGGTACGGTATCACTACCGAGGGATTTTAAATCCCTTGTGTCTACCAATTCCACCACACCGGCGAACATCGGCAATGATTAGGATAGCACAAGTCCGCCTCTGTGTCAAGACTTTTGCTCAAAATTAAAAAAATTTTTTACCTACAGGTTTCGTGCACCTTTTCCCCCTCCGCCGAGTATCATAGATCGAGTTGCAAAGGAGGCAAGGAATATGGAACAGAACTACCCCCGCGAGTATCCCCACGGCGATGTGGACGATCTGATCTACCAGGAGGAGTGGACCGTCAGCAGCCGCTGACCGCCCCGCCGGAAGAAATATGTGTGTCCCGCCCGTCTCCGCCAGCGGAGACGGGCTTTCCACCTATTCTGCGCGGCAGATCTCGCCGCCGCCTACCACTACATCCCCCTGGTAAGCCACCAGGGCCTGGCCCGGCGTCACCGCCCGCCGGGGCTCCCGCAGCTCCGCCCGGACAAGGCCGTCCGCCTGGGGATACAGCACTGCCGCCACCTCATCCTGGCTGTAGCGGGTCTTTACCGTCACCTCCACAGGCCCCCCCTGGGGCGGCAGGGATACCCAGTTGAATCCCGACGCCCACACCCGGCTGCTGTAGAGGTCTGCCTCGTCCCCCAGGACGACGGTGTTGCCCGTCTTCCGCACCACATAGAGGGGACGGCCCGCGCTGACGCCCAATCCCCGGCGCTGACCGGTGGTGTACAGCTCCTGTCCCCGGTGCCGGCCCAGGATCTTGCCCGCCTGGTCCACAAAGTCCCCGGGCACAGGCTCCACGCCGCCATACTGCCGAAGAAAGGCCCCGTAGTCCCCGTCGGGGATAAAGCAGATATCCTGGCTGTCGGGCTTGTGGGCATTGACCAGCCCCGCCTCCGCCGCCAGGGCACGGATCTTCTCCTTGTCGAAGTCCCCCACCGGCAGCAGCAGGCGGCTGAGCTGGGTCTGGGTCAGGACATAGAGGAAGTAGGTCTGGTCCTTCCGCCGGTCCTTTCCCCGCAGCAGCTGCCAGCGGCCAGTCCCCTGGTCAAAGCCCCGCCGGGCGTAGTGCCCTGTGGCAATGTAGGGGATGCCCAGGCTGTCCGCCTGGCGGAGCATCCCGTCAAATTTCACATAGCGGTTGCACTGGACGCAGGGGTTGGGCGTCCGCCCGTCCCTGTAGTCCGCCACAAAGCTGTCCATCACCCGGCGGCGGAAATCCGCTGTGCAGTCCGCTGTCACAAAGGCCATCCCCAGCCGCTGCGCCGCCGCCCGGGCGTCCTCCGCCGCCTGCTCCCCGCTCTCCGGGCACAGGCGCAGCGTACAGCCCACCGGCGTATATCCCGCCTGCCGCAGCAGTACAGCAGCGGCGGCGCTGTCCACGCCGCCGCTCATGCCGATCAGTACCTGTTTCTGTTCCATCGTATCCTCATCCGGCGTCGCGCCGGTCTAATCCAAAAATTTCTGGGTAAACGCCGCATCCGGCAGCACGTCGGACAGCTCCACCAAGGTGGTGTTGAATCCGCCGGAGTAGTCCACCGCCAGGGTGCGCAGGGCCTGCGTCCTGTTTTTCCGGTTGGGCAGTGTCACCGTAACTGTGGTTCCCCGTCCCGGCTGGGAGTACAGCACCAGTCCGCCGCCGTGGACCCGGGCAATGCGGCGGCTGATGGGCAGTCCGAAGCCCATGCCGTGGGGCGGTGCATCCTCCCTGGTGGGGATAGCGTAGCGCTCGAACACCGTATCCAGCAGCTCGGGGGCGATCCCCACCCCGGTGTCCGTGAGCTTCAGCTCCACCACGTCCGGCAGGACCTGGACCGCCAGGGTAACGCTTCCCCCCCGCGGCGTAAATTTAAACGCGTTGGACAGCAGGTTCAGCAGCATCCGCTGGATACCCTCGGCATCCACCGCAATGATCTGCGTCTTCCGGTCGCACTGAAAGGCGGTCTTCAGCCCCAGCATCTCCGCCGGGTACTCCGCCCGCTCCATGACCTCTCGGCAGATCCCCACGATGTCGTCGTTGACCATGCGAAGGCACATGGCGCTCTCCGGCGCTGTGACGTCCGCCAGATTGTTGCACAGCCGCAGCAGGCGGTAGTAGCTCTTGTAGAATACCGCCGCCCGTTCATCCATTTGTTTGTCCCCATCCCGCAATTCAGGGGGCGCTATGCTCTGCAAAGCGCCGTGGATGCCAACCAGTGAGCTGCGCAGCTGCCCGGAGATCTGCTGCAGCAGCTCCCCGAACGCAGAGTCGTTTACAAAGATTTCCTCTGCCATACGCCACCTCCCGGCAAGTAGTTTGCTCCCCTTCCGAAAAAAGCGGAGTGGTAATTTTTGCCCCAGGTCATCCCCGGCAATTTTCCGATAATGCTAGTGGTATCATACCAAAAATTTGTCAAAATTACAAGAAAATAATCGGAGCGTTAAAAAAATCGCAAAAACCACTTTTCATTTAAAAAAAGTCGGTGTATAATGTGGTTACAATGCCATTTTAAGAATTTTGAGAGGAGCTTATCAACATGAGCATTAAAGTTGGCATCAATGGTTTCGGCCGCATCGGCCGCATGGTTTTCCGCGCCAGCCTGAACCACCCCGAGATCGAGGTCGTGGGCATCAACGACCTGTGCCCCGCCGAGTATCTGGCCTATATGCTGAAGTACGACACGATGCACGGCCAGTGCCCCGCCGAGGTCTCCTCCACCGAGACTGCCATCATCGTCAACGGCAAGGAGATCCCCATCTCCGCCGAGCGCAACCCCGCTGACCTGCCCTGGGCCAAGCTGGGCGCTGAGTACGTGGTGGAGTCCACCGGTCTGTTCCTGACCCAGGAGAAGGCTCAGGGCCACATCGACGCCGGCGCCAAGAAGGTCATCATGTCCGCTCCCTCCAAGGACGGCACCCCCATGTTCGTCTGCGGCGTGAACCTGGATAAGTACACCACCGACATGAACTTCGTGTCCAACGCCTCCTGCACCACCAACTGCCTGGCCCCCATCGCCAAGGTCCTCAACGACAACTGGGGCATCAAGGACGGCCTCATGACCACCGTCCACTCCGTCACCGCCACCCAGAAGACCGTTGACGGTCCCTCCATGAAGGATTGGCGCGGCGGCCGTGCCGCTACCGGCAACATCATCCCCTCCTCCACCGGCGCCGCCAAGGCCGTGGGCAAGGTCATCCCCGAGCTCAACGGTAAGCTGACCGGCATGTCCATGCGCGTGCCCACCCTGGACGTCTCCGTCGTTGACCTGACCGTCAACCTGGCCAAGCCTGCCAAGTACGAGGAGATCTGCGCCGCCATGAAGGCCGCCGCTGAGGGCGAGCTGAAGGGCGTTCTGGGCTACACCGACGAGGCCGTTGTTTCCTCCGACTTCCTGGGTGACACCCGCACCTCCATCTTCGACGCCACCGCCGGTATCGCCCTGACCGACACCTTCGTGAAGGTCGTCAGCTGGTACGACAACGAGGTCGGCTACTCCAACAAGGTGCTGGAGCTGATCGAGCACATGTACAGCGTGGACCACAAGTAAGATCCCTCTTCCTGTGTCCAGCGCAAACCACAGCTAAATGCCAGGCCGGATGTCCCCCGTGGGGCGTCCGGCCTGGTTTTTTCTCTGGGCAGCGCCGCCGCCGGGAAAATCCCGCAAAGCCTTGCAAACACCGGACTTTCCTAACGGTCGAGGGGCAAATTCTCCCGAAAGCATTGACTTTTCTCCCGCCAGGCCCTACAGTGGGGACTGACCCGCGGGAACAACATTGCAAGGAGCACACGACCATGGAGAGCAAGAAAACCTTTGGTGAATATATCTGCCGCCGGCGGAAGGAGCTGGGCATGACCCAGCGGGAGTTCGCCGACAAACTGTATGTGACGGAGTCCGCCGTCAGCAAGTGGGAGCGGGGCATGAGCTACCCCGACGTGACTTTGCTGCGGGACATCTGTGCCGTGCTGGATGTGTCGGAGCACGAGCTGCTCACCGCCAGCGTAGACACCGAAAAGCGCACCGCCGAGCGGCTGGCGGCAAAGTACCTGCGCCTCACCCGGAACTACCGGATCTTCTGGTATCTGGTGTTCGGCGGCGTGCTGCTGGGCTGTGCCATCGGCAATCTGGCGGCGGGACACACCCTGGACTGGTTCTGGATTGCCCTGGCGGCGGTGCTGCTGGCGGCGTCCCTGACCCTGGTCCCCGCCCTGGCCACCATGCACAGCGGCCTGGAGAAGCACAAGTGGGCCATGTCCATAGGGTGCGCCACGGCATCCCTGGAGCTGCTACTGCTGATCTGCTGCCTCTACACCGGCGGCAGCTGGTTCCCCGTGGCAGGACTGGGTACCCTGCTGGGGATCACCCTGGTGGTCCTGCCGCCGCTGCTGCCCACCCTGCCCCTGCCCGCCGCCCTGGCGGGGCGGCGGACGTCCCTGTACCTGGGGACGGAGACTGCGTTGCTGCTGACCCTTTTGCTGGCGTGCTGGCTGACCTACGGCGGGACCTGGCTCCCCGGGGCGGTCATGGGGACCGTGTTTGGCCTGAGTCTGCTCTTTACCCCGGTGTTCCTCCGCCAGCTGCCCCTGCCGGAGGGGCTGGCCCAGCGGAAGCTGTCCCTATATCTGGGGGTGGAGACGGTCCTGCTGCTGGCCCTGCTGCTGACCTGCCAGCTGGCCTACGGCGGCGGAGTATGGTTCCCCGTCTCAGCGGCGGGGGTGCTCTTCGGCCTGGGGCTGGTGTTCCTGCCGGTGATCCTCCGTCAGCTGCCCCTCCCCGCCCCTGTGGGACACCACCGCACGCTGCTGTACTTCCTTCTGGAGACGGCTCTGCTGCTCCTGCTGCTGGCGGCGGCGGACTGGACCACCGGCGGCGGCTGGCTGCTGTCCATGGGTCTGCCACTGGCGGGGCTGGGGCTGGCGCTGCCCTGGGGGCTCATGGCCCTCATCCGCTACCTGCCGGTCAACGGCTGGTTCCGGGCCTCCGCCTGCTGCCTGTGGACCGGGGCCTGGAGCTGGTTCTTCCCCTGGGGTATGGAGCAGATCATGACCCTGAACGGACAGGTCTCCACCAATCCCTGGCAGCTGTTCTTCCCTGTGGACTTTGCCCAGTGGGCCCCCCAGGTGGTGGCCTCCGGCCAGGGCTGGGTCCACATCTCCTACCAGCAGCGGGTGTACAACATCTTCGCCCTGGCGCTGCTGGGGGTGCTGATCCTGGCGGTTGCCCTGGCGGTAACAGGCGCAGTCCGCGTCCGGCAGGCAAAAAAGCAGTAAATAAACAGAAGCGGAGGGCCGCCAATGGCGGCCCTCCGCTTCTGCTGTCAAAAAAGTGCAAGCACTTTTTTGCGGTTGTTTTTACATCAGAGGCTCCATGCTCAGCACCGGGTGTCCCTTCTCCGTCAGGAAGCCCAGCAGCTCCTCGGGATCGCAGGTGACGGTCTCGTCGCCGATCATGTCGCAGAAGTTGTCGATGCCCAGCATCTCCTTGGCGGTCTTATTCAGCCGGGGGGCCACATCCTCCTTCAGCTCCTTGGGCATCCAGACGATCCGGGCCACGCCGCCCTCAGCGGCGGCAAACTTCTTGGAGGCGATGAAGTGGCGGCCATGGCCCATGAAGCCGGGGGTCTGCACACCGCCGCCGGTCATGGAGGCCAGCTCGCCGAAGGTCATGCCCGTGGGGGTCATGCCCTTGAACTCCCGGTTGACGATCACCAGGCCGTTGGAGAAGGGCTCAATGCCGCAGATGCACTCGAAGCAGCCGCAGGAGGTCATGGGGTCCTCCATAATGGAGTACAGGCTCACATGCTCCACGGCGCCCTGGGTGGCGGCCTTCACCACCCGGTCCACGTCGGGGTAGTAGCCCTTGACGGGGTCGGTGCAGCCCTCCTTGCTGATGGGCTGGCTGGGGCCGGCGTCGTTGAGCTCCTTGGTGGCCTTGGCGTCCAGCCAGCTCACCGCACCGCACAGGCCCAGGCGCTCCGGGGTGACCACGCAGCAGTGGCTGGGGGCAAAGGACTGGCACAGGACGCAGGTGTAGAACTGGTCCACGCTCTCGTCGGTGAGGTTGTTCAGCCGGTCGTCCCGGGCGGCGTAGGTGGGCATGGCCTCCTGCTCCAGGATGCGCTTGGCCTCGGCGGCATCGGTCACCAGGGTGATCTGGCACTTGTCCACCACGGCGTCGAACTCATCCATGATCATGTTGTACAGCACCTCGCCGAAGTGGTGCATCCGCAGGCCCTTGCCGTAGGCGTCCTTGGAGATGCGGATGCGGAACTGGTTGCGCTGGCCGGTGTGCATGACACCCTCCATGTAATTGAACCAGGTGTGGATCTTCCGCTCAATAACGGACTCGAAGTCCTTCTGCATCTTGGCGCCGTACACCTCGATATAGGTGGCCAGGGGGTACTCCACCTCGCCGCTGTCCACATCGGGGCCCACCAGGGTGATCTTGTGGTCCTCCACGCTGTCGGCGTCCCGCATAGACACCAGCTCACAGGTGGTGTTCTTGCTGGACCAGAATTCCACCTGCATATCCGCCTTGCGGATGATCTCCCCCTCGAAGGCGGCGGCAAAGGCCACGGGGATGGGCAGCTCCTTCACCTTGATCTTGATCCCCCGCAGGGCCAGGGAGCGCTTCACCGTCTCATCGCTGTCCGTGACGGACTCCAGCGCGCCGGGGACCTGCACATCCCCCAGCTCCTGGTCCACGATGACCGGGAAGCCCAGGGCAATGGCCCCGGCACCGGCGGATACCACCACTTCGTTCAGGGGGCCGAAGGTGTTCACAAAGGCGGGGACCCGGTCCTTGGTATAGGCCAGCAGGCCCGCCAGGTCGCCGGGCTGGACGTTGCCGAAGATCAGTGCGGCGCGGATGGCCACGGTGACCACGTGGATAACGCTGGTGACGTCGTGGCCCAGGGGCACCACCCGCAGCTCCAGGCCCATCTTCACCCCCTGGTCCAGGGCCTGCTCAATGCAGTCGCCGATCAGGAAGGTCATGATGCCCTTGGACTGGTAGTCCTTGACCACCTTGGCCACAGCGGTGGGATCGTCGGCCTTACCCAGCACAACCGCCACACCGGGGATATCCCCGGTGACCAGAGGCACACCCAGGGAGCGGATCACCGGATCGGGGACAAAGCCGATGCCGGACTCCGCCCCATAGGGGTCGCCGCCGTCCAGGTACTTCAGCCCCTCAATGATCTCCGCCCCACGGCGGTGGCCAGACCGGCGTTCAGCGCCTGGCCCAGATCCTCCTGGTTGGTGATGAGGCTCTTGAGGACGTCCACACAGGCGGGCAGATCCCCCAGGGTCTTTACCTTCACGCCGGTGGCGGCGTAGATGGTGGGGAAGAAATATGCAGTATCCGGGAAGGCAATAGGGGCGTCAGCGCCGTGCTTGGCGATGGCGTCATTTACGGCCCCTCGGTCAGGCCCGCCACAGCGTTGGAGCCGGCATAGATCAGATCAGTCAGAACGCTCATGTTCAAACAACCTCCTGTAATTTTTGTTGTGCAGGGTATTCATCTGGCCTTACTATACCAAAGCCGCTGGATTTTGTATAGGGCTTTTGTGGAAATTTTATCAATTTTTTCTATCCCCGCCGGGGGGATCGTTTTCCCGCCTGCACAGATACATGGTGTATTTTATGCCATGGACTGTCGTTTTCCACAGTGGAGGTATCCTTGCATTCTTTAGACAAATGAAGTACAATAAAAATCACAGCGCAAATGTACATATTTTTTTGAAAAGCAACCAGAGATTGCCTTAATGTAAACTTCGTGTGGTTTACATTAAACAAGTTGTTGGACTAGAATAGGAGCAGAAAGTATGAATCTTCCAGAAAAATTAATTCTCTTGCGTAAAGGGAAGGGATTAACACAAATGAAAGTTGCCGAGGCGCTTGATGTTTCCAGGCAAGCAATTTCTCGGTGGGAGTCAGGCGATTCAGTTCCTTCTACAGAAAATTTACGTATACTTAGCGAATTATATGGTGTAACGATTGACTACTTGATTGCTGAAAATAGCGAGGTACCTATCCAAAAGGATTCTGCAGAAGATGGACATATCAAAAAGCAGAAATGGTGGGGTGTATGGACGATTTCCATGCTTATTGTGGCAGTATTTATAATCACTTTAATGATTGGAACAAGGGATGTACCGGAAAAACCAAAGATAGTAAATTTTGATGAAATAGATAGTGAAGACTGGGGTGATGCGAGCGCAAATGATATCCCCATAGAATGGTAAAACTCCGATGGAGGGAGGTGAGAATATGTATAAGTTTTTTCGTAAGGTTGTTGTTGTAGTTGCAGTAGTGTTCTACCTCTGTGTGAATGCTGGAGCAACAGGTCCTAAACTGCCCCCCGCTCCTCATGATGACGCAAAGATGGAAATAACTTCTTTACGGGCGACAGGATCCTTTAATGTAAGTGTGAAACCATATGCCAAGGCAAAAGGAGATACCGATTTCCCCTTAGAGGCTGGTGAGACGGTAAGAATCTATGCAACCTATTCTCCTGATAGTGCAAGCATGGACTTTGGCTTGATCGATCCTGATGGTGTGTTCCACTATGTCGGCGCAGAAAACGGAATTATTGATACGACAATCGAAGTTCCGCTAAGAGGGAACTACAGGTTAGGAATCAAGAACAACTCAGAGCAGACGGTTGATGTGTCAGGATTCATAAAGTATTAACATATGGAAGGGGCGGAAAATGAAGCCAAACAGGAGTTTTAAGTCATTTCTTATTTGTTTCAATTATATTTTGGGAGTTATAGTGCTTGCCTTTGCCCTGGCTCTCATCTTCCAGAAACAAGGATACAGAAATGTATATGGAGGATATGGAGAATATGATTTAACAAAATGCGTGCCATATAGTGCCCAAGGCGAAGCTACAGCAAATGGAATCACCATGCTTAATCATATTTTTGAAACAAATTCGACTAAAATTAGCATTGCAAATAATGGCAATCAAAACGTAACCGTATATCTTTATGATAACATTAATACTATATGCGATAACTATATCGGAATAGAAACAATCGCACCAGCAAAAAAGAAATGCTTTACTATGCTTACAGGTGCACGGCGATATCAAATTGGAATAAAAACAAATAGTACTGGATACAAGTTGCTTGTATCTGACAACTAACAATCAGGAGGATCTTATTGCGCCTTCTGTCTGTGGGCCTTATTATCCCACATGCCTTTGAGGAACAACAAGCGGGTTTCATACGGTTCCCACCACTACCGGAACAGTGACTGATTAAACAACCTCTTAAGCCGGCGCCCTTTACAGAGGGAGCCGGTTTAAGAGGTTTATCAATCTCGTGCGAGTCGACGGTGCACTAGCTTGTTTAGGCAGTGTTTTCTCCACGATAAGGGGGATCGTTTTCCCGCCGTTGACAAGGCGGCGGCCGGTGGGGTATAGTAGTCATTGATCAACTACAGTCACACCAGGAGGATCGACTATGGACAATTTTGCACATCTGGATCTGCAGGACTGCCCCCTGTGCGGCGGCGTCGGCTCCATTGAGGAGGAGAACGGCTGGCTGGTCTTCGTCCAGTGTCTGGACTGCGGCAGCCGCACGGCGGAGATGGCCTACAACAGCGAGGAGGAGCGGCAGGAGATGGCCCGCCGGGTGGTCCACAGCTGGAACATCGGCAAGGTCATCTACACCGGCAATGGGGATTAGGCCCCACACTCCCCGGTTTTTTGCCAAAAATCGCATATTCTGTGAACGAACTGTTGTTCTTTTGTGAACTTTAGCACTCACCTATTGACAATGCTAACGAAGAGGACTATAACGGTATTGTTCCAAGAGGGAGGGCCAAAAGGCCCCCACACAAGGGCATTCAGATACGAATTTGATTGGAGGAATGAATCATGATGCCCAGTATTTTTGGTGAGAACCTGTTTGACGATTTCTTTAACGACGACTTTTCCCTGTTCCCGGTAATGCCTGTCCGGGACCCTCTGTACGGAAAGCACGCCAAGAACCTGATGAAGACCGATGTTCGGGAAACCAATGGCTCCTATGAGCTGGATATCGATCTGCCCGGCTTCAAGAAGGATGAAGTCAATGTGGATCTGAAGGACGGCTATCTGACCATCCAGGCGGCCAAGGGCCTGGACAAGGATCAGCAGGATGAATCCGGTAGATATATCCGCCGTGAGCGGTACGCCGGCGCCTGCAGCCGCAGCTTCTATGTGGGCGACGGTGTGGAGCCCCAGGAGGTCTCCGCCCGGTTTGCGGACGGCATTCTGCGGGTCACGCTGCCCAAGCGGGAGCAGAAGGCCTTGCCCCAGAGCAGCTGCATTGCCATCGAATAAAAAACAGTTTACCCCGGTGCGGAACCTGCGGTTCCGCACCGGGGTATTTTTCTATCAGCGGACACAGCTGATCCGTCAGAGCGGCCGCTCCATGATCTCCACGGTCCACCGCCGGTCTGGGGCGGGGCAGCTCTCCACCGTATCCACGGTGTGAAAGCCCATGGCAGTCCAGAAGGCCCGGCCGCCGCAGTTGCCCGCCACTACCCCCAGCCGCAGTCGGCGGAAGCCCTCCGCCTCCGCCTGCCGGGCCAGCGCAGTGACCAGAAGCTTGCCGATGCCCTGGCGGCGGCGTGTGCCGTCCACCAGCAGGAGGCCGATATGGAGGGTGTCCGCCTGGGGAAATCCCGCCAGGAGATCCAGCACCGCCACCGGCACGCCGTCCAGGCTGTACAGCAGGAACCGCTTCTGGCCTGGGTCAAGTCCCTCCGGCAG
This sequence comes from uncultured Oscillospiraceae bacterium, assembly GCA_963557105.1. Taxonomy (GTDB): domain Bacteria; phylum Bacillota; class Clostridia; order Oscillospirales; family Oscillospiraceae; genus Pelethomonas. Next base: position 27,669 of record CAUWCX010000028.1, read on the forward strand.
GGCCTCCCGGTCCGCCGCCACATCCGCCAGCTCCGGCAGACGCCCCGCCGTCAGGCGGAAGTAGTCCGGGTTGCTCCGGTAGATCCCATAGGCCGCCGCCATATCCTCCGCCGAGAGGATCTCCCGGCAGGAAAGGCGAATCATTTCTTCATTTGCGCACATCTCTGCGCCTCCCTCTGCCCTCGCCGGGCATCACATCTGCACGACTTCCTCCTCCGGGGCCTGGCAGGGGGTGATGCTGCTGACATGGAGGACGGGGCCGTCCTCCTCGCCGTAGGGGTCCCAGTGCTCCAGGCGGCAGGTGGCGGTGATCTCCACCCAGGTCTTCTCCGGGATCTTGCTGACATCCGCCCCAATGCAGGCCACCGCCAGGAAGTTCATATCCTCCTCGCAGCAGACCATGGAGAAGCGGCCGGGGGTGAAGTAGTCCCCGTACTGAGGGGGCTTGCACATCATGGCCCGGAAGCGGACGGTCTTGCCGTCGTACATCTGAGGGGTGTCCATGATTTCCACGAACCAGAAGCCGTAGTCCTTGTCGCCGATGTCGATGACCGGCTGGGTCAGGTCAAAGGCGGAGACGGTGCCGTCCATGTAGTCCTCGTTGGTGCCGTCGGTGTTCTCCAGATAGATGTCCGCCTGGCGGTTCACCATGCGGAGGTTCCGCTTCCGCAGGGCGGCCCGCAGGGCCTCGTCGCAGCGGTTGATGATGATCATATCCGCGTTGCGGATCTTCTCCAGCATGAGGGAGCCCATATTCCGGGTGTAGCTCTCAAAGGTCGGGCCCTCGGCGGTGACGACGATCTGGTAGAGGACCCAGCTCTCCGGCATGGAGTTGACATAAAAATCCTGGATCTGCCACATGCCGTTGTACTCAATGATGATCTGGGTGGCCTTGGCCTTCCGCTGTTGCTCCAGCAGGAACGCCGGGGTCAGCTCCTCCTGGTCCTCCACTGTCACCACGGTGACATTGTGGAGGGAGGTGCGGTCATATTCCGTCTCCCCCTCCTCGCAGCACAGCAGGAGGGTGGGGTCCTCTATGGCAAAGCCGTCGGCCAGGATGCCGTTGATGAAGCTGGTCTTGCCGCTGTCCAGAAAGCCGGCAATGAGGTAGACGGGAAAAACCCGCTCGTTCTGGGCCATGGCTTACACCTCAAAGAGGGCCTTCAGGCCCTGCTCGTTCAGCTTGCTGCCGATGACGCACAGCCGGCCGGTGTAGTCGGCGGAGCCGGTGCGGAGCTGGTGCTCCTCGGGGACATAGTCGAAGTGGAACCAGGTGCCCTGGCCGTCGGGGACAATGCCCTTGGCCCGGAGGACCGCGCCGTACTCCCCGCTGTCCAGGGCGGTGAGGATGTTCTCCAGCTGCTCGCGGGTGAAGGTGTGGGTGGTCTCCACGCCCCAGCTGCTGAATACCTCGTCGGCGTGGTGGTGATGGTGGTGGTCGTGGTCGTGGTCGTGGTCGTGACCGCAGCAGCACTCCTCGTCATGGTGGTGGTGCTCGTGCTCATGGTCATGGCCGCAGCAGCACTCCTCCTCATGGTGGTGATGCTCGTGGTCATGGTGGTGCTCATGCTCGTGGTGGCAGCCGCAGACCGGGCAGACCTCCTCCTGGTGCATCAGGTCGTGGGCCAGGGTGTTGCCCTGCTCCATGGCGGACAGGAGCTGGGCGCCGGTGAGCTGATCCCAGGGGGTGGTGACGATGGGGGCGTCGCCGTTTTTCTCCCGCAGGAGGGCCACCGCAGCCTCCAGCTTCTCCGGGGAGATGTTCTGGGTGCGGCTGAGGATGATGGCCCCGGCGTTCTCCACCTGGTTGGCGTAGAACTCGCCGAAGTTCTTCAGGTAGACCTTGCACTTGGCGGCGTCCGCCACCGTGACGGCGCAGCCCAGGTCCATCTCCGGGATGCGCTTCGCCACGCCCCGGACAGCCTTCACCACGTCGGAGAGCTTGCCCACGCCGGAGGGCTCAATGAGGATGCGGTCGGGGTGGAACTGCGCCATGACCTGCTCCAGTGCCTTGCCAAAGTCCCCCACCAGGGAGCAGCAGATGCACCCGGAGTTCATCTCGCTGATCTCCACCCCGGCGTCCTTCAGGAAGCCGCCGTCGATGCCGATCTCGCCGAACTCGTTTTCAATGAGGACGATCTTCTCCCCCTTCAGGGCCTCGTCCAGGAGCTTTTTGATGAGGGTGGTTTTTCCGGCGCCAAGGAAGCCGGAGATCACATTTACTGTTGTCATTGTTGATGCTTCTTTCTGTTTATTTTTTTGTTTTTTATATCAATTGGTTTGTTGGGGGCAGGCGATCAGATTCGCCTCTCGCAGGGCGGGTGGGAACGCACCGGCTCTCTTCTTCCATGAAGCTGGTTCTTACGGGGGCTACGCGCCCCCGCGCCCCCGGTGACTTTTTGCTCGCACAAAAAGTCACCAAAAATGCGCCAAAACCAAG
>CAUWCX010000029.1:0-28562 GCA_963557105.1 uncultured Oscillospiraceae bacterium
CTGCGACCTACGCTAAAAATATGCCACCGGCATATTTTCTTAACGCTGCGGCCCCCTCGCCAGAGGGGCTACCCCCCGTGCTGCCCTGGGGGCGGGTTACACGACAAGAAGCGGGGTAAGGATGCGGCACCGTCATTTCAGTGACCACACGGGAGTCTGCTCTCGTCCAACACAATTTGATTCTCGCCCCAGGGGCGAGTGACTTTTTGTAGCGGTAAGTTTTCGCCCCCTCGAAAATCTCGGAGGGAATGGGGGGCGGTAGCCCCCGAGAAACCCCGCGCCGTAGCGGCGCGGAAACAGTGTAATTGAGATAGAACGACTACTAGGGCCTGCGGGGATAATCCAAAAAGGGGGCAGGCGCCCCCTTTTGGTCGTTTCAAGGGGATAGGGTTCTCAGGGAAAGGGGGAAATCGAAATCCCCCTTTCCCTGAGCGTGTTTTTGGTTACTTTTTGCACGAGCAAAAAGTGACCCGGGGTCCGGGGCGGAACCCCCGGGGCTATCGACGAGAAGCATCTCTCGTCCCCACCCGCCCGACGAAGGGCGAATCAGCCCCGGGGCGTTTGCCGTGCAGGCCCTCCTCTACACGCCAAACACCTCCCCCGCCACCTTCGCCGACTGGGCGGCATCCTTGGTATAGTAGTCCGCCCCGATAAGGTCCGCAAAGGCCTGGGTCACGACTGCCCCGCCCACCATAACCTTGCAGGTCTGCCCCGCCTCCCGCAGGGCGCGGATGGTAACGGCGATGTTCTGGGCGGTGGTGGTCATGAGGGAGCTGAGGCCCACCAGGGGGGCGCCGCTGCGCTCCACCGCCTCCACCACTGCCGCCGGCTCCACATCCCGGCCCAGGTCAATGACCCGGTAGCCGTAGTTCTCCAGCAGCATCTTCACGATATTTTTGCCGATGTCGTGGACATCCCCCTTCACCGTGGCCAGGACGATGGTGCCCTTTCCCTCCGCCTTCGGAGGCATGACCTCGTCCAGCACGGTGAAGGCGGCCTTCACCGCCCCGGCGGCGGCCATGAGCTGGGGCAGGAACAGCCGCCCCGCCTCGTATTCCTCCCCCACCCGGTCCAGAGCGGGGATGATGTGGCCGTTGATGACCTCCAGAGGGCTCTCCGCCCCCAGAAGCCCCCGGACGGTCTCCGGCACCTGGCTCTTCCGTCCGGCCATGATCAGCTCCTCCAGCGTCCCGGCGCCGCCGGCGGGGGATGATGCAGGCGTGTCGCCGCTGTTGCGGGCGATGTAGGCCCCGCAGCCGGGGTCCTGGCCCAGGAGCACCCGGGCGGCGGCAATGGTATCCATGACCCGCTGGCTGCCGGTGTTGACGATGGGGACATTCAGCCCCGCCGCCAGACAGGCGGCCAGGAAGGCGCAGTTCAGGGCCTCCCGCCCCGGCAGGCCGTGGCTCACATTGGACACCCCCAGAATGGTCCTGTACCCCGCCCCGCGCACCATGCGGATGGCCTCCGGCGCAGCCATGACCGCCCCGGTGTCGCTGACGGAGGCCGCCATGGCCAGACAGTCAATGAAGAGATCCTTGCCCTGGATACCCATGTCCAGAGCCCTGCGGACAACGGTCTGGGCACAGGCCCAGCGGCCCTGGGCGTCGTCCCGGATGCCCGCCCCGTCCAGGGCCAGCACCACCAGGGCCGTGCCGTACCGGGCCGCCACAGGCAGCATATTGGCCATGCTCTCCTTCTCGCCGTTGACGGAGTTCAGCACTGGCCGCCCCCGGCAGACCCGCAGGGCCAGCTCCAGGGCGGCGGGGTCGGAGCAGTCGATGACCAGGGGCAGGGGCGACACCCGCTGGATGGCCAGCACCAGGTTGGGCAGGGCCTCCCGCTCGTCGATGTCCGGCAGGCCCGCATTCACCACCAGCAGATCCGCCCCCTCCCCCTGCTGCTGCAGGGCCAGCTCGGCGGCGTACTCCCAGTTTTTGGCATACAGGGCCTCCTTCAGCTTCCGCCGGCCGGTGGGGTTGATCCGCTCCCCCACGGCGGCGATGGTCTCCAGCTTCAGGGGCAGCACCCCCTGCCAGCCGCACAGGCGGCAGATGTCATCCGGCCGGCGCTGCCGGAGCGTTCGGCCCTGCAGCAGCGGCGCCACCGCCCGGATGTGGTCCGGGGTGGTGCCGCAGCAGCCCCCCAGGATGGCTGCCCCGTCCTCCAGGAACACCTCCGCCCACCGGGCGAACTCCGCCGGCCCCACATCGAACCGGGTCTCCCCCTCCACCAGCTGGGGCAGGCCCGCATTGGGCTGGATCATCACCGGCAGGTGGGTGGCCTCCAGCATGGCCAGAAGTGCCGGGCGCAGGTCCTTGGGTCCCAGGGAGCAGTTGATGCCCACCACATCGGCCCCCAGGTTCCCCAGGGTCACCGCCGCCGCCGCGGGCTCCGTGCCCAGGAAGGTTCGTCCGTCCTCCCCGAAGGTCATAGTGACGAAGACCGGCAGCTCCGTCCGCTCCTTTGCGGCCAGAAGGGCAGTCTTTGCCTCCAGCAGATCTCCCATGGTCTCAATGAGGATGAGGTCTGCCCCGGCGGCGGCCCCGGCGGACATGATCTCCGCAAACTGGTCGTAGGCCTCCTGGACCCCCATGTCGCCGAAGGGGGCCATGAGCCCGCCCAGGGGCCCCACATCCAGGGCCACCCACGCCCCGGTGTCCTCCGCCGCGCGGCGGGCCAGCGCGATCCCGGCGGCAATATAGGGGGCCGGGTCCTCCCCCAGCTTCCGGCGGCTGGCGCCGAAGGTGTTGGCGGTGAGGATGTCCGCCCCGGCGGCGGCGTAGGCCCGGTGGATGTCCTCCACCACCTGCGGGTGGGTCAGGTTCAGCTTCTCCGGGCACTCCCCCGCCGCCAGGCCCCGGGCCTGGAGCATGGTGCCCATGCCCCCGTCAAAGAGATGGTGTTTCGTCAGGTCGATCATCGTGTATCCCGCCTTTCCTGTTCTTGTCCCAAATCATAGCACACTTGCCCACGGCGGGCAAGAAAAAAGCGGGAGACGGCTGTGCCGTCCCCCGCAGAGGCGAATTGAAAAAGTGCAGCTGCTTTTGCCTACAGCGCCACGCCGTCCTGCAGCCGCAGCAGGGTATCCGCCTGCTGGCCGATGGACTCGTCGTGGGTGACCACGATGACGCAGTACCCCTCCCGGTGGGCCAGGTCCGTCAGCAGGGCCATGACCGTCTCCCCGCTGGCGGTGTCCAGGTTGCCCGTGGGCTCGTCGGCCAACAGCAGTCGGGTCTCCATCCCCAGGGCCCGGGCGATGGCCACCCGCTGCTGCTCCCCGCCGGAGAGCATGGTGGGGTACCGGTCCAGCACCGTCTCCGGCAGGCCCACCCGGGCGATGAGCTCCGCTGCGCGGCGCCGGGCCTCCCGGGGCTTGATCCCCCGCAGCTCCATGGGGTACATCACATTCTCCGCCACCGTCAGCAGGGGCAGCAGACGGAAGCTCTGGTAGATCACCGCCGCCTTCTCCCGCCGGTAGCGGACCAGGTCCATCTCCGCCGTGGAGACCCCCTCGCACAGCACCTCCCCGGCGGTGGGCAGGTCCAGCCCCGCCATGAGGCTCAGCAGCGTGGTCTTGCCGCTGCCGGAGCGGCCCATAATGGCGTGGAGGCGTCCGGCGTCAAAGCGGTAGCTGATGCCCCGCACCGCCTCCACCTTCTGATAGCGGGTAGTGTAGGTGTAGCGCACATCCCGCAGCTCCAAAATATCCATATCGCTCCTCCTTTACTCCCGCTCCGACAGCAGGGCCATGAGGCCGGTCCGGCCCACCACCAGGATGGACAGGGCGCAGCCCAGCAGATAACACACCAAAAACAGTCCCGCCGCCAGGGGCCCGCCCCGGCCCAGCAGGGCCAGCACCGCCGCCGCAGGGACGCAGCCCAGCAGGCACAGTCCCCCCTGCTCCAGGAAGAAGGACAGGAACACCCGCACCCGTCCGGTGCCCAGGCCCCGCAGCACGGCAAACTCCATCCGCCGGGCGGAGACCATGAGCCAGCTGATGACAAAGCCCAGCAGGGCCACTGCCGCCAGCAGCACCGGGAAGAGGATGCGGCTGAAGGTCAGGTAGCGGCCCAGGGCCCCCAGCCCGCCGCCGGAGGCCAGGGTGAAGTGGAGAGTCTGGAAGCGGATCTTGGCGATGGTCTCATTCTGCAGGTCCTCCTGGGAGGTGATCCGCATGGGCCCGCGGCCCACACCGGAGACCACATCCTCCTCCCCAGTGAGCCACTGGGGGTCGAAGGCGGCGGACAGCGGAATATAGATATTGGCGTCGCCCCCCTGCTGCACATAGGCCCCCGCTGCCAGCAGCTCCAGGGGCATCTGGGTCGTGCCGTAGCGGTCCTTAATGAGGATCTCCACCTGGAGTCTATCCCCCAGGGCCAGTCCCCGCTCCGCCAGGAGCTGCTGGCTGACCACCACCGGGTACACCGGCAGCTTCTCCCCCCGCATATCCGCGCCGTAGTAGAGACCCCGGTAGATCCCCAGGTACTCCCCGCTGAAAAATTCATCGGCGCTGGCGGGGGCCATGCCCTCCGCCCAGGTCAGGGGCGGATCGCTCTCCCCGAAGAAGTCCGGTGCGGCAGCCAGACTGTTCACCGCCAGCAGCTCCGGCTGCTGGGCGATCCAGGCCTTGCGGTTCTCCTCGCCAAAGCTGTTGTTGCCGAAGTTGGGCATATCTCCCGCCAGCCAGTAGTTCCACCCCGTGGACACGGAGAGCTCCGACAGCAGCCCCGTATTCCACAGCTTCCGGGCGGAAGCGGCGGTAATGTTCAGGTTGTTGTAGCCCCGGCCGCCGGTGTCCACGGCGTTGCCCTGGATCTCCGTCTGCTCCGTGTACTGCTGCAGCTGGTCCGACCAGCCCGTGGCGCCCACCGCCAGCAGGCCCACCAGCAGGCTCAGCACCAGAGCCACGGCGGGCACCATGGCGGAGCGCCACCCGCCCCGACGGGCGGTGAGCAGAGCCAGCCGCGCCGGCCCCCGCAGCCACAGGGCGCCGCCGGTCTGCCGGGGGGCGGAGGTACGGGTCTTTCCCCGCTTGGGGGCGGCGGTGCGCCGGGCCTGGCCAATAAAGGCGGCGCACAGCACCATGGCCACCAGGAACACGGCGCACCCCGCCACCGGGGCGGGCCACCACGGCAGGGCAGCCTCCACCGCCTGCTGCCGCACTGCCCCTACAGCGGCCTCACTGTAGCGCAGGTCGGCGGCGTAGAGCCCCCTGGCTGCCGACAGGGCCAGCTCCAGGATGCGCCCCAGGCCCAGTCCCCCCAGGACTGCCCCCAGGGCGGCGGCAGCGCCGGAGATTACCGCCCCGCCGGACAGCAGCCACAGCCGCAGCTTCCCCCCGGGGGTCCCCAGGGCCCACAGCACCGCCACCGTCTCCCGCTGCCGCCCCACGAAGAGGACGGCGAACAGCAGCAGCACCGCCAGGGCGCCGCAGGCGGTGGCGGCAGTTACCGACAATGCCGCGGACTCCATGACCTCCAGGGGCCGGGCGGCGGCGTAGTACCCCTGGTCGTAGAGGGTCACCCGGGTCCCCAGGGGCAAAATGGCCTCCATGGCCTCCACGGTCTGGCGGGCCTGGGCGTTGTCCAGCACCGCCCGGCCCAGCTGATAGCCGAAGAGCGGTCCGCCGAAGCTCCCCTCGGCGGCGGAGGTCCACACCATACCCTCGTACTCCGGCAGGCGGTTGGTGACGCCCACCACCGTCAAGGTCTTCCCCTCCCCGGCGGTGAGGTCAAAGATATCCTCCTGGGCGGAGTGGAGCACCGTCAGGTCCACCTGGTCCCCCGGGACCAGATCCATCTGGGCGGCGGTGGCCCCGCTGACCACGCAGGTCCCCGCCTCACCGGGCTCCGGGAACCGCCCGGATTCCAGGTACAGCCGTCCCTGCTGAAAATCCTCCAGGGCGGCAATGTCGTCGCTGGCCTCCAGCCAGACGTAGTCGTTGGCCAGGCGGTAGAAGTCCGCCGCCTGGACGAAGACCCCCTCCGTCAGGGCGGGGTCCGCCGCACCGGTCAGCAGGTGGTAGGGCGCGTCGCCGGATGGCAGGTCCGCCAGGGCGAAGAGCCGGTTGCCCGTGTCCCCCTCCACCTCCAGGATGTTCAGCAGGTACTTCTCCCCTGTCTGGGGGGCAAAGCCGCTGTCCCCGACCTCGATGATGGCAAAAATATCCTTCTTTCCCTCCCGGGTGTAGACCACATCGGAGATGAAGGCGCTGTAGCCATACAGTACACCTTTCCGCAAGCCCCAATACTGGTCGCCTTGAGGGTAGTAGTTGTAGTATGCAGAATTGCCCAGAGCATAGCCCTCCGGCAGGGTACCCACCAGGGTCAGCCCCTCCCCCATAATGTAGTAGGGCTCCACCAGCTGGCTGGGGTCCACGGCGGACCTCTCCCCCGTCTCATCCCACTCCATCAACTTCCCGTCGTAGTGGAAGTAACAGGGCACCACCAGATCCGGCAGGCCAGAGGCCCGGAAGATCTCGGTCTGCGGATACGCATACCCCATATCATCTATATACATGACTTCGATCACACAGTTCTCCGCCAGCTCCTCCTCCGGCACCAGGCCGTACATATCCCGGTACATGGGGGAGAAGTTCTCCGCCACCACCACGCCGGATTTCTCGTAGGGGATCTGGCCGGTGCGGCGCTGGTAGCCCGCCAGCCCCGCCAGGGTCCGGTCCGTGGGCTCCCACCGCTCCACCCCCGGCAGGGCGGCAATGGCTCCGCTGTCTGTGGCCTCCGCCAGGGTCCGGGCCTGGTCGTCGGCGGCGTTCCGGTCCGGGTAGCCGCTGCCTGGGTACTCCACCAGGGCAACGGAGGTGTAGGCCCGGTCCATGGCCGCCAGGGTCCCATGGCAATAGGCCCACATCCCCAGCCCCAGGGACAGTCCGGCGGTCAGCACCACCAGCAGCAGGGTGAACAGCACCGCCCGCCCCCTTGCCCGCAGGGCGGTCCGTATGCCGTTTCGTAAACTGGTCCGCATCTCTCCACTCCTTTCTCCCCCAAGGGCGCTGTCCGGAGGAAAGCAAAAACTTGGGTAAATTTTACCATAGCTGTCATTCATGCGCAATATCCGCCGGGCCAAAACCTCCCTCTTTTTGCCCCTATCCGCAAAAAAACTCCCGAACCGGAAGGTTCGGGAGGGTGAAGGGCAACAAAGCTGCTTGCCACTTTTTCGCTATTACGCTCTGGGGTGCGCCTTGTGGTACACATCCTGGAGCTTCTGCTTGACCAGGTGGGCGTAGACCTGGGTGGAGGAGATATCCGCGTGGCCCAGCATCTCCTGGATGGAGCGCAGGTCCGCGCCGTTTTCCAACAGGTGGGCGGCAAAGGAGTGGCGCAGGGTATGAGGGGTGATGTCCTTGTGGATCTGGGCCTTCTCCTGGTAGAACTTGATGATCTTCCAGAAGCCCTGGCGGCTCATGCGCTCCCCGCTCATGTTGACGAAGAGAGCCCGCTCCTGGGGGTCCAGGACGATCTGGGGCCGGATGTCCCGCAGGTAGTCCGTCAAGGCCCGGACAGCGGTGGCGTACAGGGGGATGATGCGCTCCTTCCCCCGGCTGGCGCAGCGGATAAACCCGGCGGCCAGGTTCACATCCTCCACGTCCAGACTGATGAGCTCACTGACCCGGATGCCCGTGGCGTACAGCAGCTCCAGCATGGCGTGGTCCCGGTAGCCCTTGGGGTCCACGCACTGGGGCTGCTCCAGGAACAGCTCCACCTCCTTGCCCGTAAGGATCTGGGGGAACTTCCGCTCCGCCCGGACGGGGGCGGTGTGTTTGGCGGGGTTGTCGGACACCAGCCCCCGGGCCATGAGGAAGCCGTAGAAGGACTTCAGGGACGCCACGGACCGGGCCACGCTGGCGGGGGACTTCCCCCGGCCGGTCATGTAGGCCATGTACGCCTCAATGTCCTCCACGGTGCAGTCCGTAACCTCCGCAGGGCTGTGCTCCTCCAGGTAGACCAGGAACTGGGTCACATCCCGGACATAAGAGGCCACAGTGTTCTCCGAGGAGTGCCGCTCCCCAGTGAGGTACTGGGTATACTGGGCGATATAGTCCATGGAACACACTCCTCCTTCCTTCCCGCAGGGCGCGGTCAAAGTACCTCCCCCATGGCCAGACGGAACAGGAGAGGCGTCAGCAGCCGCTCACAGCACACACCGGCGGCCAGGATCAACACACACAACAAAAACAAGAGAAAATACCGGCTGCCGTACAGCACCGGGGCGGACCGCTTCCCCCGGCCGACGGCCAGCAGGAACAGCTCCGTGGACAGGGGCCACGCCTCCCCCGCCACCGCCAGGAAGCAGGGCAGGGTAAACACCAGGCGCACCGTCAGCAGTCCCAGGGCCAGCACCACCCCGTCCCGCCCGTAGCACCGGACAAAGCAGGAGATGGTGTACATGGTGAAAAAGCCGAAGGCCCCGGACAGGGCGGGGATCAGCGCCGCCCCCACAGAGGCAAAGCCCAGCAGGAACACCGCCGCCACATACCCGAAGTACAGCAGCACGCAGCTGCCCAGGCCCACGGCCACACCCCCGGCATCGTACACCGCGCAGAAGTCCGCCAGGTAGCCCGTCAAAGCCGCCCCGGCCCCCTGGCTGCAGGCGCCGGCGTACAGGTGGCCCACCAGGGCACCCGCCAAAAAGAACAGGGACAGCAGAACACACCGCACAGCAGATGGGTCCAACCGCCGCCATTGGATCGTTCGCAGAACAGGCCTTCCGCGCATTTCCATCACCTCGCCACCAGCCTATGCCGGTGGGACAAGGTTTAGAAGAACCATTGCGCCCCGCCGCCGCAGCGGTTTTCTGTCCAATCCCAAATGATTATGTGGACCAGCAGACCGGCGGGGAAAAATCACTACCTATAAATATAGTTCACTCTGGCGGATTTCGCAAGGGCAAAAAGGAAAATTCAACCAATTTTGGCAATTATGACAAATTCTTATGTAAACAGAATTATGTTAACTGATAAAACCAGCATAGAACCGCCGCCGGCCTGCCCCACCATTTTCGTCATATGTAGTGGAATTGTCTGCCCAAAAGCACCACATATGGCAGATAGCGGCGTGATTACCAAGTGATAACAGTTCGTAATCAGCCGCTTTACCCTGCCAGAAGGCCGCAGGACAGGCCTCTGGATTTTTGGTCATTTCACCCACGCCTTTTCTCAGCTCCGCCTGCGCTTTCGCCGCCGGGTGGAGCCGCCTCCGGGCCGTGCACTGCCCGCCAGAGCCGCCGCCAGTCCCCCTGCCGCCATGGACAGCCCCACGCCGGTAAGGCCCCGGCTCACGGCAATAGCGTCAGCGGTAAGGAAGGCCGCCGCCACCGTCACCGCCAGAAACACCACCACCACCGCGGACACGGACAGCATAGACCCTCCCCTCCCCCGCAGCACGCAGTAGCCGCAGCCCAGGAAGGCGGCTACCGCCGCCGTTACGCATACGGCGGGGTACAGCTTCTCCGGCCCCAGCACCCCCTGGTGGATCAGCAGAGCCACCAGAAATTGCAGCAGCACATAGCTCACCAGGGCCACCAGTCCTCCCAGCAGACTGTGCTTCACCATCCCCTTGGGCAGGGACATGACTACCTTAGACATAAAATGAACCTCCCGACCATCTATACTGGTACCCAGTATATTGGTCGGGAGGTCACATTATGTGCCTTGGGGATGGCTTACTTGCCCTCGATGGTCTTCTCAGCCTCGGCGGCCTTGTCCTCAGCCTTCGCCTCGGCCTTCTCGGCCTTCTCCTCAGCCTTCTTCGCCTTCTTGTCCACGGGCGGCTGGCTGTGGTTGGTGGAGACGGACCACTTGGCCAGCTCCATACGGACACGGTCGTCGCTGGTCTCGATGACGATGCTCTCCTCGTTGACCATGACGATCTTGCCCATGATGCCGCCAATAGTGGTGATGACGTCGCCCTTCTTCAGGCTGTTGCGCATCTCCTCCGCCTGCTTCTTCCGCTTGTTCTCAGGGCGGATCATCAGGAAGTACATGACGGCGAACATGACGACGATCATCAGGATCATGGAAAGACCACCGGACGCTGCGTTGTTAGGCATGACAATAAATTCCTTTCAAAAAACAGATTATATCTATTATAGCGAAAACAGACGGATTTGGCAAGCCCTAAATTTTCTGTTCCAGCACCGGGCTGTAGTGGGCCCGGAAGGCGTCGTAGTCCCCGGCGTCCAGGGTATCCCGGATCTTCTCCATAAGGGTGTTGTAGAACCACAGGTTGTGCATCACCGCCAGGCGCATAGCCAGCATCTCCTCCGCCTTGAAGAGGTGGCGGAGATAGGCCCGGGAGAAGCTGCAGCACACCGGGCAGTCGCACTGGGGGTCGATGGGCTGGGTGTCCAGCTTGTACTTCTCATTTTTGATGTTGATGCTGCCGCTCCAGGTGAACAGCCGCCCGTGGCGGGCGTTGCGGGCGGGCATGACGCAGTCGAAGAAGTCAACGCCCCGCCAGACCCCCTCGATAATGTTGGAGGGGGTGCCCACGCCCATGAGGTAGCGGGGCTTGTCCTTGGGCATATGGGGCTCCACGGCGTCGATAATGTCGTACATCACCGACGTCTCCTCCCCCACCGCCAGGCCGCCGATGGCGTAACCGTCGCAGTCCAGCTTGGCGATCTCGTCCATGTGCCACACCCGCAGGTCGGCGTAGGTGCCCCCCTGGTTGATGCCGAAGAGCAGCTGGCCGGGGTTGACGCAGTCCGGCAGGGCGTTGAGCCGGTCGTGCTCCCGCTTGCACCGCTCCAGCCACCGCAGGGTCCGCTCACAGGACTGCTTGACATAGTCGTAGGGGGCCGGGTTCTCCACGCACTCGTCAAAGGCCATGGCAATGTCGCTGCCCAGGTTGGACTGGATCTGCATGGACTCCTCAGGCCCCATGAAGATCCGCCGGCCGTCGATGTGGCTGGCGAAGGTGACGCCCTCCTCCTTGATGTTCCGCAGGGCCGCCAGGGAGAAGACCTGGAACCCGCCGGAGTCCGTGAGGATGGGGCCGTCCCAGTCCATCATCTTGTGCAGCCCCCCCAGGGCCCGCACCACCTCGTCGCCGGGGCGCAGGTGGAGGTGGTAGGTGTTGCTCAGCTCGATCTGGCACTTCAGATCCTTCAGGTCGTGGGCGCTGACGCCCCCCTTGATGGCCCCCTGGGTGCCTACATTCATGAAGACCGGGGTCTGCACCACGCCGCCGTGGGCGCAGGTGAAGCGGCCCCGCCGGGCGCGGCCCTGGGTGGACAATACCTCAAACATCGCTTTTCTCCTCGTTTTCCTCTTGGGTTTTCTTCGGGTCCTCCGTCAGCATGTCGTCATAGAACCCCTTCCGGGCGGAGGACTTTCTGTCCAGCCACCGGGCCAGCCAGGGGGTGAGCCACAGGGCCGCCCCCACGATGACCAGGAACAGGATCAGAAAGATAAAGGGCACGGCGGTCTCCCCCACCGCGTTTTTCAGTAAATTCAGCATAGTGCGCTCCTCCTAGGCAATGAACATGGCGTCGCCAAAGGAGAAGAACCGGTACCGCTGGCGCACAGCCTCGGCGTAGGCGTCCAGGATGTGCTCCCGGCCCGCCAGGGCGGACACCAGCATGATGAGGGTGCTCTCCGGCAGGTGGAAGTTGGTGATGAGGCCGTCCAGGACCTTGAAGCGGTAGCCGGGGTAGATAAAGATATTGGTCCAGCCGGACTTGGCCTCCATGTGCCCGTCCTCCCCGGCCCAGCTCTCCACTGTGCGGCAGGAGGTGGTGCCCACGCAGATCACCCGGCCGCCGGCGGCCTTGGTGGCGTTGATGAGGTCCGCCGTCTCCTGGGGGATGGCGCAGAACTCACTGTGCATATCGTGGTCCAGAATGTCCTCCTCCTTCACCGGACGGAAGGTCCCCAGGCCAACATGCAGGGTGACGAAGCCGATCTTCACCCCCATGGCCTCCACCTTCTCCATAAGCTCCCGGGTGAAGTGGAGCCCGGCGGTGGGGGCGGCGGCGGAGCCGTTGTTCTTGGAGTAGACGGTCTGATACCGCTCCTGATCCTGCAGCTCCTCCTTGATATAGGGGGGCAGAGGCATCCGCCCCAGGCTCTCCAGCACCTCCAGGAAGATCCCCTGGTAGGTGAAGTGGACCAGGCGGTTGCCGTCGGCCATCTCCCCCACGATCTCCGCCACCAGCTGTCCCTCTCCGAAGGAGACTCTGGCCCCGGTGCGGAGGCGGCGGCCCGGACGGACCAGGCACTCCCAGGTGTCCTCCCCCCGGTCGGTGAGCAGCAGTACCTCCGCCGCACCACCCAGGGTGCCGTCGGCGTGGATGCGGCTGCCCAGCAGACGGGCAGGCAGTACCCGGGAGTCGTTCATGATGAGGCAGTCGCCGGGCTGCAGCAGCTCCGGCAGGTCAGAGAAGTGCCGGTGGGTCCACTCCCCCGTCACCTTGTCCAGAGTCAGCAGCCGGGAGGCGTCCCGCTGCTGGAGGGGGGTCTGGGCGATCAGCTCCTGGGGGAGCTCAAAATAAAAATCATGTGTCTTCACTATTCTATCCTACCATTTCCAGGTCGATCCCGGTGAAATAGAAGTCCAGGATCTCCTCATAAGTAAATCCAAGCTCCGCCATGGCCTTGGCCCCGTACTGGCTGAGGCCAACCTGGTGGCCGGAGCCGGTGCCGGTGATGGTGATGCCGTCGCTGTCCCCCCGGTCGGGCTCCCGGGCCTCCAGCAGCACTGTGCCCTGGGGGGTGACCACATAGGCATCCCCGCCCTCCAGGCGATCCAGTTCCCCGCTTCCGGTGATGGCATAGGCCCCGTCCAGGCCGGGGATGCTGCCGCCGCTGTTGACGGCAAAACCGCCGCCGCTGCCGCCGCCGGAGATGGTGTAGCGCAGGCTCTTCACCGACTTCGTCCCGCCGAAGAGGGTGGTGTAGAACACCGTGCGGCACTTGTCCCCCGCCACCGTGACACTGCGGCCCCGGCTGTCGGTGAAGGTGACCTCCGCCACATTCCCCGTGGGCGTTGTGCGGGAGACATAGACGCCCACCACATCACCGATGCTGTACCCCTTCTGCTGGAGGACCCGGGTCAGCTGGTCGTAGGTGTAGTGGACAGACCAGGCGTAGCCCGGAATGGAAATGGTGGCCTCATAGGGGTCCTCCTTCCCCCGGAGATAGGGCAGCGCCGTGGTCCAGACGTTCTCGCTGCTCTCGCTGGCCCCGCCGTTGCTGGAGCAGTAGTAGGTCTCCGCATAGTCGCCGTCGTACATGGCCACCACCCCGGCGGTCTCCAGCGCCGCCCGGTCCGTAAGGGCGCTGGCCTGGTTGGTGCCGTAGTAGACCTGGCAGTCCGTGGTGTTGCACACATCGAACTTGTAGCTCTTGTAGTGTTTGGTCTGCCGCAGGGCGTAGGTCCGGGCGCAGACCGCCTGGGCCTTCAGCGCCTCCATGGGCCACTGGGGGTTCATCTCATAGGGCAGCACCCCCCGGACATAGTCGTCCACGTCCACCACATTGATGACATTGATGTTCCCCCCGGTGGACCGGCGGTACTCAAAGCCCCCCAGCCAGCGGTAGCCCTTGAACCAGGTCTCCGCCTCTCTCCCCCGCCCGTCGGGCAGGATGCCCAGGCTCTTGGCCCCGGAGCAGTCGAACTCGAAGAGAATATGGTCCGTGGTGGTCTCCGTAATGGTGACGCCGGTGGCGCTGGGGGACACTACCTCCCCGGAGAAGCTGTACTCCCGGCCGTCCAGGTCGTACCAGGTGTAGGTGGCATAGGTGGCCGCGGCAGCCTCCGCCTCCTCCCGGCTGGTGAAGTGGTCCACCCGCACCCGGTAGTCGTTGTTGATGAAGGCCACAAAGCCCGTGCGGAACTGGTCCGCCACATACTTGGCCTCCTCGAAGTCGGCGAAGCTCTCGTCCATCTCCACATGGTAGCCCCCAACGGCGGCGTCCACTCCGGCGGGCCGGTTCTGGTAGTATGCCCCGCCGCTGATATAGATGTTGCCGTCAGCGGTCATGGAGATCTTCTCCTCCTCCAGCCAGCCGATCTCCCGGAAGCGGCGACTCTCCTCGTCGAACCAGCCCAGGGCGTAGCCGGAGCCCTGGTAGTTCTGTAGATTGGCGGAGAAGAGGGCGCTGCCGCCGTAGTAGAGCCCCACCTTCAGCGTATCCGAGGCGTGGGCAGAAACCGCCAAAGCGGCTGTGGTAAGCGCACACAGGAGTATTGCGCGGAAAAACTTGTTCATAACTCCTCCAAAAAGGAAAGGCACAGTTGACAGACCGGCCAAAATATGGTATGAAATACTTTAAATCGCCAAAGGCGGAGAGGTCATCCTCTCCCCGGGCGCATATGCATACAGTATACACGGCGGACCGGAAATTTTCAAGCGATGTTTCGACGGTTTTCCCCCGGGCCGCCGGGATGATTTTTGTCTAGGGAGGAAGTTTTATGAAGCAATATCGCGTGGGGATCATCGGCGCCACCGGCATGGTGGGCCAGCGCTTTGTCACCCTGATGGCGGGCCACCCCTGGTTCCGCCTTACCGCCCTGGCCGCCAGCGGCCGCAGCGCGGGCAAGACCTACGAGGAGGCCCTGGCCGGCCGCTGGGCCATGACCCAGCCCCTGCCGGAGGAGGCCCGGGATCTGGTGGTCCTGGATGCCCAGGCGGATGCGGAGAAGCTGGCCGCCGCCGTGGACTTCGTCTTCTGCGCCGTGGATATGCCCAAGGAGGAGATCCGGGCCCTGGAGGAGAAGTACGCCAGACTGGAGTGCCCCGTGGTATCCAACAACAGCGCCCACCGCTGGACGGAGGATGTGCCCATGGTGGTGCCGGAGATCAACGCCGACCACATCCGCCTCATTGACGCCCAGCGCAAGCGCCTGGGCACCCAGCGGGGCTTCATCGCCGTAAAGAGCAACTGCTCTCTCCAGTCCTATGTTCCTGCCCTGCACCCCCTGCTGAAGTACGGTCTGGACCGGGTGCTGGTGTGCACCTACCAGGCCATCTCCGGCGCGGGCAAGACCTTTGAACGCTGGCCGGAGATGGTGGACAACTGCATCCCCTACATCGGCGGTGAGGAGGAGAAGAGCGAACGGGAACCCATGAAGCTGTGGGGCCGGGTGGAGGACGGGAAGCTGACCCTGGCCCAGGGCCCCGCCATCACCGCCCAGTGCTTCCGGGTGGCCTGCCAGGACGGCCACATGGCCGCCTGCTTCATGAAGTTCAAGGACGGGTGCAAGCCCTCCATGGAGCAGATCCGTGCCGACTGGGCCGCCTTCTCCGGCCGGGCCCAGGAGCTGCAGCTGCCCTCCGCCCCCAAGCAGTTCCTCCACTACTTTGAGGAGGCCGACCGGCCCCAGACCCGCCTGGACCGGATGCTGGAAAACGGCATGGCCGTCTCCATCGGCCGCCTGCGGGAGGACAGCCAGTACGACTACAAGTTCGTCTGCCTCAGCCACAACACCCTCCGGGGCGCCGCCGGCGGCGCCGTGCTCCTGGCGGAGCTGCTGTGCGCCGAGGGGTATATCTAAAAAATCGCAAAAAAGTGCAAGCACCTTTTGGCTAATTTCCGCCGCACCCGGCCTATGTCCGGGTGCGGCTTTTTTGCAGAAAACCGGCGAAAAACAGCCGATGTAAACTCTTGTTGCGGCCTGGTAAAGCAAAAGCGGTGGCATTTCCCGAAAAACTCTGCTACACTACAGGGGACATCTGCAAGCAGACCACAGGAGGTCCACCATGAAATTATCCGAAAAGATCGTCGCCCTCAGAAAATCCCGGGGGCTGTCCCAGGAGGCCCTGGCCCAGGCCCTTGGGGTCTCCCGGCAGGCTGTCTCCCGCTGGGAGATGGGCTCCGCCATGCCAGATGCCGCCAACATCCTCCAGCTGAGCAAGCTCTTTGCCGTCACCGCAGACTATCTCCTCAATGACAGCGACGGCGACGCCCCGGCCGCTGCCCCGCCCCAACCCGGGAAAAAGCCCACCCGCAGCCTGCACCAGATCATGATCTATCTGGTGACCCTGGAGGTCATGGCGCTGCTGCTGGTGTTCATGTCGGTGTTCATTCTGCAGAGCGCCTTCTTCGGCATACTGGGCTTCCTCCCCTTCGTGGCCTGCGTGGGCGGCTTCGCCTACGCCCAGCACAAACACAGTGGCCAGAACGGGGAGCAGACCGCCGCCTTCTGCCGCCGCTTCTACAAGATCTCCGCCTGGCTGGGCGCATACTTCCCCGTCCGGCTGGCGGTGACCGCCCTGGCCCATCTGTACCCCAGGCCGTACCACACCCTGGCGCTGGAGTGCGTCATCCTCGCCCTCTACCTCATGACCGCCACGCTGCTGTGTCTGGCGGTGGACAGGCACTTTCTGTCGAAAACCTAGCCCAGAGCAGTCGCCCCCCGGTGGTGGACAGGTTTTGCAATGTTTTTCGCACAGAACGGGATTATCATGCGTAAAATGGCAGTATATACTGGAAGTACATCCAAGGAGGTATCTGCCATGAAGCACCCTGTCTTTACCGGCTCCGGCGTGGCCGTGATCACGCCCTTCACCAATGACGGTGTGGATCTCCCCGCCCTGGAGCGCCTGGTGGACCATCAGATCAGCAGCGGCACCGACGCCATTGTGGTCTGCGGCACCACGGGAGAGGCTGCCACCATGACCTACAGCGAGCGGATGAGCACCATCGAGACCGTGGTCCGCCGGGTGGACGGCCGCGTCCCCGTCATTGCCGGTACTGGCGCCAACAATACACAGACCGCCATCACCCTGGGCCGGGACGCAGTCCGCGCCGGGGCGGACGCCCTGCTGGTGGTGACCCCCTTCTACAACAAGGCCACCCAGCGGGGCCTGGTGCGCCACTACGAGGCTGTGGCCGACCAGGCGGACCGCCCGGTGATCCTCTACAACGTCCCCGGCCGCACCGGCGTGAAGTGCACGGCGGAGACCTATCTGGCCCTCTCCGCCCACCCCAACATCGTGGGGGTGAAGGAGGCCAGCGGCGACCTGGCCCTGGTGCAGAAGACCCGGGAGCTGTGTCCGGAGGACTTCTCCATCTGGTGCGGCAACGACGACGAGACCGCCCCCATTATGCTGCTGGGCGGCGTGGGAGTCATCTCCGTGGCCGCCAATGTGGTCCCCCAGGAGATGGTCCGGCTGACCCACGCCTGTCTGGCGGGGGACTTCGTCACCGCTGGAAAGCTGCAGCTGCGGCTGCGAAAGCTGTGCGAGGCCCTCTTCTGGGAGGTGAACCCCATCCCCGTGAAGACCGCACTGGCCATGATGGGCCAGTGCCAGGAGGTCCTCCGCCTCCCCCTGTGCGAGATGGAGGAGCAGCGCCGGGAGGAGCTGGGCGTCGTCCTGGCGGAGTATGGTTTGATCTGATCTGTATAGTAAATATCCTTTACTGGGTTTTCAGCAAAAGAGGAGGGACGCAGAGCGTCCCTCCTCTTTTATTTGCTCATCCACCTATGGTTTTTCTGCGGCAGAGAGATATCCCGCCGCTATCTCCCGGGAGACCAGCCGCTGCCAGTGGACCCGCAGGCCATCCTCTGTGGGGTAGATGCTCTCATAGGGGCGGTAGAGCAGATCCACATACACCTGCTTCCCACCGGCAGGCCGCAGATGGACCGCCTGGACCGCAGTCAGAGCGCTGTTCTGGTCGGGGAATTGCTCCACCGGCAGCTCCGCCGCGGCAAAAGCGCCCGCGGTCAGCAGATCTTCCCAGGTCACACCGCCGTCGGCGGTGGCCAGCAGCACAGGCCGCCCCTGGTCGTCCGCCCCACACAGGAGCCCCGTCTCCCCGTCAAAGAAGAACAGCTCCCCCACCTGCCCCGTCGGCAGCTCCGCCGCCGGAGTCCAGGTCACTCCACCGTCTGTCGTCCGCAGCAGCTGCTTCCCGGCGGCGGCAAAGCCGCAGGCCTCGTCCACAAACCAGCTGACCGCTGTACCCTCCGGCAGAGGCCGGTCCCCCTGGCGGGGGATGTCCACAGTTAGCCGTCCCGCTGCCTCCAGCAGATCGGCGTACCCCCAGAAAGCTCCGTCAACATCGGCAAAGGGATTTTCCAGCTCAGGCGCCACGGCTGCTCCCTGGCAGCTGCGGCCCAGGACCCGGTTCAGCGCAGTCACCGCCTCCGCCCGGGTCACCCCCTGGTCCGGGCGCAGGGTGCCGTCGCCATAGCCCCGGAGCCAACCGGCGGACACCGCGCTGCAGAGGTGGGCTGACGCCCAGTGGCCCGCAGCCATATCCGAAAATCGGTCCTCCACTGCCCTGTCGCCGTACTGGCCCATGGGGGCGGCAAACTGGAATCGGTGGAGCAGCACAGCGAACTCCCCACGAGTCACGCCCCGGTCCGGGCGGAAGGTGCCATCGCCATAGCCCGTCACCACGCCGTAGCTGGCCAGCGTCTCCGCCGCCTGGGCGCAGTCCCCTTCCGCCGTATCGGTGAAGGCCGCCGTCTCCGGCGGGGACAGCTTCTCCCCGTCCAGCAGGGTCCACAGCATCACCGCCAGCTCCCCCCGGGTCAGCATCTCCCCCGGGCGGACGGCGCCGCCTGCCGTCAGGTAGGCCCGACCGGCGTTGACCGCCGGCAGGACGTCCGGCGCATCCATCTTCACCTGCTGCCGCAGGACCGCCAGGTCCAGGGCGTCAGCGGCGGCCAGATAGTCCGCCATGGTCTCCTCCCCGCTGTCCACGCCGGTAAGGGCCCTCCGCAAAATCACCCGGTCCCGGCCCATGGCCACCACGGCGTAGGCCCCGCTGTCGTATTCCCCGGAGAACAGGCGGCTGCGGGGCTCCACCACCTCCAGCACACACAGCAGTCCGCCCCAGCTCCCCGTCTGGGAGGGCCGGTGGCGCTGGGTCACTGTGTGCCCCTGGATCTCCACGGCGATCTCCTCCGCCGGAAGACCGGGCACCGTCAGGGAAAAGCCCAGCTCGCCCCCGTCCAGGGTGAAGTCCTCCGCCGCCTGGGCCCGGGGGATCGCCCACGATCCCACCAACAGGACCAACAGCAGCGCCACGATCCTTCGCTTCATCGTCTATCCCTTCCTTTCTCCTGTGATCTGTTCTGTCCATCGCTCCACAGGGCTGCGCCCTATTCTATAGACAGTATATCACAGTAGACGATACCCCGCAATCATGACGGCAAAATTTTCCCGCGGCGGTGATCCCCGCCAGCTACCGCCCGTAGTACGCCCGAATAGCCCGGCCAAAGAAGGCGGCGCAGCCGGGGGCCACCTGCTCGTAGTAGGCCCGGAAGCGGGGGTCCTGGTCGTACATCTCCACCAGGGCCACATGGGCCTCCGGGGTCAGCATCTCCGGACGCCAGGTGTGGAGCAGCCACTGGCCGTGAAGGCGGCAGGCCTCCCGGGCGCTTTCCCCGGCGGGATCCCCCTCCGCCATCGCCCGGACCAGGGCCGCCTGGTATCCGGCGGCGTCCGCCTCCATGCGGGCCCAGGCGGCCTGATCCTTGGCCCGAAGCTTGGCGCTGGCGTCGTTCACCGCCCTGTCGCCGTATTTTTCCCTGGCCTCCCGGCCGTAGTTCTCCTCGTTTTCCCGCAGGACACGGTCCCGCAGGGCCTCAAATTTTTGCTGATCGCTCATATTATTTTCTCCTTTCTCTTCCGCCAGGGCGCCGGTGACCACCGAGATCAGGCGGTCCACCTGCTGCCGCTGGGCCAGGAGGCGGTCCAGCTGCTGCCGCAGAGCTGCCGTCCGGTCATAGGCCGGGTCGTCCAGCAGCCGCCCGATCTCCTCCAGGGACAGCCCCATCTCCCGGTACAGCAGGATCTGCGTCAGCCGCTCCACCTCCGCCGGGCCGTAGATGCGGTAATCGTTCTCCCCGTTCCGCCGGGGCCGCAGCAGACCGATGGTGTCGTACCACCGCAGAGTCCTGGGGGTGAGCCCCGTGAGGGCGGAGAGCTGTTTAACGGTATAGTTCATGATTTTCGCCTCCCAAGTTGAGAATACACCCTGACGGAACGTCAAGGTCAAGGGGAAATTTTCCCGGCTATGGCAAATAGGCGGACCACTCCGCCCGGGCCTCCGCCAGGATCTCCGGGGGCATATGGTAGATGCACTCCTCCTCCCCAAAGGTCCGCCCCGCCATGGGGGCGAACATATCCGGCCAGCAGTCCAGGCCCAGATGCGCGCCCACTGCGGCGGCAAACTCCCGGAACATCTCCCCATGGGCGGTGATCAGGTTCCCGTCCTCCACCAGTCTGGCCCGGACCACCGTCTCCCGGGGCAGCACCGGGAAAACCTCCAGAAACTCCTCAAAGGCGCCGTGGCAGAAGCGCCTTCCCTCCAGCAGCCCCGCCTTTCCCAGCAGCAGCGGCCCGGAGGATATGGCCGCCAGCAGCAGCGGGTCTCCCCCACGGAACTGCTCCAGAAACCGGATATTGCGGCTGTCCATTAGGGGCGGCAGGGGGTCCCACATCCCCGGCAGCAGCAGGCAGTCCACCTCCTCCCGGCAAAAATCCGCGAAGGCCCGGTCCGGCAGGGTGGTGAACCCGTCCTCGCTCTTTACCGCCCCGCCGTCAGCGGAGTAGGTCACGATCTCCTTATCAAAAAACTTGAACATCTCCGTGGTACAGCTGATCTCCTGCATGGAGAACATGGGATAGAGCATCACCGCAGCTTTTTTCATGGGGATACCTCCTGTGTCATCTTGGTTTTGTCGATTTCCAGCAGCCCGTTTTCTGTGAAGGAATATACCTTGTCACATACTTCTGTGAGGAACTTCCGGTCGTGGGAGACGGCGATGATGCTGCCGCCGTAGGCGGAGAGGACTCCCCGGACCTGGGGCCCGGACAGGGGGGAGAAATTCCGGGTGGGCTCGTCCAAAACCAGCACATTGGCCCCGTCCAGCATCATTTTCGTCAGCAGCAGCTTGGCCTTCTGTCCCCCGCTGAGGGAGCGGATGGGGTGAAACATCTCCTGGCGGGCAAAGCGGATGCTGCCCAGGAAGGTCCGGGCCCGGGTCTCCTCCTCCCGGCCACCGCCGGGGGCCAGAAACTCTACCGGGGTGCTGTCCAAGGGCAGGGTGTCGGCGTAGTCCTGGGGCATATAGGCGGCGTTCAGGTCCCGGCGGGCCAGCACCTCCGCCGCCACCAGCCGCAGCAGGGTGGTCTTTCCCGCCCCGTTGGGGCCCAGGATGCCCACCTTCTCCCCGCCGGACACGTGGAGGCGGATGTCCCGGCTCAGCACCCGCTCCCCCGCCCGCAGCTCCGGCAGGCGCAGGTCCAGCACGGTCTTCCCCGCCGGCAGGGCGGTCTCCGGGGGAAAGCGCAGGAACACTGCTTCCTCCACCTCCGGCAGCTGCGTCATGTTCTCCGCCTCTCGCTGGAACCGGCGGCCTATGGCCAGCACCGTTCCCATCTTCTTTTTCAGCAGGCGGCCAGCTTCGGGGTCCTGGCGGGAGACCGCGTTCTGGGCGTGCTCCACGCTCTGCTGGATGCGGCGGAACCGCTCCATTTTCTCCTCGTACTCCTCCCGCTCCTTCCGGGCCTGCTGGGTCTGGGCCGCAATGGCCGAGGTCCGCCGCCCGGTGTAGGTAGCGTAGTCCAGGCGGTGAACGGCGCACCGGGGCGGCTTGCCCTCCCGGGGATGCTCCATGTGGAGGATCACATTGGCGGTGTTTTCGATGAGCGTCTCGTCGTGAGAGATGTAAAGGATAATCCCTTTATAGCTATTGATAAACCGCTCCAACCAGCCCAGAGCCGCCAGATCCAGGTCGCTGGAGGGCTCATCCAGCAGCAGCACCGCCGGACGGTCAAAGAGCAGGCGGCTGAGCTGCAGCTTGATCCGCTCCCCGCCGGAGAGGGTGGCCACCGACCGGTCACTGTAGTACTCCTCCAGGGGAAATTCCAGCTGTCGGGCGATCTCCCCCAGCTCCCCGGGGGTCAGCTCCAGAAAGCTGTCGCTGCCCATGGAGAAGTCCAGAATGCTGCCCGCCAGCTCCCCAGCCGTGAGCTCCTGGGCCAGGTAGCCCATGTGGGCCCGGTCCCCCACCAGCTCCCCCCGCCACTGGCAGTATCCGTCCACCAGCCCCGGGTCCCGCAGCCACTTCAGCAGGGTGGACTTGCCGTTGCCCTCCTCCCCAATGAGGGCCGCCTTGTCCCCTGGGCGCAGGACGAAGGAGAAGTCCTCCGCCAGGGTCCGCAGATCCCGCCTGTGGGTCAAGGTCAGGTTTTTGACCTGTAGTGTTGTCATATCGTTGCCTCCCTTCCCCCGCCCCCCATGGGGCGGGAACAAAAAATCTGCCTCCGGGCAAGCCGAAAGCAGACAGAGAGGCAGGAGGGCGCGCCGAAGCGGACGCTTGGGCGGATCACCAGGCATCTCTGACTTTCGGCAACAGGAACCCAGGCCCAGGTCACCCTGGACGCCCGGAAGCACACCATTACACGAAAATCAAATCAGCCAATGATCATTTTTTCACCCTTCCTCATATTGTTAAATTCAGTATAGCACAGATTATCTGCCCTGTGTGTTACAGTTTCGTTACAATGACAAAACCGTGGGTGCATTGGTGACGCACCCACGGTTCAGCTTGTCGAAAAAGCCTCGCAGAGTTCGCCGCCCGGAGGCGGCGAATAAAGTAAAATCATTTTCTGCCGCGACATGTGCGTGGCAGAAAATACTTCTCGCGGAGTGAGCGTCGAATTGGCCGCCTTTGGCGGCCAACCGAGGCGCAGAACGCAGCGCAACCCTTCCTCGAAAAAGTGGCCTGCCACTTTTTCGACAGCCTGAACCGTGGGTGCATCGGTGATGCACCCACGGTTCTGCGCGTGAATCAGCTCATGATGGCCCGGTGGAAGACCTTCTTGCCCTTCTTGATGATGACGCCGTCCCCCAGGAACAGCTCGCAGCCGTACTTCTGGTCGATGTCGGTGACCTTCTCATCGTTGACGGTGATGCCGCCCTGCTGGACGAGGCGGCGGGCCTCCCCCTTGGAGGGCGCCAGGCCGCAGGCCACCAGCAGATTCATAATGCCGATCTGGCCGTCGCCGAACTGGTCGTTCACCAGCTCCGTGGTGGGCATGGTGGCCAGGTCGCCGCCGCCGCCAAAGAGGGCCCGAGCGGCCTCTCTGGCCTTGTCGGCCTCCTCCTGACCGTGGACCATCTTGGTCAGCTCCCAGGCCAGGATCTCCTTGGCCTCGTTGATCTTCTGCCCCTCCCACTTGTCCATCTCGTTGATCTGCTCCAGGGGCAGGAAGGTCAGCATACGGATGCACTTCATCACGTCCGCATCCGCCACATTCCGCCAGTACTGGAAGAACTCGTAGGGGCTGGTCTTGTTGGGGTCCAGCCACACGGCGTTGCCGGCGGTCTTACCCATCTTATTCCCCTGGGAATCCGTGAGGAGGGTGATGGTCATGGCGTGGGCGTCCTTGCCCAGCTTCCGGCGGATCAGCTCCGTGCCGCCCAGCATATTGCTCCACTGGTCGTCACCGCCAAACTCCATGTTGCAGCCGTAGTGCTGGAACATGTAGTAGAAGTCGTAGGACTGCATGATCATGTAGTTGAACTCCAGGAAGCTGAGGCCCTTCTCCATGCGCTGCTCATAGCACTTGGCCCGCAGCATATTGTTGACCGAGAAGCAGGCGCCCACCTCGCGGAGCAGCTCCACATAGTTCAGCTTCAGCAGCCAGTCGGCGTTGTTGAGCATCATGGCCTTGCCCTCGCCAAACTCAATGAACCGCTCCATCTGCCGCTTAAAGCACTCGGCGTTGTGGTCGATATCCTCCTTGGTCAGCATCTTCCGCATATCCGTGCGGCCGGAGGGGTCGCCGATCATGGTGGTACCGCCGCCGATCAGGGCGATGGGCTTGTTGCCCGCCATCTGCAGACGCTTCATGAGGGTCAGCGCCATGAAATGGCCGGCAGTAAGGCTGTCGGCAGTGCAGTCAAAGCCGATGTAGAAGGTAGCCTTACCCTCGTTGATCATGTCCCGGATCAGTTCCTCGTTGGTGACCTGGGCGATCAGCCCCCGGGCCACCAGCTCTTCGTAAAGTTTCATGGGTTTCTCCTTTTCGTTTTTCTTAGTTGACGCCTGCCGCGCCCCAGGGGCCGCAGGCACTTGTTCACACTTTTTCCCTCTGGCAGACCCGCTGGCTCCTCCCCCGCAGAAGGGTGTACCCCACCACGGAGGTGACCACGATCACCGCCCCCACCAGGGACAGGGGGCCGATGGTCTCGTGGTAGAACACCGCCACCAGCACAGGATTCAGCACCGGCTCAATGCCGGAGATCAGGCTGGCGGTCACCGCCGGGGTGGTCCGCAACCCAATGCACATCAGCACATAGGCCAGGCCCACCTGGAAGGCCCCCAGGATGACCACACTAGTGATAGCAATTGGTGTAAAGGTAGTTTCCCTCACCAAAAACGGCAGGCCCACCACCACGCTGACCACGTCGCCCCAGAACACAGAGGAGATGGGATCGGCATCCGGCAGGTCGTTGAGCAGGAATACTCCGGCGTAGCTCAGCCCCGACAGCAGTGCCACCAGGTTCCCCGCCGTCCCCCCCAACTCCAGGCTGTCCACGAAGAAGCACAGCACCCCCGCAAGCACCACAGCGCAGGCGGCGGCATCCAGCCGGCTGGGCCGCTTCAGCCAGAAGACGGCGGTGAGCAGGATCACGAAGATGGGAGCAGTAAACTGCAGGACAATGGCGTTGGCGGCGGTGGTCATCTTGTTGGCCAGGGAGAAAAACACGTTGGTGCCGCACACGCTCAGCGCCCCCAGGGCCACCCAGCGGTTCAGCCGCAGCCGGTGATGGCTGAGCCACAGATAGCCCCCCACCACCAGCAGCGCCACCATGTTCCGGGCGCTGTTGATGCTCATGCCGTTCCAGGGGATCACCTTGATGCACAGTCCCCCGATACTATAGAGCAGCGCCGCCAGAAAGACCAGCAGCGTGCCCCGCCGCCGGGCGGCAGATGCCGGCAGCGCCATCTCTTTTGACAAAAAAATCGCCCCCTGTCCATTTGGACAGAGGGCGACAGTATCGCGGTACCACCTCTGGTTCGCCTCCCCCTTGCGGCGGGAGACCTCACGGAGTCCCAACAGACCCCTGCGCGATAACGGGCGCACCCGGAGCACGCCTACTGGACAAACGTCGTTGGGGTGCCGGCTCCGAGGTGTATTCGCCGTCCGCCGCTCTCCCCCTTCCACCACAACGGGGTCTCTCTTGGCAGCGCCGTGACGGGTACTGGTCCTCATCATCGCCATAAGCTGTACGGACGATAGTATAACCGCAAATTCAGGATTTGTCAATGGGAATTTCCTGCTCCCCGCCAAAATATTGGGGCAGGAACCGGGCCACCGCCCCGGTGATGTACCGGATATTCTCCTCCCGCAGGGTGGTGTCCCGCCGTGTCCGCAGATGAGGGATGGTGTACCCTAGCATCCCTTTTCGGCAGGCGCACACCGCCACATGGAACTTGAACTTCCGGTGGTCGGAGGGGTAGTACTGCAGCCCCTGGGACAGCACATAGGGCTGGACCCCCTCCTCCGGCCGGAAGGCCGATGTCAGTGCGGAGAGCAGCTCGCCGTCCCAGCGGCTGTGCTTGGAGGGCATCACCAGCAGCTCCTCCCCGTCCCCCACGCAGTCGAAGTTGATGAACAGGGCGCTGGCAGCGGCGTTGGGATGCTTGCGCTTGAAGGCGGCAGCCCCCAGGAGGTTCCGGCTGTTGTTGTCCAGGAACAGCAGGCACACCCGCTTGTCCCTGGGCAGGCTCCTGGCCACTGCCAGCAGGGCCAGGACGCCGGAGGAGTTGCCGTTGGCATTCTCCCGGTTGGCGGGGCCAAAAGCAGAGAGCCACAGCAGACCCACCACCAGCACCAGGAACAGGGGCAGCATCAGCCCCGGCTTGTTTAGGGGGAAGCTGACGGCGAAGGACAGAACGAAGGCCGCCGCCACCAGCCCCAGGGCCGCCAGCAGGTGGTAACCCATGTGGGCCACCACATTGGTGGGGGACACAAAGTCCGGCAGCAGCATCCGGGAGGGGGTGTCGTAGTGGGCACAGAGAAATACCGTGGCCCGGTCCGGGTCCCCGGCGATGACGTTGACACTGCCGTTGAACTTGCCGTAGTGCTCCTCCCGGGGGCTCCAGCGGTCCCGCTTCAGCTCCCCCATGAGCCAGGCGCGGAACTCCTCCTTCTGCCGGGCGGTCTTCCGCACGGGATGCACCGTCAGCAGATATTCCTTTAAGGTCGTGATAAACTCCATCGTTTTCTCCTTCGCCCTACAGCCGGGCCTTGAACTCCTCCGCCCCGCAGATCAGCTCCTCCGCCCCGGCCAGCATGGCGGAGGTGACTCTGCTGCCCCCGGTGAGGCGGGCCAGCTCCTGCTTGCGCTCCTCTCGGGTGAGGGCGGAGACCCGGGTGAATGTGCGGCCCTCCCGCTCTCCCTTCTCCACGGCGTAGTGGGTGTCGGCCATGGCGGCCAGCTGGGGCAGATGGGTGACGCAGAGGACCTGCTTGCGGCGGCTGACCTGGGCCAGCTTCTCCGCCACCCGCTGGGCGGCCCTGCCGGACACGCCGGTGTCCACCTCGTCAAAGACCAGGGTGCCGATGGACTCGTTCTCCGCCAGCACATTTTTCAGCGCCAGCATGATCCGGGCCAGCTCACCGCCAGAGGCCACCTTGTTGATGGGCTTCAGCTCCTCCCCCACGTTGGCGGACATGAGGAAGCGGACCACATCCACACCGGTGGCGTCCGGCTCCTTCTCCCCAAAGCAGATGCTGAAGCGGACCTTGGGCATATCCAGCTGGCGCAGCTCGTCCTGGATCCGCAGTTCCAGATCCCGGGCCGCCGCCTTCCGGGCGTCGGACAGGAGAGCCGCCGCCCCCATGACCTGCCGCCGCTGCTTCTCCAGCTGCTTATCCAGCCGGGCCACAGTGTCAGCGGCAAAGGTGATGCGCTCCAGCTCCTCCCGGCACTGGTCCAGGTAGGCCAGCATATCCTCCACCGTGGCGCCGTACTTCTTTTTCAGGCGGTAGAGCTGATCCGCCCGGCTCTCCAGCTCGTCCAGCTCCCGGGGGGAGAACTCCATGGCGTCCCGCATATCCCGCAGGGTCTCCGCCACATCGTAGGCCTCGCTGCCCAGGGACTCCAGCCGCTGGTAGAGCTGGGCGAAGTCGTCGCTGATATGGCGGGCGGAGGACATGGCCCCCTCCGCCTCCCGCAGCAGGGCCACCGCCCCGCCGCTCTCGTCGCCGGAAAGGGCCCACAGGGCGCTCTGGACGGCGGACATGTACTTCTCACTGTTGCGCAGCAGATCCCGCCGCTGCAGGAGGGCCTCCTCCTCCCCCGGCTCCAGCTTGGCCCGCTCCAGCTCGCCGATCTGGAACTGGAGGCTGTCCACCCGCCGGGCCTTCTCTGCCTCATCCATCTGCAGGGCCCGGATCTTCCGCCGGGTCTCCTCCATGGCGGCAAAGCAGTCACCGTAGGTGGCCAGATAGCCCTCCACATGGCCGTAGCTGTCCAGATACGCCTGGTGCTGCTCCTCATCCAGGAGCTGCTGACCGTCGTGCTGACCGTGGATGTTCAGCAGGGCGGAGCCGATCCGGCGCAGCAGCGCCACGGTGACGGGGTGGCCGCTGACCCGGCAGGCGTTCTTGCCGTCGGCGTAGATCTCCCGCTGGAGGAGCAGCTCCCCCTCCGCCGGGTCCAGGCCGCACTCCGCCAGCACCGGCAGAGGCGGGACAGCAGTGAACACCGCGCTGACAAAGGCCTTGGCGGCCCCGGTGCGGATGAGGTCCCGGCTGGTCCGCTGGCCCAGCACCGCCCCCAGGGCATCGATGACGATGGACTTGCCTGCGCCGGTCTCGCCGGTGAGGGCAGAAAAGCCGGCATCGAAGGCAATGTCTGCCTCCTCGATGACGGCGATGTTCTCAATATGAAGAAGCTGAAGCATGGTGGTTCCTCCTCTTCTCTGGTTTTTTGGGGGGCTTACTTCTTTCCGGAAGCTGGGTTCTTCGGGGCCTGGGGAACTTCGGGGGCTACGCGCCCCCGTACCCCCGGTGACTTTTTGCCCGCACAAAAAGTCACCAAAAATGCGCCAAAACCAAGGTTTTGGAATCCTTTGCCTCATCGGTGCAGGCGGGGGATGATGGGCGAAGCCACCGAATTTCAGATCCTTCGGGGATCTGATCTCAGCCGGGTATCTCGCCCGACTTCGCCTGCCGGCCCCGCAGCGTTAAGAAAATATGCCAGTGGCATATTTTTAGCGTAGGCCGCAGCAGCTATGCTGCGAGGAAACCGTGGCTTAGTAGGAACGGGCAGCTATTCATAGATTCGCTGTTAAAGGGATAGATTCATCTAGGGGTGCCGCACCGTCATTGCGTTGACCACACGATAGTCTGTTCTCGTCTTGGTCAATTTGATTCTCGCCCCAGGGGCGAGTGGCTTTTTGTAGCGGTATGGTTTTCGCCCCCACGGAAGTCTCAGGGGGAATGGGGGGCGGTAGCCCCCGAAGAACCCCGCGCCGCGGCGGCGCGGTGCCATGTCGTTGAGGTGCAGCCAAGCCCTCAAGTCTGCTCGGGGGGTAGCCCCTCTGGCGAGGGGGCGG
>CAUWCX010000030.1:0-28256 GCA_963557105.1 uncultured Oscillospiraceae bacterium
AGAGGGCGAATCGGTTACAAGGCCCTCTCAGTCACCTGCGGTGACAGCTCTCCCATAGGGAGAGCCAAGGCTGCAACTATTTTACGGACACCCGCGTGATTCCGGGGGGAATGGGGGGCGGTAGCCCCCGCACAACACCGCGCCGCGGCGGCGCGGTGCAATGTCATTGGTGTGCAACCCGCCCTCAAGTCTGCTGGGGGGGTAGCCCCTCTGGCGAGGGGGCGGAGCCCCCTTGAAGATGTCGTTGCGGGGCCGCAGCGTTAAGAAAATATGCCTGTGGCATATTTTTAGCGTAGGTCGCAGCGGCTATGCCGCGAGAAAACCGTGCTCCTTACGGGGATCAATGTGGCTTTTCAAGATAGGACACAATCGAAAGTGTCCCCCTCCTGAGCGCCCCTTTGGTTACTTTCCCGGCGAGGGGAAAGTAACCCGGGGTCCGGGGATGGAATCCCCGGGAGGTTGGACAAGAAAAATGTATCCTCCCCACCCGCCCAGTGAGAGGCGAATCAGCCCTAGTGTGGGGATGGAATCCCCACAAGAGAGAACCGCCCCCTACCGCACCTGCCCCTCCCCAGTGATCACATACTTATAGGTACACAGCTCCTCCAGCCCCATAGGCCCACGGGGGTGGAGCCGCTGGGTGGCGATGCCCATCTCGCAGCCCAGGCCGAACTCCCCGCCGTCGGTGAAGCGGGTGGAGGCGTTCCAGTACACGGCGGCGCTGTCCACCAGGGCGATGAACCGCTCCGCAGATTCCCGGTTGGCGGTGACGATGGCGTCGGAGTGGCCGGTGGAGTGGGCGGAGATGTGGGCGGCGGCCTGCTCCAGGCTGTCCACCACCCCCACGGCCAGGATGTAGTCCAAAAACTCCGTGTCGAAGTCCCCCTCTCCGGCGGGGGTGCCGGGGATCAGGGCGGCGGCACGGGGGTCCAGCCGCAGCTCCACCGGTGTTTGGCCGGCGGCAGTCCGGTCCGCCGCCAGGGCCTTTTGCAGCATGGGCAGGAAGCGCTCCGCCACGGCGCTGTGGACCAGGCAGACCTCCTCCGCGTTGCAGACGCTGGGGCGGCTGGTCTTGGCGTTGGTGATGATGGAGAGGGCCATGTCCAGGTCGGCATCTTCGTCCACATAGATGTGGCAGATGCCGGTGCCGGTCTCCACACAGGGGACGGTGGCGTTCTCCACGCAGGAGCGGATCAGCCCCGCCCCGCCCCGGGGGATCAGCAGATCCACCAGCCCGGTGGCGGTCATGAGCGCCCGGGCGCTGTCCCGGCTGGTGTCCTCCACCAGGCACACCAGCTCCCGGGGCAGTCCAGCCGCCGCCAGCCCTGCGCCCAGGGCGTCCACAATGGCGGCGGCGGAGCGGTGGGCCTCCTTGCCGCAGCGCAGGACGCAGGCGCTGCCCGCCTTCACCGCCAGGGCGGCGGCGTCGCTGGTGACATTGGGGCGGCTCTCGTAGATGATGGCGATGACCCCCATGGGGACGGAGACGCGGCGGATGACCAGGCCGTTGGGCCGCTCCACCTGGTGCAGGACCCGGCCCACGGGGTCGGGCAGATCCGCCACCTGACGCACGCCCTGGGCCATGGCGGCGATGCGGTCGGCGGACAGGGCCAGACGGTCCAGCATGACAGCGCTGACCGTGCCCTGGGCGGCGGCCATGTCCAGGGCGTTGGCCGCCAGAATGGCAGGGGCGGCGGCCTCCAGGGCGTCGGCCATGGCCCGCAGGGCGGCGTTTTTCTGTTCAGTTCCCGCCTGCAGCAGGGCGGGGCGGGCCGCCTTGGCGGCCAGAAGGATGTCGTGGGTGGTCATTGGCGGATCTCCTTTCTGCCGTAAAACCGGGTGCCCACGGTCTCCCCCGCCGCAATGCGGTAGAGGTCCCCGGGGCGGTCCCCATTGGTGATGATCATATCGCAGCCCGCCTCCATGCACATCCCGGCGGCCCGCAGCTTGGTGACCATGCCGCCGGTGCCCAGGGCGCTGCCGGCGTCCCCGGCCAGGGCCAGGATCTCCGGCGTTAGGGCGTCCACCCGGGGGATCAGGGCGGCGTCGGGGTCCTTGTGGGGGTCGGCGGTGTAGAGCCCCTCAATGTCGCTCATGAGCACCAGCAGGTCCGCCTGGATGTTCACCGCCACAATGGCTCCCAGGGTGTCGTTGTCCCCCACGGCGATCTCCGCCGTGGCCACAGTGTCATTTTCGTTGACCACCGGCAGGGCCCCCATCTCCAGGAGCCGCAGCATGGTGTTCTGGAAATTCTCATGGCGCTGGGGGTCCTCCACATCGCTGCCGGTGAGCAGGATCTGGGCCACGGTGTGGTGGTACTCGGAGAACAGCTTGTCATAGATGTACATGAGCTCGCACTGGCCAATGGCCGCCAGGGCCTGTTTGCTGGGGATGTCCGCAGGCTTGCGGGGCAGATTCATCTTCCCCACCCCCATGGCGATGGCGCCGGAGGACACCAGCACCAGCTCGTTGCCGGCATTCTTCAGGTCGCTGAGCACCTTGCACAGCTCCTCCACCCGCCGGATGTTCAGCTTCCCTGTGCCGTAGGTCAGGGTGGATGTGCCGATCTTCACGACGATCCGCATATGATCTCTCCTCTCTTGCGCGTTAAATTGCGATAAATTAACAGTAGTATAGCACACTGGAAAGCGGAAGACAATCGACCTCTTGTATTTTTCTGCAGAAGGTTTGACAGGGGCGGCCCTTTCCCGTATGATGGGGAGGACAGGAAAACCGCTCAGGGTTTTCCCGGTATTCCGGCACATTGGCCGGGAAACTGCGTCTGATGAGATGAAAGGAGGGCATCCTGATGGAGGATATACAGATCATCGACCTGTACTGGCAGCGGGACGAGGGGGCCATTGCGGCCACGGACAGCAAGTACGGCGCGTTCTGCCACCACATCGCCATGAACATCCTGCACTGCATCCAGGACAGTGAGGAGTGCGTCAGCGACACCTACGGCCGGTGCTGGGACACCATGCCGCCCCAGCGGCCGGGCTGTCTGCGGGCCTATCTGGGCACCATCGTCCGCAACCTCAGCATCAGCCGCTACCGCAAGGAGCACGCGCAGAAGCGCTTCGGCGGAGCGGAGGTGCTGCTCAGCGAGCTGGAGGAGTGCGTCCCCGCCCCGGACAGCGTCCAGCGCACAGTGGAGGGGGCGGAGCTCAGCGGCCTCATCACCGCCTGGCTGGAGAGCTTGGAGCGGGAGGACCGGGCCCTGTTCCTGCGGCGGTACTGGAGCGGCGACGGGGTGAAGGACCTGGCCCTTGAGCTGGGGGTCCGGCCAAACGCCCTAACCAAGCGGCTGGGGCGGCTGCGGGAGAGCCTGCGCCGCCGGCTGGAGGAGGAGGGGGTGTGCCTATGAGCGGCGGAGAGAAGCTCTTTGACGCCATTACCGGCGTGCGGGAGGACCTGATCGAGGAGGCCCTGGACCACCGCTTCGTCCGCCCATCGTTCCACTGGCAGCGGATGGCGGCCCTGGCGGCCTGTCTGCTCTTTGTGGTGGGGGTGAGCCTGGGGGCCCTTCGCTTCTTCACCTGGGGCTGTGGCGGTGCTGCCCCGAACGGGGCGCAGCAGAACAGCAGCACGGAGTGCGCCCCCGGGGATGCTGCGCCGCCCCGGCTGCCGGCGGGCAGCGACAGCTCGGCCTCCCTGGATAAGCCTCAGGCGCCGGATAACGACAGCGGCGCCGGCGGGGCGGAGCAGGCGGTCATGGAGGCCACGGTGCTGTCCGTCCACCAGGGGTATCTGCTGGTGGAGCCTGCGGCGGGGGACCCTGTGCTGGCCACAGCGGACCAGGTGGAGGTGCCCACGGCGGAGGTGGCGGAGCTGCCCGCATTGGCCCCTGGCGACCGGGTGCAGGTGACCTTCAGCGGAGCGGTGCAGGAGACCTATCCCGCCCGACTGGTGGGGGTCACGGCCGTGGAAAAGCTGGAGCCGTAAAAGTTCACAGTCCGTTCACAAAAAATTAGCACTCTCGACATGAGAGTGCTAATTTTTCGCTTTACATCCGGGTAGAACAGGTGTACAATACCCATGAAAAGAAGATGAGCGGGCCCCCTGGGGTCCGCGAAGCCCGAAGGAGGCATGAAGAATGAATTTTGATCAGTATACCCAGAACGCCCAGGCGGCGGTGGCGGACTGCCAGAACATCGCCATTGAAAACGGACAGCAGCAGCTGGACGGGGAGCACCTGCACCTGGCCCTGCTGCGGCAGAAGGACGGCCTGGTGCCCCGTCTGCTGACCTATATGGGGCTGGATGTGAATACCCTCATGGCCCAGGTCCAGGGGGAGATCGACAAGCTGCCCAAGGTCTCCGGCGGCGGGGACCAGCTCTACGCCACCCGGCGCTTCAGCAAGCTGCTGATGGATGCGGAGAAGCTGGCCCAGCAGTTTAAGGACGAGTACGTGTCCGTGGAACACCTGTACCTGGCCCTGGCGGAGGAGACCAACACCCCCAGCGCCCGGATCTTCCGCCAGTACGGCATCGACAAGGAGAAGCTGCTCCAGGCCCTCACCAAGGTCCGGGGCAGCCAGCGGGTCACCAGCCAGAACCCGGAGGAGAGCTACGAGGCACTGAGCAAGTACGGCCGGGACCTGGTGGAGATGGCCCGGCAGGGGAAGCTGGACCCGGTCATCGGCCGCGACGCGGAGATCCGCCACACCATCCAGATCCTCAGCCGCAAGACCAAGAACAACCCCGTCCTCATCGGCGAGCCCGGCGTGGGCAAGACCGCCGTGGTGGAGGGCCTGGCCCAGCGTATCCTCAACGGCGACGTGCCGGAGGGGCTGAAGGACAAGACCATCTTCGCCCTGGACATGGGCAGCCTCATTGCCGGTGCCAAGTACCGGGGCGAGTTTGAGGAGCGGCTGAAGGCCGTGCTCAATGAGGTGGAGAAGAGCGAGGGCCGCATCCTGCTCTTCATCGACGAGCTCCACAACATCGTGGGGGCCGGGCGCACCGAGGGCAGCATGGACGCGGGCAATCTGCTCAAGCCCAAGCTGGCCCGGGGGGAGCTGCACTGCATCGGCGCCACCACCCTGGACGAGTACCGCAAGTATATCGAGAAGGACGCCGCCCTGGAGCGGCGGTTCCAGAAGGTCCTCATCGACCAGCCCACGGTGGAGGACACCATTTCCATCCTCCGTGGACTGAAGGAGCGGTTTGAGATCCACCACGGGGTGCGGATCACCGACGGGGCCCTGATCGCCTGCGCCACCCTGTCCGACCGGTATATCAGCGACCGCTTCCTGCCGGACAAGGCCATCGACCTCATGGACGAGGCCGCCAGCAAGATCCGCATGGAGATCGACTCCATGCCCGCGGAGCTGGATGAGATCAGCCGCAAGATCATGCAGCTGGAGATCGAGAAGCAGGCCCTCACCAAGGAGGAGGACCAGGGCTCCAAAAACCGTCTGGCCCACATCGAGTCGGAGCTGGCGGAGCTGAAGGCCCAGAACGACGCCATGCGGGCCCAGTGGGCCACGGAGAAGCAGTCCATCGCCGGGCTCAAGCGCATCAAGCAGGAGATCGAGGACACCCGCCACCAGATGGAGGAGGCGGAGCGGCAGTACGACCTGGAGAAGATGGCCCAGCTGAAGTTCGGCCGCCTGCCCCAGCTGGAGAAGCAGCTGGAGGAGGAGCGGCAGCGGGTGGAGTCCGGCAAGGACGAGCACCTGCTGAAGGAGGAGGTCACCGAGGAGGAGATCGCCGAGGTGGTCAGCAAGTGGACCGGCATCCCCGTCAGCAAGCTGGTGGAGAGCGAGAAGGAGAAGCTGCTGCACCTGCCGGAGATCCTGCACAGGAGGGTCATCGGCCAGGAGGAGGCCGTCACCGCCGTCAGCGAGGCCATCCTCCGGGGCCGGGCGGGGCTGAAGGATGAGAACCGGCCCATCGGCTCCTTCATCTTCCTGGGCCCCACCGGCGTGGGCAAGACGGAGCTGGCCAAGACCCTGGCGGCGTCCCTCTTTGACGATGAGCGGAACATGATCCGCATCGATATGTCCGAGTATATGGAGAAGCACTCCGTCAGCCGCCTGGTGGGGGCGCCTCCGGGATATGTGGGCTACGACGAGGGCGGCCAGCTGACGGAGGCCGTGCGGCGCAAGCCCTACAGCGTGGTGCTGTTCGATGAGATCGAGAAGGCCCACCCGGATGTGTTCAACATCCTGCTGCAGCTGCTGGACGACGGGCGGCTGACGGACAACCAGGGCCGCACGGTGGACTTCAAGAACACCATCATTATCATGACCTCCAACATCGGCTCCGCCTATTTGACGGAGAACATCCGCCAGGACGGCTCCATCGACCCGGCGGTGAAGGAGCAGGTGCGCCAGGAGCTGAACAAGTTCTTCCGCCCGGAGTTCATCAACCGTGTGGACGACATTGTGGTGTTCAGCCCCTTGACGGAGGGCCAGATCGCCGGGATCATCGATATCGCCATGGGCGGCATCGTCAAGCGTCTGGCGGATCGGGATATTGCCATCACCCTGACCGACGGTGCCAAGGCCTTCATCGCCCGGGCCAGCTACACCCCCGCCTACGGCGCGCGGCCGGTGAAGCGGTACCTGCAGAAGTATGTGGAGACGGAGCTGGCAGCCCTGCTGATCCGGGGCCAGCTCTCCGACGGCCAGTCCGTCACCGTGGATACCGACGGGGAGAAGCTGACCTTCTCAGTAAAATAAGAAATAGAAGAAAAGCAGGAGCCGGGGCATTTGCCCCGGCTCCTGCTTTGTCAAAAAGCCTCGCAGAGTTCGCCGCCAACGGTGAAGAAAGTGCAAACGTTTTTTCCGAGGACATGTGCCTCGGAAAAAACACATCTCACGCAGCGCGCGTCGCAGCGGCATAGCCGCAAGGCGCGAAGCGGAGTGCAATTCAAAAAAGTGCTTGCACTTTTTTGACTAGTTTAAATGTGCTTGACTCTATCGGCCTCTTCCGCAGCCTTGGCGTCATTCCAGTGGCATCCCCACAAGATCACGGATCTTGTGGGGGCCCCGATGGTGATTGCACTTGCGCGGCGGAAATGAATTCCGCCTTGCGCCAAGATTTTGCTGCGCAAAATGCTTGTACGCCGGATTCCCGGCGGACATGAACCACTGGAATACCAGGGCGCAGCGTTAACGGTAGTTTTAAATATGTTTGACTCTGTCTGCTTCCTCGGCAGCTTTGGCGTCATTCCAGTGGCTCATGTCGCCCACCAGGTAGCCGGTGATGCGGCGGATGCGGCTGAAGGGCTGGGGGATCAGGTGGTACTGGAGGTCCACGAAGTCCCCGTCCACATGGATGTCCAGCTGCTGTACAGTGCCTGCGGGATATTTGCTGTTGGCGCGGGCCACATAGGCCGCCTGCTCCTGGGCGCTGATGGTCCCGCCGGTGACGTTGACCTGCATCATATTGTTTTCCTCCTTGTGTTTTCTTGAGAACGCCCTAAAAGGGGCTTTACATTTATGGGAGTTGAGTATATCATGTGGGTAACGGGATGTCTGTTGCAGGTGCAACAGAAATTGGAAAAATGGGCCTGCATTTTGTGGGCGCTGTCAACCGGATACACTATATACAGAGATAGGAGCGGAAGAGATGGACTACAGCAGCTTTGCGATCTTTCAGGACATTGACAACAGCCAGGTGGAGGCCATGATCCGCTGCTTCCGTATGCGCCGGGGACAGTTTGCCCCCCGGGAGACCATCTGTACCTATGACGGCAGCAGCGGCGAGGTGGGGGTCATCACCCGGGGGACGGCGGAGCTGGTCCGCTTTGACTACACCGGTACCCGGACCATCCTGGAGCGGCTGGATACCGGCGGGGTGTTCGGGGAGGTGCTGGCCTTTACCCCTGCCCTGGGGGACTGCGTGGACGTGGTGGCGGCCCAGCGGTGCGAGGTGCTGTTTATGGACTACGGCCACATTATGGGCCGGTGTGAGAAGGCCTGCACCCACCACAGCCAGCTGGTGCAGAATATGTTCCGCCTGGTGGCGGACCAGACCCAGCGGCTGAGCCAGCGGGTGGAGGTCCTCTCCCGCCGCAGCATCCGGGAGAAGCTCCAGTGCTATCTCCAGCTCCGCAGCCGGGAGGAGGGGTCGGACACCGTGGAGCTGCCCTTCACCCTCAGCGCCCTGGCCGACTACATCAGCACCGACCGCAGCGCCATGATGCGGGAGCTGAAGAAGATGCGGGAGGATGGCCTCATCGCCATGGAGGGGAGGAGTGTCACTCTGCTGGGTCGGTAGGGTGGATTTTTCGTGAAAATCGTCACAATTTTGCGGAAATCAAATTGACGGAAGCAAAACACTATGTTAAGATATAAACGTATGTGCAGAAGCGCACACCCAATATATAACCGAATCTAAGTGAAAGAGGGAACACTCTATGTATCGGATCG
The DNA here is from genome assembly GCA_963557105.1 of uncultured Oscillospiraceae bacterium. Classification (GTDB taxonomy): domain Bacteria; phylum Bacillota; class Clostridia; order Oscillospirales; family Oscillospiraceae; genus Pelethomonas. The sequence continues at coordinate 8,384 of CAUWCX010000030.1, forward strand.
TGAAAAAAAGAGTTCTGAACCCCACTGTCACCCTGATGGAGGTCGAGGCCCCCGCGGTGGCAAGAAAGGCCGAACCCGGCCAGTTCATCATCCTGCGCGTGGATGAGAACGGCGAGCGCATCCCCCTGACCATTGCGGACTACGACCGCGAGAAGGGCACCATCACCATTATCTATCAGATCGTCGGCGCCACCACCGAGAAGCTCAACCACAAGGAGGAGGGCGAGTACCTCCAGGACTTCGTCGGTCCCCTGGGCCGCGCTACGGAGACCGAGGGTCTCAAGCGTGTGGCCGTGGTGGGCGGCGGCGTGGGTACCGCCATCGCCTATCCCGTGGCCAAGAAGCTCCACGATGTGGGCTGCCATGTGGACCTGATCGTGGGCTTCCGCAACAAGGACCTGGTCATCCTGGAGGATGAGTTCAAGGCCGCCAGCACCAACCTCATCATCGGCACCGATGACGGCTCCTACGGCAAGAAGGCCCTGGTCACCGACCTGCTGCGTGAGCAGATCGAGGCCGGCGCCAAGTACGACCGGGTCATCGCCATCGGCCCTGTCATCATGATGAAGTTTGTGTGCCTCCTGACCAAGGAGTACAACATCCCCACCGTGGTCAGCATGAACCCCGTGATGATCGACGGCACCGGCATGTGCGGCGGCTGCCGTCTGACCGTGGGCGGCGAGACCAAGTTCGCCTGCGTGGACGGCCCCGAGTTCGACGGCCACCTGGTGGACTTCGACGAGGCCATGGCCCGCGGCAACATGTACCACGACTTCGAGCGCCACGCCTACGAGGAAACTTGTAATCTGTTCAAGCAGGAGGTCAAATAAAATGCCTAATATGTGTCCCCACAAGAACCCCATGCCCCACCAGGACCCCGTGGTCCGCGCGGGCAACTTTGAAGAGGTAGCCCTGGGCTACACCCGTGAGCAGGCCATCGACGAGGCACAGCGCTGCCTCAACTGCAAGAACAAGCCCTGCGTCTCCGGCTGCCCCGTGCAGATCCGCATCCCCGAGTTCATCGCCAAGGTGGCTGAGGGCGATTTCGAGGCCGCCTATCAGATCATCTCCCAGGACAGCGCCCTGCCCGCCGTCTGCGGCCGTGTCTGCCCCCAGGAGACCCAGTGCGAGAGCAAGTGCGTCCGCGGCATCAAGCACGAGGCCGTGGGCATCGGCCGCCTGGAGCGGTTCGTTGCCGACTGGCACAATGCCAACGTCAAGGAGAAGGCCGAGCGCCCCGTCTCCAACGGCCACAAGGTGGCGGTCATCGGTTCCGGCCCTGCCGGCCTGACCTGCGCCGGCGACCTGGCCCGCAAGGGGTATGAGGTCACCGTGTTCGAGGCTCTGCACCTGGCCGGCGGCGTGCTGGTCTACGGCATCCCCGAGTTCCGTCTGCCCAAGTCCATCGTGCAGAAGGAAGTGGACGGTCTGAAGGAGCTGGGCGTGAAGATCGAGACCAACGTGGTCATCGGCCGGTCCATCACCATCGACGAGCTCATGGAGCAGGAGGGCTTCGAGGCTGTGTTCATCGGCTCCGGCGCTGGTCTGCCCATGTTCATGCACATCCCCGGTGAGAACCTGAAGGGTGTGTACTCCGCCAACGAGTTCCTGACCCGCATCAACCTGATGAAGGCCTACCGCGACGGCGCGGACACCCCCATCATGCCCCTGAAGGGCAAGAAGGTGGCCGTGGTTGGCGGCGGCAACGTGGCTATGGACGCCGCCCGCTGCTCCAAGCGCCTGGGCGCCGAGGTGTACATCATCTACCGCCGTTCCGAGGCTGAGCTCCCCGCCCGCCGCGAGGAGGTGGAGCACGCCATGGAGGAGGGCATCATCTTCAAGACCCTCACCAACCCCACCGAGATCCTGGGCTACAACAACCCTGACGACCGCCGCGATCCCAAGAACGGCACCGTCTGCGGGCTGAAGTGCGTGGAGATGGAGCTGGGTGAGCCCGACGCCTCCGGCCGCCGCCGCCCCATGGTCAAGGAGGGCAGCGAGTTCGAGATGGAGATGGACTGCGTGATCATGTCCCTGGGCACCAGCCCCAACCCCCTGATCAAGTCCACCACCCAGGGTCTGGAGATCAACAAGAAGGGCGGTATCATCGTCAACGAGGATGGTCTCACCAGCCGCGAGGGCGTGTACGCCGGCGGTGACGCCGTCACCGGCGCTGCCACCGTCATTCTGGCCATGGGCGCCGGCAAGACCGCCGCTAAGGCCATCGACGAGCAGCTGAAGAATAAGTAAGCACACCACATATCCCCGGTCTCCCCAGGAGACCGGGGATTTTTTGCGTTCCGACGGCTGCGGGCTTGTTATTTTCGGGGAAATCCGGTATGATAAGCGGGAGAGAAAGGGGGAGGAGCGGCCATGTACAAGATCTTTCTGGTGGAGGACGACGACGCCATTGCCGGGGCGGTGGAGCGCCACATTGCCTCCTGGGGATGGGAGGTCCGCCGGGCGGCGGACTATACCAATGTGGTGGGGGAGTTCTCCGCCTGCGCCCCCCATCTGGTGCTGCTGGACATTGGGCTGCCCTACCGCAACGGCTACCACTGGTGCGCGGAGATCCGCAAGCTCAGCCAGGTGCCCATTATTTTCCTGTCCTCCGCCTCGGACAACATGAACATCGTGATGGCTATGAATATGGGGGGCGACGACTTTGTGGCCAAGCCCTTCGATCTGGAGGTGCTGACCGCCAAGATCCAGGCCATGCTGCGCCGGACCTACGACTTCGGCGGGGCGGCCCCGCTGCTGGAGCACCGGGGGGCTGTGCTGGACACCGGGGACAGCACCCTGACCTACGGGGGACAGCGGCTGGAGCTGACCCGGAATGAGTACCGCATTTTGCAGGTGCTGCTGGAGCACCGGGGGCGGATCGTCTCCCGGGAGACCTTGATGCAGAAGCTGTGGGAGACGGACAGCTTTGTGGACGAGAACACCCTGACGGTGAATGTGACCCGGCTGCGGCGCAGATTGGAGAGTGTGGGTCTGCTGGAATTTATCCACACCAAAAAGGGACAGGGGTATATGATCGAGTGAGATGAGACTGCTGAAGGCGTATGGAAAACAGAAGATCTGGGTGCTGCTGCTCCTGGCCCTGTGCGCCGGGATCTTTGCCGTGGTGCTGTCCCTCTATGACCTGCCGGCGGAGGCCGCGGGGTATGCGGCCCTCCTGTGTGCGGCTGCGGCGGCGCTGTGGTGGGGGGTGGACTTTGCCCACTGGCGGCGTCGGGTCCGGTCCCTGGAGGGCATGGTGGGGCAGGCTGCCCTACTGCTGGATACCCTGCCGGAGCCCTGGGGGCCCCAGGAGGAGGCGTACCAGGAGCTGCTGCGGGAGCTGGATGGGGACCGCCGGCGGGCGGTCTCCGACGCCGACGCCCGGGCCAGGGAGCTGAACGACTACTACACTCTCTGGGTCCACCAGATCAAGACTCCCATCTCCGCCATGGGTCTGATGCTCCAGGGGGACGACAGCCAGCGGGGCCGGGAGTTGGCGGCGGAGCTGTTCCGGGTGGAGCGGTATGTGGAGCTGGTGCTGAGCTATCTCCGCCTGGACAGCGAGACCACCGACTACCTCATTGCCCAGTACCCCCTGGACGCCATCCTCCGCCAGGCGGTCCGGCGCTATGCGCCCCTCTTCATCCGGGGAAAGGTCTCCCTGGACCTGGCGGATACGGACCTGGTGGTGCTCACCGATGAAAAGTGGCTCCAGCTGGTGGTGGAGCAGGTGATCTCCAATGCGGTGAAGTACGCCCCCGGGGGACAGGTGAAGATCTATACCCGGGGGACGGACCTCATCATCCGGGACAACGGTGTGGGCATCGCCCCGGAGGATCTGCCCCGGGTCTTTGAGCGGGGCTTCACCGGATGCAACGGCCGTCTGGACAAGCGGTCCACCGGCATTGGGCTGTACCTGTGCAAAAAGATCTGCACCCGCCTGGGCCACACCATCTCCGCGGAGGCCACTCCGGGGCAGGGGACGGCCATCACCATCGGCCTGGCCCGCCCGGAGCTGGATGTGGAGTAAATAACCGAGCCGGAGTAGATTGTCAAAAAAGCCTCGCAGAGTTCGCCGCCCGGAGGCGGCGAATAGGATGAAATCATTTTCTGCCGCGACATGTGCGTGGCAGAAAATACTGCTCGCGGAGCGAGCGTCGAATTGGCCGCCTTTGGCGGCCAACCGAGGCGCAGAGCGCAGCGCAGCCCCTTCTCAAAAAAGTGCTTGCACTTTTTTGACAGACGCAGCCGGCCCCTCCTCGGAAGAGGAGGGGCCGGCTGCGTCTACTGCGGGGTCGGCACGGCGATGACCACATACTCCAGGGCTCGGAGCTGGCGGACGGTGTCCTGGAGCTCCTGGCCGCACTGCAGCTCACAGACGAGGCCCACATGGGATGGGGCGCCGGAGCGGGGCGGCGTGATCTGCAGATCCAGCAGGCGGTCCGACAGGGACTCATAGAGGAGGTTGACTTTCTCTAGGTCACTGAGCTCCAGGTAGAATGTGGTGATGTCCCGCCGCTTGGTGGACCGCTCCAGACGGGTGAGAATGGAGATGGTGACCATCACCACCAGAAAGGCCGCCAGCACCGCCCAATAGAACCCCACGCCAATGGCCAGCCCCAGGCTGGCGGTGGTCCAGAGGCCCGCCGCCGTGGTGAGGCCCGTGACCTGGGAGCGGTTGCGGGTGAGGATGGTGCCGGCACCAAGAAAACCGATGCCGGAGATGACCTGGGCCCCCACCCGCAGGGGATCGCTGGAGACCCCCAGGGCGTGGACGGCGTAGAGCCCCACCAGGGCGGTCATGGTGGCCCCCAGGCACACCAGAATGTGGGTCCTCAGTCCGGCGGCCCGGCCGTGGCGGCCCCGCTCGGAGCCGATGCACCCGCCCACCAGTGCCGCCAGCAGGATACGGAAGGTGACGGACAGGGCGTTGAACCCGGTGAGGGCGGCGTTCAGCCCGGAAAAAAATGCGGTCATGGCGCACATCCTTTCGTCAGTTTGTTTTCCTCTACTATACCGCCCCGGAGACGCCGGCGCAAGGGGCTTACAGAAGAAAACTATGCGCCGGGAAGAAAAAAAGTACGCAGTCCCGCTGCACGCTGCAATTTCCGCAGGATCGCCAGGATGTGGGGATGATGGCAGATAATTCCAGGTGTGCCGCAGCGGAAAAGTGTGACCGATTTTTCTCTGTCCAGACAAAAACTTTTCTTGACATTTCCCGGCGCTGATGGTATGCTATCAGCGTATTCTAAAATGTACGAATTGATTGCTGCAGAAATGTTAGTCAATGGGCATTTTGACTTACATTTTTGCGGTTTTTATTTCTGCACTGGAATCAATTCTTTATAGGAGGAAATACAATGAACAACGGTACTGTCAAGTGGTTCAACGCGGAGAAGGGCTATGGCTTCATCTCCAACGACAACGGCGGCGATGATGTTTTTGTCCATTTCTCTGCTATCCAGGGCACCGGCTACCGCTCTCTGAACGAGGGGCAGAAGGTTACCTACGAGGTGGAGCAGGACCCCAAGAACACCGGTAAGCTGCGCGCTGTCAACGTCTGCGTGGCCGACTAAGTTCCCCACAGGAGGAGGGAGCCCCGCTGGGCGCGGCCCGGTCGGGGCCCTCTTTTGCTCTGAACAGCAGGGGAACTGTGGAAAGCTGCCCTGGATCAGGTCGGATTTTTCACGATGTGCCGGGTTTTGCCCATATATTGACGGGAAAAAGTTCCATAAAGAAAAAAGTCGATCTTAGGAAAAATAATGGTTGACAAATGGAGCAGAAACGGCTATAATAACATCTGCTGGTTGTCCTTGAGCAGTAAATGCGAGTGTGCTGGAACTGGTAGACAGGCACGTTTGAGGGGCGTGTGTCGTATGACGTACGGGTTCAAGTCCCGTCACTCGCACCACTCCTCACTGACCGGCAAAACCAAATAGATGCGCGCGAGTGGTGGAATTGGCAGACTCGCTAGATTCAGGTTCTAGTGCTCATTACGGGCGTGCGGGTTCAAGTCCCGCCTCGCGCACCAATCTCTCACCGGAGGGTCATCCTCCGGTGAGGGGTACCCCCAAAACCGAATAGATGCGCGCGAGTGGTGGAATTGGCAGACTCGCTAGATTCAGGTTCTAGTGCTCATTACGGGCGTGCGGGTTCAAGTCCCGCCTCGCGCACCAAAAAGAAAGACACGATGTAAGTCGTGTCTTTCTTTTTGGGTTCCGGCCGCCGGAAGCGGCCTCCACCCTTTGGTATTTCAACTGCTCGGGGCAAATGAATTGCCCCTGCGCCAAGGTTTTCGCCTGGGGCGAAAACGCTTGTACGGCGCAAACGCGCCGCCGGCCTTTGGCCGGTTGGCCGTACTTCTGCCCATGGGAAAATTGCAGCATACCGCGCTTGACCGTCCGTTTTGGGTTCCGGCAACGGTGCGAAAGCGATTTTCCTTGCGCCCGGGCGATCTTTCCGGTATACTGAGCGTGTCTACACCTGCCCCAGCACCTGGCCGATGGGGCCGCTGATGGTGAGGTCCGCCCCTGCGCCGGGGAGGGCGGTCTTGTTGATGACCACCAGCTTGTTCCCCTGGTAGTACTGCACCAGCCCCGCTGCGGGCCACACGGACAGGGAGGTGCCGCCGATGATCAGTACCTCGGCCCGGCGGATGGCGGACACGGCGGCGGCCAGCACATCCTCGTCCAGCCCCTCCTCGTAGAGGACCACATCGGGCTTGATGATCCCGCCGCAGGCGCAGCGGGGGATGCCACGGCTCTCCGCCACGGCCTCCACGCTGTAGAAGGCCCCGCACTGCTGGCAGTGGTTGCGCAGGACGCTGCCGTGGAGCTCCAGGACGGTCCTGCTGCCGGCTTTCTGGTGGAGCCCGTCGATGTTCTGGGTGATCACCGCCCGGAGCTTCCCCTCCGCCTCCCACTGGGCCAGCTTCCGGTGGGCTGCATTGGGTTGGGCGTCCAGATAGAGCATCTTGTCCCGGTAGAAGCGGTAAAACTCCTCCGGGTCACGGCGGTAGAAGCTGTGGCTCAGGATGGTCTCCGGCGGGTAGGCGTACTGCTGGTTGTACAGGCCGTCGGTGCTGCGGAAGTCCGGGATGCCGGACTCCGTGCTGACCCCGGCGCCCCCGAAGAAGACGATGTTGTGGCTGTCGGCCACCCAGCGCCGCAGGATCTCCAGTTCGTTTTCCATTGTGATCCCTCCAGTTTTTTGATGATAAGGAGCGTGCCCATGAATATTCAGATCTTTGGCTCCTCCAAGTGCTTCGACACCAAGAAGGCGGAGCGCTGGTTCAAGGAGCGCCGCATCAAGTACCAGTATATCGACATGCCGAAAAAGGGCCTGTCCCCCGGGGAGTACCGGGCGGTCCGGCAGAAGCTCTCCTTTGAGGAGCTGGTGAATACCAAGTGCCGGGCCTATGAGGACCTGTACATGGCCTACATCACCCGGGAGGCCGCGGAGGAGAAGCTGCTGGACAACCCGCAGCTCTTCAACACCCCCATCGTCCGCAACGGGAAGCAGGTCACCCTGGGCTACCACCCGGAGGTGTGGGAGACCTGGGAATAGCCCCAGCTCCATCTTAGCACACCGCGCAGTGTCTTTCAAGGACAGCAGTAGGCCGCGCCGGGCATTTGCCCGGCGCGGCCGTCGTTTACTCCATATGGTGGGTGTGGTTGAAGATGTGGTCCTCACAGTAGCAATGATAGCCGCTGCACTTGGAGCAGTAGCGGAACTGCAGCTCGGGGTGATCCGTGTCCGTCCGGCCGCAGATCTCACACTTGTGGTTGTAGCCCTTCTGCTTCTGCTGCTCCTTTACGGCCTTGCGGAACTGCACCGCCTGGGGGCGGTTGTGGGCGCGGACCTGGGCGGTCTTCCGCTGAAAGACCGGGGCGAAGAAGACGAAGAGGTTCAGCATGGCCACAATGGGCATCAGGGCCATGCCCCACTGGCCGGCCAGGGCGGAGCGGATCACGCTGACCGCGTACAGGGCGGCCTCAAACCAGGCCACCCACTTCATCTTGATGGGGAGGATGAAGTAGAGCCGGACCATGGCGTCGGGGTTGTACAGGGCAAAGGCGAAGAACAGGGCGGTGTTGATGTAGTCCGCGCCGTAGATGCGGACCGGCATACCGTCAATGAGGTAGACCAGAATGGAGGCCAGGGCGGTGAGGAGGGTGCCGCTGAGGTAGTAGATGGTGAATTTCGCGCTGCCCCAGATCTGTTCCAGGGCGCCCCCCAGCCAGTAGTAGAACAAACAGGACACCAGCAGCCAGAAGCCGCCGCCGGTGGGCAGCAGTACATAGGTCACCACCCGCCAGATCTCCCCGTGGAGCACGGCGGCGGGGTCCATGGCCAGGAAGCCCAGCCCGCCCCGGGAGAGCATATTCAAAAAGTACAGGATGATGTTGGCGCCCACAATGTACCGCATGAGTCCCGGGATGCCCCAGCGGGGGTGCAGCGCACAGAACCGGTCAATGGATTCGTTCAGTCTTCTCAAGGGAATCGTCCTCCAGTAACAACATAATAGTTCTATTGTACGCCCAAAATATGGAAAAGTCATCAACGATTTTTGAACATCGCCGATGACTTTTCGCTTTATGGGGAGGTTTTCTCCTCCTGCGGGCGTTTGATCTCCGAAAAGGTGGTGTGGATCGCGCCGGTGGGACAGGCGGAGATGCACTTGCCGCAGCGGATGCACTCGGCGCTGTTGGGGGTTTTGCACACATCCACCCCCATGTGGCACACCTGGCGGCATTTGCCGCAGTCCACGCACTTGTCCGTGTCCAGGGTATAGCGGAACAGGGAGAAGCGGTTAAACAGGCCGTAGATGGCCCCCAGGGGGCAGAGATACTTGCAGAAGGGGCGGTAGATGACCAGGGACAGGATCAGCAGAGCCGCCAGCAGGCCCATTTTCCAGCTGAAGAGGAAGCCGATGGCCTCCTGCAGGGCGGGATTCATGGCCACCAGGGGAACGCCGCCCAGCAGCGTGCCCGAGGGGCAGATGAGCTTGCAGAACCAGGGGCTGGCGTAGCCGCTGCTGCCCCGGACCACCAGGGGCATACCAAAGACGAACACCGCCAGGACCACATACTTCAGATACCGCAGCACCCTGTCCCCGGGGACCCGGCGGAGCTTGGGCACGGGGATCTTGTGGAGCAGATCCTGCACCAGCCCGAAGGGGCACAGCCAGCCGCAGACGAAGCGGCCCATGAGGGACCCAACGATCATGAGAAAGCCGATGACATAGAAGGAGAAGCGGAAGTCCTTTCCCCCCACCACCGCCTGGAGGGAGCCGATGGGGCAGGAGCCCACGGCGCCGGGACAGGAGTAGCAGTTGAGCCCGGGGACGCAGACCTGCTTGCTGGGGCCCCGGTAGATCTTCCCCTTGGTGAAGCCCAGGAGATAGCCGTTGGTCAGGGCGGTGAAGAGCACCTGTACCCACAGGCGCAGATGCCGTTTTATAGTTTGCAGCATAGGTGACCTCCTCATCCGATGCCGATGCACTCCAGGCAGACGATGTTGGACTTTGCCGCCACCACCTGGTGCTCCTGCCGGTGGATGCCGTAGAGCAGGAAGGCGATCCCCATGGCCAGCAGCAGAAGGCCGGGGATGCTGCGCCGGAGGAGGCCCCTCCAGCCGCTGTTTCTGTTGTTGTGCATATGTCCTCCTCTTTGTTGGTGGGGCGCAGGCTATGGCGGGGAAAAGCGCCTATACGCCCCAGAGATTTTCCGGGTACAGCTCCTGGGCGGTCTTCTCCGCCAGGGCGGCCACCACCGTGGGCTTGTCCTCCCGATAGGTGACGCCGAACCACTTGTCGTGGCTGGGCAGGACGTCCACCTGGAGCTTGCCCTCCGCCAGCAGCTGGTCCACCAGCACGGGCAGGCAGAACTCCCCCTTCTCCGGGGCCAGGGCCAGGGTCTCGTCCAAAAAGGCGGGGAACCGGGCGATGATCTCATCCACAAAGCTCCGCTGGAATCCCCAGAAGTTCATGGACACCAGGGTGCTTCCGGGGAGGACGGTCCAGCTTTTGCCGCCGTCGGTGGAAAAGCGGGCGTTGCTGCCGTCCTTCTCCACGCAGGACCGCTCCGCAATGCTCTCCAGACGGCCGTCTGCACCCAGGGCGCAGACCCCGCGGGTGACGCCGCCGTGCTCCGTCACCGTGTTGCCCAGGAGATAGCCCACCATGGCGCAGCTGTCGGGGGCCTGGGGGGCGGAGAGGTAGTCGTAGATGCGCTGGAAGGCGTCGGGGCCGTAGTAGTCATCGGCGTTGATCACGGCGAAGGGGCCGCGGATCAGCTCCCGGGCGGCCATCACGGCGTGGTTTGTGCCCCAGGGCTTCCGCCGCTGGGCCGGAACAGCGTATCCGGCGGGGAGGTCCTCCAGCTCCTGGTAGGCGTAGAGGGTGCGTATGCCGGTGGAGATGCGGTCCCCCACCCGGCGGCGGAAGTCCTCTTCGATCTCCCGCTTGATGATGAAGATCACCGTCTCAAAGCCCGCCCGGCGGGCGTCGTAGATGGAATAGTCGATGATGCTCTGGCCGTGGCCGCCCATGCTGTCCATCTGCTTCAGACCGCCGTATCGGCTGCCCATGCCGGCGGCCAGAACGACTAAAACTGGTTTCTCCATAGTTGCCCTCCACACAGATCGATCTCGGTGTGTCCCGCAAATGGACACTCTTACATACAAGCATAGCACAGCGGAGAAAAAAAGTAAATGTCGAACTTGGGCGGATGTCTTCTCATTTGGGAAAAACTGTGGTATGATACAACACAATGAGGAGAAGGGAGCTGATGGATCGTGGAACAGGAGCACAAGCGGCGGGTCCGCTACCGGGGGACCCATCCCCGGAATTTCCAGGAGAAGTACAAGGAGCTGAACCCGGAGAAGTACCGGGAGGATGTGGAAAAGATCATCCGCAGCGGCAAGACCCCGGCGGGGATGCACATCTCCATTATGGTGGAGGAGATCCTGGACTTTCTCCAGATCCAGCCGGGCCAGGTGGGGTACGACGCCACCCTGGGCTACGGCGGCCACACCCGGCGGATGCTGGAGCAGCTTCAGGGGCAGGGGCACCTCTACGCCACGGATGTGGACCCGGTGGAGTCGGAGAAGACCCGGCGGCGGCTGGCGGACCTGGGCTACGGTCCGGAGATACTGACCATCCGGCGGATGAACTTTGCCCAGGTGGACCAGGTGGCCCCCGGGGAGAAGTTTGACTTCGTCCTGGCGGACCTGGGGGTCAGCTCCATGCAGATCGACGACCCGGAGCGGGGCTTCACCTTCAAGCAGGACGGCCCCCTGGACCTGCGGCTGGACCCCACCAGCGGCGTCACCGCTGCCCAGCGGCTGCGGGAGCTGTCGGGGGAGGAGATCGAGGCCATGCTGGTGGAAAATTCTGACGAGCCCTACGCCCGGGAGATCGCCAGAGGCGTTATGGCCGTGTTCAAGAGCGGCGGGGCCATTGACACCACCCGGCAGCTGGCGGCGGTGGTGGAGGAGGCCCTGGCCTTTCTGCCCGCCAAGGAGCGGAAGGAGGCTGTGCGGAAATCCTGCCAGCGGACCTTCCAGGCCCTGCGGATCGATGTGAACAGCGAGTTCGAGGTGCTGTATGACTTCCTGGAGAAGCTGCCGGGGGTGCTGAAGCCCGGCGGACGGGCGGCCATTCTCACCTTCCACTCCGGGGAGGACCGGCTGGTGAAGCAGGCCTTCCGCCAGGGGCTGCGGGACGGCACCTACAGCGATGCCGCCCGGGAGGTGATCCGCCCCTCCGCCCAGGAGTGCTTCCAGAACCCCAGGGCCCACTCCACGAAAATGCGCTGGGCGGTGAAGGCGTAAAAGAGGAGCGTTTCAGCAGCGGGAGGGCCGCTGCTGAAACGCTCTTTTTCACACCCTGGGCCCACGGTCCAGGACCTTATTGATGGTCAGGCGGTAGACCACGATGCTGACCAGGGGGGCGATGATGTCGGAGATGGGCTCCGCCCAGAAGACGAATTTGGCCTCCAGGAACACCGGCAGCAGGAAGAGGGCCACAAAGTACACCGACTTGCGGAAGGCGGACAGGGAGAAGGCGTAGGGCACCAGGCCCATGGCGGTGAAGCCGTCCACGATCATGTACTGTACTCCCAGGGGGATGATGGCCAGGGTGCAGACCTTGATGGCCCACAGGGACAGATCACCCACGGCGGGATCGGCGGTGAAGAGCCGGACGAAGTACTGCCCCGCCACCCGGGCCAGAACAAAGAGCAGGGCGGTGTAGGCCACGCACAGCTTGGTGATCTCCCGCTGGGCGGCCAGGACCCGCTCCTTGTTCCGGGCGCCGAAGTTGAAGGAGAGGATGGTCTGGGTGCCGCCGGAGATGCCCCCCAGGGGCATGGTGACCACCAGCATGAAGCTCTGGACAATGGTGGCGCAGGTCACCAGCATATCCCCCTGGCCGGGGCCGCCGTACCGCTGGAGCACGGCGTTCATGGCGATGATCATGACGTTGTCCACCGCGATGATGAGAAATGGGGACATACCGATGGTCAGCACATGGCCCATGAGCCGCAGGCTGTAGCCCCCAAAGCTGATGCGCAGGTGGGCGCGCTTGCCGAAGAGGAAGGCCACGCCGTAGGCGGCGCTGGCCAGCTGGCTGAGGACCGTGGCCAGGGCGGCCCCCGCCACCCCCATATCCAGAAGGAAGATGAAGATGGGGTCCAGCACGATGTTGAGGATGGCCCCCAGCAGCACCAGGCGCATACTGACCTTGGCGAAGCCCTGGGCGATGATGAACTGGCTGAGCCCCGTGGACAGCAGGGCGAAGACCGTGCCGCTGAGATAGACGGTAAAGTAGGCGTCGGCGTAGGGGTAGGTCACATCGCTGGCCCCGAAGAGGTAGAGCATGGGCTGCCGCAGGGGGAGGATAATGGCGGTCAGTGCCCCGGCGGCCACCAGCAGCATGAGAAAACAGTTGGAGAGGATGCGCCTGGCCCGGTCCTCGTCCCCGGCCCCCAGGCTCATGCTCATCAGGGGGGCGCCGCCGATGCCGATGAGAAAGGCCACGGAGCCCACCATGGTGACCACCGGGCCGCAGACCCCAACCCCCGCCAGGGCGGTGTCGCCCACCAGGGGGATGTTGCCGATATACATTCGATCCACGATGCTGTAGAGTACGCTGACGAACTGGGCCAGCATACTGGGGATGGCGATGCGCCACACCAGCTTTTTGATATTGTCCCGGCCGAGATCGTTCTCCAGAGCCACAGGACCACCTCGCTTTCCAATCAAAAGAGGGGCGGGCAGCTGCCCGCCGGAAATAAACCCGCAGAATTATAGCACTTCCCGGCGAAAAGCGCAAGATGATGGTGGGGCCAAAAGATAAATTTATTTTGTGCGGGCAAATTTGCATTTTCTCTGGAAAATTTCACGAAAAGAGAGTATGATATATCCATTACCGCATAAGAGGGGGACCTCCAGATGATCTTTTATTTTTCCGCCACCGGCAACAGCAAGTATGTGGCCGAGCGCATTGCCGCCGCCACCGATGACCGTGCGGTTTTCCTGCGGGATGTGATCCGCAGCCGCTGCTACCAGTTCGACGTGAGCCGGGAGAAGCGTATCGGCTTTGTGACCCCGGTATATTTTTACGGCCTGCCCAGCATTATGAACTTCTTCCTGGAGAAGCTGCGCCTTACGGGGTACACGGACCAGTACGTCTACCTGGTGCTGACCTGCGGGGCCTCCACCGGCGACGCCGCCGGGCAGATGGGCAAGCTGCTGAAGAAGAAGGGGATCAACCTCTCTGCACAGTTTGCCGTGCCCATGGTGGACAACTATATCCCCATGAGCAGGATCGGGGACCAGGAGGACATCGAGGCCAAGCTGGACGGGGCGGAGGAGTATATCGATGAGGTCCGCCGGACCATCCGCTCCATGGGGGCCGGGGACTACAACCGCTGCCAGGGGGCCGTGCCCGCCGCCACCACGGCGGCCATCTACCAGCTCTACGCCCACGGCCGGTCCACCAAGCCCTTTGTGGTCACCGACGCCTGTATCGGCTGCGGACTGTGCCAGGAGATCTGCCCCTGCGGGGCCATCACCCTGACGGAGGGCCGGCCCCGGTGGACCAAGAGCCAGTGCGTCCGCTGCCTGGGCTGCCTCCACCGCTGCCCGGCCGGGGCCATCCACTGGAAAAAGGCCACGGAGGACCGGGGCCGGTACTACAACCCCAGAGTGGAGCCGTAGGCGTGTATAGAACAAGACGGAGGACCGGGAGACCCGGTCCTCCGTTGAGATTCTCGAAAAAGTGACGAGCCACTTTTTCGAGAAAAGGCTGCGCTGCGTTCTGCGCCTTCGTCGGAGCAAAGTCTGCTTACCTCCGTTTCCGCCTGTCGGCAAAAACTGCGGACGCTCCCTTGCTCCTCCTCTCCCCACGCAAACCGCTTCGCTGGGTTTGTGTGGGGACCCCACAGCCGCCTTTGGCGGCCAATTCGACGCACACTCCGCCGCAGCGTTAAGAAAATATGCCGGTGGCATATTTTTAGCGTAGGCCGCAGCGGCTATGCCGCGAGGAAACCGTGCTATAGGGTTGCACAAAAATGATTTCACCCTATTCGCCGCGGCGAACTCTGCGAGGCTTTTTCAACAAGCTGGACGGAGGACCGGGAGACCCGGTCCTCCGTTTTATTTGTTGCAGGATTTTCTGTTCTTACTTCTTCAGCGTCTCCACCCACTGGCTGTACTTCTGGATGTTCTCATCCCGCTGGGCGAAGTCCGCGCCCTTGGTGAGGATATAGACCTTGATCTTGGGCTCGGTGCCGGAGGGGCGGACGATGATGCTGGTGCCGTCGGCCAGCTCGAAGCGCAGCACATTGGACCCGGACAGCTCCATGGTGGACTTCTCGCCGGTGGCGCAGTCCACCACGCTGCCGTCGGCGTAGTCCTTGAACTGGACCACCTTCACCCCGGCGATCTCGGCGGGGGGCGTCTCCCGCAGGGACTTCATCAGCTTGGCCATATCCGCCAGGCCGTCCAGGCCGGGCATCACCAGGTTGTGGGTCTTCTCGCCGTAGCAGCCGAACTTGGCGAAAAGGGCCTGCAGGGCGTCCAGGACGGTCATGCCCTGGGCGGCGTAGTGGGCGGCCATCTCGGTGAGCAGCAGGGAGGCGGTGACGGCGTCCTTGTCCCGGACGTAGTCGCCCAGCATGTAGCCGTAGCTCTCCTCGTAGGAGAAGACCACCTTGCCCTCGCCGCTGGCCTCCAGGGCGTTCTTCTTCTCCGCCATGAACTTAAAGCCGGTGAAGGTGTCGAAGCACTGCACGCCGTAGCTGGCGGCCACGGCCCGGGCCATCTCCGTGGTGACGATGGTCTTCAGGGCCACGGCGTTGTGGGGCAGCTTGCCGGTGCGCTGCATGGCCCCCAGCAGGTAGTCCAGCAGCAGGACGCCGGTCTGATTGCCGGTGATGACCTGGTACTCCCCGTCCTTGTCCCGGACCATGATGCCCACCCGGTCGCTGTCGGGGTCGGTGCCCAGGATGAAGTCCACGTCGTTCTTCCGGGCCAGCTCGATGGCCAGAGCGAAGCCCTCGGGGTTCTCCGGGTTGGGGGAGACCACCGTGGGGAAGTTGCCGTCAATGACCATCTGCTCCGGCACGCACAGCAGGTGCTTGATCCCCGCCCGGCGCAGGGCCTCCGGCACCAGCTTGTGGCCGCAGCCGTGGAAGGGGGTGTACACCAGCTTGAAGCTGTCCGCCACAGCGGGGATGGCCTGGGGATCGGTGACCATGGCCATGACCTCCTGCAGGAAGGCCTCGTCGGTCTCCTCCCCCATGACGGAGATCATGCCGGCCTTGACGGCCTCGTCGTAGGGCATGGTCTTGATGCCGGTGAAGATGTCGATCTGCTCCAGCTCCCGGGCGATGGCGGCGGCGTGCTGGGGGGGGAGCTGGGCGCCGTCGGACCAGTAGACCTTGTAGCCGTTGTACTCCTTGGGGTTGTGGCTGGCGGTGACATTGATGCCCGCCTGGCAGCCGTAGTGGCGCACAGCAAAGCTCAGCTCGGGGGTGGGGCGCAGGGCCTCAAAGATGCGGACCTTGATGCCGTTGGCGGCGCAGACCTCGGCGGCGGCCCGGGCAAACTCCATGCCGTGGTTGCGGCAGTCCATGCAGATGGCCACGCCCCGCTCCTTGGCCTCCTCGCCCTCGGCGCAGATGACATTGGCAAAGCCCTGGGTGGCGTGGCGGATGACATAGAGGTTCATGTGGTGGAGGCCCATAGCCATGGTGCCCCGCAGACCGGCGGTGCCGAACTCCAGGGGGCCGTAGAACCGACTCTCGATCTCCTTGTCGTCGCCGCGGATCGCCTCCAGCTCCGCCTTCTCCTCGGCGGTCAGCACGCCGCTGGACAGCCACTTCTCATATTCCTGTAGATAGCTCATTGTGTGCTCCTCCTGTACGATCTGTCAATATTCAATATGCGGGGATAGATTCTCTGTGTGTATTGTAACAAGACTTGGCCTCGGGTTCAAGGGGAAAACGAAAAAAGATAGAAAAACCGCCGCTGTCCCGGACAGCGGCGGTGAGACTGTTAAAAAGGTGCAAGCGCTTTTTTGAGGAGGGACTGCGCCTCCTGGCGGGGTCAGGCCAGGGCCTTGTCCGCCCGGCGGGCCTTCTCCTGCAGCTTGCGGCAGGTCTTGCGGTAGCGGTCGGCAATGGGGCCGGCGTCCTTGTAGATGGCGGCGCGGCCCACCCACTGCTGCCCCTCCCGCTGGGAGGTGACGGCCATATACAGCCGCCGGTGCTGGGGACAGCGGCAGCGCAGCACCTGCTCCGTGGGGGTGGTGCGGACCCAGCGCCCGCCGGTGAGCTGTTCGCCGCACAGGGGGCAGAGGGGCTGGCAGATCTCCCGCCGGTTTTTACAGGCCCAGCGGGTGTCGAACCGGCCCAGCTCCAGCTCCCACAGGGGGGGCAGCCCCTTCTGCTTGGGGGGCTTGTGGAAGAAGGTCAGGTCGGGGAAGCGGTCCAGCATGGTCTGGTACACCAGGACCGTGTAGTAGGTGTCGTTCCAGGCGCTGTGGAAGTCCAGGTCGGTGTCCATCTCCAGCTCCGTCACCGCCTTTTCCAGGGAGGGCTGGCAGCCCAGGTCGCCGCCAAAGAGCTTCTGGTACATATACTGCAGATCGTAGTACTCACACTTCCAACCGGCGTCGAAGGAGAGGTGGTGGTACTCGAAGTTTTTCAGCAGCACCTCCACATCGTTGTTGCCCCACTCGATGAACACGGGGGCATCCCCGCACCAGCGGAGAAAGGCGGGGCCCAGGTCCAGAAAGGTGGGGGCCTCAGCCAGGAGCTGCTGCAGCTCCTCCCGCCCGTAGGGCAGCAGGCGGTAGGTGCGGTTGTCGATCTTGCGGCTGACCTTGGGGTGGACATAGCTGTGGAAGGAGTCCACCATGGCGCCGGTGGCCTGGTCCACCCGCATGGCGGCGACCTCGATCAGCTCGTGGAAGGGGAGGCGGTCCCCCTCACGGTTGCGGTAAAAAGCGGTATTCCATTCCAGGTCCAGAAAAATCAGGTCGGGCATAGGTCAGAACTCCAGTATCGTTTTCATGTCTGCGGGCAGGGGCGCTGTGCGCTGGAGCTGCTCGCCGGTGATGGGGTGGATCAGGGAGATGCGGGCGGCGTGGAGAGCGGGACGGGGGATGAGCGCCCGGTCCTCCGCGCCGTAGAGCCAGTCCCCGGCCAGGGGACAGCCCAGGGCGGCCATGTGGACCCGCAGCTGGTGGGTCCGCCCGGTGTGGGGGGTGAGCTCCACCAGGGCGAAGGGCCCGCGGCGGGCCAGTATCCGGTAGTGGGTGTGGGCCTCCTGGCCGTGGGGGCAGACCTGCCGCGCCACGGCGGAGCCGGTGGCCCGGCCGATGGGCAGGTGGACCCAGCCCTCCGGCTGGGGCGGTGCGCCCACGGTGACGGCCAGGTACTGGCGGAAAAAGCCGCCGGTGTGGAGCGCCTGCTGCAGCTGGTGGTGGACATGGCCGCTTTTGGCCACCGCCATAAGCCCAGTGGTGCCCCGGTCCAGCCGGTTCACCGGATGGAAGGCGAAGGATTCCCCCAGATATGCCCGCAGGCCGTTGGCCAGGGTAGGCTCGTCCGGCGCCAGGGAGGAGGGGATCACCGCCAGGGGGGCGGGCTTGTTGAGGATCAGCAGGTGGGCGTCCTCGTAGCAGATGTCCAGGTCCATGGGGATAGGGTCCACCACGGTGGACTGCTCGGTACTGTCCAGGTCCGCCACCAGCACATCGCCGGTGCGGAGAACGGCGTTGATAAAGACGCGGCTGCCGTTTACGGTCAATCCGGTCTCTGTCCGCTTCAGCCGCCCGATGCAGGTGTTGGACAGTCCCAGCTCCCCCCGGAGGAGGGATTTGACGGTGCGGCCCGCCAGGGACTGGGTCACAGTCAATGTCAGCGCAGCCATAGTTCGCTCCCTTCAGTACCCATAACAAATCAAGTATACAGCAAAAATACAGTGATTTCAATAAGGAAAATGGGGAAATTGGGAAAAATTTTGGAAAAATCAGCGCCAAAATGGGAGCAGCCCGGAGGGCGCTCCCATTTTTGTTCGGCCACTATTCATCGTCGTCGGGCAGGAGGTGCATAATGCTGACCTCGAAGGCGGTGCGCTCCTGGGGAAGGCCATCCACCACCTTGGTGTACTGCCGGCTCTGCACCCGGCCCTCCAGGGACAGGGGGGAGCCCACATCCAGCCGCCCGGCGAGCATGGCGATCTGTCCCCAGGCGATACAGGGCAGATAGTCCGCCCGGCCATACCGGCGGTTGACCGCCAGCATCATGTCGGCGATGCACCGGCCCAGGGGGGTGTGGCGGAGGACTGGGGGCTTGCAGATGACCCCCCGCAGCTGGATGCAGTTGATATCTTCGGGGGACGCCGTCTCCTCCAGGGAGCGGGCAAAGACGGAGATCACCAGGCGGCTGCCTGTCCCGCTCTTGTTGTTGAAGGAGCGAAGCTGGCCGTGGATCTCCAGCCGCCGGCCGGTCAGGGGCAGCAGTCCCTGGAGCTGCTGGGCTGTGGCGATGATGTACAGGGTGTCCGCCTGGCCGGAGAGGCGGAGGACCCGGAGGGCGAAGCGCCAGAACTGCTGGCCGTGGTTCTCGTGGGACGGGGCAGGCTCCTCCACGGCGGTACCCCGCAGAAGGACAAGGTTGCGTGATTCATCCATCGATATGTTTCCCCTCATTGGTAGTCCGGGGGGTGGTTCTCCCCGGCTGACAGTTAAGGGTATGCGGAGGGGTGGGGGGATATGACAGGGGGGCTTGCGGTGGATGGGGACGAAAAATTGTTCGTCACCAACCTTGTGGGGCCTCCGGCCCCACGCCCTGGGGTTTTGATTCGCCCTTCGCCGGGCGGGTGGGCAAGAAGATTGTTCTTGACGATAGCTCCCGGGGGTTCCGCCCCCGGACCCCGGGTCACTTTTTGCTCGTGCAAAAAGTAACCAAAAACACGCGAGGGGGAGAGGGATTTCGATTTTCCTCTCCCCCTCGAACCCCCTCTCCTTGAAACGACTCTTCAAGGGGGCCGCAGGCCCCCTCGCCAGAGGGGCTACCCCCCGAGTTGCCCTGGGGGCGGGTTGCACAGCAAGAAGCGGGGTAATGGTGCAGATTCGCCATTGCGCTGACCACACGGTAGTCTGCTCTCGTTTGGGACAATTTGATTCTCGCCCCAGGGGCGAGTGGATTTTTGTAGAGGTAGGGATACGCCCCGTTGAATGCATCACTTGCCTCTCTCTTTGGGAGAGGTGGCGGCGAAGCCGCCGGAGAGGGCGAATCGGTTACAAGGCCCTCTCAGTCACCTGCGGTGACAGCTCTCCCAGAGGGAGAGCCAA
>CAUWCX010000031.1:0-28150 GCA_963557105.1 uncultured Oscillospiraceae bacterium
CTTACGGGGCAGTACCTCATACTGCTTTTCTCATTGCCCTATCCGGGCGTACATTGTGGACGTGGCCCTTGTCGATGTGGGTTGTCAGCACATAGGAGTATTTGCCTTGCAGCACTTCGTCGGCAAGCAGCTTGCCGATCTCATGGGCCTGTTCCGGCGTGGCCTCGCCGGGGGAAAAGGATTGGATCAGGTGGTGGGCCAGATTGTTACCTTTCTGGATGGCCTGCGCCAGCAGCATTTCAAACTCTATGTCCGCTGTTTCATAGGAGCAGCCAAAAGAGGACACCAGCATTTTGTCCTCGGTCTTGTCCGGGTTCTCGATGTAGTCCAGCGCCTTTTTCAGCGTTGACTTGATAGGATGTATCTTTGTAACTGCCATATCTTCGCCAGCGCCCCTTTGATGTCCTCAATGTCCTGCGCGTACACAGTCCCGGTACTGTTGATACGCCGGGCAATCTGATTGACATTGACGCCAATCTTTTGCAGCTCGGCGGTCTGCGCCCGGATGTCGCTGGTGTCCATGTGGACGATATACCCGTCAATGAGCATTTTCCGGGCATAGGCGGAAAAGTTCTTCGTGTGGAGCTGGGCCATTTTCTGCTGGATCAAGGCCCGTTCTTCCGGCGTCACAGGGACGCGCAGCACAATGTTTCGTGTTCGGTTTGCCATTCATTCACCGTCCTTTCTGAACAGGGGTTTGGGGCTTTCCCCAACAAGCAACCGGAACGGCCCGCAGGGACAGGGGCGGGCCGGTTTTCGGAAGTGTGGCTACACTTCCTATGCTTGCTACGTTTCTTTTTCTCCGCTA
The DNA here is from genome assembly GCA_963557105.1 of uncultured Oscillospiraceae bacterium. Classification (GTDB taxonomy): domain Bacteria; phylum Bacillota; class Clostridia; order Oscillospirales; family Oscillospiraceae; genus Pelethomonas. The sequence goes on from CAUWCX010000031.1 coordinate 809, forward strand.
CTAAAACGCTCCCAACACGTCCAACTACCCGCAAAATACGGGATTTCTCTGAAAAAAGGGCAAAAAAATAAGAGAGCCTTGCGGCCCTCTGGCAAAACGGAAAACAGAGGATGCTTTCACACATCCCCCGTTTCTTTCGCTGATTGTTCAATTTTCAGCGCCCCGTCGATTGCGCCCTCAATGACTGGCAAATAGTGTTCCGGGCAAAGTTTCAGCTTGTGGCTGACCCGCTGCCGCTGTTCGCTGTCCCCTCGTATGATTTCCGGGTTGAAATACTGCTCCACGGGAAGCCCGCAGACTTTGATAAGCTGGATCACAACCGGGAGGCTGGGGATCGTGCCTTTATTTTCAATATTGGCAAGATAGCGCCATTCAATTCCCACTATTTCGGCCAGCACCTTGCGCGTCAGGTGCTTTGCTTTCCGCGCAGCTTTCACATCCGCGCCGAAAGTTTCAAAGCCGGGGCAATCTTCAACTTTCGCCATATAACATCACCCATCTACATTGTATAGTTCATAGTATCTCGATGGAATGTTGCTATATGCAGGTAGATTAAACTTTATAATTCATATAATTGAATGAATAACATTCATTGACATTTCAGAAAATGGTGTTATACTGATAGATGGAAAGGAGGTCAATGCCATGAATACTGCAAAAGAAAACTCAAAGGCAGCCTTTAACCAACAAGCTGCTACCTATGACAAAGATATTAAGGGCCAGCACGCCCGATCCCTTTATCCTGTCCTGTTGGAAAAGCTGTCGCATATTCCATTCCACTCTGCCCTTGATTTAGGATGCGGAACTGGCGAGATGTTGAAACTTATTTTGCAAGAAGATGTTGGCAAAGAATTATACGGAATTGACTTATCAGAAAAAATGCTTCATGTTGCAAAGTCGAAGCTACCGGAGCAAGTGAAACTGTTGTTGGGAGATAGTGAGGCACTCCCTTTCCCGGACAATACCTTTGATGTCGTGTATTGCAATGATTCGTTTCATCATTATCCAGCTCCGATGAATGTCCTAAGAGAAGTACACCGGGTATTGAAACTCGGCGGCACGTTCCTAATGGGCGATTGTTGGCAGCCACTTGTAGGACGCATCATTATGAATTTCTATATGCGCCACAGCAAAGAGGGGGATGTTAAGATTTACTCCGAAGCAGAAATTGTTTCTATGCTTTCAAAATATTTTCGCAATGTATCGTGGGAGCAGATTGGAAATACTGCGTGTATTGCTATGGGCGAAAAATGATTGATATTCACTCATTGATTTTTTCGTGTGGGGGTGATATGATAAAAGAAAGGAGGCTCAAAACTATGCGAATTACAAAAGAGCCGGAAGTACGCAAGCAGGAAATTTTAGACACTGCCCTCAAATTGTTTGGGGAAAACGGTTATGAAAAAACCTCAATTACAGATATAGCAAAAGCCATCGGTGTGGCACAAGGTTTGTGCTATCGCTATTTTCCGTCCAAAGAGGCTTTATTTGACAGCGCGATTGAACAATATGCCGATGTGCTGGTAGAGCAATTTGCAGATGCCGAAACAGACGACCGCAAAACCTTACGTCAGATTATTGAAGAAATGCCTGCCACTATGGAAAAACAGGACACAAAATATTATTCTGTTTTTCACGGAATGGAGAACAGAAAATCTCACGATCAGCTTGCCCTCAAGGTATGTGAGAAGTTGGTGCCACTTGTAGAAAAACTGCTGCAACGTGCCAAACAAAAAGGTGAAATCCATTTCGATGATTTGCAGGCCGCCGCGACATTTTGCGTATATGGGCAGCTTGGTATTCTACTGGCAGACGATCTTACACAAGAAGATAAATCCAAACGGATTCGTGAATTTCTCATATTTGCACTTCACCTTTGAGATGATCCCCCGTTTTGGGACGGGGGATTTTCAAAAAGCAAAAAATGAATAGCTTTCATTCAACTAAGCGTGCCGCAAACAGCGGTGTTTATTTTGGGCTTTTATATGAATGTTGTTCATTCATTATCTATGGAAAGGATAGACTATTTATGCCAACGAAAATTGATTTTATAGGTGGTAACACAAAGCGTTGCCTTATGGCAATGGCGCTGCCGATGATTGCCGCCATGTTCCTTAATATGATGTATAACCTTGTAGACAGTCTGTGGATCGGAAATCTGCTCGGTGAAACGGCCTATGCCGCTTTAACAAATTCTACCCCCATCATTTTAATTTTGACTTCTGTTGCAATGGGAGCAACAAACGGTGTGTCTATTTTGATCTCCCAAGCCATTGGTGCAAAGGATAAGAAAAAGACCGAAAGTTTGATAGCCACATCGTTCTGCGTAGCAGTGACATTTTCCCTACTTGTCACCATTTTGCTTGAAATTTTTCTTCCGGGAATTTTGAAAGCCTTGAACACTCCTGCCGAAACTTATGATATGGCATACAGCTATTTGGCAATTTATATCCTTGGCTATCTGGCAGTTTACCTCTACTTGTATTTCACTGCGGTTTTGCGTAGCTTTGGTAATTCCATGTTTCAGGCTGTTGCAATGCTGGTATCAACCATTTTGAACGCCGTCTTTGATCCTATTTTTATTCATTTCATCGGGTTTCATGGTGCCGCGATTGCGACATTGCTTTCACAGATGATTTGCCTACTGTTTATGCTGATCTATCTGAAAAAGAAAAAGTTATTTACATTCAAAATCTCTGCTTTTAATTGCAGTGATGTCCTGCTGCTGATTCAAAAAGCAATTCCCTCTGTAATTCAGCAAAGTATTCCAGCAATCAGCACAACTTCCCTTACGGCACTCGTTAGTACATATAGTGTAACGGCAATAGCGGCTTATGGGGTAACGGGAAAACTGGAAACTATCCTGTTCTATCCGGCTATGGCTCTGAACATGGTTTTAACTACAATCATCGGCCAATGCGCTGGTGGAGCGCGATATGATCGAGCAAAAGACTATTTGAAATGCGCTTTGGGATATGTGTGTGGCCTGCTTGTGATCCTCTCTGTTCTGGTGGTTGGATTTTCCAAACAGCTTTCCGGCCTGTTCGTCAGGAGCAGCGATGTCGCGGTCATTGTCGGTACATATTTCCTGATTGTCAGCATCGGGTATGTTCTCAACACAGTCACAAACTGTTATTTGGGTGCGCTTAACGGCATGGGAAAACCGTCAAAAAGTATGTTCTTGATGATTTTCTATTATATCGTGGTTCGGATGCCTTTGGCCTATTTGCTATCTTATTTGGGATTTGGCCTAAACGGGATTTGGGTTGCGGTACTGGTTAGTCATATAGTAGCCAGTCTTGCAGCTACTATGACAGGGACAGTTCTTATAAGGAAGAAAGGAAACATTAAAGCGTAACGACTTCTTTCGGACATAATATGTTGAAATAGCTGCCGGACGACGGCAAAGAAAAAAAGCCGTCGCCCAGCAGCCCTTTTGACGCGCCCATACGACCAACGGCGGCTTTGAGTAATCAAGGCCGCCGCTTCTCTTTGCCCGGCACAGGATCGGCGGCCCACGGAGGGAGCCGCCATGCTGATATGTCCTGTTTTTCAAAGGCATAGCTTGTTAAAAAAAGCCTATACCCAACAGGGGGCAGCTCCGGCCAACAGTATGAACTATACAATGTAAATAAACTTCATATTGCTTTCGTTTTCGCTCGGTGGGTCTACGACCTGTCGGGCGAATTTTGTCATTTCTGCGGTTTCAAATTTGCTCTGGAAGTTTTTCAAAAAAAAGTCCAAAAAGGAGGCGTGCAGCGGGCAGCAAAGGGTATCGCAGGATTAGTAGTAGCGGAAAGGGAGAGAACCACCCAATCCCCCAACAGAAAGGGGGTGAAAATGATGGAAGCTATCCCCCGCGACTATGGACAAGGCCAGTTCGATGCCTTTTGCAAAAAAGTGTTGAAGAATGAGGCACGGGCTTATCTGCGGAATATGAAGCGTCAAAGAGATCGTGAAACGATGTTCAGCGACCTGCCGCAGCATGAGTTGGACAAGCTCTGCACCGTAGACCGCTATCCCAGCGACAGCTTTGTGTTTAGCTCTCATGGGTACGATTTACATATTGACAACGAGCTTGTGGCCGACGCTTTTGCCAACCTGCCGCAACAGGAACAAAGCATTTTGATCCTGTACTGCGTACTGGATATGGCAGACGGCGAGATCGCCAGCCTCACAGGAATGTCCCGCAGCGCCGTCCAGCGCCACAGGACAAAGACACTGAAAGAGTTGCGTGTAAAATTGATGGCGCTCATGCCGGAAGGAGGTTGACGCGGATGAAAGAACCTGCCTACAAAGGCAAAGAGCCTTTGCCCCTTTCAGTGTATGTGTCCGCCCGTGCAGGCGATCCCCAAGCCGTAGAACGGTTGCTTCGGTACTATGACAATTACATGAATTGTCTGTGTACCCGGACGCTCTATGACGAGGACGGCTATCCTCATTTGTGCGTGGACGAGTACATGAAACGGTGCTTAGAAATCAGGTTGATCCAAGCTATCGTTAAAGTTTAACGATAACCGCCCGGCTGGATGCAGCGGCTTACCCTTTCCCCGCCAGCAAAAGGTCTGTGGCGTCACAGTTCTTTGAAAAATATGCCCGTACATGGCGGCGCATCATAGGGCAAACGGACACATTCTGTCTGTGCCGAGCCGTGCGGCAGGTGCGCCATGAGGCTTTTCCCATAGGAAAAAGCGGAGCGATCAAACCGGGCTGTAAAACAAGTGTGGCAACTTGTGGGCGATGACGTACTGGCAGGACAATGATACTCCCGCGTTGAACGCCCTCAAAGCATTGCGCGGCGCACCCATCAGCATGGGCCGGGGTGAGATTCCCGTGGAGCTGTGCCAGCAGCCGTCCGTACTGCCCATTTTCTTTTCGTTTAACTTGAAGAAAGGGGAATGAAGTCTATGAGTAGATTAGACGAAATGAAATCCCCTTTTACAGCAAAGAGTAAAGGGGATATATCAGCATATAGTGAAACCAGCGAACTTTATCGGAAAGATGAAATTCATGTTCCTATTCATCTCAAACTGACTTTAACCATAAAGGAAGCTGCCGAGTATAGCAACATTGGGATCAATAAGATTGATTCTATGTTGAAGCAGCCAAATTGTCCTTTTGTTTTGTATGTCGGAACACGGAAACTTGTCAAGCGCCGAGAGTTTGAAGAATATATTCGCAGAGAAATTACCATCTGAATTTTTTGCTGCATCATAGCGGTAATTATTTCGTATATGAATTGAAAAAACGGAGTCTTTGTGCTATACTTTATAGTTGCGTTGGACTCTTTTTTGTTGAAGGGAGTCCGTACTGATGGGAAAAAACTTAAAAGGTAAAGAATGCGGCAAAGGCATTTATCAAAGAAAGGATGGTTTATACTCCGCAAGATTTTATGCTAAAGATGGCAAGCGTAAAGAAAAGTATTTCGACACGCTGCCAGCAGCAAAGAACTGGCTTGCTGATGCCCGGTATGAAGAACGGCATAGCTTGATCGTCACTTCCCCCGATATGACAGTGGACAAATGGTTTACCTACTGGATTGAAAACATTGTTTGTGATCTCGCCCCGAACACCAAGCGCAATTATCGAGAGCGGTACAAATGGAATATTCAACCGGTGCTGGGGGCCATGTGTATAGGTGATGTAAAACCCATGCACTGTAAAGCTGTTCTCAATCGGATGGAAACCACCTACGCAGGCTCTACAATCCGGCAGACTTATATCACGATGGGAACCATGTTCAAATCGGCGGTTATGAATGACATCATCGGAAAGCACCCAATGAACGGTGTTCGCTATACGAAACCTGTTCGGGCCGTAGATGATATTAAATACTTGACCGTCGAGGAACAAGAAAAGTTCCTTGAAGTGGCAAAGCGTTCTCACAATTACAGACAGTATGTGTTACTGCTTGAAACGGGATTAAGAACGGCTGAATTGATCGGTTTGACGTGGGACTCTATAAATTGGAAGAAACACACCCTGACGATCAGCAAAAGTTTAGAGTATCGGCACAGTCAAGGCTATTGGCGAGCTGGGCCACCAAAGACGAAGAAAAGCTATCGCACAATTCCTCTCACGGATTTGGCATACTCCGTTCTTAAAAGCTGTTACGATGAACGGGACAGCCGAAAGGAGTCTGATGTGCTGTCACAGGTATTGGAGTACACAGACAGCCGTACAGGAGAAAAGAGATGCCTTGTTATGCGTGATCTGGTGTTCGTAAACTGGCGAACCGGGGAACCGGCGAAAAACAGTTCCTATGATACCCACCTATACAAGTTGTGTGACGAAGCTGGCATAAAGCGTTTTTGTATGCACGCCCTGCGACACACCTACGCCACACGCGCAATCGAGCGCGGCGTACAGCCAAAAGTTTTGCAGCAGCTATTAGGTCATGCGAGTATTAAAACCACAATGGACAGGTACGTTCATGTGACAGACGATTCTTTGGTAAAAGCTGTCCGCCAATTTGAACAAGCTACGCCAGCCTGATATGAAAAAAGGGCGTAAAAAGGGCGTAGACAAAATTTAGAGAAAGGCAGAAAGCCTTGTAAATCAAGGGTTTCTGGATAGGTATAAGATAAAATGAAATTAGGTATCGTGGGCCTCCCCAACGTGGGAAAATCGACCCTCTTCAATGCCATTACCAACGCCGGCGCGGAGAGCGCCAACTACCCCTTCTGCACCATCGACCCCAACGTGGGTATGGTGGCCGTGCCGGACCACCGGCTGGACAAGCTCAGCGAGATGTACCACCCCAAGAAGACCACCCCCGCCGTCATCGAGTTCGTGGATATCGCCGGCCTGGTGAAGGGCGCCAGCCGGGGCGAGGGTCTGGGCAACAAGTTCCTCTCCAACATCCGCATGACCGATGCCATCGTCCATGTGGTCCGCTGCTTTGACGATGAGAATGTCATCCACGTGGAGGGCAGCACCGACCCCATCCGGGACATCGACATCATTGACCTGGAGCTGATCCTGGCCGATGCGGAGATGGTGGAGCGGCGCATCGACAAGGCCCAGAAGGCCGCCAAGGGCGACAAGAAGTTCCTCCACGAGGTGGAGGTGTTCCAGGGCCTCCTGGCCTGGCTCAACGACGGCAAGTCCGCCCGCAGCTACGACTGCAGCGAGGACGACCGGGAACTGCTGGGCACCAGCGACCTGCTGACCCTGAAGCCCGTCATCTACGCCGCCAACATGGACGAGGCCGGCTTCGCCGACCACGAGAACGTGTCCTACTACCGCCAGGTGGCGGACCGGGCCGCCGCCGAGGGGGCCCAGGTCATCCCCGTGTGCGCCAAGCTGGAGGCGGAGATCGCCGAGCTGGAGGGCGAGGAGAAGGCCATGTTCCTGGAGGATCTGGGCGTCCACGAGAGCGGCCTGGACCGCCTCATCAAGGCCAGCTACGCCCTGCTGGGCCTCATCTCCTACCTCACCAGCGGCGAGGACGAGTGCCGGGCCTGGACCATCACCCGGGGCACCAAGGCCCCCCAGGCCGCCGGAAAGATCCACTCCGACTTCGAGCGGGGCTTCATCCGGGCCGAGGTGGTGGCCTTTGACGATCTGATGGCCGCCGGCACCATGGCCGCCGCCCGGGAGAAGGGGCTCATCCGCTCCGAGGGAAAGGAATACGTGGTGAAGGATGGCGACATTATCCTCTTCCGCTTCAACGTGTAAGGGTATCTCCCGCATCGACCTGCTGGACGGCTGGCGGACCCTGGCCATCGTCCTGATGGTCACCTACCACTTCCTCTTTGACCTGGCCCTCTTTCAGGTCATCACCTGGCAGCAGATGTTCTCCACACCGCTGAATATCCTGCAAAAGACCGCCTGCTGCTCCTTCATCCTGCTGGCGGGGATCTCCTCCCGGCTCAGCCGGAGCAATCTCCGCCGGGGGCTGTTCCTCCTGGCCGCAGGGTGGGCCGTGGAGCTGGCCGCAGCGGTGGTGGGACAGACCATCCGCTTCGGCATCCTGCAATTTTTGGGCTGCGCCATGCTGATCTACCACTGGACCAAGGGCTATCTGCAAAGGCTGCCGGGCGCGGTCCTGGCGGCGCTCTCCGCCGCCCTGTTCTTCCTGTCGGACGCTGTCACCCATGCGGTTACCTCCCCGGTCAGCTGGCTCTACCCCCTGGGGTTCATTCACCCGGGCTTCTACAGCGCCGACTACTTTCCCCTGCTGCCTTGGCTGTTCCTGTTTCTGCTGGGAACTGTCCTGGGGGGCTGGTGTCTGGCCCACCGGGACCAGCCGCCTCTGAACCTGCGCCTGCCCCGGGCGGTGACCTTTCCCGGCCGGCACAGCCTGCTCATCTACCTGCTCCACCAGCCGCTGCTCTTCGGCATCAGCTATCTCATCTGGGGGTAAACACTATGGCCTTCAACTGCACCCTATGCTACCTGGAAAACGACCAGGAGGAGTACCTCATGCTCCACCGGGTCAAAAAGAAAAACGACGTCAACCACGACAAGTGGATCGGCGTCGGCGGAAAATTTGAGGACGGCGAGAGCCCGGAGGAGTGCGTCCTGCGGGAGACGCTGGAGGAGACCGGCCTCACCTTGACGGACTACCGCCTGCGGGGGATCATCACCTTCTGCTCCGTGGGCTGGGAGACGGAGTATATGTTCCTCTACACCGCCACCGGCTGGACCGGTGCGGTGAAGGAGTGCAACGAGGGGAACCTGGAGTGGGTGCCCAAGGACAAGGTCATGGACCTGCCCATCTGGACCGGGGACAAGCTGTTCCTCCGCCGCATTGCGGACCCCAACAGCCCCTTCTTCTCCATGAAGCTCTCCTACGAAGGGGATACCCTGGTGTACGCCGCCGTGGACGGAGAGGAGCTACCGCTGTGAAAAAGCCGCTGCTGATCTCCGCCTGTCTCACCGGCGCAAACTGCAAATACAGCGGCGGGAACAACTACTGTCCCGCCGTGGAGCACCTGCGGGAGCAGTACGAGCTGCTGCCCGTCTGCCCGGAGTCCGACGGCGGCCTGCCCACCCCCCGCCCTCCGGCGGAGCGACAGGGGGACCGGGTGGTGAACGCTGAGGGTGTGGACGTGACGGCGGAATACCGCCGCGGGGCGGAGATGGCCCTGGCCACCGCCCAGGCCCACGGCTGCACCCTGGCCCTGCTGAAGGAGCGCAGTCCCTCCTGCGGCTGCAGCGCCATCTACGACGGCACCTTTTCCCACACCCTGGTCCCCGGCCACGGCGTGGCGGCGGAGCTGCTAATGGCTAACGGCATCCATGTCCTTGGGGAGAGCCAGGCGGAGGAGCTGCTGGACTGATTTGTACACTTTCCTGCAAAAAGAACGCTGCATCAGACAGGATAATTTCCCGTCTGATGCAGCGTTTTTATGTTCTATCAGTTTAAGCCGCCTTCTTATTGGTCACGGTGCGGATAACAAACAGGGTACCCAAAGTGAGCACCACGCCGATGGCCAGGCAGATCACCTCATTCTGGACAAAGCCAGCAATGATGTAGTTGACGAAGCTGATCCCCGCCACGGTGATGGCATAGGGCAGCTGGGTGGCCACATGGTTGATGTGGTCGCACTGGGCGCCGGCAGAGGCCATGATGGTGGTATCGGAGATGGGGGAGCAGTGGTCGCCGCACACCGCACCGGCCAGGCAGGCGGACATACCGATGGTCAGCAGCTCGCTGCCGGTGGGGAAGATGGCCGCCACAATGGGGATCAGAATGCTGAAGGTACCCCAGCTGGTGCCGGAGGAGAAGGCCAGGATGCAGGCCGCCACAAAGATCACAGCGGGCAGCATACTGTACAGGCTGCCGGCGGCGCCGGCCATGATCCCCTCAAAGAACACATCCGCCCCCAGGCTGTTGATCATATTCTTCAAGGCCACGGCCAGGGTCAGAATGGTGATGGGGGGCACCATGGCGATAAAGCCCTTGGGGATGCACTCCATGGCCTCCTTGAAGGTCAGCACACGGCGGCAAACGTAGTAGGCCACGATAATGAACAGGGCAATAATACCGCCCCAGGGCAGGCCGATAAAGGCGTCAGTGTTGCTGAAGGCCGCGAACAGGTCTCCGGCGCACTCCGTACCGCCCCAGGCGTCCACACCGAAGAAGCCGCCCACATAGATCATTCCGGTAATGCAGGCAATGATCAGCAGGACCACCGGCAGCAGCAGGTCGATGACCTTGCCCTTGGGGTTGCCCTCCCCCTCATCCTCCACTTCCACAGCGCCCAGGTCACCGTTGAGCCGGGCGTTCATCTCCTGGAGCTTCATGGGGCCGTAGTCAAAGTTCATGAAGGTCAGGGCCACCACAAATACCAGGGTCAGCAGGGAGTAGAAGTTGTAGGGGATCGCCCGGACAAACAGCTCGATTCCGGTGTAGCCCACATCCAGGTTCTCTGTGGCCACGGCCATGGCGGCGGCCCAGGAGGAGATGGGGGCGATCATGCAGATGGGGGCGGCGGTGGCGTCAATGAGGTACGCCAGCTTCGCCCGGGAGACCTTGTGCCCATCTGTGACGGGCCGCATGACGGAACCCACGGTGAGGCAGTTGAAGTAGTCGTCGATGAAGATCAGGATGCCCAGGACAAAGGTGGCCATAATGGCCCCCACCCGGCTCTTGATGTTGCGCTCCGCCCAGCGGCCAAAGGCTGCGGAGGCGCCGCTGGCGTTGACCAGGGCCACAATGATCCCCAGCAGCACCAGGAACAGGAAAATACCGGCGTTGCTGGCAATAGAGGCAATGAGCCCCTGGTTCAGCACCGTATCCAGGGTGGCAACGGGGGCAAATTCGCAGACGAACAGGCCGCCCACCACTACGCCCAGGAACAGGGAGGCGTAGGCCTGCTTGGTGATCAGGGCCAGGACAATGGCCACAATGGGGGGCACCAGGGCCCAGATGGTACCGTACATGCTGGGCTGCGCGGCCCCCTCGCCGGCGGCCAGGGCGGGGATGGCCAGCAGCCCCGCAGCGGCGGCGGCCAGCAGGACGCCCCGCCATCTGTTGGTTCTTTGATTTCGCATGGGTTCTTCCTCCTAAAAAAATCCAGTCATGATGCGATCATGACTGGATACAGGTGTCCCATACGCCGTCATGACAGCTCTCCGCGTCTCCGCGACAGTCCGCCGGATATTCTCCGTCGACCCAGCAGCCGCCCCGCCAGACAGCGGGTACAGCGCTTCGGCGGCGACCCCTTTCCCTCCCCCGGTGTCTGCCTTATGGGAAGGTACTCTTGGTAACCGCGCCTCTATCATAACTATTGACTTGTGCCCCTGTGGGGCTATAGGCCTATTATAGCCCTTCGCCAGAAAATGTCAATACAAGACTTTACAAAATGTTCATTTTTTCTTCCCCGGCTCTTGTTGCTTTTTTACAGCAAAGCAGGAAAGCAGGTTTCGGCTCCTCCGGAAAATTCTGCTGCATCCCTCGCCCCCATTCATCCAAAGGCAAACAGGAAAAATCCCGCTTCTCCCTTGCGGAGGCCGGGGAAAAAATGGTAAAATAGGGATACCGCACACGGCTCCTTGGCCGCTGTGCCTGAATATGGATGGAGGGCGATCAGATGAGACGTGAAGATCTTCTGCGCGGACTGGAAAACGGCTCCCTTCTCCCCCGGCTGGAGCCGGTCTATGGCAAGGATGCTCCCGGTGCGGCCGCCCGGCTGCGGGAGCTGATGCTGGAGTTTGGGGAGACCTTCCCCTGCACCGGCGAGAGCGACACTCTGCTCTTCTCCGCCCCCGGGCGGACGGAGCTGGGGGGCAACCACACGGACCATCAGAATGGCTTTGGTCTGGCTGCCAGCGTGGACCTGGACACCATCGCCTGCGTGGTCCCCAACCATTCCACCACCATCCGCATCAAAAGCCGCCACCACAGCCTGGCCGAGGTGGATCTGGGGAACCTCTCCATCCACCCGGAGGAGACCGGCAGCTCGGTGTCCCTGGTCCGGGGCGTAGCCGCCCGGCTGAACCAGCTGGGCTACGCCGTCACCGGCTTCGACGCCTACACCACCACCCGGGTCCTTCGGGGCAGCGGGCTCAGCTCCTCTGCCGCCTTTGAGGTGCTCACCGCCACCATCATGAACCACCTCTTCTGTGGCGGCACCCTCTCCCTCACCCAGCTGGCCCAGGTGGGCCAGTATGCGGAGAACGCCTACTTCGGCAAGCCCTGCGGCCTGCTGGACCAGATGTCCTGCGCCATCGGCGGCGTGGTTGCCATCGACTTTCAGGACCCCACCGCCCCCCTTCTGCGGCAGCTCCCCTTTGACCTGGCCAGCCACGGCTACGCCCTGTGCATTGTGGACAGCCGGGCCAGCCACTCCGACCTGACGGAGGATTACGCCGCCATTACCCGGGAGATGCGCCAGGTAGCGGACTGCTTTGGCCGGGAGGTCCTGGGGGAGGTCAGCTTCCGCCAGTTCATGGCGGACCTGCCCCTGGTCCGGGCCACCTGCGGCGACCGCGCAGTGCTGCGGGCCTACCACTTCTTTAAGGAGAACCGGCGGGTGGCGCAGCAGATGGCCGCCCTGGAGCAGGATGACTTTCCCGCCTTTCTGGAGCTGGTCCGCCAGTCGGGCCTGTCCTCCTTCCTGTACCTGCAGAATGTGGCCACCTACCGGGAGAGCCGCTCCCAGCCCCTGGCCCTGCTGCTGGCCCTGGCCGAGGAGCTGCTGCATGGCCGCGGCGCCTGCCGGGTCCACGGCGGCGGCTTTGCGGGGACTATCCAGGCCTTTGTCCCCCTGGATATGCTGGAGGGCTTTGTATCCGGCATGGAATTTCTGGCCGGAGAGGGTGCCTGCCATGTCCTGTCCATTCGGAGCTGCGGCTCCACCCTACTCATCAACTAAAAAGGAGACCCCCTCATGCGCCACGATATCATCCCCCTTTCCGTTCCGGGAGCCGCCGCTCCCACGGAGCTAGTCACCTATCTGCCGGACAACTTTCCCGAGTTGGGCATGGACCGGCGGCGGCCTGCTCTGATCCTCTGTCCCGGCGGCGGCTACCACTTCCGCTCCGACCGGGAGGGGGAACCAGTTGCCCTGCGGTTCGCCGGACTGGGCTACGCCGTTTTCCTTCTCCGCTACCATGTGGCCCCCCAGGGGCGCTACCCCCTGCCCCAGCGGCAGCTGCTGGCCGCCATCCACCATGTCCGCACCCACAGTGAGGAATACCATGTGGACCCCCACGCCGTGGTGACCATGGGCTTTTCCGCCGGCGGCCATCTGGCCTGTTCCGCCGGGGTGCTGTACGAAAACGAGGAGATCCTGGAGCCCCTGGGGCTGACACCGGAGGCCTGCCGCCCCGACGGTATGATCCTGGGCTACCCCGTGATCACCAGCGGCCCCCAGGCCCACCGTGGTTCTCTGGAGAACCTGCTGGGGGAGCGGTACCAGGAGCTGCTGGACACCGTTTCCCTGGAAAAGCAGGTCACCGATGCAACGCCCCCGGTCTTCCTCTGGCACACCGTGGATGACACCACGGTCCCTGTGGAGAACTCCCTGCTGCTGCAGGAGGCCCTGGAGAACGCAGGCGTGCCGGCGGAGGTCCACCTCTACCCCCACGGCGTACACGGCCAGTCCCTGGCCGACAGCACGGTGTTCTCCCCTGATCGGCTCTGGATGCTCTCCGTACCCTGCTCCGTCTGGGTGGAGCGGTGCCACGCCTGGCTGCGGCGGATGTTCGGCTGATCCATCCCAAAATAAATTAAGCGCCGTCCGCAAGATTGCGGACGGCGCTGAGACTGTCGAAAAAGTGGCAGGCCACTTTTTCGAGGAGGGATCGCGCTGCGTTCTGCGCCTCGGTTGGCCACCAAAGGCGGCCAATTCGACGCTCACTCCGCGAGAAGTATTTTCTGCCAGGTACACGCCCCGGCAGAAAATGATTTTACCTTATTCGCCGCCTCCAGGCGGCGAACTCTGCGAGGCTTTTCCACAAGATGAGCGCCGCCCGCAAGATTGCGGACGGCGCTGCTTTTCGTTTCTGCCGGCACGTCACTTCCGGCAAAAGATGTGGTTGTTACTTGGCGTACTCCACGACCTTGGTCTCCCGCAGGACATGGACCTTGATCTGGCCGGGGTACTCCAGCTCGTTCTCGATCCGCTGGGCCAGCTCCCGGGCCAGGATGACCATCTGATCCTCGCTGACCTGCTCGGGCCGGACCATGACGCGAACCTCCCGGCCGGCCTGGATGGCGTAGGACTTCTCCACGCCGGGATAGGAGCCGGTGATCTCCTCCAGCTTCTCCAGGCGCTTGATATAGTTCTCCAGATTCTCTCTCCGGGCGCCGGGGCGGGCGGCGGAGATGGCGTCGGCCGCCTGGACCAGGCAGGCCACCAGGGTCTTGCACTCCACATCACCGTGGTGGGCCTGGATAGCGTTGAGGATATCCTCCCGCTCCTTGTACTTCCGGCAGAACTCCACGCCCAGATTGACGTGGGTACCCTCGAACTCGTGGTCCAGGGCCTTGCCGATGTCGTGGAGCAGGCCGGCCCGCTTGGCGGCGTGGACATCCAGCCCCAGCTCGGCGGCCATAAGGCCCGCCACATGGCTGACCTCGATGGAGTGCTGCAGCACGTTCTGGCCGTAGCTGGTGCGGTAGTGCAGGCGGCCCAGCATCTTGATGACCTCGGGGTGGAGGCCGCGGACGCCGGTCTCAAAGGCGGCGCGCTCACCCTCACTCTTGATGATGGCGTCCACCTCCCGGCGGGCCTTCTCCACCATCTCCTCAATGTGGGTGGGATGGATACGGCCGTCGGCGATCAGCTTCTCCAGGGCGACCCTGGCCACCTCCCGGCGGACAGGCTCGAAGCAGGAGACGGTGATGGCCTCCGGGGTGTCGTCGATGATGAGATCCACACCGGTGAGGGTCTCGATGGTGCGGATGTTGCGGCCTTCACGGCCGATGATGCGGCCCTTCATCTCGTCATTGGGCAGGGGAACCACACTGACGGTGATCTCGGCCACATGGTCGGCGGCGCACCGCTGAATGGCGGTGGCCACGATCTCCTTGGCCCGCTGATCGGCCTCTTCCTTGGCCCGGGCCTCGATCTCCTTGATCTTCACCGCGGCCTCGTGGGTCACCTCGGACTCCACCTGGGCGATCAGATAGTTCTTGGCCTCCTCGGCCGTAAAGCCGGAAATGCGCTCCAGCATCTCCGTCTGGCTGTCCTTGATGCGCTGGATCTCCTCCTGCTGCCGGTCAGCCTCCGCGTGCTTCTGGTTGAGGGTCTCTTCCTTCCGCTCGATGTTCTCGGTCTTCCGGTCCAGGTTCTCCTCTTTCTGCTGCAGCCGGCGCTCCTGCTTCTGCAGATCGGCCCGGCGCTCCTTTACTTCCTTCTCATACTCGCTGCGGTTGCGTAAGATCTCTTCCTTTGCCTCCAGCAGGGCCTCGCGCTTCTTACCTTCGGCGCTCTTGATGGCCTCATTGATAATGCGGCGGGCTTCCTCCTCCGCGCTGGAGATCTCTTTCTCTGAAACCTTTTTCCGATAGCTGATGCCGAGAAGGAAGAAAATAATGGCGCTCACTACCACGGCGACCGCGATCACCGCGTAGTGGATCATTCCAAACATTATCGGTCTTCCTCCTACTTGATGTTTGTCTACCTCGGGGTTTTGCTGTCCGGCGGTGACGTGACGCCGGACGCGGAAATAATCGGCGGATACCCCTATTACCCGCCGATAATAATCCTATTCAATAATACTCGCTCTACCCGCTTCCTGTCAAGTAAAATTGCGCTATAGGCCAAAAAATGGGGGGCAGCTGCCTGCCCCCTAGTGGATGAACCGCTCCGCCGCATAGCCCACATGGTCCCCATAGCGCACCACATACCACTCCTCATACTGGCCGTACACCGTCACCCGGGCCCCGTGGGGAATGCTGCCGATCACCGGGGCGGTGAGGGAAGGCCGGCTGCGCAGGTTCAGCGTTCCGCCTCCGGCGTGGACCGTCCCCTGCCAGGGGGTGGTGGGCCAGATGAAGGGGATGTCGAAGTAGTCCGTCAGACTCAGCACCAGGTTTTGGGCGATTCGGTCCAGATTTCCCTCCACCCAGCGGGCGTCCTCCACATTGTCGTGGTAGCCCAGCTCCAGCAGCACCGCGGGGAACTTGGGGTCCCGCACCTCCCCCAGGGAGACGGTGGCCTGGGTGGTCACCTTGTCCGGCAGGGGGTAGATGGCCCGCAGGTTGTTGACAAAGATCTGTGCCGCCCGCTGGCCATTGGTGCTGCGGGGGTAGTAGAAGGCGATGATGCCCCGGACCTGGCCGCTGCTGCCGCTGCCGGCGGCGTTGGAGTGGAGGGCCAGGTAGAAGTCGTACTGCCCCTGGTTGGCCTGGCGGATGGAGCTGGCGGCGGTCATGTCCGGGGTGTTGCGGACATACCGGATGCCGCAGCTGTTGAGGTAGGGGCGCATGGCGTCCGCCAGCTGGTTCATCCAGTACTCCTCGCTGCCGGTGCCGGTGACATAGGGGTTCCAATCCTGGGTGGACGGGCTGAGATAGATGATGGGCATAGGGATACCTCCTTTTGCCCCAGTCTATGCCCCTGGTCTGCCGGAGGTGCAAAAACGGTCCGCCTCCCGTGGGAGGCGGACCGGAGACTATCAAAAAAGTGCAAGCACTTTTTTGAGTGAGGGACAGCGCTGCGCTCTGCGCCTCGGTTGTCCGCCAAAGGCGGCCAATTCGACGCTCGCTTCGCGAGAAGTATTTTCCGCCAGGTACACGCCCCGGCGGAAAATGATTTCACTCTATTCGCCGCCTGCGGGCGGCGAACTCTGCGAGGCTTTTGACAAACTGCGGCCCGCCCCCGTGGGAGGCGGACCGCAATTGCTTTACTTATTTCTTGGCCTTGGAGTCCACAACGTCCTTCAGCAGGGCAACGAAGGCGTCGAAATCCATGGAGCCCAGGTCGCCGTCGGCGCGGTGACGGGGAGAGACGGTGCCCGCCTCCATATCCCGGTCGCCCACCACCAGCATGTAGGGGACCTTCTCCAGCTGGGCCTCCCGGATCTTCTTGCCGATCTTCTCGTTGCGGTGATCGACCTCCACCCGGAAGCCCAGGCCGTCCAGCTTGGCAGCCACATCGTCGGCATACTGGGCGGCGCGGTCGGTGACCGGCAGCACCTTCACCTGTACCGGGCTGAGCCAGGTGGGGAAAGCGCCGGCAAAGTGCTCCGTAATGACGCCGATGAACCGCTCAATGGAGCCCAGTACCACCCGGTGGATCATGACAGGGCGGTGCTTCTGGCCATCCTCGCCCACATACTCCAGTTCAAAGCGCTCAGGCAGCTGGCTGTCCAGCTGGATGGTGCCGCACTGCCAGGTACGGCCCAGGGAATCCGCCAGATGGAAGTCCAGCTTCGGACCATAGAAGGCGCCGTCGCCCTCGTTGATGACGAAGTCCTTGCCCATGGCGGTAATAGCGTTCTTCAGGATATCCTGGTTCCGCTCCCACTCCTCCACGGTGCCGATATGGTCCTCTGGCATGGTGGACAGCTCGATGGTGTAGCTCAGACCGAAGGTGGAGTAGACCTCGTCAAAGAGGCGGACCGTCTCCTGGATCACATCCTGCATCTGCTCCCGGGTCATGAAGACATGGGCGTCGTCCTGGCTGAAGCAGCGCACCCGGAACAGGCCGTGGAGCGCGCCGCTGAGCTCGTGGCGGTGGACCAGGCCGATCTCCCCCACCCGCAGGGGCAGCTCCTTATAGGAGTGGGGCTCGCTGGCATACACCAGCATACCACCGGGGCAGTTCATGGGCTTCACCGCAAAGTCCACATCGTCAATGACCGTGGTGTACATATTGTTCTTATAGTGGTCCCAGTGGCCGGAGCGCTCCCACAGCTGGCGATTGAGCATAATGGGGGTGGAGATTTCCACATAGCCGTACTTCTTATGGACCTGGCGCCAGTAATCCAGCAGGGTGTTTTTCAGCACCATGCCCTTGGGCAGGAAGAAGGGGAAACCGGGTCCCTCGTCCCGCAGCATAAAGAGGCCCAGCTCACGGCCCAGCTTGCGGTGATCCCGCTTCTTGGCCTCCTCGATGCGCTGGAGGTACTCGTCCAGCTCATCCTTCTTGGGGAAGGCCACGCCGTAGATCCGCTGGAGGGTCTCCCGGTTGGAGTCGCCCCGCCAGTAGGCGGCGTTGCAGGCGGTCAGCTTGATGGCGTTGCCCTTGATGCGGCCGGTGGAATCCAGATGGGGACCGGCGCAGAGATCCGTAAAGTCCCCCTGCTTGTAGAAGGAGATCACCGCGTCCTCGGGCAGATCGTTGATGAGCTCCACCTTGTAGGGCTCACCCTTCTCCTCCATAAACTTGATGGCCTCCTCACGGGGCAGCTCGAAGCGCTCCAGCTTCAGCTTCTCCTTGCAGATCTTCCGCATCTCCGCCTCCAGCTCCTCCAGCTGGGTCTCGGAGAAGGGCTCCGGAGTGTCGAAGTCGTAGTAGAAGCCGTTCTCAATGCTGGGGCCGATGGCCAGCTTCACCTCGGGGTGGAGACGCTTCATGGCCTGGGCCAGCACATGGGAGCAGGTGTGCCAATAGGTCTTCCGGTATTCGGGGTTTTCAAAGGTGTACAGGTTTTCTTCGCTCATGGGGATCATTCCTTTCCAATTTCTTTGGGGTAAAGTAAAAGCGCTTCACCCCTGATGTGTTCAGGGGTGAAGCGCGTAAATGCACTCCACGGTTCCACCCTGCTTACGGCTGACGCCGTCGCTCGTGACCTCGGTAACGGGAGGACCCGGCCCGGTCATCCCGGGCAGCTCAGGAGTGGTACAGCCGCCGCCATGCGCAGGGATCTTCCACCAAATGGTCCCCTCTCTGTGCGCCGCTCTGCGGTTTCGTCTCCGTCAACGCCATCATGTGATGAGAAAAGTGTACCACCCCCGGCGGACAAAGTCAACCGTTTTCTCCCGGCATTCTTTTCCAGATCGTATATTCTCTGTCGAAGTATACCATTTGTAGTCGATTTACTCAAAAATTGCCGCCCACCCCGAAGGGCAGGCGGCAGAGGGATCGATTTCCTTACAGGATCTTGCTCAGGGCAGCCTTGTCGCCCACCAGGACGACATTGGGGTGCATCTGCAGGATGGAGGCGGGGACCTGGGGGGTGACAGGGCCAAAGAAGGCCTTCTTCACGATCTCAGCCTTGTCCTCACCGCTGACCACTACCAGGATCTGGCGGGCCTGCATAATGGAGCGGATGCCCATGGTCATGGCCTTCTTGGGCACCTCGTCCTTGGAGGCAAAGAAGCGGGCGTTGGCGTTGATGGTGCTCTCCTGAAGCTCCACCACATGGGTCTCCAGGGGGAAGTGGTCGGCAGGCTCGTTGAAGCCGATGTGACCGTTGTGGCCCATGCCCAGCACCTGGATGTCAATGCCGCCCATGTCGTGGATGACCTGGTTGTAGCGCTGGCACTCCGCCTCGGGGTCCTCAGCCAGACCGTTGGGGACATTGGTATTGGCCACGTCGATATTCACATGGTCAAAGAGGTTGTGCTGCATGAAGTAGCGGTAGCTCTGGTCGTGGGTGGGGGCCAGACCCGCATACTCGTCCAGGTTCACGGAACGGACCTTGCTGAAATCCAGGTCGCCGGCCTCATAGCCCGCGATCAGCTCCTTGTACATCCCGATGGGGGTGGACCCGGTGGCGAGACCCAGCACGCAGTCGGGCTTCAAAATAACATGGGCAGCCAGCAGGCTGGCAGCCTTCCGGCTCATGGCCTGATAATCTTCGGTGACGTAGATCTTCATGTTGAAAAAGCTCCTCTCAGCGGTTAATTTTGGTCTGATCACAGCATAGCGGAGCCGCCGGGGAAAAGCAAGACCTGTTGTTGTCTTTTTTCCGCCTATGCGGCCCCGCACAGCAATTTACACTTTAGCAGTACTTGGCAATGGCGTCGGCGATCATCTGCGCAGCCTCGGCGACCACAGCGTGGTCAGCCTCGGTCAGGTTCAGCAGAGGCGCACGGACGCCGCCCACATCGGGGCCGCCCTGGAGACGGATGATCTCCTTGATGACGGCGTACATGTTGCCCTCAGCGGAGCACATCTTGTAGATGATGCGGCAGCAGTCGTTCTGGATCTGACGTGCCTCCTCCATCTTACCGGCCAGGAACAGCTCCCGGATCTTGAGGTACAGCTCGGGCATAGCGCCGTAGGTGCCGCCGATACCGCCGATAGCGCCGGCAGCCAGACCGGACAGCAGCTGCTCATCGGGGCCGTTAAACACAGCCACACCCTCATCCAGGAACATCTGGATATCCTGGACAGGCATGGAGGAGTTCTTCACCGCCACAACGCGGGGATTCTTCTGCATCTCCTTGAGCAGGGGGATGGTCAGGGCCACACCGGCCAGCTGGGGGATGTTGTAGATGACGAAGTCGGTGTTGGGGGCGGCATCAGAGATGTCGTTCCAGTACTTAGCGATGGCCTTGGGGGGCAGGTGGAAGTAGATGGGGGGGATGGAGGCGATGGCGTCCACGCCCAGGCTCTCCGCATGGGCGGCCAGCTCACGGCTCTCCTCGGTGTTGTTGCAGGCAACATGGGCGATGATGGTCATCTTGCCGCCCACCTCGGCCATGACGTTCTCCAGGGTCAGCTTGCGGTCGGCCACGGTCTGGTAGATGCACTCGCCGGAGGAGCCGCCCACATACAGGCCCTTGACGCCCTTGTTCAGCATATAGCGGGCCAGAGCGCGGACAGCGGCGGCATCAACCTTGCCGTCCTTGTCATAGCAGGCGTAAAATGCGGGGATGATCCCCTGGTACTTGGTCAGATCTCTCATAGTCGTTTTCTCCTTTTCGTCCTTTGGACCAGTTTTCTCTCAACAAACAACAGCTTTTGGGGGACAGGCTCCGCCGGCACAGCCGGCGGAGCCGCAGAGCAGACAGCGGATTATCCCTTCACCGCGCCCATGGCGATACCCTGGGTGAAGTTCTTCTGGAAGATCAGGAAGATGATGATGATGGGGGCGGCAGCCAGAGCGGCGCCGGCCATCAGCATACCCAGGTCCACAGTGGTCTCCGCCTGCAGGGTGGAAATACCCAGAGGCAGGGTGTAGACGTTGTTGCTGGCCAGCATGACCAACTGCATGAAGTAGTCGTTCCAGGAGTTGATGAAGGTGAAGATGGCCAGCGCGCCGATGCCCGGCTTGATCATGGGCATGACGATGCTGAAGAAGGTCTTGATCTCGCCGGCGCCGTCGATGCGGGCGGCCTCCAGCATTTCACCGGGCACGCTCTCCGAGAACTGCTTCATGAGGAACACGCCGAAGGGCCAGCCCACGGTTGGCAGGATCACCGCCCACAGGGTATCGTACAGGTCCAGCATAGCCATCTCCCGCAGCAGGGGGATCAGGATGACCTGCTTGGGCAGGGCCATAGCGCAGACGATGAGGCTGAAGATGATGCCGCGGCCCACGAACCGCTTCTTGGCCAAGGCATAGCCGGCCATAGCGGCGGTCAGGCAGGTCAGCACCATGGCGGCCACGGCCATGAACAGGGTGTTCAGCAGCCAGCGGATGGCGGCGGACACCTGGGGGCCCACGATACCGAACACCTCAAAGAGGGGGGCGCTGCGCTTGTCGAACAGCTTCTCGAAGTTGCCCATGGTCCACTCCGTGGGGAACCACACCGGGGTGGGGGAGTAGATCTCAGCGCTGGTCTTGAATGCGCCGGTGACGATCCAGTACAGGGGGAACAGGAACAGGATCGCCAGGATCACCAGGAGGATCCAGGTAACGACCTTATAGGGGGTAGTGCGCTCAACAGTACTATTCATTACTCGATCCCTCCCTTACTTTTCCTGGCCCAGCTTAAACTGGATGGCAGACAGGATACCGATGAAGATGGCCAGGATAACGCCCATGGCGTTGGCATAGCCGAAGTGGCCCGCCTGCTCCGTCAGCTTGAAGGCTGTGCGGTAGATATAGTACATGACGGTATTGGTGCCGGAGCCGCCCTGGGTCAGCAGCTGGATCAGGGCGAAGCACTGGAAGGAGTTGATGGTGGTGATCACCAGGATGTACAGGGTGGTGGGCATGATCTGGGGCCACTTGATCTTCCAGAACACCTGGAGATCCGTGGCGCCGTCCACCTTGGCGGCCTCCACCAGGGTGGCGTCCACGTTGCCCAGCGCGGAGACATACAGCACGATGGGCTGACCGACGGAGGTGGTGAACAGGATCAGGATGATGCACCACAGGGCGAACTTGGGGTCGCCCAGGAAGTTGATGTTCTTGTCGATGATGCCCGTTCCCTTCAACACATAGTTGAAGATACCGTTGTAGTTGTCGAACATCCACTTCCACACCACGGTAACGGCCACGGAGCCGGTGACCACAGGCAGGTAGAAGATGATGCGGAAGGCGGAGCGGGCCACCGACTTCATCTTATAGATGGCGGCGGAGACCCACAGGGAAAAGGCGCAGACCGTGGGGACGCTGACGATGACGATGAGGAAGGTATTCCACAGTGCGTCAAGGAAAACCTCGTCCTTCCAGAGGTCCACGAAGTTTTTCATACCGACGAAGGTGCCCCACTGGTTGCCATTCATGCTGGCATCGGTGAAGCTGAGGTAGATACAGATGATCATGGGGATCACCACGAAGCCCAGGAAGAAGATCAGACTGGGTACCATGAACAGGTAACCGGAGATATTCTCCCGGCGCTGTAGTGCCCGGCTCATGGCGGGCTGGGACTGTTTTGCCAAAATAAGCACCCCTCTCTTTTTTACTCGAAACGCTTCTCTCTACAACATTTTCACCAGCTTGGGAACGCGCATCACAGGCCCAGCAAAAGCCGAGCCTGTAGTGCATGGTCCCACAGCCGGAACAGGAACACGCCCCTTCCCCGCGCGGTGCGGGGAAGGGGCGCGCAAACCCTTCAATTATCCAATTCTCCGAAACGCGTCTTCAGGAATTAGCCCTGAGCGGCAGCGTTGGCGTTGGCCATGCGGGCGGCAATGGTCTCGTTGACGTCAGCGCCGTTGCCGATCTCCTGCAGCATGGTCCACCACTCAGTACGCTGAGCAGCCCAGCCCTTGATAACGTTGTAGTAGTCACCCAGGTTGGGCAGCATCTGGGCGGCGTACTCGTTCATCATGTCGCTGTCGAACAGCTTGGTCAGGTCGGTGCCCTCAGCAGCGGTACGAGCAGCGAAGAAGTTGGCGGTCTTCACGGCGTCAGCGGTGTGCTCGGAGTCGCACATCCACTTGATGAAGGTCTTGGCGTTGTCGATGCGGGCCTGATCGCCGTTATCGAAGATACCGAAGCCCCAGATACCGCCGCACAGCTCAGCGGGAGCGCCGTCAGCAGTGGGGAAGTTCATGTAGAAGATCTCCTCGCCGGTGATGGTCTTGCCCTCGCCGGTGCCAGCGCCGTTGGGGTCAGCCTGCTGCACGCTGTTCCAGCAGAAGGCCATCTTCAGCGCGCCCTGGTAGAACTTGGCGATCTCGTCGCCGCCCTGCAGGGAGGCGTCAAAAGCGATACCCTCGGAGGCCAGCAGAGCCTCGATAGCCTGGACGTTCTTGGCGTCGTCCCAGGTGTAAGCGGTGTGGTCAGCGTTGGTGTAGGTGCCGCCGTACATGTTGTTGATCAGCGCGCGGGTACCCTGGTCGCCGCCCTGGCCGCCGCAGTAGACAGCGCCCACGGTGGAGCCGAACTCAGCGTACAGAGCGTCCACAGCCTTCAGGAAGTTCTCAGTGGTCCAGGTGCGGGTCTCCATGTCGATGTACTGATCAGCGCCGGCCTGCTTGAAGGCATCCAGGTTGATGGCCATGCAGTGGGCGGTCATGCACAGGGGGTACTCGTACATCTTGCCCTCGGCGTTGATGCAGGGGGTGATGGCGGCCTCGATGAACTCGCTCTTGTCGGTGTCATCAATCATGTCGCTCAGGTCAACCAGGTAGCCGTTGGCGCCCCAGTTGGCCACCAGACGCTCGGGACCCTCCAGGATCAGGTCGGGAGCGGCCTTGGCGGTGATGGCGGTGTTGACCTTGTCGTCGCCGTCGGCGTAGGCCAGGAACTCCACCTTGACCTTGATGCCGGTGTCGGCGGTGAAGGCGTCGGTCATGGCCTTAACGGCGGCCTCGTCGCCCCACTTACCAACGGGGTAGGTCCACAGGGTGATCTCGCCAGCGTCAGCAGCGGGCTCCTTGGCATCGTCGGCAGGCTCCTTGGTGGTATCGCCGGCGGTGTTGCCGGCAGTCTGATCCTTGTCAGTGTTCTTGTTGTTGCCGCCGC
Source organism: uncultured Oscillospiraceae bacterium (assembly GCA_963557105.1). Classification (GTDB taxonomy): domain Bacteria; phylum Bacillota; class Clostridia; order Oscillospirales; family Oscillospiraceae; genus Pelethomonas. The sequence goes on from CAUWCX010000031.1 coordinate 25,025, forward strand.
CGCAGGCCACCAGGGCCAGGGTCATGGACAGCGCAAGCAAGAGAGCAATGATCTTCTTCATGTGATATCCTCCTTTTTGTCATAAAGCTGGTCATGTCCGTAAAGACGGCATGACCCAACTATCCAAATTGTATAAAATTTATTTCAAATTGTCAATCGAAAAATTAAATCTTTTTGAAATTCGGGAAATATACCGAAAAACTTCGAAATTTTTTTGCTTTTTGCCGAAGTTTCCCCGGCACGCCATAAATTACCCCAAAAATATCCCAAAATTTCCCAGAAAAATATCCAAAAAATGTAAAATCTGCAACCTTTTAAAGTAATAGCGCTCCAGATTACTGGAGCGCTATTGCAGTCCTACTCCTCCCCCGGCGCCTCCTCCGCCAGCTCGGGGGCATAGCGGACGAAGATGCGCTCAAAAAACAGGGAGACCAGCAGGATGGTCACCGCCGGGGTGAAGAGAACAGGCACCCAGTAGCGGATCGTCACGGACACCATCTGGACGGTCAGCAGCACCACCACCACGGTGGAGGGCAGATGGCGCATGGACAGCTGGAAGGCGGTGCGGAACAGACCCCGCACGCCGAAGGTGAACCGCCCCAGCAGGGGGAAGAGATAGCAGGTGATCCCCAGGGGCACCAGCATAAAGACATAGTAGGCCGCCAGCATGATGAAGGCCATGTTGGACCGCTGGCTGGAGGCCATGATCAGATAGCCGTTGACCACCAACGCCACCGCCACCAGGGCGATGAGGGTGGCGGGGATGCCCACCCGCAGATTCTCCCGAAAGGAGCGGAGATAGGTCTTAAAGGCCCCGCCCTCCCGCTTGCGCACACACTTCACCACCGCCAGGTACAGTGCCGCAGTGGCGGGACCGATGGTGACCACCGGCAGGCACAGGGCCGTCCACAGCAGGGACAGGCCGCAGACATCCACCAGGGTACCCAGCCAGCGCCAAAGCCCCTTCTCCGGGTTGAACAGATCTCCCATAGCCGCCTCCTACACGCACTTCTGGGACAGGGCCTTGCCCACGGCGTCCCGGTTCCTGTCCGTCTCCTCCCGATTGCGGCGGCAGAACTCCGCCGCCAGCACATCCACCACATAGAGCTGGGCGATCACTGCCGCCGTGGAGCCGAACTGCAGGGGCTGCTCATTGGGGCCGCACAGCAGTACCGTGTCGGCGTAGGCGCTGGCGGGGGCGTTGAGGAAGCGGGTCACCAGGATCAGCTTCGCTCCCCTGGCCTTGATGAGCTCCACCGCCTCCAGCAGCTCATGGGTGGCACCGGAATAGGAGAAGTACAGCACCACATCCTCCGGCGACAGGGTGGCCAGACAGGCCGCCTGCAGATGGGAATCCTGGACCGTCTTAAACTTGTGGGACACGGTGGAGAACCGGGCACAGGCCGCCATGGACACCACGGAGTGGTTCCCCTGCCCCAGGCACAGCACCTGCCGGGCGGAGCTGATGAGCTCCGCTGCCGTACAGACCGTGGACTCCTGCAGCATATGGTAGGCCTTGCTCAGGGCGTCCTGGGCAGTGGAGAAGGTCTTCTCCATAACGGCGGACACCGTGTCCTCCTCCCGGATCTCCTCGTTGGCCAGGCCCGTGGGGGCATGTCCCTCGGTAATGAGCGTGGCCTTGGCCAGCTCCAGCTTGAAGTCGTTGAAGCCCGCCAGTTTCAGCTTCCGGCAGAACACCGAGATGGTGGATACTGCCACGTCGCAGGCCGCACTGAGGTCGGTAATACTGATGTACTGCGTCTCCCTCTGGTGTTCCAGCACAAAATCCACGATCTTCTTCTCTGACTTGGTGAAATTTTCGTACTCCTGCAGCATCAGCGCAACGATGTTTCTTCCCACAATGACCTCCCGGGCGCCGGACGCCCCACGCAATTTGACTACCGGCAAATTGGGCAAAAGCCATAAAGCCGCCCGCCGCCGGATCAGGTTCTTTCCACTTGATATACAAAATCATAATACAAAACCACAGAATTTGCAACGGTAACTCGAAATTTTTTCGTTTCCCATCGGATTTTTTCCTCTGCGCCCTTTTTTTCTCCCGCACCTCTTGGTATTTCCCCTGTCCTGTGCTATACTATAGTGTTCCTGTCTTTAGATCAACAGAAGGGAAGGCACACCATGGCACCCACACCCCGCAAACCCAGGCGGCGGCACCGCCTGCTGACGCTGTTTCTTCTGGCGCTGCTGTGCGCCGGATTTTTCCACTGGAGCAACCACGCCCTGGAGGTTGACCGCTTCAGCTATACCTCCCCCCGCCTGCCCGCCGGGTTCGACGGCTGCAGAATCGTCCACCTCTCCGACCTCCACGGGGCCAGCTTCGGCGCGGACAACCGCGACCTGCTGGCGGCAGTTGCCCGGGCAGAACCGGACTATATCTTCCTCACCGGCGACCTGCTGGACCGCATCCGGGAGACCCCCCAGGACTACGCCGTGGACCTGTGCCGGGACCTGGCAGCCATCGCCCCCACCTACTTCGTCACCGGCAACCACGAGTGGGCCCTGCCGGACATCCGGGGGCTGAAGCGCAGGATCGCGGAGACCGGCGTCACCGTGCTGACCAACCAGTTCGTCATTTTGGAGCGGGGCGGTGACGCCGTTGCCCTGGCGGGCATCGATGATCCCAACGGCTTCGCCGACCAGAAGACCCCGGAGGAGCTGGCCCGGGAGCTGGACGCAGCCTGGGGGGACGGTTTCCGCATCCTTCTGGCCCACCGCAACAACTATTTCCTCCGCCAGTACAGCCTTCTGGGCATGGATCTGGTGTTCTCCGGCCACGGGCACGGCGGGCTTATCCGCCTGCCCTTCACCGACGGCCTCATCAGCGTGGAGCGGACACTGTTTCCCTCCTACACCTCCGGTTTTTACGAGGCCAACGGCTCCACCCTCTTCGTCTCCCGGGGGCTGGGCAACTCCGGGCCCAGTTTTCGGCTCTTCAACCGCCCGCAGGTGGCGGTGGTCACGCTGGAAAAGGGGTAGGGGGATTTGATTTTTTCTTCGCCGGGCGGGTGGGGACGAGAGATGCTTCTCGTCGGTAGCACCGGGGATTCCATCCCCGGACCCCGGGTTACTTTCCCCTCGTCGGGAAAGTAACCAAAGGGACGCTCA
>CAUWCX010000032.1:0-27944 GCA_963557105.1 uncultured Oscillospiraceae bacterium
AAGTGCCCCTTTGGTTACTTTCCCGGCATGGGGAAAGTAACCCGGGGCGTGGGGCTGGAAGCCCCACAAGGTTCGTTAAGAACGATCTCTCATTCCCCCAAAAGAAAAGCAAAAAGATCCCTGCCGCCGGAGGCGGCAAAAAAAGAAAGGAGCCCTATGACAACGAGAAGAAAAAAACACCTCCTCCTGCTGTCGGCAGTCGCCCTCCTGGCCGCCCTGGCGGTGGCGGCCCTGTGGACTGGGCTGGCGGTGCGGATCTACACGGTCCCCACGGACAAGCTCACCGCCCCGGTGCGCCTGGTGCTCCTCACCGATCTCCACAGCACCATCCACGGGGAAGACCAGGAGAAGCTGGTGGAGCTGATCGGGGAGCAGGATCCCGACGCCCTGCTCATGGCCGGGGACATGGCCGACGACGAGGTGCCCCACCGGGGGGTGGAGCTGCTGCTGGCGGCGGTGGGGGAGGCGTATCCCTGCTTCTATGTCACCGGCAACCACGAGTTTTGGGCGGAGGACACGGCGGAGATCCTGGATATGTTCCGGTCCTATGGCGTCACCGTCTTACAGGGGGAGGGGGCGGCGCTGACCGTCCGGGGCCAGACGCTGAAGATCTTCGGCGTGGATGACCCGGCGGGGTTCGACACCTTCCCCGGGGAGGCGGTTTCCCCCGGCTGGACGGCGCAGTTCGACGCCTGCCGCGAGCAGCTGGACGGGGAGACCTTCTCCGTTCTCCTCTCCCACCGGCCGGAGCTGGTGGAGGTGTACCGGGACAGCGGCTTTGACCTGGTGGCTGCGGGCCACGCCCACGGTGGACAGGTCCGCATCCCCGGCATCCTCAACGGCCTGTACGCCCCCAACCAGGGGTTCTTTCCCCAGTACGCCGGTGGGCTGTACGACCTGGAGGGGACGACCCTGGTGGTGAGCCGAGGGCTGTCCATCAGCCGCCTGCCCCGGGTGTTTGACCGCCCGGAGATCGTGGTGCTGGACCTGGTCCCCGCCTCGGGGGTTGCCAGGGATGGAAACTGATGGTATACTACCCTCAGCACACAGGGGAGGGAGGACATCTATGCGGATACTGGGCATCGACCCCGGCGTAGCCACCATCGGCTTCGGGGTCATCGAGGCGGACCGGACCCGGCAGAGGCTGGTGCGCTACGGGGTCATCACCACCCCGGCGGGACTGCCCCTGTCCACCCGGCTGTACCAGATCTCACGGGACATGGAGGAGCTGCTGCGGCAGTTCAAGCCCGACGAGATCGGCATTGAGGAGCTGTTCTTCTCTAAGAACATCACCACGGGCATCGCTGTGGCCCACGGCCGGGGGGTCATCCTCCTGGAGGCGGAGAGGGCGGGGGTCCCGGCCTTTGAGTACACCCCCATGCAGGTCAAGCAGGCGGTGGCGGGCTACGGCGGGGCGGACAAGCGGCAGGTCATGCTCATGACCCAGCGGCTGCTGAACATGAAGGAGATCCCCAGGCCCGACGACGCCGCCGACGCCCTGGCCATTGCCATCTGCCACGGCCGCAGTGCAACCAGCCTGCTGAACACCGAGCGGGTCTTCGACCCCAAGAAATACGACACGAGGTAAGATCATGTTCTACTATGTCTCCGGCACGGTGGCCCATGTGGAGCCCTACCTGGCCGTCATCGACTGCGGCGGCGTGGGCTACGCCTGCCGCACCACCAGCTATACCCTGTCCCAGATCAAGAAGGGGGACAAGGCCAAGCTCTTCACCTATCTCAGCGTCCGGGAGGACGCCATGGATCTCTACGGCTTCGCCACGGCGGAGGAGCAGAAGCTGTTCCAGCAGCTGATCTCCGTCTCCGGGGTGGGCCCCAAGGCGGCCCTGGCCATCCTGTCCACCGCCAACCCCGCCAGCCTGGCCCTCAGCATCATCACCGGGGATGAGAAGGCCCTCACCGCCGCCGCGGGGGTGGGGAAGAAGATCGCCCAGCGAGTGATCCTGGAGCTGAAGGACAAGCTGGCCAAGGGCCAGAGCATCTCCGCCGCCGGGGAGAGCGTGGCGGGTCCCGCCGTCACCATCATCCCCCAGAACAAGCTCTCCGAGGCCAGCGCCGCCCTGGCGGTACTGGGCTACTCCCAGGGGGAGATCAATGTGGCCCTGAAGGGCATCGACATCGAGAGCCAGCCCCTGGAGCAGATCATCCGCCTGGCGCTGAAGAATATGGTGAAGTGAGGCTTTTTCGACAATAAGCCCAAGGCACTGGATAAGGACACGCAAAAGCTGGCCCGTGTGTGGGCATGAAAACCCGCCGCCCGGGAGGGCGGCGGTGGTGAATTATTGAGACATAGATGCTGATGCAAGTAAAAAGAAGACCGCGAGAATGGCCATGAGGATGAAAAAAAGCGGTCCTCCGTCAGGAAGGTCGTCCCACCAGTCTGACCAGGATTCTTTCCAGCCTGCTAGCAAGTCTTTCCAATCTTGTTTCCAGCCTACCCACCAGTCTTTCCAGGACGGCATCCCGCTCACCGCCTTTCTAGTTACAGTATAGCATATCCCATTCCATAGTCAAGCAGGAGCTGGGCGCAAAGTCCCGCGATTCCTGTACAGAATGGAACTTCAGAACCTTAAGATGAGCAACAGACTGAAGGCCACCGCCAAATCGGCGGTGGCCTTGGTGTTTCTCTGGCGTTTAATTCTCCCGCAAAGCCTGGTAGACCACATCCGGGACGGTGAAGTCCGATGCGCTGTCCTGAATGTCCACGGTGGCCTGCATCTGGGCGGAGACGGTGGACAGCAGCACCTGCATACTGCCCCGGCAGGCGGCGGTGACCTGGGTCAGCTTGCCGCCGGACACCTGGCAGGAGATCTCTCCCCGCTCCAGGGTGATGTCCAGATCCGCCGCGGCGGGGGCGATGGCGTAGGCCACCTGCTGCATCCCCGCCTGGTCCAGGGCGGCGGTGTAGAGGATGCCATCACCCTGGGGCTTGCTGGTGATCTGGGCGTTGAGGCACAGGGCGTACAGGATCTCCGGCAGACGGCCGGCCTGGACCCAGGTGTTGTCCCCGGTGCTGATGCCGTTGCCCTTGCCGTCACACACGCCGCTGTCGGCAAAGTACAGGGGATAGCCGTACTTCTCCACCACGCCGATGGTCAGGTCGTTCTCCCGGCAGATGTGGAGGTCCAGGGTGTCGGACAGGAGCACCGGCCCGCAGTTGGCGGAGATGGACAGACGGGCGGCCATGGGGTCCCGGGAGAAGAGATCCCCCCAGGCCCGGGCCAGCTGGTACAGGTCCCGGGTGAGGACCGTGTCCTCCACGGCCTGATCCCCCTGGGCGATGGCCTCCGCCACGGCTTGGGGCACCGGCTGGGGCGTGGTGTTCTCCTGGACCGTGAGCCGGGCATCCAGCTGCAGGGGGAGGGAACCGTCCTCCCGGGTGGTGAAGCGCAGCTCCACCAGATCCCGGCCCTCCGCTGTCAGGGAGACGGTCAGGGCCTGGGGCCCCTCCGTCAGTTCACCGGGCAGCAGGGTGTCCGCCAGGGCGGCGGCATCCGCGCCCTCCGCGGAGAGGGTATAGGTGGTCACGCCGCCGTCCTTCTCTGCGGTGACCTCGCCGTGCTCATAGAGGGCCAGGGCCACGGTCAGCAGCTGGCGGTAGTCGGGGCTCTCCGCCCCCAGCCGGTAGGCCCGGCCATTTTCCAGGTATACCGCGCCGTTGGCATAGAACAGCTCCATGGCGTCCCCGCAGACGCTGAACACGGGGGCGCCGTCCAGCTTCTGCTTGCTCACTGCAGCCTCCATGGACAGGGGCTTGCCGTCCACGGTGCCGCTGACGGTGAGGGCCATGGCGAAGCTGCTGCGCTCCGTGTACCGGTGCAGGATGTCGTAGGCCTTGGCCTGGGTCCCCATGCCCGGCAGCAGGAAGCAGGCGGCGGTGATCCCCGCTCCGGCCAGCAGGGCCGCCAGAATGGCCACGGGCAAGACCCAGGGCCTGGTGCCGTGTGCGCTATGCTTTGGGGAAGGCTCCGGGGCCTCGGCGGACTGTGGAGCAGCTGCCCGTGGGACGACGGAGGACTGGACGGCCGCCCGCTTTCCGCGGCGGCGCTTCCGGCCCCGCAGGATGGCCCGCAGGCCCAGGAACAGCAGTCCCAGCACAATGGCGCCGGCAATCAGCCACACCCACCAGATGGGGACCGTGGAGATGGCTGCCATCTCGGCGGAGGTGCCCTCAACCGGGAAGGCCAGATAGCTGCCGATAGCCTCGGTCTTCACCTTCTTCCACCGGGCGCCGGACTTCACATAGATCTCCAGATCCTCCGGCTCCCCGCTGGGGGAGAGGTAGCGGATCTGGTGGATGCTCTCCCCGTCGGCGGGGAAGGAGAGGGACCACTGCTCCTCGATGCGGCGGCTGAGGGTAGCCCCGTTGAAGCACTCCCGCAGCAGCTGGCCCACAGTTTTGGGCAGGGCAGGGAAGGCGTCGGGGGTGGTGGGCATGGGGGAGGCTGTCAGGGTCCCGCCGCCGTCAAACTTGCCCTCGGCGAAGAAGATGGGGCGGCCGTCGGTGCGATACTGCCCGCCACTGGGCAGGGCGGTGTTGTACTGGACATACACCGCCGACACCACGGTGTCGAATTTCAGCTCTTGGAGATCCGTCTTGTCCCAGTAGGCGTAATAGCCCTCCTTCTGGGGCAGGGGCGGGAAGAAGTCCTGGCCGAAGGAGTCACCGTAGGCAAAGCCCGTCTGCTTGAGCACCACGCCGTCCGCAACGAACTTCAGGGTGAAGTCCCGGAACTCCTCCGGCAGGAATTCCGGCTGCTGGGACTCCGCCGGGACTGCCGCCTCCCCGGCCTGGGCGGCGGGATCTGCGGGGGCGGCAGCCTTGGGCTGGGGGATGCCGCCGGACATCATGGCGGAATAGGCCACAGGCTGGGCGATGCCGGCGTAGCTCACGCCGTTGATGCCCGCCAGGTCGTCGGAGATGAAGTAGTTCTCCAGGAAGGTGCCGGGGCTGCCGCCGGAGATGGCTCCGGCATACTGGGTACAGGTGGGAATGGCCACCATGCTGACGCAGCCCGCAACGGTGCTGCTGCTGCCGGAGGCGGTCTCCTCCACGCCGGAACCCACGATGCCGCCCACATATTTCCGCCCGGAGAGGGTACACTTGGCGAAGCTGCGGCGGATGGTGGAGCTGGCGATGCCGGCCACGCCGCCCACATAGCTGCCGCTCTCGCTGGTCACATCGCCGTAGCTGCCGCAGTAAGTGATGAGGCCCAGGTCCATCTTGCCGGTCACGCCGCCGGCGTAGCTGTGGCGGGCCTCCACCGTGCCGGTGTTTTTGCAGTTTTGCAAAATGGCCTTCATCTCGTACTTCCGCCGCACGCCGCCCTCCAGGGCGGAGGAGACGTCGTCCTCCGGGTCCAGGGCGTACTCCAGGGCCATGGCCCCGGCCACGCCGCCCACATTGATGTCGCCGTTGATGTCGCCGCTGCTGGCGCAGCCCAGGACCTTGCCGGAGGTCACGGCGTCGATGTCGGTCTGGGAGCTGTCCACCATGATGCTGCCGTCATCGGACAGCACCGTGTCGAAGACGGTGTCCGCCAGGGCCTCCACCTGGCGGTTCACCGCCAGCAGGTCGGCCGTCAGGGCGTCGGTCAAATTGGAGGCCTCGCCGCTGAGCAGGCGCATCTGGCCCGTGAGCATCCCTACGGCGGAGGTGAGGCCGTTGATGGAGGTGTTCACCGACACCCCCGCCCCGGCACCCAGGCCGTGGCCGCCCTGGATGATGTGGGGGAGGTCCACCTCCACCTTGCTGCCGGAGGCTATGCCGCCCCCCAGAAAGCCGTTGGTCTGGATGCCGTTCAGGGCGCCGGCGGCGCTGTCCGCAGCGCCAGCCATGGCGTTCAGCCGGGCGTTGAGGGCGCCCATACCGCTGCCTGCGTCGGCGATGGCCTGATTCAGTGCGGCGGTGAGGCTGTCCAGCTGCTGGCGCAGGGTGGCGGCGGTGTCCGCGGTCAGCTCCCGGACCACATAGGGCTCCATCTGGCCCACCACACCGCCTACATCCTTGCGGCCCACCACGGCGGCCTGGTTGCTGCAGCTGCGGATGTAGCCGCAGCTGCGCCCGGCAATGCCGCCAATGTTGTACCCCACATGGGGGTAGCCCACGCCGCCCAGGTTGCTGCACTGGTCGATGGTGCCGGAGGAGTAGCCCACCACGCCGCCGGTATCCGCTGCGGCGGACATGGTGTCCAGATCGCCGATCTTGCCCAGGTCCTCCATGACCCCCAGGTCCAGATCCTCCAGGTGCAGGGCCTTGTCGGCGTTGTCGGTGTTGATGTACGCCCGGTTTACGCAGGTGGCCAGGACGCCCTCGCTGCGTCCGGCGATGCCGCCGGTCATCCGGTCGCCGGTGACGGAGCCGGAGGCCCAGCAGTTCTCCACCCGGCCGGAGGCAGTGTTCACCCCCGCCACGCCGCCGGTGCTCTGTTTGCCGGTGACGGTGCCGGTGAAGCCGCAGCTGGTGATGGTGCCGCCGTTCTCCCCGGCGATGCCGCCCACAGCGGCGGCGGTGCCGCCGGGGCTGACACTGCCGGAGACATTCACTTCACGGATCTGGCCCCCGGGCTGTACGGTGCGGAAGAGGCCCGCCGGGGCGTCGCTGCCGGTGATGTTCACACCGCTGATGGTATGTCCACCCCCCTGGAAGGTGCCGCCGAAGGAGGGAATGCCCGAAAAGTCGATCCCCTCCAGGGAGATGTCCGCCGTCAGCACCACGGTCTTTCCCTGGGACCAGGCATCCAGGCGGCACTTGTCCGCCAGGTCCAGCAGGTCCTCCGCTGTGGCGATGGTTACCCGCTGTCCCTCCTCCGCCGCCAGAGCGGGGGAGAGGGGGGAGAGGCACAGTAGCAGCGCCATGGCCGCCGCCAGGAGCCGGGATATGGTCTTATTATTCATGGTCTGCCGCCTCCTTGTCTGTGGGATCTTGGGTGTCTTCTGTTTCCGCCGGCCCGGCGTCCGCCGCGGGCAGCTCCCCGGCGGCGGTCTCGTCCATGGTGCCGGACAGGACATTCAGATTGGCGTCGCCGTCCACAAAGCCGTGGAAGATACCGCTGATGGTGCCGTGGACCTCGCCCCGGACCAGGCCGTCCACCCGAATCCGTCCGGAGGCGCTGCGCCGCTGGAGGGAGGTGTGGATGGAGAAGGAGGTCCGGTCGATGAGGGAGGCGCCCAGCAGCAGGATCTGGGGCAGGACAAACATGACCAGGGCGATGGAGATGAGGGTGCCCCGGCCCAGACTCTGGCCGATGCCCACAATGGTGGCGTCGGAGGTCATCTGGCCGATGAGGATGCCGGACACCGCCAGGATGGTGCCGGAGGTGAGGATGGTGGGGAAGGCAAAGTTCATGGTCTCGATAATGGCCTCCCGGTGGGAGATCTTGTCCTTGAGATCCATGTACCGGCTGGCGATGACGATGGCGTAGTCGATGTTGGCGCCCATCTGGATGGAGCTGACCACCAGACAGCTCATGAACATCAGGGGGCTGTCCGTCAGGGTGGGGAAGGCGAAGTTCAGCCAGATGGACCCCTGGATCACCATGATCAGCAGCAGGGGCATCCCCACGGAGCGGAAGGTGAACAGCAGCACCGTCAGCACGATGAGGATGGTGACGATATTCACCACCACATTGTCCCGGGCGAAGGACTTCTGGAAGTCGTACTCACTGGTGAGGTTTCCGGTGACATAGACATTGCCCTCGGGGTAGTAGGACTGTGCGGTTTCCCGGATGGTGTCCAGGAACTGATAGGAGGCGTCGTCCCCGCCGGGGAGATCCAGGTACAGCAGCATCCGGCTGTAGTCCGGGCCCTGGAGCTGGAGCTTGGCGTTCTCCATCTGGCTCTGCAGTCCGGTGAGCATCTCCTGCTGCTGGGGCTCCAGGGACACCGCGCCCTGGTCGATCTGGTCGCACAGGAAGAGGACCATGTCGATGAGGGGGACCTTGTAGGAGGACATGCCGCCGATGAGCTGGCCGTACTGGTCGTTCTTCACGGCGTAGGCCCCATAGGCCACCTGGGCCAGCTCGTAGTCCAGCTCCGTCATCTCCGCAAACTGCCGGGGAGTCAGCCGGTCCGTCAGGACGTAGTCCCCCAGGGCGTGGACGTTGGACAGGCCCAGGGTGCTGCCCACCTGGTCGTACTCCTCCAGCTCCGCCAGCAGCCGCCCCTCCTTCTCGTAGTCCCCTGCGGGGACCACCAGGGCCACCAGGTTCTTGTTGGAGAAGTTCTCCCGGATCATGTTGGCGGCGATCTGGGTCTCGTTGAGCTTGGGGGTGACGATGGCGTCATAGCCGTAGGCGTAGGGGCAGCGGCTGGAGAACAGGTAGCCGAAGGCCAGCAGCACCACAAACACCGGGGGGAAGATCTTCCGGGTGGCGTAGGCGAACTTGCCGATGAAGGGGACCTTGGGCACGAAGGTCTTGTGCTTGGTCTTGTCCATCATGGGGCCGAAGAGCATCAGCAGGCCGGGCATCAGCACGAACACCGACAGCAGGGCGAAGAAGATGGCCTTCATGAGGCAGATGCCCATGTCGCCGCCGATCTTGAACTGCATGAACAGCATACCCAGCAGGCCGCCGATGGTGGTGAGGCTGCTGGAGCCGATCTCCGGGATGCCCTTGCTGAGGGCCACGATCACCGCCTCCCGCAGGGGCAGGGCCTCCCGCTCCTCCTTAAAGCGGTTGCACAGGATCACCGCGTAGTCCAGGGACAGGGCCAGCTGCAAAATGCTGGTGACGGACTTGGACACGAAGGAGATCTTCCCCAGAAGGAAGTTGGTGCCGGAGTTTAAGATCATGGCCACCACGAAGGTGATGAGCAGCACCGGCACCTCCGCATAGGTCTGGGAGGTGAAGATCAGCACCGCCACCACGATCACCGCCACCAGGACCATGATGATCTGGACCTCCCGGTCGATGATGTCGCCCATGGCGTTGCCCAGGTCCGTGGAGACGTACACATCGTACCCCGCCAGAGTCTCCTTCACCTTCTCCAGTGGCTCCAGGCAGGCCTCGTCCTTCTCGCTGTAGTCGAAGGTGATGTCGTACAGGGCGGACACGTTGTTGTAGTGGTCCGTGGTGTCGTCAAAGGCCACGCTCTGCACGCCCTTGACCTGGGCGATGGTGTCGGACAGGAGCCGGGCCTCGTCCAGGGAGATGTTGGCCACCATGACCTTGGCGGTGCCGAAGGTGGTGAACTGCTCATCCATGACGTTCAGCCCCTGCCGGGTCTCCGAGTCGTCGGGGAGGTAGGCCTTCAGGTCGTTTTCCACCTCCACCCAGGTGCTGGAGACAGCGGAAAAGATGACCCCCAGGACCGTGATGAGAAAGATTAGGTACCGCTTATCCACAATGAAGGCGGCGATCTTCCCCATGGGGCCTAGGTCGTTTTTTGGCTTTTGTTTGCTCATTGCGCCGCCTCCTCGCTGTGCCGCGCCCGCCGCGCCTTCGCCGCGCCGCTGTGGCTATGCTGAATGTACTGATTCATATGCAGCCTCCTCGCCCAGTATATTTTCGAGAGCATCGTAGTCCCATAGATCCCAAAAAGCAAGGTACAAATCCCCCAATTTGTCCCATAATCCGACGGAAGCGGGAAATTGATTGACAGCCCGCCCCCTTAGAAAAATATTTCCCCAAAGAGAGGTCGCATTTTTTCGGGAAGTATGGTATAATGGCTGACGATCAATGAGACGGGACGGCATAGGGCCTTCCCTTGGAGAGGAGAACGGCAATGTATGATTTTGACAGCAGGACGGGAAAAGCGGTAAAGACCGGGATCAGCTTCGGCTCCTGCCTGGCCATGGTGATCTCCTATGTCAACTGGCACTCGGTGGGGTGGGCCATCTTCCACGGCCTGCTGAGCTGGGTGTATGTAGTCTACTACATTTTGCGCTACTGATGATCTATCCCAGAAGGAGGGGACCCTGTGAGTATCGATTTTTCCGGAACTATGGAGGAGCTGGATGACCGCCAGCCCCTGGTGACCACCAGCCTCACCCGGGAGGACGAGGGGGAGTTCTCCCTTCGCCCTAAGACGCTGAAGGAGTACATCGGCCAGGAGAAGGCCAAGGGCAACCTGGAGGTCTTTATCCAGGCGGCCAAGATGCGCCACGAGCCCCTGGACCATGTGCTGCTCCACGGCCCCCCGGGCCTGGGCAAGACCACCCTCAGCGGTATCATCGCCAACGAGATGGGGGTCAACGTCCGCATCACCTCCGGCCCCGCCATTGAGAAGGCCGGGGACCTGGCGGCGCTGCTGACCAACCTCAACGAGAACGATATCCTCTTCGTGGACGAGATCCACCGCCTCAACCGCTCTGTGGAGGAGGTACTGTACCCCGCCATGGAGGATTTTGCCATCGACATTATCATCGGCAAGGGCCCTTCCGCCAACTCCATCCGCCTGGATCTGCCCAAGTTCACCCTCATCGGGGCCACCACCCGGGCGGGGCAGCTGTCCGCCCCTCTGCGGGACCGCTTCGGCGTGACACTGCGGCTGGAGCTGTACACCCCGGAGGAGCTGGCCATGATCGTCACCCGCTCGGCGGGACTGCTGGACGCCCCCATCGAGCCGGAGGGGGCCATGGAGATCGCCCGCCGCAGCCGGGGCACCCCCCGGATCGCCAACCGGATGCTCCGCCGAGTGCGGGACTTCGCCCAGGTGGTAGGGGACGGGGTCATCACCAAGGACCTGGCGGACCGGGCGCTCACCGCCCTGGAGGTGGACTACCTGGGGCTGGACAACATCGACCGGCGGATGCTCCGGGCCATCATCGACTACTACGGCGGCGGCCCCGTGGGGCTGGAGACCCTGGCCGCCACCATCAATGAGGAGGCCGTCACCCTGGAGGATGTCTATGAGCCGTACCTCATGCAGATTGGATTCCTTACCCGCACCCCCCGGGGACGGTGCGTCACCCACAAGGCGTACCAGCATTTGGGGTTGTCTGTTCCCGGCGGGGGGGAGATGGAGCAGATGAGCTTATAGGGGGGATAATGGGGGTGTTGTCCTTCGCCGGGCGGGTGGGAACGATACCTCGTTCTCGACGATAGCTCCCGGGGATTCCATCCCCGGACCCCGGGTCACTTTCCCCTCGTCGGGAAAGTAACCAAAGGGACGCTCAGGAAGGGGACACTTTCGATTGTGTCCCCCTCCTGAGAACCACCCCCCGCAACGACCAATAGGGGGCACGCCCCCTTATTGGAGTATCCCCCGTGCAATCTTGTTGCCCAGTTTCTTCCCAAGGAGATGGGCACCGCGCCGCTGCGGCGCGGGGTTTTTCGGGGGCTACCGCCCCCCATTCCCCCTGAGATTCCCGAGGGGGCGAAAACCATACCTCTACAAAAAGCCACTCGCCCCGTGGGCGAGAATTAAATTGCGTTGAACGAGAGCAGACTACCGTGAGGTCATCGCAATGTCGGTGTAACACCATTATCACACTTCTTGTTGTGAAACCCGCCCTCAGGGCAGCACGGGGGGTAGCCCCTCTGGCGAGGGGGCGAAGCCCCCTTGAAGATGTCGTTGCGGGGGGAGGTTCTTAGGAGGGGGACACAATCGAAAGTGTCCCCTTCCTAAGTGCCCCTTTGGTTACTTTCCCGGCAAGGGGAAAGTAACCCGGGGCGTGGGGCTGGAAGCCCCACAAGGTTCGTCAAGAACGATCTCTCATTCCCCCAAAAGAAAAGCAAAAAAATCCCCGCCGCCGGAGGCGGCAAAAAAAGAAAAGCGCCGCCCCCTGGGGGCGGAAAAAAGAAGACAACAAACCGCAACATCATAAGGAGGAAATCAATGGGCAAACTATTTGGAACAGACGGGATCCGCGGGATCGTGGGGGAGAACCTCACCGCCGAGCTGGCCTACCGTGTGGGGCAGGCGGTGACCATGGTGCTCTACGAGGAGAAGGGGGCCATGCCCCTGGTCACCATCGGCATGGACACCCGCATCTCCTCCGATATGCTGGAGGGGGCCATGATCGCAGGCATCACCTCCGTGGGGGGAAGCGTCATGCCCCTGGGCGTCATCCCCACCCCGGCGGTGGCCTACCTCACCGTGCAGGTGAAGGCGGATGCCGGCGTGGTCATCTCCGCCAGCCACAACCCCTTTGAGCACAACGGCATCAAGGTCTTCAACGGCCAGGGCTACAAGCTCTCCGACGCGCTGGAGGAGCGGGTGGAGGCCAAGATCCTCTCCGGTGAGCCTATGCCTATCCAGACCCGGGAGGGCATCGGCAAGCGCATCCACGGCATGAAGAACCTGAAGTACGAGTACATCCGCTACCTGGCCGGGACAATCACTGACAAGCTCTCCGGCTTGCGGGTGCTGGTGGACTGCGCCAACGGCGCCGCCGCCGCCACGGCCCCGGACCTCTTCGCCAACTTCGACATCGAGGCGGACTTCATCCACCGCAAGCCCAACGGCCTGAACATCAACGACCGCTGCGGCTCCACCCACCTGGAGAGCCTGGCGGCCATGGTGACGGCGGGGGAGTACGACCTGGGCATCGCCTTTGACGGCGACGCGGACCGCTGCCTGATGATCGACGAGCGGGGTCAGATTATCGACGGGGACAAGACCATGGCGGTGTGCGGCCTCGCCATGCAGGAGGCGGGGACCCTCACGGGCCACGCCATCGTGGGCACCGTCATGAGCAACCTGGGCCTCCACGAGTTCTGCAACAAGCACAATATCCGCCTGATCTGTACCCCTGTGGGGGACCGGAACGTGCTGGAGAAGATGCTGGAGTTCGGCTACCGCATCGGTGGGGAGCAGTCCGGCCACACCATCTTCACCGACTACGCCACCACCGGCGACGGCCAGCTCACCGCCCTGCAGTTCCTGCAGGTCCTGCGCCGCAGCGGCAAGCGGGCCAGCCAGTTGGCCGCCGTTTGCCCCAGCTATCCCCAGGTCCAGCTGAATGTACAGCTGCCCAACCAGGCGGGACTGAAGGAGGCAATCATGGCCTCTCCGGAGCTGCAGGACGCCATCCGCCGGGAGGAGGAGCTCCTGGGCGGCGACGGCCGGGTGCTGGTGCGCCCCTCCGGCACGGAGCCCCTGATCCGGGTCATGGTGGAGGCCAGGACCACCCAGCAGGCCCAGCAGTGCGCCCAGCGGCTGGTGGATGCGGTGAGTTCCATAAAAAATTAACGAATTCGTTCATGATTTTTTAATAATTACTTGACAAGTGCAAGGGAAAATAGGTATAATACAACATGTCGATCAACAACACCTCAACCAGTTCATTTTCCGGCCATGAGCCCTCCGACGAGGCGCTGTGCGCCATGGCCCAGGGGGGCGACCGCCGGGCGGAGGAGATCCTGGTCACCCGCTACAGCCGGCTGGTGCGCCGGCTGGCCCGGCCCTTTTTTCTGGCCGGTGGGGACAGCGATGATTTGATCCAGGAGGGGATGATCGGCCTGATCCTCGGCATTCGGGAGTACGACCCCCAGCGGGCCGCTAGCTTTCACACCTTTGCCGAGGTTTGTATCCGCAACCGACTGTACTCCGCGGTCCGGGCGGCAGCCCGGGATAAGCACAGTCCCTTGAATCATTCTGTACCACTTGAGTTACCTTCCTTTGACAGTCACGTCACTTCTTTTGGTGCACCTTTGCTATCCCTGGCGAACCCTGAGGACCTGATCATCGGCCGGGAGGGGGCGCGGGATACCTTGAGCGGCGTCCGCAAGCAGTTGTCCGCATTCGAGGCGAAGATCTTGGGGTACTATTTGGACGGCCTGACCACCAGAGAGATGGCCAAAGCGGTTTCCCGATCCCCAAAATCGGTGGACAACGCCGTGCAGCGCATCCGGCGCAAGGTAGCGCGGCATATTTCTTCCGGCGATATCAGCGATGGCTGAGCGCATATATTTCTATCTTTCAAAGAGAGGGTAAAATCATGTACGAAGACAAGACCTTAGTTTGCAAGGAGTGCGGCCAGGAGTTCGTTTTCACCGCCGGTGAGCAGGAGTTCTACGCCGAGCGCGGTTTCCAGAACGAGCCCCAGCGCTGCAAGGCCTGCCGTGACGCTCGCAAGAACGCCGCCCGTGGCCCCCGCGAGTACTTCACCGCTGTCTGCGCTTCCTGCGGCGGCGAGGCCCGTGTGCCCTTCGAGCCCAAGAGCGATCGTCCTGTTTACTGCAGCGATTGCTTCGCCAAGATGCGCGAGCAGGGCTAATAAATTGCAGCTTTTGGCAGGGCGTCCAGATGGACGCCCTGCCTTTTTTGTTGCCCGCTGGGCGGGTGGGGACGCACCGGTTCTCTTCTTCCCAGAAGCTGGTTCATTCGGGGGCTACGCGCCCCCATGCCCCCGGTGACTTTTTGCTCGCACAAAAAGTCACCAAAAATGCGCCAAGACCAAGGTCTTGGAACCCTTTGCCTCATTGGTGCGGCGGGGGATGGTGGGCGAAGCCACCGAACTTCAGATCCTTCGGGCATCTGATCTCAGCCGGGTATCTATTCTTACTTCGGCTGCCGCCCTGTTAAAGGGATAGATTCATCTAGGGGTGCGGCACCGCCATTGCGATAACCACACGGTAGTCTGTTCTCGTCCAAGACAATTTGATTCTCGCCTACGGGGCGAGTGGCTTTTTGTAGAGGTATGTGTTTCGCCCCCACGAAAGACTCGGGGGGAATGGGGGGCGGTAGCCCCCGAAGAACCCCGCGCCGTAGCGGCGCGGTGCCATCTCCTTGGGATGCAACCCACCCTCAAGTCTGCTGGGGGGGTAGCCCCTCTGGCGAGGGGGCCTTGGGCCCCCTTGAAGAGTCGTTTCAAGGGGATAGGGTTCTCAGGGAAAGGGGGAAATCGAAATCCCCCTTTCCCTGAGCGTGTTTTTGGTTACTTTTTGCACGAGCAAAAAGTGACCCGGGGTCCGGGGATGGAATCCCCGGGACTGCCGATGAGCAGAATCTTTCGACCCAGCCCGGCGAAGAGCGAATCCTCCCCCTACTGACAAAAATCAAAGAAAACCCCCAATTCCCTATTGAAAAAAGAAGAAAACTGGGGTATACTATTTGCGCTAATTCATTTTGGAGGTACAAACCAATGGTCAACATCACCAAGGACACCATCATCGGTGACATTCTGGATATCGCGCCCCAGACCGCGCCCATCTTCTTCTCCATCGGTATGCACTGCCTGGGCTGCCCCAGCAGCCGCGGCGAGACTGTGGAGGAGGCCTGCGAGGTCCACGGCGTGGACTGCGAGAAGCTGCTGGAGCTGATCAACGCCGAGGCCAATAAGTAAACCTTGACCGCCGGGGACTCATAGAAGCCTATGGGTCCCCCGTCAAGTGTAAGGAGTTTTTTCTATGGAGAGAGGACCTGCCCTGCAGCCCCGTCTCCGGGCCATCGCCGACCTTGTGCCGGCGGGGAGCCGCCTGCTGGACGTGGGCACGGACCACGGGTACATCCCCGTTGCCCTGCGGCTGGCCGGGCGTATCCCCTCCGCCATCGCCTCGGACATCGGGGCGGAGCCCCTGGACCACGCCCGGCGGACCGCCGTCCGGTACGAAGCGGATCGCATCGACTTCCGCCTTTGTGACGGTCTGGCGGCCGTGGCCCCGGAGGAGACAGACACCATCGTGATCGCCGGCATGGGGGGCGACACCATCGCCGCCATTCTGGCCGCCGCCCCCTGGACGAGACAGGGGAAGCTGCTGTTGCTCCAGCCCATGAGTCGGGCGGAGATGCTGCGGGCCTGGCTGCCGGAAAACGGCTACTGCGTCCAGGCGGAGCGCCTGGCGGCGGATAAGGGCGTGATCTACCCCATCCTCACCGTCACCGGTGGGGAGATGCCCCCGGCCACCCCGGCACAGGCCCAGGGCGGCTTCCTGCTGGGGGAGGACCCCTTGTGGGGGGAGTACCTGGCGATGCGTATCCTGCGGCTGCGAAAGGCCGCCGCGGGCCTTGCCCAGGCCCGGGACGAGGCCTTGGCGGAGAAGCGCCGGGGCTTGCTGGACGTCATCGACCAGCTGGAGCGGCAGCGGGATCAGCTGGCCGCCGGAACAGAGAAGCGTTAATTTTTCCCCTCCCAGCGGGAGGGTCAACCACTATCAACTACGTGTAAGGAGAGCAGAAACCATGTCAGGACATTCCAAATGGCATAATATTCAGAAGACCAAGGGTGCGGCGGACGCCAAGCGCTCCGCGGCCTTCACCAAAATCGCCAAGGAGATCATTGTGGCGGTGAAGGAGGGCGGCGGCAGCGGCGATCCCGCCAACAACTCCCGCCTGGCCACCGTTATCGCCAAGGCCAAGGCCGCCAATATGCCCAATGACAACATCAAGCGCACCATCGACAAGGCCCTGGGCGCCGGCAGCACTGAGAACTTCGAGAAGGTGGTCTACGAGGGCTATGGTCCCAGCGGCGTGGCCGTCATCGTGGAGGCCCTCACCGACAACCGCAACCGCACCGCCCCCGAGGTCCGCCACCTCTTCGACAAGTACGGTGGGAACCTGGGCGCCACCGGCTGCGTCAGCTGGAGCTTCGACCAGAAGGGCGTCATCGTCATCGACAACGAGGAGGGCGACCTGGACGAGGAGACCGTCATGATGGACGCCCTGGACTGCGGCGCGGAGGACTTCTCCGCCGACGGCGATGTGTTCGAGATCACCACCACCCCTGATGACTTCAACACCGTCACCGCCGCCCTGGAGGGCAAGGGCTATGTCTTTGCCAGCGCCGCCATCGAGATGGTCCCCCAGAACTACATCAAGCTCACCAATGAGGACGACATCAAGAACATGACCAAGATGATCGACCTCATGGAGGACAACGACGACGTGCAGAACGTCTGGCACAACTGGGAGCAGGAGTAGTTTAACTTTTCCAACAGAAAACAAGCTGATTTTCGAGAGAATAACAGATTTTTACAACTGAATTTTTTCGCTTGCGACATACATCAATTCTGTTGCGACATACATTTACCCTCCAATTGCGACATACAAAAGGAGGAAAAACAATGAAGATCAGCGTTGCAAAAAGAGAGTATCTCACAGAGATTGAGGTTAGGAAGTTCACTCTTAAAACGATTAAGAGTTATCGGAATAACCTTAATCTCTTTTTGCGTTTCTGCGAGGAAGAAGCGCGGATTTCGTAGGTTGAGGAATTGACCTTATCCGTGGTGCGGCAGTTCTCCCTTTACATGAGCGGAAAGGGGAGAAAGGGCAGCTACATCAACGGACTTTTGAAAGTCGCAAAGGCGTTTATTCAATACTGCTATGATGAGGGGTATGGCGGCTTCAACACAAGGAAAAACTTCAAGTGGTGCAAGCAGGACAAGACTGTTATCATGGCGTTTAAGCCGTCCGACGTGCGCCGTATACTTCAATCCTGCAAGGGATATGATTTCCTGCAAGTGCGGGACGCGGCTGTTCTGACGGCTTTATTTGAGACTGGCATCCCTTGTTGGGAGTTATGCTGCATCCAAAAGAAAGACATACATGAAGACTTTATCATCATCAACGGCAAAAACCATAAACAGCGCGTCGTGCCGATTACTCCGGTTTTAAGAAAAGCCATGATGGAAATACGATAATTGCGCGGCGGATTACTTCACCTTGAAGAACATTGACGATTATTATTTTCTGTCCTTTCACGGGCGGCAGTTGACAAATTAGGCGGGTGAACACATCATTAAACGCCACGGAGAGAGGATAAGCGGTATTCATGTTTCTCCGCATACTTGCCACCATTTCTTTGCCCAGCAGCAGATCAAAATTGGGACAGACCTTTACACGATCTCCCGCCTGTTGGGACATAAAAATATCCAGATCACGCAAACCTATTTGAACAGCTTGCGGGATGATGATATTATCCAGATCGCAAAAAAAAAGAGCGTTTTAATGCGTATGTGATTGACGGCGGCGGAGGTCACGGAATATCACGGAACAAATAAAAGGGGCAGCAGCGTCAAACGCTGTTGCCCCTTTCCAGTAGGTCAGATAATGTAATTGTGTGGGCGGCGGGATTGGTGGTGAATTTCCGCCAGTTTGCCGCCGTGGGTATCTGATAATTGAGCGGCGGGCGGTGTGTGCGTATCAATTTGCCCTCTTTTGCTCATATTTCTCCTTCAATCATGGAGGCGGGAGCCGTTGCACAGTACATGAGCGAAAACCGTATGGTATGCCCACACTGCGCGGCCTCCGCCAGTATCTTGTGTTTATGTTCATTTGGAGCGGCAAGTTGTGTGCAGTGCTGAGCCATGCGCTGTAACATATTCTTGCTCTTGCCGGTGTAGACGATTTTGCCATCCAACAGAATAACATAAATACCCGCCCGCTCGAACTAAGGAGTTAATCCCTTGCGCTTTAAGGATTGGTACATTCGTTTTTCAAAATTCAAAATGTCCCTCCGTGGGCGGCTCAAACGTGGGGTATTCACAGTTTGCATCATAGCGCAGAAACGCCCAGAGATTATAGTCGGCAGCCATTAATTCACTGTAAGTATTTGCATTTTTGTCAGTGAAAACGTAATCTATAATCTCGTTTACGCGGTTTGTCATCTCTTTTTCTGTCATAATTTCTCCTTATCAAAGCTGAAACTTTGGAGCGGGAGAACTTGTTTCTCCCCGCCAGTATTTAATATTATTTCGGTAAAAATTTTGTGTAAAATCAAAATGAGGTTATATAGTGGACAGATTGAAATCATCTCAAAGGGGCAGGGTATGTTTCGTGAACACCAAAAACGTGTGACACGGAGGCGGAATTGTGTGGGCATCACCAGCACGAAGCAGATTTTTGAGTTCACCGCCTCCGTTCCAGTAAAATCCTTTTGAAATCGTTTCGTTTTAGCAGAAATGCAGGAGAAACCAACAAGGATATGAAAGAACATTTGCGAAAACGATACAATTTCAGCAGAAACTGAGCATGTTCCGCAAGAACATAATCGTTTCTGCTTGAATTTTACCGTAAACATAGAGAAATCAATAATTTGTAAGAAATTTCTACAAAATACTTGACAGAATATATATAATAAAGCGTATGAATATTTGCTGATTTTCATAAATTTTTGTTATTTAGGAGTAAAACTTATACGTATCATTCTGGACACTGAAAAAGGTCGTATCATTCTCCCGAAATCTTTCTTTCCTTGGTTGGATAAGATTAATAAAATTCTTGCTGACAGCGGTGTTGAAGAAAAGCTGACCGCCGAGAGCTATGTTCGCCGAGAGTTTGAGAAAGCCATGAAAGAAACTATGCTCCGCGCCGAGGACAAGGTCGATAAATAAAGGCAACAAAAGGAACGCACGTCACACAGCAGGAAAAGGAAAAGATGTGGCAGCTTTACCGAGAGGGAACCAGTTTCGTCAAGGTCGGAAAGAGACTGCGCAGAAGTCCGGACACCGTTTCCCGCTATGTGAGTGAATACGAAGCCGCAGTAAGCGCGGCGGGGCATGTATTGAACGCACAACGTACATAAATGCAACTATCTTAAAAGTGAGGGAAAAACTATGGCATTTTTTAGCTTGAAAGCAACTTGCGCTATTTGTGGTAAAGAAGTTGGCTTAAATCGTTTTAGAATTGGTAAAACCACCTCCGGCAAAGATATTTGGAAGTGTATGGAATGCACCCAGAAGGGTGGTCTTCTCAATATCAACTATGAAACTGGCAAGATAACTTTCATCGACAACAAGGAGACTGAAACCCGCATGAAGTGCAACGCTTGTGGTCATGTATACTGCTACACATTTGAGGATTTGCAACGAAACGAAAAGTTAGCAAAGGGCGCTGTTATAGACAGTCTGCTTGGTGTGGGTGAGGCAGTTGGCGGAACTCGACTTGGCTCTCAAGTCGCAACTGCTAAGGCTGACAGTAAGATGAACCCAATTGTTGACTACACAAAATGTCCCCATTGCCATTCGGCTGATGTAAAGGCTTTAACAAAGGAAGAATGGGAAATTGAAAGTGCAAAGCAAACACAGACGGCATCTGCACCTGCGTCTTCCGCCGATGAAATTAAAAAGTTCAAGGAATTGCTTGACATGGGTGTTATCACACAGGAAGAGTTTGATGCAAAGAAAAAGCATCTGTTAGGTCTGTAATTGCACATCATTAAAGGAGCGGGGCGCGTGTCCCGCTCTTTTTCCATCTGTTCGCAAGAGTACACCTTTACGAACACGAAAAACGCACCTGTTTTTCTGTTATATTCGTAAATATATTGATATTTATGAATATTTATGATAGAATACGAACAGATAGAACAAAGGGGGACGCAACGTGGACAGCCGCACTTACTGCTACGCCAGAGTGTCGAGCAAGGAACAGAACCTTGACCGCCTGAGCCGCAACGAGTGCGACATTCACAACGAACTGCGCTTCTTTAAGGAGAACGGCATCCGCTTGAAAGTCATTGACCTCCCCACCACCATGATGGAACTGCCAGAGGGGTAGGAGTGGGTTTTTGAGATGGTCAACAACATTCTAATCGAAGTGTTGGAAACGATCGCAGAGCAGGAGCGGGAAACCCTTCGCAAGTGACAGGCCGAGGGCATCAAAGCCGCAAAGCCGAACGGCAAGAAGTTAGGCCGTCCCGTGCTCACTTTCCCTGCAAATTGGGATAGCGTTTATGCTTCTTGGAAAGCGGGGGAGATCACCGCAAAGACCGCCATGGAGCAGACAGGAACAAAGAGAACGAGTTTCTATAAACTCGTCGGCATAATGGAAAAAGGAAAATAATCATGTTTGTAGTCATTGATATGTTATTCTTTATTGCGGCCTTTGTGGGCGTTTTAGTTTGGTTTTATTATACAAATGTTCCTCTATCTGATATTTGGGCAAGGAGAATAGAGGTGTTTGGATATATATTGTTGGTTGTCGTTGCAATATGGGCGTTTGCAATAAAAAATGTGGCTTTTGGAGATTTCTATAATGACGATTTGTTTTGGATGAATGAGAAATTGAATTATATATTTCGTTGTATTGTAAATTTGCATGAGGGGCGTTCGTTTGACACATCCCAAGTGTGGAAAGGTTTTATTGCTGCAGAGTCAAGCGAATATGTGCAAGAACAATTGTTTACCGTTGATTGTATAGAGGCTGTTTTGCAAGTCTTCAGTGCAGGGTGCATCGGAATAGGCAGATTACAAGAATTAAAGAACAATAAGAAAGTAAGGGTTCGTACAACTGCTAACGCAGCTAAGGGCAACGGTGGAAAGCATAGAGGAAAGAGAAAATAATGAACGATTATTCATCTGTGATTGAAGCAATTGACCGCCTTACAGCGGCGGTCAATCAAACTTCAAATTCCTTTACTTCAGAGTTTTTGTCAGCGGTTTTGGCAACGGTAGGTAGTGTTGCTGCTGTGCTGATTTTTGAGTTAATCAAAAATGAAATACTCGTGCCTCGTGATGAGTTTCGAAAACTGCAACGCAAAGTAAACAGTATGTTAACCATGTACGCACGCTACTATTCAAATCCTGTTCACGGGGATAGACCAATGATGAGCGAAAAAACTATTGAAGATTATATTAGCGCTGCAACCGATGTACGAAGAATGGCGGTTGAAGTAATTGCATTCGCCGATGCAAGAAAACGTAAAAAATGCTATGGAATTGCGGCTGAGGATATCAGATCGGCGGGGAGGTCATTAATTGGCCTATCCAATAGTTTCTTTTCTACTGGAGATCGTTCAGACAGAGATTACACTAAAGAGCAGGAACACGAAATTAGACAGTTATTAAGGATTGCAAAAGAAAAATAAATCTGCTATCATTTATCCCGTCACTTGAACTGTGACATACCAAAAGAACGGTACAAGCAATTTAGGAAAAGCATAAGTCTGAAAACCCTTGATCTTCCAAGAATTTGTGTTTGCCTCTACTGGGGGCAGGGCCCCCAGCACGACGACGTACAGAACGTCTGGCACAACTGGGAGCAGGAGTAAGGCAAGCGGAAGCCGGGTCCGAAAGGACCCGGCTTTTTTCTGCCTGAGGGGAGGGGGAGGCGGGTGGTTTTGTAGGGCTGATTCGCCCTTCGCCGGGCGGGTGGGGACGAAAAATTGTTCGTCTCCAACCTTGTGGGGCTGCCCGCCCCACGCCCCGGGTTACTTTCCCCTCGCCGGGAAAGTAACCAAAGGGGCGCGAAGGTGGAGAGGGATTTCGATTTCCCTCTCCCCCTTCGAACCCCCACTCCTTGAAACGACTCTTCAAGGGGGCCAAAGGCCCCCTCGCCAGAGGGGCTACCCCCCGTGCAACCTTGTTGCCTGGTTGCACCCCAACGACATGGCACCGCGCCGCGGCGGCGCGGGGTTTTTCGGGGGCTACCGCCCCCCGTTCCCCAAAAGATTTTCGTGGGGGCGAAAAACATACCGCTACAAAAAACCACTCGCCCCTGGGGCGAGAATTAAATTGACCATAACGAGAACAGACTACCGTGTGGTTATCGCAATGGCGAATCTGCACCATTACCCGGGTTCTTGTCGTGCAACCAGCCCCCAGGGCAGCACGGGGGGTAGCCCCTCTGGCGAGGGGGCGAAGCCCCCTTGAAGATGTCGTTGCGGGGCCGCAGCGTTAAGAAAATATGCCAGTGGCATATTTTTAGCGTAGGTCGCAGCGGCTATGCCGCGAGTAAACCGTGCTCCTTACGGGGATCAATGTGGCCTTTCAAGATGGGACACAATCGAAAGTGTCCCCCTCCTAAGTGCCCCTTTGGTTACTTTCCCGGCGTGGGGAAAGTAACCCGGGGTCCGGGGGGCGGAACCCCCGGGAGCCATCGTCGAGAACGATGTATCGCCCCCGCCCGCCCGGCGAAGGGCATCTCCCCCCAGAAAAAGAAGACGCCCCCGGCAGACTAAGCCGGAGGCGTCATATTTGCTGCGAGCAAAACTGTAAGCCGGGTTCTGTATCAAACAGTCATCTATCTAGGCGGCCCGTTGCCGGACCGCTCCAGCCACCTCCTGAGGACGGCCGGGCCAGCCATGCGTCCTCCCACGGTGTTGCTCCGGATAGAGTTTACAGCATCGGACAGTCTCCAGCCGATGGGTGAGCTCTTACCTCGCCTTTCCACCCTTACTTGGCGGATGCCAAGCGGTATATCTCTGTTGCACTTTTCCTGAAGTCGCCTTCGGCGGGCGTTACCCGTTATCCTTGCCCTGTGGAGCCCGGACTTTCCTCACAGCAGGCCTTTCGGCACAGCCGCGCGACTGTCTGTTTTACTCGCACCGCTTATTTTACAGGAGAACGCTCCCCTTGTCAATGAAAGTTTCCCCCCGCCGCCAAAATATATTTGTCAAGGCCCCGGCGGGGTGGTATAATATGTAGGTTATCACACAAGAGATGGGAGAGACCCAGATGACCATTCAGGAATATTTAGCTTCCCTGCGGGGAAAGACTGTGGCCGTGATCGGCGTGGGCGTCAGCAACCGCCCCCTGATCCGCCTGCTGCGGGAGGCGGGCATCGCCGTCACCGCCTGCGATAAGAAGGACCGGGCGGCCCTGGGCGGCGCGGCGGAGGAGCTGGAGGCCCTGGGCTGTACCCTGCGGCTGGGGGAGGACTACCTGGCTGGGCTGAAGGAGGATGTGATCTTCCGCACCCCCGGTCTGCACCCCCGGTATTTGGCGGAGGCCAGGGCGAGAGGCAGCGTCATCACCTCGGAGATGGAGGTGTTTTTCGCCGTCTGTCCCTGCCCCATTCTGGCCGTCACCGGCTCCGACGGGAAAACCACCACCACCACCATGATCGCGGAGCTCCTGCGGGCGGCGGGGAACACCGTCCACCTGGGGGGCAACATCGGACACCCCCTGCTGTGCGATGCGGCCGGGATCCGGCCCACAGACTGGGCGGTGGTGGAGCTCAGCTCCTTCCAGCTCATGACCATGACCCGGAGCCCGAAGATCGCCGTCCTCACCAACCTGGCCCCCAACCACCTGGACGTCCACACGGATATGGCGGAGTATGTGGCGGCCAAGGCCAACATCTTCACCCACCAGGACGGCGAGGGGCGGCTGGTGACCAACTGGGACAACAGCCTCACCCGGGAGCTGTCCGGCGATGCCTGTGGGCAGGTGGACTTCTTCACCCGGGATCCCCTCCATGTGCCGGAGCGGGGCTGCTTTGTCAAGGCGGGGGCCATCTGGTACCGGGACGGGGAGGCCGCCCGGCCGGTGCTGCCCCTGGAGGACATTCTGCTGCCGGGAGTCCACAACGTGGAGAACTACATGGCCGCCATCTGCGCCGTCCAGGGGCTGGTGGACGATGAGACCATCCGGGAATTTGCCCGGAGCTTTGGCGGGGTGGAGCACCGCATCGAGCTGGTGCGCCGGCGCAAGGGGGTGCGGTGGTACAACGACTCCATCGCCTCCAGCCCCAGCCGCACCATTGCCGGCCTGCGGTCCTTCCCGGAGAAGGTGATCCTCATTGCCGGGGGCAAGGACAAGGGCATCAGCTACGCCCCCCTGGGCCCTGTGGTCAACGACCAGGTGAAGCTGCTGATCCTCTGCGGCGCCACCGCCGGGGTCATCCGGGAGGCCGTTACCGGGGCGGAGAACTACCGGGGATTGGAGATCCTGGAGGTACAGGACTACCCCGCCGCCGTGGCCCTGGCGGACAGCCGGGCCGGGGAGGGGGATGTGGTGCTGCTGTCCCCCGCAAGCACCTCCTTTGACCGCTTCAGGAACTTCGAGGAGCGGGGCCGGGTGTTCAAGGAGTTGGTGAACGCCCTGGCATAGGACGGCCCCCGGCGGGCATAGCCTCTTCTGGAGGTGATGGCCGTGGGAAGGAGATACCGCCCGCCCATGACCCGCGGACAGCGGGTAAAACTGGTCTGTTTCTTTGCTGCAGCGGGGTGTCTGGCCCTGTCCCTGGTGGCGTTTACCCATCTACGGACCCTGCTGGGCAGCCTGGCTGTCACCCGGGTGACCAACACCGTCAACCGGGTGGTCATGGCGGCGGTCAGCGACACCATCGCCAGCGGCGATATCCAGTACGACCGGCTCATCACCTTCGAGAAGGACGATGTGGGACGGATCACCGCCCTGCGGAGCAACATGGCGGAGTTCAATCGGCTGCAGTCCGCCATTACGGCGGATATCCTCCAGCGGATGGGGCAGACCGCCCAGTCGGAGCTGTCCATCCCCCTGGGGACCCTCACGGGTTCCGCCCTTCTGGCGGGCCGTGGGCCACGGTTTAGGGTGCGGATGGAGTCTGTGGGCAGTTGCAGCGCCCACTTTGAAAACGACTTTGACCACGCCGGCATCAACCAGACCACCCACAGCATCCTGCTGTATGTGGATGTGTCCGTCAGCATCCTGCTGCCGGGCTTTCGCACCTACACCAAGGTCAGCAATGTCTTCTCCGTGGCGGAGACGGTGATCGTCGGGGCAGTCCCCGACAGCTACACCTACTTCCAGTCGGACCAGCCGGAGGAGGAAATGGCCAATGAGTACATCATGAACAACGCTTAAACTGTAAGATATTTTCCCTTTACACCGGAGGAATTGCAATGAATTATCAGGAGAGAATGGCCCAGCTCCGCCAGGAGCTGAACCAGGCGGGCTACCGCTACTATGTGCTGGATGATCCCACCATGAGCGACTACGACTATGACCGGCTCCTGCGGGAGCTGGAGGAGCTGGAGCAGGCCCACCCGGAGGAGATCACGGCGGATTCCCCCACCCAGCGGGTGGGAGGACAGGTCCTGGAGAGCTTCCAGCAGGTGGAGCACCCGGTACCCCTGGAGAGCTTGCAGGATGTCTTCTCCCCGGAGGAGGTGGCGGAGTTCACCGGGCGCATGGAGGAGGCCATGGGGGCCCCGGTATACAGCGTGGAGCCCAAGGTGGACGGCCTCAGCGTGGCCATCGAGTACCGGGATGGCCAGTTTTTCCGGGGTGCCACCCGGGGAGACGGCCGGGTGGGGGAGGATGTGACGGAGAATCTCCGCACCATTCGTGGGATCCCCATGACCCTGCCGGAGAAGCTGCCCCGGCTTATCGTCCGGGGGGAGGTCTTTATGCCCAAGGTGGTGTTTCACCGGCTGAACCGCCAGCGGGAGGAGTTGGGGCAGCCGCTCTTTGCCAATCCCCGCAACGCCGCCGCCGGGTCTCTGCGGCAGCTGGACAGCAAGATCTGTGCCCAGCGAAACCTGGATATTCGTGTCTTTAATTTGCAGCTGGCGGAGGGCCGGAGCTTTGCCGCCCACGGGGAGGCTCTGGACTACCTGGCCAGCCAGGGATTCCCGGTGATCCCCTTCAAGCTGCTGGAAAAAAATGCTGATATTACGGCGGAGATCCGCCGTCTCAACGAGGAACGGGAGAGCCTGCCCTTCGATATGGACGGTGCAGTTGTGAAGGTAAACTCCTTGTCAGATCGTGCAGCTGTAGGCAGCACGGCGAAATGTCCCCGGTGGGCCATCGCCTATAAATACCCGCCGGAGGAGAAGCCCACCCGGGTGCTGGACATTGTGGTGCAGGTGGGACGCACGGGGGTACTGACCCCCAAGGTGGTGGTGGAGCCAGTGCGCCTGGCGGGGACTACGGTCACCAACGCCACCCTGCACAACCAGGACTTTATTGCCGAGAAGGACATCCGTATCGGGGACACCGTTGTCCTGCGGAAGGCGGGGGAGATCATCCCCGAGGTGGTGTCTGTCCTCTACGACCGGCGGCCGGAGGGGACCGCGCCCTACCATCTGCCGGAGGTGTGCCCCGTCTGCGGCGCACCGGTGGTCCGGGATGAGGACGGGGCGGCCCTGCGCTGTACCGGTGCGGAATGCCCCGCCCAGCTCCACCGGAACCTGACCCACTTCGCCAGCCGGGACGCCATGGATATTGACGGCCTGGGCCCCGCCGTTTTGGGGCAGCTCATTGACCGGGGGCTGGTGAAGAGCCCCGCAGATCTGTACTATTTGACGGCGGAGGATCTGGCTGGCCTGGAGCGCATGGGGGAGAAGTCCGCCGCCAACGCCGTGGCTGCCATCGACGCCTCCCGCAGCCGGGGGCTGGAGCGGCTTCTGTACGCCCTGGGCATCCGCCAGGTGGGGCAGAAGGCGGGGAAGGTCCTGGCCGCCCATTTCGGCACCTTTGACGCCTTTGCCGCCGCCACGGAGGAGGAGCTGACCGCCATCGACGACATTGGCGGCATCACCGCCGCCTATATCCGGGATTGGCTGGCAAGTCCCCAGTCACAGCACCTCATTGGCCGCCTGCGGCAGGCGGGGGTCTCCATGGAGGCCGCCCAGAAGGCCGCCGGGGACCAGTTCAAGGGCATGACCTTCGTGCTCACCGGCGCCCTGGAGCGGTTTACCCGGGAGGAGGCCGCCGCCCTCATCGAGGCCCGAGGCGGCAAGGCCAGCGGCTCCGTCAGCAAGAAGACCACCTATGTGGTGGCGGGGGAAAACGCTGGCAGCAAGCTCCGTAAAGCTAATGAGCTTAACATCCCTGTGCTGACGGAGGAGGAGTTTGCGGGGATGCTGGGGTAGGGGGTGTGCTGTCCTGTGGGGGCTTCCAGCCCCACGCCCCGGGTGTGCCCGGGACCTGCCCGGCCCCGGACCCCGGTTTTCCCCGGGGATTCCATCCCCGAACCCCGGGTTACTTTTTGCTCGTGCAAAAAGTAACCAAAAACACGCTTAGGGAAAGGGGGATTTCGATTTCCCCCTTTCCCTAAGGACCCTATCCCCTTGAAACGACTCTTCAAGGGGGGCCAAAGGCCCCCTCGCCAGAGGGGCTACCCCCCAGCAGACTTGAGGGCTTGGATGCACCTCAACGACATTGCTCCGCGCCGCTACGGCGCGGGGTTCTTCGGGGGCTACCGCCCCCCATTCCCCCTGAGATTTCCGTGGGGGCGTAATTTACCTCTACAAAAAGCCACTCGCCCCGTGGGCGAGAATCAAATTGCCTTGGACGAGAGCAGACTACCGTGTGGTTATCGCAATGTCGGTGCCGCACCATTAGATGAATCTATCCCTTTAACAGGCCGGCAGGCGAAGTTGGAATAGATACCCG
>CAUWCX010000033.1:0-27083 GCA_963557105.1 uncultured Oscillospiraceae bacterium
TGTGTTTTTGCGCCCTTTTTCCTTCTGCTTCGGCTATCGCTTTGTTTCAAACTTTACCTGGGCATAAAAAAACGTGGTCGCAAAGCATAACTTTGCGACCACGTGGCACGCCGTGAGGGATTCGAACCCCCGGCCTTCTGGTCCGTAGCCAGACGCTCTATCCAGCTGAGCTAACGGCGCGTGTCGTACATCTCGTGGCGACTTGTTTATATTAGCACAGGTCTTCAGAAAATGCAAGTCTTTTTTTCATTTTTTTCAAAAATTTTTTTCTGGTACGGAAACCGGAAATTTTCTTGAAGAAACCGGGCAACTACGCTACAATATTGCATTGGTAAAGGGACCTGACCCATCCCCTTGCCTGCCGGGAACGGGCGCGTCCGTTGCTGCGCGCCCCGGCAGTCCCTTCGCACCTGTGTCTACGAGAGAGGAAAAATGAAAGAAGTATTGTACCATCTGAAGCCCTACCGGGGAAAGCTGGCCCTGGCCATTGCGCTCATGGCCGTGTCCACCTTCTGCAACCTGCTGCAGCCCACGCTGATGAGCAGCATTGTGGACAACGGCATTGCCGGGGCGGACTTTCCCTACATTGTCTCCTGCTGCGGCCTGATGCTGGCGGTGGCCCTGTGCGGCCTGGGGGCCATCCTGCTGGGCACCAAGGCCAGCGCCGAGGTGGTGGCCGCCTTCTGCGCCGATCTGCGGCGCACGGTGTTCCAAAAGGTCAACACCCTGACCTTCGCCGAGTTCGGCAGTATGGGCACCGCCGCCCTGGTGACCCGCTCCACCCACGACATCGACACCGTCTCCTGGGTGGCCTCCATGCTGGCGGGGACCGTGGTCACCATCCCCGTGCTGTTCCTGGGGGGCGTGCTGCTGGCCCTGAGCAAGGATGTGGTGCTGAGCCTGATCCTGCTGTGCTTTGTGCCCCTGATCTTCCTGGTGGTGATCCGCATCATGCGGAAGATCGACCCCCTGTGGGAGAAGTCCGACGCCTATGTTGACCGGCAAAACGACATCCTCCGGGAGCGGCTGTGGGGCATCCGGGTGATCCGGGCCTTCAACAAGGAGCCCGCGGAGCATGAACGCATTGCCGAGGCCACCCGGATCATGGCGGAGAACATCATCCGCGCCAACACCAGCATGGGTGCGGTGAGCCCCCTGGCCCTCTTTGTCTTCAACGCCGCCGCCGTATTCATCGTCTATGTGGGCGGCAGCCGCATGGCGGCCCTGGGCAGCCCCAGCGCCGGGGACATTTTTGCCATCGTCCAGTATATCGCCCTGGTGATGAACGGCGTGGTCATGGCCGCCTTTGCCATCGTCATGTATCCCCACGCCAAGGTGGCCGCCGGGCGCATTGCCCAGGTGACCAACGCCAAGGGCATGGCCCCGGAGGCGGACAGCGGCGCTGTCTTCCAGGGTGACATCGCCTTCGACCACGTCACCTTCCGCTACGAGGACGCCGACGCCCCCGCTGTGGAGGACGTCTCCTTCCACATCCGCGCCGGACAGAAGGTGTCCATTATCGGCGGCACCGGCAGCGGCAAGAGCACCCTGGTACAACTGCTGCTGGCCTTCCGCGCCCCCACCGCGGGGGCCATCACCTTCGACGGAAAGGCCGACTGGGGCCCCCGGACCATCCGCCGCAACATCAGCGCGGTTTTGCAGAAGACCGCCATCTACTCCGGCACCATCCGGGAAAACCTCCGCATGGGCGCCCCGGACGCCACAGATGCCCAGCTGCGCCAGGCCGCCGAGATCGCCCAGATCGCCGACTTCATCGACACCCTGGACGGCGGCTATGACCACGAGCTGATCCAGGCGGGCAAGAACCTGTCCGGCGGACAGAAGCAGCGGCTGGCCATCGCCCGGGCGGTGCTGAAAAACGCCCCCATCTACCTCTTTGACGACAGCTTTTCCGCCCTGGACTTCCTCACCGAGGCCCGGCTGCGGGAGGAGCTGAACACCCGCATGGCAGGCCGCACCCGCATCATCATCACCCAGCGGGTCACCTCCGCCATGGACTCCGACTGCATCTTTGTCATGGACCGGGGCCGCCTGGTGGACAGCGGACGGCACCAGGAGCTGCTGGAGCGGTGCACCATCTACCGGGAGATCTACGCCTCCCAGACGGGAGGTGAGCGCCTGTGAGCACGGAAAAGAACGTCTCCGCCCAGCAGGAGCGGGCGGAAAAGCGGCGGACCATCCGCCGCCTGGTCCAGCTGGCCAAGCCCATCCGGTGGTGGCTGCTGCTGGCCTGCGGCCTGGCCCTGGTGATCATCACCTGCGCCTTGGCCGCCCCCAAGCTCATGGGCGCCCTGGTCCAGCAGCTCTACGACTACTGGGCCCTGCGCCTTGCCGGCGGGGAGCCCGGCTACCGGCTGGTGGACGCCCTGCTGCCGGGGCTGGCCCTGCTGCTGGGGGTCTACGCCATCCACAGCCTCTTCACCTACCTGAAAATGCTGCTGCTGAACAATGTGGTCAGCCGGTACTTCACCTGCAACCTGCGGATCATGATCTCCCATAAGCTCCAGCGTCTGCCGGTGCGCTTCATCGACGACACCCCCGTGGGGGAGGTGCTGCAGCGGATGACCGACGACGTCAGCCGCATGGGCAACACCATTCACGAGATCGTGGACACCATGATGAGCGGCTTTTTGCAGATCGTGGCCATCGCCACGGTGATGCTGCTGGAGGACTGGCGGCTGGCCCTGATCGTCATTGTGCTGATGCCCCTGTCCATCAAGTTCTCCGCCCTGCTGGCGGAGCGCAGCCATGTCCACTTCCGGGAGATGCACAAGCAGAGTGGCCGCCTCTACGCCGTGGTGGAGGAGAGCTACACCAACTACGCCACGGCCAAGGCCTACAACGCCGAGGACCTGTGCCAGGCCCGCCACGAGGAGGTCAACCGCCGCCAGCAGAAGGCGGAGGCCCGGGCCAATTTCCTGGGCACCGTGGTACAGCCGGTCATCGCCTTCACCAACACTCTGGCCTATATCCTCATCAACCTGGCCGGGGGCTGGCTCATCGTCTACCGGGGCGTAAATGTGGGGACGGTCATGACCATCGTCCTCTTCGCCCGGCAGATCGCTGCCCCCCTGGAGCAGATCGCCAACGGCATGAGCAACATCCAGCACGCCACCGCCGCCGCTGGCCGGGTCTTCACCCTGCTGGACATGGCGGAAGAGGCCCCTATCCCCGGGACCTTCCCCCAGAAGGAGGTCCGGGGGCAGGTGGAATTCCGGGACGTGAGCTTCTCCTACGACAAGAGCAAGCCCCTGCTGCAGCACCTGAACGTACGGGTGGAGCCCGGACAGAAGGTGGCCATCGTGGGCCCCACCGGCGCAGGAAAGACCACCATTGTCAACCTGCTCATGCGGTTTTACGACGTGGATGCGGGCAGTATCTTCATCGACGGCACGGACATGGCCGCCGTCTCCCGGGACGACAGCCGCCGGCTCTTCTCCATGGTCCTGCAGGACACCTGGCTCTTCAAGGGCACCATTGCGGAGAATGTGGCCTACGGCCGCCCCGACGCCACCCGGGAGGAGATCATTCAGGCCTGCGACGAGGCCTACTGCGACCACTTCATCCGCACCCTGCCCCAGGGCTACGACACGGTCATCGGGGAGGACAACACCACCATCTCCGGCGGTCAGAAGCAGCTGCTGACCATCGCCCGGGCGCTGCTGGCGGACCGGGATCTGCTGATCCTGGACGAGGCCACCAGCAATGTGGACACCCGCACGGAGCTGCTGATCCAGAAGGCCATGGACAAGCTCATGCGGGGCCGCACCTCCTTCGTCATCGCCCACCGGCTGAGCACCATTGTGGATGCCGATGTGATCCTGGTGATCCGGGACGGACAGATCGTGGAGCAGGGCAAGCACCAGGAGCTACTGGCCCGGCGCGGCTTCTACTACCAGCTCTACACCAGCCAGTACGCTGTGTGAGCCCCGCAGCGCTCCCCGAAAGTGCTTGCGCTTTTGCTGGGGCTTGTGGGGAAGCAAATCAGTTTTCTGGAGAAACCGGCGCGACGAAAGTCACGCCGGTTTCTCCGGTATCCTCCTATTTTCTGTTAAAGATCAAATCACAGACAAGGCCTGTCGCTCCCAAAACAAACAGGCAAATCGCTGTTGATTTACAGCCTTTTCCCGATAAATGTGCAGCGCCGATCATCAGTCCGATTTCCGCCGCAGCAGATACAGACTTAGATGCAATGCGGAACGAGCGCTTTTTCCACGCCTGATTTGCGGCAAATTCAATCTTGTTTGCAGCGTTTTCGATTTTTTGGTCTAAGTTAGACATTATGTTCTCCTTTCATCCGTTAATGCGTTGTGTATGCGTCCAAAAATAATACCTTCTGAATGAATGTATTGATTGAAAATAAAACTGCCTTTTTCAAGGCAATTTTATTTATTGGCCCACATTCAGCTGCTCAAGATAGTTTTGGACTATACCAAAAATTTCATCATCAATAATTGGAAGGTCCATCCTATCCAACAGGTACTTGATAAATGCGAACTTTGAAATCAGTTCTTCCGGTGTAGCGGGATAGACAGAGGGAATTAACCAAAAGTTGGTCAGCAAAGGCAAAAGCTCGGATAGCTCTTTTGCATACTCGGTCTGGATAGAACCGTCCTCTATCCCCTCCTGAATAAGCTGTAACCAAAGCGGGGCAATCAATTTTCTGTTTGTGTCAGCCAGTTCTGCCAACAAGCGGGGATTTTTCAAAAGAGGAATACTTTGTTTACCAAGCTCGATCCGATCAATGTCGACATGGTTGAGCTTAATAACTTCTCGCATTTTTTGTAAACCATTCAAGTTCTTCTGCTCCTGAACGGTAACAAACGGGTTATTATCAAAAAAGAGCTTTTCCCCCAACGCGTCGATAATTTCCTCTTTTGATTTGAAATGATGATAGATCGCCCCCTTAGTCAGTCCACCAAGCTCATTGACAATATCTTGAATCGTTGTATTGTCATACCCCTTTTCCATGAATAACCGCTGTGATGCCTCCAATATTTTCTCAACAGTCACTTCGGGATATTTGTTTCTCGCCATTAAAACCACCTCCAATCGCTATTCATTCATTTGGTATGTATATAATATAGTCTGAATCCTCAATTTTGTCAATATCCACTTTGGCATACTTATCTCAGCTTTCTTATGGGCTGCTCTCTTCCGGGGATTACGCTTTTTTGTCGAAGGACAGTTGTCATTCCGCAAGTTTTGTGGTACATTATAAGATACCAAGAAAGTAAGGTGGAGTAGAGATGGAGAATACGATCTTCCGCACCGCCCTCAGCGGGTTCAACCGCCAGGACGTGATGGCATATATTGAAAAGACCCAGAAGGAGGCCGCCGAGGCCGCCCAGCAGCAGGAGGAGCAGATCCGCAGTCTCCAGGAGCAGCTGGACGCCGCCCAGGAGGCCCTGGACGCCTGCACCCAGGAGAAGGAAGCCCTGGACCGTGAGCTGACCGACGCCAACCTGCGCTACACCCACGCCAAGACCCAGTGGGACGCCCAGAGCACCGCCCGGGAGGCCCTGGAGACCGACGTGACCCAGCGGGACGAGGCCGTCCGCACCCTGACGGCGGAGAACCAGGAGCTCTTCCACCGGGTCCAGGAATTGGAGGAGCAGTCCGACACCGTGCGCCGGGAGAAGGCCCAGGTGGCCCAGCTGGAGCTGGAGGCCCGGGACCGCTCCGCCGCCACTGTGGCCCAGGCCCAGGAGGAGGCCCGCATCACCCTGACCCAGGCTCAGGCCCAGGCCGCGATCACCGTGGGACAGGCGGAGGAGAAGGCCGCCGATCTGCTCAAGGCCGCCCAGGAGAAGGCCGCCGCCACCCTTCAGCAGGCGGAGGACCAGGTAGCCGCCACAGTGGAACAGTACACCGCCCTTTTTGACGCCTTCTCCACCATCACCAGCCATGTCACCAGTGAGCTGCGGAAGATGGATGTCACCGTATCCCAGCTGCCCATCAGCTTCAACCACCTCCAGGACAGCCTGCAGGAGGTCCTGGCCCGGGCTAAGGAGCGGTAAGCCTCTCCCGGGGCGTTTCCTGCCAAAGGGGGTCATTCTATGGAAATCATCCTGTCCCACATGGTGTGGACCTGGCTGGCCATTATGGCCCTGGCCATCTTTGTGGAGGCGGCCACGCCGGTGCTGGTATCCATCTGGTTTGCCGTGGGCGCCCTGACCGCCATGATCGCCGCCGCCCTGGACGCCTCCCTCATCCTCCAGCTGCTGCTCTTCGTCTTTGTGTCCATTGCCGCACTGGTCCTGGCCCGGCCCCTGGCGAAGCGGCTGCTGGACCCCCATCTGGTCCCCACCAATGCGGACCGGGTCATCGGCATGGAGGCCCGGGTGACGGAGAAGATCGTCAACGACTACGCCCAGGGGGCCGTCTATGTGGACGGCAAGACCTGGACCGCCCGCAGCGACAGTGACGAGAGCATCCCTGCCGGAACCCAAGTGGAGGTCCTGCGGATGGAGGGCGTAAAGCTCATCGTCCGCCCCCTGCCGGTCCCCGCCGGAACAGAGGAATAGGGTTGCACACAAAAAATCCCCCGCCGTCTGGCCGTGCCAGACAGCGGGGGATCGTTTTCTGCTTGCCCGCCGGAAATTCCGGCGGGCAATTTTGCTGTTTTACCAGGGCTTACAGCTGGGGACCGGCGGCCACCAGGGCCTTGCCGGCGTCGTTGCCGGTGTACTTCACGAAGTTCTTCACGAAGCGGCCGGCCAGATCCTTGGCCTTCTCCTCCCACTCCGCAGGATCGGCGTAAGTGTTCCGGGGATCCAGGATCTCGGTGCTGACGCCGGGCAGAGCGGTGGGGACGGTGAGGTTGAAGTAGGGGATGGTCTTGGTCTCCGCCTTCAGGATATCGCCGTTGAGGATCACATCGATGATGCCGCGGGTATCCTTGATGGAGATGCGCTTGCCGGTGCCGTTCCAGCCGGTGTTGACCAGGTAGGCCTTGGCGCCGCTCTTCTCCATCTTCTTCACCAGCTCCTCAGCGTACTTGGTGGGGTGCAGCTCCAGGAAAGCCTGGCCGAAGCAGGCGGAGAAGGTGGGGGTGGGCTCGGTGATGCCCCGCTCGGTACCGGCCAGCTTGGAGGTGAAGCCGGACAGGAAGTAGTACTGGGCCTGCTCAGGGGTCAGGATACTGACGGGGGGCAGAACGCCGAAGGCGTCGGCGGACAGGAAGATGACGTTCTTGGCGTCGGGAGCCGCAGACACGGGGCGGACGATCTTCTCGATGTGGTCGATGGGGTAGCTGACGCGGGTGTTCTCGGTGACGGACTTGTCGTTGAAGTCGATGTGGCCCTCGGCGTCCACGGTGACGTTCTCCAGCAGGGCGTTGCGGCGGATAGCGTTGTAGATGTCGGGCTCGGAGTCCTTATCCAGGTTGATGACCTTGGCGTAGCAGCCGCCCTCGAAGTTGAACACGCCGTTGTCATCCCAGCCGTGCTCATCGTCGCCGATCAGCAGGCGCTTGGGGTCGGTGCTCAGGGTGGTCTTGCCGGTGCCGGACAGGCCGAAGAACAGGGCAGTGTTCTCGCCGTTCATGTCGGTGTTGGCGGAGCAGTGCATGGCGGCCATACCCCGCAGAGGCAGGTAGTAGTTCATCATGGAGAACATACCCTTCTTCATCTCGCCGCCGTACCAGGTGTTCAGGATGACCTGCTCACGGTCGGTGATGTTGAAGATCGCGGCGGTCTCAGAGTTGAGGCCCAGCTCCTTGTAGTTCTCCACCTTGGCCTTGGAGGCGTTGTAGGAGATGAAATCGGGCTCGAAGTTCTCCAGCTCCTCGGCGGTGGGGGCGATGAACATGTTCTTGACGAAGTGCGCCTGCCAGGCCACCTCCATGATGAAGCGGATAGCCATGCGGGAGTCAGCGTTGGTGCCGCAGAACACATCCATGACGTACAGCTTCTTGTTGGACAGCTCCTTCAGGGCCAGCGCCTTGCAGGCGTCCCAGGCCTCCTTGGATGCGGGCTTGTTGTCGTTCTTGAACTCGTCGGAGGTCCACCACACGGTGTCCTTGGAGTTCTCGTCCATGACGATGAACTTGTCCTTGGGGGAACGGCCGGTGTACACGCCGGTCATCACGTTGACCGCGCCCAGCTCAGTGACCTGGCCCTTCTCATAGCCCTCCAGGCCGGGCTTAGTCTCCTCGGCGAACAGCACCTCATAGGAAGGGTTGTGGACGATCTCGGTCGTACCGGTAATGCCATACTTGGTCAAATCGATCTTGGACATTTTCCTTTTACCTCCTGCTCCTGCATACGCAGTTCTGATTTCATATCTGGAAGCGTGATCGTTAGCTTCTCACGCTGTATTATACCGAATAACGCCCGGTAAAGATAGCGTCAAAACAAACAAATTGTGTTTTTTTTGACACACTTCCCATGGATACTTTTCCAGCCTCTTCCGCCGCTCTGCTGGATTTTCTGTCGGGTCTGTGCTATACTGAGATCGATCCGCCCGCCGGGGCGGAAATCCGCCGCAGGAGGTCAACACCATGGACCACTATACACTACTTTTGGATAGCCCCCTGGGCCCCCTGACCCTCCGCAGCGACGGCGAGTGTGTCACCGCCCTGCGCTTCGGCATCCACCAGGAGACCTCCCCTCTCCCCTGTCCGGTGCTGGCCCGGGCCGCCCGGGAGCTGGCGGAGTACTTCGCCGGGGAGCGGCGGCACTTCACCGTCCCCCTCGCCCCCGGCGGCACTCTCTTCCAGCGGCAGGTGTGGGACGCCCTGGCGGCCATCCCCTACGGGGAGACCCGCACCTACGCCCAAATTGCCGCCGCTGTGGGCCGCCCCAGGGCCTGCCGCGCCGTGGGCATGGCCAACCACCGCAACCCCCTGCCCATTTTCATCCCCTGTCACCGGGTGGTGGGCAGAGACGGCAGTCTCACCGGGTACGCCGGCGGACTGGACAGGAAGATATTCCTGCTGCGCCTGGAGGGCGCGGGATACTGATGCCGCACCACTGCCGCATCATATGTTCATCTGCACAAGGAGATATTACTGATGGATCTGCTGGAACGCCTGGAACTATACAGCGGCAGCGGCGTCTGCCCCATGCACATGCCCGGCCACAAGCGGGCGGAGCTGGGCAGCCCCCTGCCCTGGGCTTTGGATATTACGGAGATCGACGGCTTTGACAACCTCCACGGGGCGGAGGGGGTCCTGCGGGAGAGCATGGACCGCGCCGCCAGGCTGTGGGGCGCAGACAGCTCCTTCTTTCTCATCAACGGCAGCACCTGCGGCATCCTGGCGGGGATCTGCGCCGCCGCCAGACCCGGGGACACGGTGCTGCTGCCCCGGGGCTGCCACAAGGCGGTGTACCACGCCCTGGAGCTGCGGGGGCTGAAGCCGGTGTACCTGCCTGTGGCGCTGGACAGCGGCTTCGGCGTGGCCGCCAGCCTGTCCCCGGCGGATGTTTCCGCCGCCCTGTCGGCCCACCCGGAGGCACGGCTGGTGGTGGTCACCAGCCCCACCTATGAGGGTATGGTCAGCGATATTTCCGCCATTGCCGCCGCTGCCCACCGCCACGGCGTCCCTCTGCTGGTGGATGAGGCCCACGGCGCCCACCTGGGCTTTCACCCAGCTTTCCCCAGCAGCGCCGTCCGATTCGGGGCAGACATGGTGATCCAAAGCCTGCACAAGACCCTGCCCAGCCTGACCCAAACCGCTGTTGCCCACCTCTCCGGCCCCCTGGTGGACGCCGGGGAGTTTGCCCGGCAGCTGAGCATCTTTGAGACCAGCAGCCCCTCCTACCTGCTCATGGGGGCTATGGACCGGTGCGTCCGGCTGCTGGAGGACCGCGCCCCGGCGCTTTTTTCCACATATGTGGATAACCTGCGCCGGTTCGACGACGGCATTGCCGGACTGCGCCGCCTGCGGGTACTCTGCTACGGCGGAGACAAGGTGGAAAACCACCCCGGTTTCTTCGCCTTCGACCCCGGCAAGCTGGTGATCTCCACCCGCAGAACAGCTCTTACCGGCCCCGCCCTGATGGACCTGCTCCGCCGGGAGCACCGCATAGAGCTGGAGATGGCCCTGGGGGACTAC
Source organism: uncultured Oscillospiraceae bacterium (assembly GCA_963557105.1). GTDB lineage: Bacteria > Bacillota > Clostridia > Oscillospirales > Oscillospiraceae > Pelethomonas. The sequence continues at coordinate 10,082 of CAUWCX010000033.1, forward strand.
GCTCTGGCCATGACCAGTATCTGCGACACCGGGGAGAGCCTGGGGCACCTGGCCCAGGCTCTGGTGACCGTGGACCGGGCACTGTCCGCCGCCCCCGACCAGATGGCGGTTCCCCTGCCCCCTATACCGCCCATGGCGCTCACCCCCGCCGAGGCACGGCTCCGCCCCTGGGAGACTGTCCCCGCCGCCCAGGCCGCCGGGCGCATCAGCGGGGAGATGGTGTGGGCCTATCCGCCCGGCATCCCCCTGCTGGTCCCCGGGGAGGAGATCACCCCCGCGCTTCTCCAGGCGCTGTCCGCCATGATCTCCAGCGGCGTCCGCCTTCACCGGGACAGCGGCCCCGACGCCGCCAACATTCGCGTTTTGGCGTAGCACGGGGGGCTTTCGCCAAGAAATGATTGCTTTTTTTGTGCAAAACGAGTATACTAGTAAAGTTCGCCCCTTGGGGCGGGAAATCCACAAGAAAAAGGTTCACTATGACATTTCAAGAATTAGGCCTGCTGCCCCAGCTGCTGCAGGCAGTCAGCGAGGTGGGCTACACCGCCCCCTCCCCCATCCAGGCGGCCGCCATCCCCCCTGTACTGAAGGGCCGGGATCTCATCGGCTGTGCCCAGACCGGCACCGGCAAGACCGCCGCCTTCGCTATCCCCGTCCTTCAGCGGCTCAACAGCCGGGTAGATCGTTCCCACCGCCCCATCCGCGCCCTGGTGCTGACCCCCACCCGGGAGCTGGCCCTACAGATCAAGGAGAATTTTGACCGCTACAGCGCCCATCTGAACATCCGCAACACTGTCATCTTCGGCGGCGTGGGCCAGGCCCCCCAGGTGGAGGCCCTCCGGGCCGGGGTGGATGTGCTGGTGGCCACCCCCGGGCGGCTCAACGACCTGTGCAGCCAGGGCCACATCGATCTGGCCGGCATTGAGACCTTCGTCCTGGACGAGGCGGACCGAATGCTGGACATGGGCTTCATCCACGACGTGCGGAAGGTCATCGACCGCCTGCCGGAGAAGCGGCAGGCCCTGCTCTTCTCCGCCACCATGCCCCAGGAGATCGCAGAGCTGAGCCGAAAGATCCTCCACGATCCCGTCCGGGTGGAGGTCACGCCCCAGTCCTCCACCGTGGAGGCCATCGACCAGCGGCTGTACAAGGTGGATAAGGGCAACAAAAAGCTGCTGCTCCAGCACATTCTCCAGGATCAGTCCCTGGACAGCGTCCTGGTCTTCACCAACACCAAGCACGGCGCCGACCGGGTGGTGAAGGAGCTGGGCCGGGTGGGCATTGAGGCCATGGCCATCCACGGCAACAAGGGTCAGTCCGCCCGGGTGAAGGCCCTGGAGAGCTTTAAAAGCGGCGCCATCCGCGTCCTGGTGGCCACGGACATCGCCGCCCGGGGCATCGATGTCAACGAGCTGGGCTGCGTGATCAACTACGAGCTGCCCAATGTGCCGGAGACCTATGTCCACCGCATCGGCCGCACGGGCCGGGCGGGACACAGCGGCCTGGCCATCAGCTTCTGCAACTTCGACGAGCTGGCCTACCTGAAGGACATTGAGAAGCTCATCGGCAAACAGGTGCCTGTGGTGGAGGACCACCCCTGGCCCATGGAGATCTTTGAAGCTACCCCCAAGGCCCCCCGGCAGCCCCGGCCTCCCCGGGCGGAGCGGCAGAAGCAGCAGCCCCAGGAGAAGCCCGCCGCCCCCACCCAGAAGGCGCAGCAGACGCCGAAGGCCCAGAAGGCGAAAGCGCCCCAGCCGGAATTTGTCCCCGCCGCCCGGTCCAGCGCCCAGCAGCAGGCCAAGGCAGCCCCCAAGAGCGCCGCACCGCAGGAAAAGCGCAGGCCGGAGGGCAATAAATCCCGCCCGGTGAGCAAGCCCAAGCCCGGCAGTACGCCCCTGGATGAGGAACTGCCCTTTGGCGCTGAGCGCGTGCCTGTGGCCCTCTTCTCCCCGCCCTGGCGGGAGGCGCACCCCCCCAAGCCGGTGGTCAAGCGCATCTCCTCCGACCCCCCTGTTGTGGGCCGCCTGGCGGCCTCCGCAGATGGGTCCCACCGCCGGAGGCACCGCCACAAGCGTCAGGGCTGATCGGTTTTCAAGAAAAGCCGAGTTTCTGCCGCTTTTTCCCTTGACAGAACGGCCAATAGCCACTATAATATAGTGGCTATCCGGGTGTAGCGCAGTTGGTAGCGCGCATGGTTCGGGTCCATGAGGCCGTGGGTTCAAATCCCGCCACTCGGACCAAATCCGCAACCCTTGATTTATCAATGGGTTGCGGATTTTTCTTGTATTTGCAATGCTTTCCCATGTTTTGTGCAACAGGATTAAATCCTGTATATCAGAACTCTCTCCTGTATTTGAGGACTCAAATTGCAAACAAATTTGCAAACGGAAATCCCCGCCCATGAGGGCGGGGATTCTTCTTATAGGCTGTTTATTTTTCGCATAACGCTAGGGTGGTGACCACTCGTAGCGTGTCCATGAGGTCATCCAGAATCCTCCACAAGCCGTCCGGGACCCAGCGACGGCCCGGAGAAAGCCGTTGTCACCCAGGGACGGGTTGAGAGCGTACGCTACCGGCTGACGCTCAATCGCTGGCGGCTCCTTGCAGCGCTGCATCATGCCCCGAATCATAGCCGCTAATATGCCGTTCCGCTTCCCCTGTGTACAAGCGAACACAAGAAGAGACATACTTTTCTTGTTTTGGATCATACTATCATCAAAACCATCACTCATCGGGGAGACGCATATGGAATCACTGTGGGAGCAGACCTGGGAGCAGCCGAAATTTCCGACTCAGGACGGAGATAAGAGCACCGATGTACTGATCATCGGCGGCGGTATGGCGGGTGTTCTGTGTGCCTATCAGCTACACTGCGCCGGAGTGCCCTATGTGCTGGCGGAAGCGGAAACAATATGCAGCGGCATCACCAAAAACACCACCGCCAAGATTACCAGCCAACATGGGCTGATCTATGACAAGCTGATCTCCAGATTTGGAATCGAGCGGGCAAAGCAATATCTGACCGCCAACGAGACAGCCATTCAAACATACCGGGAGTTATGCCGGAAGATTGACTGCGGCTTTGCGGAAAAGGCGGCCTACACCTATTCTCTGGACGACCGGCGTAAGATTGAACGGGAAGTGAGCGCCCTGGAAAAACTGGGCTTTCCGGCAGAATTTGTGGAGAAACTCCCTCTTCCCTTTTCCGTTGCCGGTGCGGTCAGATTCCCGAATCAGGCACAGTTTCATCCACTGCAATTCGTTTCCGGCATTGCAAAGGGACTGCATATTTATGAGCACACGCGGGTGCGTGAACTGATCGGCACCACCGCGGTGACAAATCACGGCCGGATTCGTGCCAAGAAGATCATCGTGACCACCCACTTTCCCTTTCTCAACAAGCACGGCAGTTATTTCCTCAAGCTGTACCAGCACCGCTCCTATGTCATCGCCCTCCAAAACGCAATGGATGTGGACGGCATGTATTTGGACGAGGCGCAGACGGGGATGTCCTTCCGCAATCACAAAAATTTGCTGCTCATCGGGGATGGAGGTCACCGCACCGGCAAACAGGGCGGCGGTTGGCGGGAACTGCGGGAGTTTGCCCGGCGCCACTACCCGCAAGCGGAAGAGCAGTACCACTGGGCCACGCAGGACTGCATGAGCCTGGACGAGGTCCCGTATATCGGGCCCTATTCCGCCTCCACTAAAGATTTGTATGTGGCCACCGGTTTCAACAAATGGGGCATGACCTCCTCCATGGTGTCCGCTATGGTCCTCTGCGATCTTGTGCAGGGAAAGAAAAACCCGTACGAGGAGGTATTCTCCCCCTCCCGCTCTATCCTTCACCCACAATTGGCCGTCAACGGGTTTGCGGCTGTGGTCAACCTGCTGACGCCCACCACCAAACGCTGTCCTCATCTGGGCTGTGCCCTGAAATGGAATCCTATGGAGCACACCTGGGATTGCCCCTGTCACGGCTCCCGCTTCACCGAGGACGGGAAGTTGCTCGACAACCCAGCTACGGGCGATTTGAAAAAATAAGGCGAAGCGTTGATGGTCTTGAAATTGCTGACATCTTCTACAAGCTGAAACCTCACCATCTTGCGACAGTTGAAAAGCCAGGGAAATTTTCCCTGGCTTTTCTAATGATTTACTCCGAAGTCCTCAGCCGTTCCACCACAGTTCCCTTGTTAAAGAAGTGGAGAACGATCAGCGGAATAACCGCAGCCAGCAGCAGATAAAGCACACCAATGACCAGAACAGGAACCAATGTAATGTTCAGCGTAAAGAACCACATGGATGGCGAGTTCAAGACATTTTTCAGCACCGTCACAGCAAGCAGCAGCGCAACCACTCCACCAATGATGTCTGCACCAGCGGCATAGTAGACGCCCTCATAGACCATCAGGCGGCGAAGCTGCTTGCCGGTCATACCGATACTCTGCATAGTCGCAAACTCATGGCGGCGGGTGATAATATTGGTGATGATCATGTTGGTAAAGTTGATCAGTCCTGCCAGAGCCATGATGCAGCCAATCAGACTGCCGACAACCAGAACCATACTTGCAACAGAATTTAATTGTTCTTTCAGTAATTTTGTTGAGGTATAGGTAACAGAGGGGTTCTTCTCAACATAACTGCTCAGGAAGTCCTCCATTTGCGGATGCAGAGAATCATCCATATTAAATCCATAGCTCAGCAGGGTTGGGGTCGTGTAAATCTGTTTGAATACGGTGTCTGGTAAATACACAAAAGGCGCATCGCCGCCAATATGCATCGTAGCCGTAGTTGTTGACGGCGTTTCGTCCTCAGTTCCAACGGTGCAGGCTTTTGCCAGAATTGTGCAGGTTTTGACTAACTCGCCATCCCTGTAAAAAGAAATGCTGTCGCCGATCTGCAACTGCTCTGACAGGGGCGTTGTTTTCGGGCCACCACTCAGCCGGTCTAACCGTTCTCCAATAATGACATATTCCCCGGTTGCCATTTTTTGTGTCAGTACATCAGGATCTGTTTCGCCATCATAAATCATCATATCTGCCCAAAAATGTTCGGAAGCGCCAAAAACATTTCCAAAGAAAAGATTTTCTGCATCCGGGGCAGTCTTCATATTATATTTTCCAAAGCCTTTGCGGAGGCTACCGTCCTGATCTTCATAGGTTGAGGTACACTCCAGTCCCTCAAAACCATAGTCAACCAGCACATTACCGTCATCTGCGGTATTGCGATACAGATACCGTTCCTCTTCCACACCGTCCTGCTCACGAATCATATCTACCACTTGCTGTGGAAGCGCATCCTCGTGATATCTAAAGCCCTCCAGAACATTGACTGCAATCGAATTGTAGACGGTGAAATCTGTTTTCGTTGTGCGGGTAATCCACTTTTCTTCATCCATGCTCTGTGTCACAATGATAATAGAGTTGAACAGAACGATACACAAAAGCATAGAAACAACAATGAATACACAGCGGCGCCGGTTGCGTCCCAGGTTAGAAAATGCCATGTGAGAGAGTTTTGCTCCGCTGGTTCGTGTAACACTTTTCTTGTTATAATCATCCTGCTCCGTATAGCGGATCGCCTCCATGGGAGATACTTTTGCGGCCTTTTTTGCCGGTTTGCGGGTACTGATAAATACCGTCAGAATCGTAAACAAGGCAGCTATAATAAATAACAAGGGGGAGGTCGATGCCTGCAAGCTTGCCGTAGAATACTCATAACTGAAAATTTCCATTACTACTGGAAGTAGCGCCCGGCCTGCAAAGAACCCAGCAATTAAACCAATAGGCAGCCCAATCAGGGTCAGCCATACCGCCTGACGATTGACGATGCTCTTAATTTGCCGCGTAGAAGTACCAATCATCCGCAGTAAGCCATATTGCCGAACATCCTGCATAACGGAAATATCAAAAATATTATAAATTAGCAGATGCCGCACAATACAAACATCAGAACAAATACTACGGCAAAGAAGATGGACTCCGAAGAAATCAAGGCTTTTCCCATCTGGTTTTCAACAGAGAGGATAAAGTTATCAGCAGACATATCCTCTGGATTGCCGCCGATAGAGTAGACAAAGTCATCCATCTGCTCCTGAATGTTCGTCTTGTCTTTCAGCACAACATCAGAAAAAGTAACCCCTGAGATTTCTCCATCCACTGCGCGGGTATTTTTCACCACATCCGGATTATCTTTTACAAACTGCTCTGAAAGAACGGCCACACTGACCATATCGTTGCTTGCTTCCCACCAGCCGGAAAGCACCATATCATAATGATAAGTTTTTCCACGCAGTTCAAATTCCAGCGGAACTTCTGCTCCGATCTCCGGTTCCACACCAAGGGCTTTCAAAGCCAGTTCGGTAGTAGCAATTTCATTCGCCTTTTCCGGCGCTGAACCATGTGTTGGCACACAGAATGTAAGTTCCTGTTGTATGCTGTCCGCATAGTTTAATTCGACAGAATGACCCACGGCGTTGCTTGCATAGTCAATCGTCCGCCGATGACCTGCCTGCTCCACAAAATCACTATTTTTCAGTTGCTCAAACTGTTCCTCTGTCATATAGCCAAAGGTTCCATCTGCCTTACTGCCTTTCTGCATCTGCATAGAGAGCTGCATGGAGGATACCATGTTAAATGCCAGTGAAGTGACAGATGTAAACAAAAATGCTGTCAGAACGATGGCAAGAATCGCCGCCAGATTACGAACCTTATTCTTCTTGAAATATTGTTTAGACAGCCGCTTGATGATTTTTGTATTATTGTTGCCAAATAGAATGTCATTCATAGTTCCGCCCCCTTTACTGCACAATCTTACCATCCTCGATCCGAATGATACGGTCGGCAAGCTGGGCGATCTCACTGTTATGGGTAATCATCACGAGGGTCTGGTGGAATTTCTGACTTGTGGTTTTCAGAAGCCCCAGCACATCGGCGCTGGTCTTGCTGTCCAGATTGCCGGTGGGCTCATCAGCCAGTACGATAGCGGGCTTCGACACCAAGGCGCGGGCAATGGCTACGCGCTGCTGCTGGCCGCCGGAAAGGTTGTTGGGCATATTGTTCAGCTTATCCTCCAGCCCCAGCATCTGCACCACTTCGTTCATAAACTTCTTGTCTACCTTGTTTCCGTCCAGCTCCACAGGCAGCACAATGTTTTCGTAGACATTCAGCACCGGCACCAGATTGTAGTTCTGGAAGATAAAGCCGATCTTTCTTCTGCGGAAAACGGTCAGTTCCTCGTCTTTGAGTTTGGACAACTCCTTTCCATCTACGACCACCTGACCGGAGGTGGGCACATCCAATCCGCCGATCATGTTCAGCAGCGTGGATTTACCGCTGCCGGAGGTTCCCACGATGGCTACAAATTCGCCCTTTTCTATGGAGAGGGTCACACCATCCAAGGCTCTGGTAATGTTCGGCTTTGTGCCATAATATTTTTTCAGTTCAGTCGTTTGCAAAATGCTCATAAAGAACACCATCCTTTCTTTTTGATAAACCCATTGTAACGACCAAACCTCACAGAAATGTCACGAGCCACAAAAAGTTTCTGCTAAATTCGGCCCCAAATGTCACGAACCTGTGACATTTCAATTTTTGGGGCGTGTCGGCGCTACTTTCGGAGCAGGAAAACAGAAAAGGTTGAGCCTTTCCCAACTTCCGATGCCACCCGGATATAGCCGCCCTGCAAGGTCACGATCTCACGGGCCAGATACAGGCCGATCCCAATACCGTCCACATCATGCACCGCATCTTCCCGGTAAAACCTCTTGAAAATCGTCCCCTGGTGCTGTTCTGAGATGCCAATGCCGGTATCAGCAATGTCGATCTTCACATACATTTCCCAGCCTTCCACCGACACGCGGATCTGCCCGCCTGCCGGGGTGTACTTCACTGCGTTATCCAGAATGTTGAACAGGGCTTCGCTTGTCCATTTTCTATCGTGGCGCGCATCCAAATGCTCCGGACATTCTACCTGCACATCTATTTGTTTCTTTTCTGCATTAAGCAAAATCCCACCCAGGGCAGCGGCAAGGGTATCATAAACTGGCTGCTGTTTTTGCTCCAGCGAAATGACTCCCGTTTCCAGGCGGGAGGTTTTAATCATGGCTTGCATGAGGAAGTCCAGCTTATCAAGTTGGCTGGCCTGGGCTGTCAGAAATTCCTTTTGCTTCTGCGGGGGAACCTCGTTTTCAAGCAGCGTGTTGTTGATTATTTTCAAGTTTGCAATCGGAGTCTTGACCTGATGGGAAATATCAGAGATCAGCTCTTGCAGGTCAGCCCGTTCTTTTGCGATGCTGTTTTTATTTTCCTGCATAACTTCGTACAGCCGCCCCAGCCGATAGTTGATTTTATAGAACAGGCTTTCTTCCTCGACCGTCTGCTTCGGCTGCATATCCCCGGAGAGCATATCATCCATCTGACCACAAAAGGCATCGGAGAACCGGACCAGCTTCCGGCGGATCAGGGCCACAAAGAAGATAACGCAGAGCAGTACAAAGAGACTGAACAGGAACACACACCGGACAGCGATTATATTCTGGGTCAGCAGATAAACAGCGGTGCAGACTGCACCAACTGCCAGCAGCAGAAGCGTTCCCAAAAGGATGCAGGCTTTGTTGATGGAGAGTTTTCGCATATTCATTTCGGTGCCCCTCCAATCCACATATAGCCCATACCGTACACTGTCTTGATGTACTGGCGGCCCTCCATTTCAATTTTGTTCCGCACCCGGCTGATGGCCGCAGTCAGGGCGTGTTCATCCACAAAGTTCCCATCGGCATCCCACAGCTTTTCGAGCAGCACCTGCCTGGTCAAAACATTCTGCGGATTTTTGGTCAGGATCTTCAACAGCCGGTATTCCAATGGAGTGAACACCAGCGGCTTACCGGACAGGGAAGCAGTCATCTCCGAGAAATTGATGGATAGTGCGCCATCCTCATAGCAATCGCCGCCAGACTGTTTCGCCAGCCGCCCCAGCACCACGGACAACTTTTTTTGAAAGACGCTCATAAGAAATGGCTTGGTCACATAGTCCTCTGCGCCCAGCTCATAGCCTTTCAGCATATCGCTCTCCATATCATTTGCGGTCAGGAAGATCACTGCCGTATCCGGCCGACGCTCCTTTACCTCACGGCAGAAATCAAAGCCATTCCCATCCGGCAGGTTTACATCCAGCACAATCAGGTCATAGTCCTGCTTGGTCAGAAAGTTGCTGGCTGCTGATTTTGTCAATGCAGAGTCCACGACATAGCCCGCAGTATCCAGGTTATAGCACAAAGTATTATTCAAAAGTCGGTCATCCTCGACTACTAAAATTCGCATTGTATCACACTCCTTCATTCTTAGTGTAGCATCCAAATGTCACAGAAACCTCACGAGAGGATTATTTTTTTGTATTTTTGAAACGGCGGTCTGCCGGTTTCTCCGCATCCTTGGGAATCAGCCAAATGGTAGCCATCTTTACAGCGCCGGGGATACGCCCACCGGCACACAGATAATTGATCTGCCTTGGGGTAACACCCCATTTTTCACTTGCTTCTTTCAGCGTCATATCATCCGAAAGTATGTCATCATAGGAACAACTCCTTGTATTATACTTACAATAGTGTTATCATCCAATATGTAAATTGCTTTTCCGTAGGGTCACACCAGGACGATCCATATTGGATCAAAGGAGGGATTTACATGAAAAAAAGATCTGTTTTTCTTATTGTACTGCTCGTCCTTTTCGGCATAGGAATCGGGGCTTTTCTATTTTTTCCCAAAAGCATTGCCTCTGCGATCAGCAGAATAGGCTCCCCCTTTGCCGTGGGAGAGCTCCTCGCCACTCAGCAGCTCGACAAAAATTTTACCGCTGTTATCTATACGAATAAAGAAGAAAAAGATCAGCTGCAAAATGCTATTATCCGAAAATACGGTATTTTTTATGACGTTATCGACAAAAATGGTTCCATAGAGATTGAACTGCCGAAGGACCTTGAATCCGGCGAACTCCGCGCCCGGGTATTGGTTTCCTGGTATGGTCAGGGTGACCGGTATTTTGTTATTGCGGCCGCGCATGATAAAGAGGTTTCTACCATCACCTATCAAAACCAAGAACTGATACCGCTAAATGTGAATGGCTATCACTTATTCTATGGATATGGTGTTGGCGAAAATACGAGATATGAATTGTTCGACAAAAACGGAAATCGCTTAGCCCACATCAAGGAATAGAGGCGACTCATCGGAAAAGGCGGGAGCATCGTTACCGATGCTCCCGCCTTTGTTCTGTTTTTGCCTCTTGTTCGTCCTATTGCCGTGTCGCCCACGCCTGTCTGCACACGGCGCCTTGTCTCCCTATGTTCCCTGCTCTTCCTTCTCCTCATAGAGCATGGCCGCAGCCACGCACAGGGACAGGAATGCCTGCTCCTCGGAGCTGGAGCGGGAGGCGATGGCCACAGGGACTCTGGTCCCCGCCAGAACGCCGCAGGCATTGACATTGGCGGACATGGACAGGACCTTCATCACCGTGTTGCCCGCCATGACATTGGGCATCAGCACTGCGTCGAACTCGCCGCAGTAGGGGCAGTCGTAGGCCTTCAGCCGGGCAGCCTCCTTGCTGACGATCAGATCCCAGGGGATGGGGCCCACCAGCTCGCAGTCGGCAATGGGCTCCATGGTGTGGGAGCGGACGATGTTCTGCGCCTCCACCGTGTCCCGCATATGGAAGCTGGGCTTCTCCACCAGGGAGAGGACGGCGACCTTGGGCCGCTGTACCCCCAGGTGGTTGAGCACATGGACCATGTTCTTGATCACCTTTTTCCGCTGTCCCTCAGAGGGGTTGATCAGCACAGACACGTCGGACAGCGCCAGGACCTTGTCATAGTAGGGCACCTTGATCAGGGCGACCTCGCTGACCAGACCGTCCACCAGGTTATTCTTCTTGTCCAGAATGGGCATGAGGAAGTTGCGGGTAGAGGTGTTGCCGCGGACCAGGACATCCCCCAGGCCGTCGTTGATGATGGAAATAGCCCGCTTGAGGTACACGTGGTAGTCCGTGCTCATCTCATAGTCGGGCACGTCGCTGATGGCGTACTCCCGCTCAAACAGCCCCAGCTTCTTCAGCATCGCCACGATCTTATCGCTGGAGCCCACCAGGATGGGGCGGCAGAAGCCCTGCTCCTCCGCCGCAAAAACAGCCTTCAGGATGTTCTCACAGTCTGCGCCGGCCACCACCATGCGGGCCGGCTTCTCCAGAGACTTGGCCCGCTGGATAACAAAGTCAAATTCCTTCTCGTAGATATGCATACTTCCGTTCTCCTTTCCCCAATTACAGCAGACCCATGCCGGAGTTGATCAGCAGGAACAGGGGCGCAAACACCAGGGCCACAACCGTCATCAGCTTGATGAGGATGTTGATGGAGGGGCCGGAGGTGTCCTTGAAGGGATCGCCCACTGTATCGCCCACGACCGCGGCATGGTGGGCCTCGCTGCCCTTGCCGCCGTGGTTGCCATCTTCAATATACTTCTTCGCGTTGTCCCATGCGCCGCCGGAGTTGGACATGAACAGGGCCATCAGAACACCGGTGACCAGGGCGCCGGCCAGCAGGCCGCCCAGTGCGGCGGTACCCAGCACAACGCCCACCGCCAGAGGTGCGATGACCGACAGGACACCGGGGACCAGCATCTCGTGGAGCGCCGCCTGGGTGGAGATCGCCACGCAGGCGGTATAGTCGGGCTTGGCGTTGCCCTCCAGGATGCCGGGGATGGTGCGGAACTGGCGGCGGACCTCCTCGATCATCTTATACGCCGCCTTGGACACGGAGTCCATGGTCAGCGCAGAGAAGAAGAAGGGCAGCATACCGCCGATGAAGAGGCCCACGATGACCTTGTAGTCCAGCAGGTTGATACCCGCGTCAAACAGCTTCACGGACTCAGCGTAGGACACAAATAGGGCCAGGGCGGTCAGGGCGGCGGAACCGATGGCAAAGCCCTTGCCCATGGCAGCGGTGGTGTTGCCCACGGCGTCCAGGCAGTCGGTGATCTTCCGCACGCCCTTGGGCAGGCCGGACATCTCCGCAATACCACCGGCGTTGTCGGCAATGGGGCCATAGGCGTCCACCGCCACGGTGATGCCGGTAGTGGACAGCATACCCACAGCGGCCAGAGCGATACCGTACAGGCCGTTGGCCATGTACGCCCCGATGATGCCCACAGCGATCAGCAGGATGGGCACAGCGGTGGAGTGCATACCCACAGCCAGGCCGGAGATCACGGTGGTGGCGGGGCCGGTCTCCGACTGCTGGGCGATCTTCTTGACGAAGCGGTAGTCCCCGGAGGTGTACACCTCGGTGATCACACCGATGAGGACGCCCACGATCAGACCGAAGATAATGGCCAGCGCGGACTTAAAGCTGTGGAAAAATGCCCAGCTCATGGCCAGGGATGCCAGAACCACCACGGCGCTGGCCACATAGGTGCCCGTCTTCAGCGCCTTGTGGGGGCTGGACTTCTCATCGCCCTTGACGAAGAAGGTACCGATAATGGCTGCGGCAATGCCCACTGCCGCCAGCAGCAGGGGGAACACCGCGCCGGTGAAGCTGTAGGTCACGGCGCCCAGGGTGATGGCGGAGACGATGGAGCCCACATAGGACTCGAAGAGGTCGGCGCCCATGCCGGCCACATCGCCCACATTGTCGCCCACGTTGTCGGCGATGGTGGCGGGGTTGCGAGGATCATCCTCGGGGATACCGGTCTCCACCTTGCCCACCAGGTCGGCGCCCACATCGGCCGCCTTGGTGTAGATACCGCCGCCCACACGGGCAAAGAGGGCGATGGAGGAGGCGCCCAGGGAGAAGCCGGACAGCACGCCGGCGTCACCGGTGACCAGATAGACCAGGCCGGTGCCCAGAAGACCCAGGCCCACCACACACATGCCCATCACCGCGCCGCCGGAGAAGGCCACAGACAGGGCCTTATTCATCCCGTGGTCCTTGGCTGCGGCAGCGGTACGGACATTGGCCTTGGTGGCCACGTTCATACCGCAGTAACCGGCAACGGTGGAGAACAGCGCACCCAATAAAAATGCGACCGCCGTGGTCCAGCTGATCCCCAGGCCAACGCCCAGAAACAGCACGACCACGAAGATCACAAGGATCTTATATTCCGACATCAAAAATGCCTGGGCGCCTTCGTGGATAAATGCGGCAATCTCTCTCATTCGGTCCGTTCCTGCGTCCTGACGGCTCACCTTCCGCGCTAAGTAGAACGCGAAGGCCAGCGCAGCCAGGCCCAAAACAGGGGCTAGTACTGCAAGTTTTTCCATTTTCTCTTTCTTCCTTTCTTTCCCTTTCTGTGGTTCTTGAAAGCTCCACAGATTGTATATCGCATTTTACTATAAGGTCACGGATATATCAAGCCCTCTTTGTTGATTTTGTAGAAATTCCTCGTAAAGAAAGTAAAAAAAATGTGGCAATGGGGCAAGGTTCCTGCTATACTGATGATGCAATTTTATTGACAGCCACTGGGATACCCCGATTTTGGTCCGGAACATCCGTAGTCTGCATCAGGAGTGTGATACCATGCGGGATGAACATGACATTGTAAGCTGGGTCCAGGAGGCCCAGGATGATCCCCAGTCGGCGGATGCGCTGATCCGGCAGTACCTGCCCTTCATCCGGTCGGAGACCGCAAAATTCCTGAAGCGGCCCCCCATGGATGGCGACGACGAGCTGAGCATCGCCATGCTGGCCTTCTACGAGGCCGTAATGGGCTACCAGGCCGGGCGGGGCAGCTTTCTCCGCCTGGCCGCCACCGGCATACGCAACCGCCTCATCGACTACTACCGCCAGGAGCGCCGCCACCGCGGGCAGCTCTCCCTGGAGCAGCCGGTGGAGGACGAGGACGGCCCTACCCTGCTGGAGCGCACGGACACCGGCCGGGATGAGATCGCGGAGATCACCGAGCGCTCCCTGGCTAAGGCGGAGATCCAGGAGTTCGGCCAGCAGCTGTCGGACTTCGGCCTGTCCCTGTCGGATGTGGCCGCCAGCTGTCCCCGGCAGAAGCGGACGCTTGCCGCCTGTCTCCGGGCCCTGGAGTACGCCAAGGCCAACCCCGATCTGCTGGACAGCCTGGTGCGAAGCCGAAAGCTGCCCATTGCCCAGCTGGCCGAGGGCGCAGGCGTGGACCGCAAGACCCTGGAGCGCCACAGGAAGTACCTGGTGGCGATCCTGCTGGCCTACACCAACGGATACGAGATCATCCGGGGACACCTGCGGCAAATCAACGGAAAGGAGGGAACGCGGACATGAAATACCTCATTTTGGAGTGCCACCCCGGCTATGCGGTGGCGCTGGACGAACAGGGCCGGTTCCTGACTGTTGCCAACCTGAACTACGCGGAGGGCGAAACCGTCAGCCATGTGGTGGAGATGCGCCGTTCCTCCCGCCGCAGGCACGGCATCGGAGGCTGGCTCCTGCCGCTGGCCGCCGCAGCCTGTCTGTGCCTGACCGCGCTGGGGATCTGGCAGGTGCTGTTTGTCCCCTACGGCACCGTGCGGATGCAGATCAACCCCGACATCGTGGTGGAGGTCAACCGTCTGGACTACGTCGTGGATGTGGAGCCGCAGAACAGCGACGGCCTGCGCCTCACCAAAGACTACAGCACCCGTGGGAAAAAGCTGGACACCGTGCTGTGCGAATTGGCGGACCGCGCCGTGGCCCAGGGCTATCTCCCCAGCGGCGGCGCCATCCTGCTGACCGTCCAGTCCGACCACCAGCAGTGGCAGGCGGAGACTGAGCGGCAGGCCCTTCTGGAGCTGGATGTCCATCTGGACGGCTTTGCCCAGGTGGTCACCGATCCCGATGCCCTCGATCCCCCCAATCCCCCCGCACTGGAACCCGGCGTGGAGCCCTGGGGTGATGCGGATGATGACGGCGACGACAACGATGACGATGACCGTGACGACGACGACAGCGACAACGATGACGGCGGCGATGACGATGATGACGACGACCTGGATTGATCTCGGAAAAATTTTTCAATCTTTTTTCCTTCCGGCCCCGGTTTTTTCTTTCCCCCTCCGTATCCTGTATCTGTAAGCCGCAAAGGAAAGCGGCCCCACAAATACAATATGAGATAAGGAGAATCACCATGAAAAAACTGACCACTTCCAAGGCGCTGGTTATGGGCGTCCTGTCCGTTCTGATGATCACTGTTTTGGCCGGCTTTGTTGCCGACGCCTACAACACCGACACCCCTGCCGCCGGGAAAGCGTCCACCGCCCAGACTGTCATCGGCATGGAGAAGGCCAAGGCCCTGGCGCTGGCCCATCTGGGATTGCGGGAGGCCACCTTCACCCAGCAGGAGTACGACCAGGAGGACGGCGTCTATGAGCTGGACCTCATTTCCGGCAGCACGAGGTACGAGTTTGAGGTCAATGCCTTCACCGGAAAGGTGGTGGAGGTGGAGCGTGAGCGCATCCCCGCCCAGGGCAGCAGCCAGAATGATGCCCTGGACGACCGATATGACGACCTGGACGACCGATATGACGACCTGGACGACCGATATGACGACCTGGACGACCACGATGACGACTGGGATGACCGGTACGACAACCTGGACGACCGCGATGACGACCGGGACGACCGATATGATGACCTGGACGACCGATATGATGACCTGGACGACCATGATGACGACTGGGACGACCGGTACGACGACCTGGACGACCACGATGACGACTGGGATGACCGGTACGATGACCTGGACGACCACGATGACGACTGGGATGACCGGTACGACGGCCTGGACGACCATGATGACGACTGGGATGACCGGGACGACCACGATGACGACTGGGATGACCGGTACGATGACCTGGACGACCGCGGCAGCCACTATGATCTCTGATCGCCATTCCTACAGCCACAGCCCCCAGCAAATCAACAAGGAGCGCCAGCCCTCACGGGCCGGCGCTCCTCAGCCTGTTGAGAGAGCCTCGCAGAGTTCGCCGCCCGGAGGCGGCGAATAAAGTAAAATCATTTTCTGCCGCGACATGTGCGTGGCAGAAAATACTTCTCGCGGAGTGAGCGTCGAATTGGCCGCCTTGGGCGGCCAACCGAGGCGCAGAACGCAGTGCAACCCCTCCTCGAAAAAGTGGCTTGCCACTTTTTCGACAGTTTCAAGGAGCGCCAGCCCTCACGGGCCGGCGCTCCTGATATTTTGCGGAAATATACCGCTGTTCTCTACTGGTCCTCCCAGGGGATCACATGCTCGCCGTCGTCCCAGCTGGCGTGCTTCATGCCGGACAGCTCATCAGGGGTGAAGTCGCTGCCGCCGCCCTGGGCCATCTGCATCTCCTGCCACTTCTCCTTGCTGATGAGCAGCTGCCGGGGCTTGGACCCCTCAAAGGGGCCCACGATGCCCCGCTCCTCCATCTGGTCCACCAGACGGGCGGCCCGGGAGTAGCCCAGCTTCAGCCGCCGCTGCAGCATGGACACGGAGGCCTGTCCGGTCTCCAGCACCACCTCCACGGCGGCGGGCAGCAGCTCGTCGCTGTCTCCGCCGTCCTGGGGCTCCCCGCCGGAGGCGGAGGCGCCGGAGCCCTTCTTCTCCTTCTCCTGCATGGACTCCTCGATCTTCCGCATGACCTCGTCGGAGTACTGGGCCTCACCGGTGGACTTGACATAGCTCACCACCCGGTCGATCTCCTCCGGGGTGATAAAGCAGCCCTGGACACGGATGGGCTTGCCGCTGCCCAGGGGGGCGTAGAGCATATCGCCCCGGCCCACCAGCTTCTCCGCGCCGGTGGCGTCCAGAATGATCCGGGACTCCAGGGAGGAGGCCACGGCAAAGGCAATGCGGCTGGGGATATTGGCCTTCATGAGGCCGGTGATCACATCGGCGGAGGGCCGCTGGGTGGCGATGACCAGGTGCATCCCGGCGGCACGGCCCATCTGGGCCACCCGGCAGATGGACTCCTCCACCTCCTTGGCCGCCACCAGCATCAGGTCGGCCAGCTCGTC
>CAUWCX010000034.1:0-26007 GCA_963557105.1 uncultured Oscillospiraceae bacterium
TCGTTGATCATGACCGGCAGGCGGCAGCTTCCCGTATAGACATCCAGCCGCCAGTCGGCCTCCGGGTCCTCCACCGGTTCCAACTCATAGGTAAAATAGCTGTTTTCCAGATAGTCGCTGGCATCCCGCCAGAGGGGGAGCCCCATGTTTTGCAGCAGCTCCGGCAATTGGGAAAGGAGCTTGGCCGGTTCATCTTTCGGCTCCGCGTAAATATCAAATCCGGCAATCAGCGCGATAGCGGAAACTTCTCCGATGGTTTGATCCACCAGCATGGAGAGCACCCACCAGACCTTGTCTGTGTCCTCTTTCAAAATCGGCGTCAGTTTTTCACAGCAAAGAACCAGACTTACCCGCTGATCCTCTGTTTTCTCTGCCCACACCTGCACATCCTCGGCCCGAACTTCCAGGTCTCCGGCCCGAAGCATAAAGTCTTTAGAAGGCTGGCGGCCTACCCAGATGTTCCAATGCGCCAGCACCGATTCTGGAGCCTGCTGCTGGAAGTACACCAACGGGAACAGGCGGGAGCGGCGACCCTCTGGACTGAGGATTAATTCATACTTTTCCCCATTGAAGCCCAGCTCAAAGGAAGTATCACGCAGGGCCGTCTTGAGTGCATTCCCGCATTTTTCAATCAGTTCTTCGCCGCGCTGGTGCGTTTCATCAGTATCCATGATTTGACGCAGCGACCTCTCAATTTGAGAAAAGGCTGCCCATGCTTCCTGCGCCCTTTCCCGGAAGTTCTTTTCAAACCGGGGCAGGGACAAACGACGGCGGCAGTCGTCGATGTACTCCTGGGTGTCCTCGTCGCCGGGGCGGGCCTTCAGGGCCTGTTCAAAGTAACGCAGGGCGGGGCCTTCCTCATCCAGACAGTAATAGGCCAAAGCGATCCGATAATTCCAGCAGTGATCGCCCGCAAAATACGCCTCATGTGGAGCCAGAAGTTCCAGCGCCTTTTCAAAAGGCTCCCGCTCTCCTATATCTGCAACGGCAATATATGCCTTGGCCAGCTCACTGTCCAGTTCCGGGGTGCGCTCCTCGGCGGGGATTGCTTCCAGGGCGTCAATCACCTTCTGCGCTTCATCCTGTCCAAACCACTGCTGGCACTGTTTCAATAATTCCATATCAGCGTCTCCTTCTCGCGCTTTGTGCTCCGTTTATTTGGTAGAAAACACATTCTGGAAGAAGTCTGTAAATGCCTCCAGCTCCTCCTTCTGATAGAGATAGATGTACAGGCGCTCATCCTCCAACCACTCGTAGGCGTTGATGCCGATGTACC
Organism: uncultured Oscillospiraceae bacterium; assembly: GCA_963557105.1. Classification (GTDB taxonomy): domain Bacteria; phylum Bacillota; class Clostridia; order Oscillospirales; family Oscillospiraceae; genus Pelethomonas. The sequence goes on from CAUWCX010000034.1 coordinate 1,277, forward strand.
CCTTCCGGTCGGGGTAGATGATGAAGGCGTCAGTGGGATACTTGTTCCGGTACGCCTTGTGGATATCCTCCCGGCGGTAATAGGTGGGCTCCCCGCAGCCGGAGAGGTCGGGAACCGTGGGCAAAGCCACGATGGTGTTGGTGGCCGCATTCCATCCCACGATCAAATTGCCGATCTGGGTCTTGCTGCCGTGGACAAAGCCGTAGTTGAAGCGGCTGACATCCTCGGTATAGCCCACAATCAGGCGGTAATCCTCACCGTGCTCCACCGCCTGGTCGAACAGTGCGCGCACCTTTTCCGCGTTGGCCGCACTCTTTTCCATATCCGGCTCCGGCCCCTTAAACAGTTTGCTGAACAGTCCCATAATGTTATCCTCCTGATTATCGTTAAATGTCTCCACCCGGATCACCGGGCGGAAAAAGTCGTTCCCGTTGAGCAGCTTGTTATAATTCCCCGCGCTGCCAGCCGTTCAGCCGCTCCTGCACCCCGTCGATCTTCCAGCCCTCGCCCACCCGCTTCATGAGAAAGCGGCGGTCAAAGCCGGTGTTTTCCTCTCTGGTGTAGATGTAGAGCTTGTTCCGGGTGATCTGCTCCGCGTCCAGGAATTCTTCCCCGTTGTAGGTGCCCTGGGCGCTGTACGAGAGGCCCAGGGGCCGATAGCCCATACGGGGCTTTTCGCTCACATACTTCTCCCAGATGGCCAGCAGGCGGGGAACTGCCTGGGCATCTTCAAACCCGGCCTGTTCCATATACTGCTCCCACTCTGTCATCTCGGCAAAGAAGGCGGACAGCACCCTGCGGCATTCCACCGCCGCCTGCTCATCCGGCTGGACGGGCTTTTTGGCCTTCTCCCGCTGGAGCTGGGAGAAATGCTCCAGCTGCTCCGTGGTAAACTGCACATGGGCCACCGGATGGATGTAGTTGTTGCCGGCGATGGACAGCAGGCCATCATAGGTGACGGCGGTGTGGTCCATCTGGATGTGGGAGAGCTTGGGGATGGAGGCCGCCTGGAGCAGTCCGGCGTCGTCCAGCCCGGTGCGGTTCAGGGTCAGGAGATCCAGCTTGCAGCTTTGCAGGGCGGACAGGCCGCTGCCATTGATGGCGGCATTCCCGTCCAGCAGCAGATAGCGCAGCCTGGGCATGGCGGCAAAGAGGGGAAAGCAGGCGTCGGTGAGGGCGCCGTCCTCCACGCCGAAGTTGACCATGCTTTTATGCCCGGCAAAGGGGGCAAGCAGTTCATTGGTCACCGGATAGCCCTTCACATGGAAGCCCACCAGGGTGTATCCGGCCAGCAGTTCCATGAGTTCCACGGTCAGCACCGGGACTTCAAATTGCTTCTCTCCATCTAAGGTCAGGACGCCGCTTTCCCAATCCGCTGTCCGCGCCCGTTTTGGAAATTCCATGGTGTGCCTCCTTACTCCTGCTCTCGATAACAGGCTTCAATGTCGATGAACCGCACATACACGGCGCAGACTTCGCCCTTGGCGTCGTAGCCGAAGTAGACGGGGTAGTACCCATCACCCCAGCCGGAGGCGAAGATGGGCAGGTCACAGTCCGTGTCCGGTACCCTCCAGTTGAGCCAGTCACCATAGTTCCCCTGATATTTGGGGTGGGCTTTGGCGTTTTCCTCCAGCAGGTCGCAGAACAGGTCGTTGTAGGGGTCGATGTCCGGGTCCTCCTCCAGCCGCCTGGCCCAGTATGCCTTGAAGGCCGCCTGGGTCTGGATGTCCGCAATACACCCCATCCCGGCATCCACGCCGAAACCGAAGTAATCATCGTCGCCCAGCGCCGCGGCCAGCTCCTCGTTGCCCACCATGCCCAGCTCATAGCGGACGGGCTTCTCCCCGCTGATCTCCACCTTGACGCAGGCGTAGCGGTCGCCGTATTGTTCGCTGGGTACCACGCAGATCTTCACCGGGTAAGTTCCGGCGGGGATGGTCTGCATAAATGGCGGCGTGTCCTCCAGCTCCACCAGCGGGTCGCAGGCGAAGATCTGCCCGGTGGGGAAATGGACGGGGCCGATGTCCAGCACATCCACCCCCATGTTCCCGATCCGCTTTTCGGTAAAATAGGCATCCAGATCCATTTTGCAGGCCAGCTTGTCCTTGATGGATTCGTATTTGCTCAGCCATTCGGTTGTAGGCATATGGGTCGCTCCTTTCGTTTCCAGCGCCACCCGGATGATGGGCCGGTAAAAGTCATAGTCGCCGTTCAGTTCCTTGCCCTCCTGCACTTCCGGCTTGCAGTGGGGCGAACAGGGCAGAAAACCCAGGAATGGCCCCATCCCGCCGCAGATATTGCGCCCGCCGTCGCCGCCGCAGGTGGTGAAGGTGTCGGCCTGCACCACTTCCCGCATATAGGGATCGTAGGCGATGGACAGGCCGAAGAAGTTGGGCTCCTCCATATCGAAGGGCTTGTCCTCATCCTCCGGGCTTTCAAAGTGGTGCAGGTGCATGGCGTAGTCCAGCCCATCCCCCCAGGGGAACAGGGTGTGGCACCCGCCGCCGCACAGGTAGGCCCACTCGTCCGCCGTGGGCAGGGAAAGCCCCTGTTTTTCCAGCCCGGCAAGAAGTGCATCGTAGGCTGTGGGGTGATAGATCCAGAGTTGAAAGCCCTTTTCCCTCCGCTCAATGCGGGCGGACTGATGCAAGGTAAGGCAGTCGAGGTCGTTCCAGGCAAAATCCCGGAACGCCTTCAGCCAGTCGGGGTGGGCGGTCAGCCTGGGATCGTCCATTTTGACCGGCTCCCAGCAGAGCTCCTCCAACTCCCGGCCCACCAGCATAGGGCCGATGACCGCCTGCCGCACAGGAGCCATGCTTTCCCGGATCATCTCCTCCGGGTCACACTCCATCTCCCATTCCTGGAACAGGTACGTCAATTCCTCCCGGCTCTCCTGATTCAGTCCCACGGCAAACTGTTCCCAGCCAAGGGTAACGGTATCACCGGGGACAAAGACAAACTCCCGGCCATCTTTCCTAAAGATGCCGGTGGTGCAGCCTTGGCCCCAGCGGTCAAAGCGCTCCATCCGCACAAAATCCAAGTGATACTGCTCTGCTATCTGCTCCATGAGGGCCTGTTTTTCCGCTGAGGAGAGGCGGTCGAACTGAGGGCGAAGCAGCGAATTTCTCGTGTCCGCTTGATCGTTTTTGCACTTCTGCGGCGGCGCTGGTTCCTCCCCTGGGAGGAAGAAGGGCAGATTTGGATAGGGTTCTGGATACTCCCGCCAGGGCTCCAGCTTGCGGGGCTTGTTCGCCGTCCGCAAAAAGCCCCAGAAGTCCGTGGGGTAACGGAATACCGGTCCCACCTTATCCCGCCGGGTGACGATGACCACGGTTCCATCGGTGAGCATCCCGATGTGCTGCATCTTCTCCCCGCCGAACATTCCCGGACGGATCCGCAGCACCTCACGGGTACGCATATTGATGAGCTGGGCAAAGTCGTCGGAGAGGATCTCGCCGTTTCCCTGCACCAGCAGCCAATCTTCGGTGAACCAGCGCAGGTTCAGTCCCTCGCCCATGCCGGGCAGGGCGGCGATGTGACACCGTCCGGTGTCCATGTCCAGCTCCAGCAGGCATTCCTCCACCCGTCCCTTGCCGCTGACGGCGTGGATCATGTAGATGTGGCCTGTGCCGGGAACGGGGACCGCTTCGGAGAGATGGTCGTATCCGTACAGCGGGAAGGGGTGTTTTGTTACCTTGCCGTTTTCCCAGCGGTAAATCTGCCCCTTGTACCACTCGTTGGAAAAGTAGACCCGGCCCAGCCCGTCCGCCGTGATGCCGCAGTGGTAGGCGCTGCTCCAGCCATCTTTTGGCAGGGGCCAGTTCTGCACATCCTGGCAGGTGCCCCGGTCAGTCAGTTCGATCCGTGTAGCGTTGGTGGGATCACCCACCCAGAGGGAATGGTCAGCCCAGTAAAAAGAGTTCGGGGCCCCCGCATATCCAATGGGGGAGGGCTCAAAAAAGTTCAGGGTATTGGGGTTTTTGCAGAGCAATGCCTTTCCGATCAGTCCACTTGCGGAGGCCCGTGAGGCGGCATACAGTCCGGTTTTGTCCGAATAGGAGATGCATCCGAAATGGCATAAACTCATGGAGCGGGTCACCTTCGGCGGGCGGCAGCGCAGATCCGCCACACAGCCATAGTTCCACTCCTGGGAATGCGTGCTTTTCCATTCCCCCGCCGCAAAGTCCCCCGCCAGAGAGTTGAAGAAATAGTCATGTCCATCATCCTCAAGGACATATTCCGCGCAGGGCATCAGTGCCCCGGGGTCCTGCGCTCTGGCGTGGTCACCCCATTTTCGCCCCTGCTGTTTCATCAGGCGGCAATATTGCCCCTGCTTTTTACAGTAGCGTTCCCATTCGCTGCGTTCTTCCTCTGGAATCAGGGCGAACAGATACTCGTCCTCATGGTCCAGGTTATACAGCGCCCAGCCGAAAGCGGACAGCTCCTGCCCCAGGGCTGCCGCCCCTTTTTCATGGGATAGTTTCATATACTGGACGCCCACGGTGTCAAAGCGTTCATCCAGCAGCGCCGGGACCTGTGCGCCCCATTTTTCTCGAAGTTCCGCCAGGGTGTCCTGCACGGCTCCGTCAAATTTCAGAATGTCCAATGCATCGGATATGATTTGTGCCCAGTTTGGCATGGAAGTCCCCCCTCGTTTTGTTATTCGCATTTATGCCAACTCCGCGTCCAGGATCTGGACTCGTTTTCCGTTCTCATTCACATAGTAAAGCGCAATGTAGTCGATGCCGTCCCGCTTGACCTGCTCCCAGGGCATCCGCTCACCGTTAACCAGTTCCACGGTATCAGCCTCGTCTACCTCGAAGCTCTCTTTTTCATCCTCATAGTCGATATTGTAGCCCAGTTCCAGCACCAACTTAGAGGCAGGGATCTCATACCGCTGGAGGGGGCGATGCGCCAGCTGGGCTGGATTGTGTTCATCGCAGAACATATTATCATAACCATGCTGCCCACCGTCGAAGATGACGAACTTCTCGCCGCTCTCTGGGTCGCGGGCTACCACCAGTCCGGGGGCCTCGCCTCTATCTATGATATAGGATTGGGACTCTCCCTTCACTGTGAGCAAATCTCCGTAATACCACACTTCCAGCAGTTCATTTCCGGCAGAGGAGCAGAGGGTCACGGTGGGCAGGCGCTTTTGTTTCCGTTCTTTGACATGGCCCTCCAGCCAGGTAGGGATTTGGGGAAAGGAATCCCGTTTCTTCTTTTTTCGTGGTGATGCCTGTGTATCGTTCCACGGCTCCATATCCAGAATGATGATCCATCCGCTATAATCGCTGTACTTCATTGTGGTGTGCGCCCGGATATAATCCTCCCCCCAGAGGGCCACATCCGCCTTACTATACCAGGTAGTCTGCGTTACACCATCCTCATTGGTAACATCGCAGCAGAGGTAATCTTCTGCTTTCCCGTTTCTCAACGCTATCATACGAAGAATTTCGGTATCTTCCGGGGTGACTTCACGAAAGTTCAATTTTAATGCCATAGGGGAGCCTCCCTGTATTAAAAGGTGTCGTAGCCAACCTTCGGGCTTGGCACGAACTGCTCGTCAAAGGACACATTGAGATAGAGTTCCCCAGCCGGAGAGTCCCCAGTATCATAGCAGAGGGAAAATGTCCCGTAACAGCCGGATTTGTCTATCGTAATGTCGGTCAGGGCCAGACCGGGGATGTCCTCATCATCGGGGAATTCTTTCTGTAAGATCTCGTGGGCCTGCCGGTCCAGCTCATCCAGTTCCTGAGCTAATCTCTCCCAGAAGGGCATGGCCAGAATCTCTGCCTCGGTATAATCATTGCAGTTGATATGCAGTTCCTTATCTGCCCGGTGAGCCGTAAAGTACACCCCACAGCTCATTACCTCCCAGTTATCCGCATTCCATAAAGATAAGAGTTGCTCTTTTGTCATTTGTGTTCTCTCCTTATTCCTCTTCCTGCTCATTTTATCCAGTAAGGCATTTTGTGTTTCGGGGGACTCATCAATAAAGCCCTTACAAACCAGTTTGGTTTTTGTCCTGTTTTTCGTCACCACAATCGGTCAATCCGGGTGTATATCTTATTCGGTTCTCTGTCTGTAAAACTGGCTAATGAGTCAGTGGGGTCTGTAAGTTGTATCACATTCAAAATATCCAGCACATAATACCAAATCCCGGTATCCCAGTCTCGGAACCGCCCATTGCAGATGGCGCGACCATAATCACCGGGGGCCAGATTCAGCGCCAGTTCATTGAGAGGTAGCTTTTGCCCGGTTTTATCATAGGTATATCGCTCTGGCATCGCACCGGAGTGCCAATCATAGCGGTATCGCACCTGGATTCCATCTTCCTGCTGAATGAGTTCAAACGGTTCGAGGCTCATGGTGTCGTCGGCCTCCCATCTCATTAACCTGTGATAGTCACTTTCAATCTGAAATCCGTCAGGTTTCTGAAAAACAAATACAAAGTGTGTAGGCGGGCCAAAGGGATAATAGGATGTGAAGAAGTCTTTCGGCAGTTGCATGGCTCTGGGATACTGGTTCCGTTGTGCGGCGGCGTTTCCACCCCGGCAGTCTTTATGCCATTGAAGGCGGATCTGCTGAATTAGAATCGAGGGCAGATATTTGCGCCGTTTGCTATTCTGTTTCATTGCCGCACCTCCTTCTTGGCATCGTTTTATAAACGGGTAGCTTTCCTCCTATTGAAAAATTTCCTGATACCTTTCTCTCAGTTCCTTCGGAGCCGTCTTGATGACCTTGCTGCCGCCGTTTTCAGAGGCTTGCCCCCAGACGGCCCAGAGCAGGCTCTGCCAAGCGATGGCCCGGAATTTCGGGTCCTTGTCCTCTTCCGGCAGGAGATAAGCGGAAAAGCGTCGCTTGACTGCCAGCAGTGCATCCAGGCTCTCCGCATTGGCAATCAGGCTGCGGAATTCTCTGGCAGGCTCCAGCCACTGCATAGACAATGCGCCCCGCACCAATACCCCCAGCGTCCATGGTTGAAACCCAAACTTGCGGATCAAGGCATGAAGGAATTTCCCTTGCAGGGAGGAGTGCTCGTCATCGCAGAGATTCAGGTACTCCGTCACCAGCGGTGCCCACGGTTCTCCCTCCAGCCCCAGGGCAAACACGGCGAAAGTGCCGGGCATGGCACAGGCTTCATCCGCGAGGTTTTGGTACCACTCAAACTCCCGCATAGCCAGACGAGCATATCGCTCCATAGCCGGATGAAGATTGGGGTGCTGCACAGCGCAGGCAAAGAGCTGATTGATTCCCTTCTTGGGCAGGCCGGGAATGGGCAGATAGCGTTTTTCCTTCCCACGGAACTCCACCGAGTAACTGCGGGGGAATTCCTCCTGCTCCAGCACCGCACACAAGTAGTCCAGGATTTCAGCATAGCACTCCTCTGTGGAGTCCCTGGCGGTGATGCGGATAGTGGCAAACGCATCGTTGGCCGACGCGGTGAAATGCTCCGTCTTGCGCCGCTGGATGTCCTTTGGCAATTTGCCGCTGCCATTGGTTTTCAGTTCTTTTACCATATCCGGGCGGAGCTGGGAAACCAGACCGAGGATATGTTCGGTTTTAAGAGATTCAAAGCTCTGCCCATACATCGTGCAACAGACAGCCACATAGCAGGCAAAGCGCAGCAGCCCTTCGTCCACATCCTCCGGGCACAATTCCGGCCACACCGTACAGGGCGGAAAGACGGTAAACCCATCCTCCCGCTCTCCCACAAGGAAGTACCGTTCCTGCACCTGCTGTTCGATGTACTTCTCCAACTGATAGCGGATCTCCTCCCAGCCCACCAACCGCCGCAGGGCATCGCAGAAGATAACCGCCTCCTCGTAGGGGAATCCCGTCAAAGGCAGTTTGGACAGATACCGTTCCAGCAGCTGGCTGGGAAGAAAGGGCGTTCCGCTTTGGTTCCGAACCACCACCGGGTAGGCGGAATGGTTTTCCTTTGCAGTTCCATCCAACACATCCTGGATGCACTGATCGGCGTGTTTCAGCACTTCGGGGTCTGTATCTGGCTTCTGGATCAAATAGTAACGGCCTTGTACGCCATCACGCGTTGGTAAACTCATATCAGGCCACCTCCTTCTTCCGGGTTCTCCGTTATCGGAATAAAAATCTGTCGGTAAAGTTCCTTCAGTTCCTCCGGTGCCGCTTCCACCACGTTCTTCCCGCCCTTGGCGCTGGCTTTGCCCCAGATCACAGTGCAGACCGTCTCCCATGCGTATTGCAGCACTTCCTCCGGGCTGGCTTCTGTTTCCTCGGCGGGTTCCTCGTCCTCGTCATCATCGTCATCCTCGTCGGAGGAAAAACCGCTTGGAACGATCTCGGACAGGTGGATTTTTGCCTCCAGCAGAGCGTCCAGGCTTTCTGCGTTTGCCATCCACGCGGCATAGTCCTTGGAATACTTCATGTTCTGCATGGACAGCACCCCACGGACAAATACAGGGACGGTATCGGCGGTAAAGCCGAACTGTTTCACATACTCCCGGAGGAATTTTTCCTGTAAGTGGGAGTGCTCATCATCACAGAGATCGAGATAATCCCATACCAGCTGCCGCCACTCTTGCCCCAGCATTCCCAGGGCGAACACGGCAAAACTTCCGGGGAGCGCGCACTGCTCATCGCTGAGATTGGTGTACTGCTCATACTGCCGCATGGCAAGGCGGGCGTACCGTTCCATCAGGGGGTGGAGGCCGGGGTACTGCACGGCACAGGCAAAGAGCTGGTTTACGCCCTTTTTGGGCAGTCCTGTGATGGGAAGATACCTCTTTTCCGGTCCTTTGAACTCCACCGCATAGCTGCGGGGAAAATCCTCCTGGGAAAGAACCTCACACAGATAGTCCAGCACTTCATGGCAGCACTCCTCCGTGTTGTCCCTAGCAGTAATACGGATCACGGCAAAGGCATCGTTGGCCGATGCGGTGAAGTGCTCTGTTTTCCGCTTTTGCAGAGAGATCGGCAGCCTGCCGGTTCCATTTTCCCGGAGCTTTTTCACCATATCCGGACGGACTTTCTCCACCAATCCAAAGAGGTAATTGGTGTCCAGATACTGAAAGTCCATACCATATACCTTATAGCTCACCGCCACATAGCAGGCAAAGCGCAGCAGCGGCTCCGGGACCTGCTCTGCACGAATGCCTGGTTTCAGGGAATACTCCCGATTCCAGAAGCGATCATCTTCATCGCCTGTTGCAACAAAATACTTCTCTTGCAGCTCCCGTTTCAGCATATCAAGTAAATGGTGGTCAATTTCACCCCACCGGCTCTGGCGGCGCAGGTTTTCGCTGAAAGCAATGGCCTTTTCCGCATCCAGGGTCTCGGCCCGCTGTATTTCGGTCCACGCCCTAAGCAGTTGCCACACCTCAAAGGGTGCGCCTTCGCTGCTAACCACTACCGGCGGCCAGTGGGAATCGAGCCGCGTGATTCTTCCGTCAATGGCATCCTGGATGCACTGGTCAAAGAGCGGCTGCAGCTCCTCCTGTACCTCGGGCTTCATCCAGTAACAGCGCCCGTCCGCACTGTTGCGCTTTGGTAAACTCATCAGAACACCTCATTTCACATAGCAAAAAGCCCCACGCCGCACTGCCGTAAGGGCAGGCTGGCGCAGGGCAGAAAAAGGCCGCGCAGAAGCAGCGGCCGGTTTCAGGAAATCGGCCTTTTTCAGGGGTTGTGCGATTGTGTTGCATTGCCCACTTATGGGGCGTCTCTGGTTATTTCTGTGCATCTTCATTCACGCCGCTTACGCTTTCTTTTACCCGCTGCAGTTCATCCAGCAGGGCGTTGATCTGAAACGCCACCATGTCCTCCGCCACCTGGGGAAACAGGAAGGGCATGGTGTCTGGAATTGCCTTGTGGACCATCATCATGCTGAGGGCCAGGCTGCCAAACAGCCGGGGGTCTACGCCCTCCGGGGGAAGGCCGAAGATCGCCAGCAGATCGCGGAATAGTGTGGTCTGATCCTGGCGGAAGGTCTGGAAATTTTCCTGGGAGAGGCAGCGGTAGACCTCCTGTTCCTCCTCGATGGACAGCACGGCGACACCCTTTTTCTCGCTATAGACACAGGCCTCCAAAAAGGTTTGGACGCCTTCCCGCCAGGTGAGCGCCGGATCTTCCATCAGCTGCCGGGCGTATTGCAGCAGCTGGGGCTGCTGGTACCGGAGGGCCTCCAGCACCAGCTCCTCCTTGGAGGGGAAAAAGGTGTAGAAAAAGGTCTTGGAGATGCCCACCCGTTTACACAGGACGTCAATACTGCTGTGGATCAGGCCCCGGTCCACAATGCACTGGATCACCGTGGTCAGCAGGGCCTCCCGCACCTGCTCCCGCTCCTGGGCTGAGTAGGCCTTGCGCGCCATACTGCTCTCCTCCTCCATATGAATAAAGTACAGAATTCAAAATTAGTATTTATATCATAGCGGAGCGGGGCGAAAGATGCAAGCCTTTTTTTGCGCGTTTGCTTGAAGTCCTGCGGCTGCGGGGCAGCACCGCTTTCCTTTTGTCCGTATCTATGCTACAATACGGACAGATCATGTGGAGAGAGGGCAACCCAATGAATGCAGAGATCCTGGTCGTTGACGACGAGACCGCTATTGCGGATCTGGTGGAGGTCTATCTGAAAAACGAGGGCTTCACCGTTCATAAATTTTATACCGCCGCCGATGCGCTGGCCTGTGTGCAGACCACCCGCCTGGATCTGGCGGTGCTGGACGTGATGCTGCCGGACATGGACGGCTTCACCCTCTGCCAGCGCATCCGGGAGGAGCATCTGTTCCCCATCATTATGCTCACGGCAAAGGTGGAGGACATGGACAAGATCATGGGGCTGACCCTGGGGGCGGACGACTACATCACCAAGCCCTTCAACCCCCTGGAGCTGGTGGCCCGGGTCAAGACCCAGCTGCGCCGCTACACCCGGTACAACACCAGGGAGGAGACGGCCAGGGAGGTCACGGAGTACGACTTCCGGGGGCTGCAGATCTCCAAGGCCACCCACAAGTGCGTCCTGTTTGGCGAGGAGCTGGCCTTGACGCCCCTGGAGTTCTCCATCCTCTGGTATCTCTGTGCGCGCCGGGGGAATGTGGTGTCCAGCGAGGAGCTGTTTGCGCACGTCTGGGGCGAGGCGTTCATGGACAGCAACAACACCGTCATGAGCCACATCGCCCGCCTGCGGGAGAAGATGCACGAGCCCAGCCGAAAGCCCAAATTCATCAAGACCGTGTGGGGGGTGGGGTACACCATTGAGTAAGAAACGGATGGCCGGCAGACCGGCCCTGGCCCGCCGCCGGCGGCGGGCCCTCCGCATCTGGGGCAGCTATCTGCTGGTCCTCATGGCCTGGGTGGTGGTGGTGCTGGCCATGGCATTCCTGGGGGTCATCATCTGTACCAGCATCACCTGGCAGCCCTCACCGCTCTACGATTTCCTCCAGTGGGTCAGGGAATATATCGTCTTTGTTTGCATTGCTACTGTGCTGGCGGGCTGGGTGGTCATCAGCTTTTTCTTCATCTCCAGGCCCATCCGCCATCTGGATGAGGTGGCCAATGCGGCGGAACAGCTGGCCCACCCCAGCGAGGAGCCCATCCAGCTGCCGGATTCCCTGGAGGACATCTCCATCCAGCTGAATCTGGCCCGGGAGCTGGCCCTCCGGGAGGCCCAGGTGGCCCGGGAGGCGGAGCAGCGGAAAAACGATTTGATTGTCTATCTGGCCCACGACCTGAAAACGCCCCTCACCAGCGTCATCGGCTACCTGACCCTCCTGCGGGACGAGCCCCAGATCTCCCCGGAGATCCGGGCCAGGTACACCGGCATCGCTCTGGAGAAGGCGGAGCGGCTGGAGGATCTCATCAACGAGTTCTTCGACATCACCCGTTTCAACCTCTCCCACCTGGAGCTGGAGCGGCGGAGTGTGGATCTGACGCGGATGCTGGAGCAGGTGGCCAGTGAATTCCACCCCATTTTTGCGGAATCCGGGCTGACATGCAGCTTGGACCTGCCGCCTAAGCTCCCCTTCTCCTGCGACCCGGACAAGCTGGCCAGGGTGTTTGACAACCTCCTGCGAAACGCCTCCTATTACAGTCTGCCCGGCAGCACAGTGGAGATCGCCGGAGGCGTGGAGAACGGGAGGATCGTGCTCACCTTCTCCAATGCGGGAAAGGAGATCCCCCAGGAGAAGCTGGACCGGATCTTTGACCAGTTCTTCCGGCTGGACAGCTCCCGGGCCACCCGGACAGGCGGCGCGGGCCTTGGCCTGGCCATCGCCAAGGAGATCGTGGAGCTCCACGGCGGGACCATCCGGGCGGACAGCGCCGGGGACCGGATCACCTTTACCATCTGCCTCCCCGCAGACCGTTCGGAGGCGCCGTAAGAAAATCGCAAGGATTTTACAGGAAAGTCACAAGAGAACCGTGGGGATATGTTCAAGTATGGAACGCCTGATTCTGGTACCATTTCAGTACCGGAACAAGGCGTTCCATTTTGATAGGAGGTCTATCCCATGAAAACCATTCTCGTTCTCTTCGGCGGCTGCTCCACCGAACACGAAGTTTCCCTTCAGTCCGCCTGTGCGGTGATGTCCCACATGGACCCCGCCCGCTATACCCCTCTGGCTGTGGGCATCACCCGGGAGGGGCGGTGGCTGAGCTATACCGGCGACCTCTCCCGGCTGGGGGACGGTACCTGGCAGCAGGCGGACGGCTGCATCCCTTGTACCCCGCTGGTGGACCGGGAGGCCCACAGCCTGCTGCTGTTGGACGGCTCCGGCCGCCGGCTGCCCTTCGACGCCGTATTCCCAGTCCTCCACGGCAAGAACGGGGAGGACGGCACGGTCCAGGGGCTTTTTGAACTGGCTGGCGTCCCGGTCATTGGCTGCGGCACCCTGTCCAGCGCATTGTGCATGGACAAGGACCGGGCCCACCGGCTGGCGGCCCTGGCCGGCGTCCGGGTCCCCCGGAGCTGCGTCTTTCATCCCGGCGATGATTTCAGCCGGATCGCCCAGGCGGCGGAGGAGCTGGGATACCCGGTGTTCGTCAAGCCGGTCCGGTCCGGGTCCTCCTTCGGCATCACCAAGGCCGCCGGGCCGGAGGAGCTGCCCACCGCCGTGGAGAAGGCTTTCCGCCACGACAGCGCCGTGATTCTGGAGGAGACCATCCCCGGCGTTGAGGTGGGCTGCGCGGTCATGGGCAACGAGGAACTGACCGTGGGACTGGTGGACGAGATCCAGCTGTCGGATGGCTTTTTCAACTATGAGGAGAAGTACACCCTGAAGACCTCCGCCATCCACTGTCCCGCCCGCATCCCGCCGGAGAAGGCGGCGGAGATCCAGGCGGCGGCCAAGACCATCTACCGGGCCCTGGACTGCCGGGTGTTCGCCCGGGTGGACCTGTTCCTCACCCCGGCGGGGGAGATCGTCTTCAATGAGGTCAACACCATCCCCGGCTTCACCGCCCACAGCCGCTACCCCAACATGATGCAGGGCGTCGGCATCTCCTTCGGGGAGCTGGTGACCCGCCTGATCGAACTGGGGGTGGGGGCATGAGAAGGATCGCCCTATCCCGGGAGCAGATCTTTCGGGGGCCGCTGATCCTGGTGAACCGGGAGCACCCCCTGCGGGGAGATACCACGGGTGTGCTGACCGCCGTGGACGGGCGGCACCCCTGTATCCTGCTGGAGAGCCGGGCCAGACAGCTGCTGTCCGCCTGCATCCAAAAGGCCGGTGGACAGCAGGAGATCGTGCCGGTGTCCGGCTGGCGGAGCCAGCAGGAGCAGCAGAGAATCTGGGACGATTCCCTGGTGAAGCACGGCGCGGACTTCACCCGCCGGTATGTGGCCCTCCCCGGGTGCAGCGAGCACCAGACCGGGCTGGCCATCGACCTGGGGAAGACCGCTGGATTCATCGACTTTATTCGCCCCGCCTTTCCCTACGACGGGATCTGCGGAAGATTTCGCCGCCTGGCGGCCCGGTATGGCTTTATTGAGCGCTACCAGCGGGGCAAGGAGGAGCTGACGGGGATCTCGCCGGAGCCCTGGCACTTCCGCTTCGTTGGGGCGCCCCACGCCCAGCTGATGGAGGCGGAGGGCCTGTGCCTGGAGGAGTACCGGGCATTTCTGGACCAAACGCCCCGGAGCGTCGCCCTGGAAAACGGGGGGATGGCCCAGGTGTTTCGCGTGCCTGCCGCCGGGGCGGTCACAGAGGTGGAGGTGCCGGAGGGCTGCTGCCAGGTGTCCGGCGACAATGTGGACGGGTTCATCATTACCCTGTGGGGGGATACCTATGGGAGCTGCTGAGAAAAGGTTCCCGGCCCTGGACCTCTTTCGCCTGGCGGCGGTCCTCCTGGTGGTGGCGAACCACACCTCGCCCCTGGCGGATGTGTCCGCCACAGCTGATTTTTGGCTCACCCGGGTGCTGGCCCGGGTGGCGGTCCCCTTTTTCCTCATGACAACGGGGTACTTCCTGTCCCGGAACAACTGGGTGGGGGCGGGGCGGCAGCTGAAAAAGCTCTGCCTGCTCTACGGCTGCTGCATCCTGCTGTACCTGCCGGTGAACCTCTACGCCGGCAGCTTCGGCGGTCCGGCGGAGCTGCTGCGAAAGCTGCTGGTGGACGGCACCTTCTACCACCTGTGGTACTTCCCGGCGACGATCCTGGGCATTGTCATCGCCCGGTGGCTCAGCCGGTTCGGCCTGCGGATCGCCCTTCCCGCGGCGGCGCTGCTCTATCTCGTGGGCCTGGGCGGGGACAGCTACTATGGGCTGATCGCCCGGATCCAGCCGCTGGGGGCTTTTTATGACGGGGTATTTACCCTGTGCGGGTATACCCGCAACGGCCTGTTCTTCGCGCCCCTTTTCCTCCTGCTGGGGAGTGCCGGGTGGATGTGGAGCCGAAGGGCCTCCTGGACGGGGCTGCTCATCTCCCTGGCGGCCATGAGCGCCGAGGGCCTGTGGCTCCGCAGCCTGGGCGCTCAGCGCCACGACAGCATGTACCTCCTGCTGCCCCTGTGTATGCTGTTCCTCTTCTCCCTGCTGAGGGGGAGAAACGGCGGACAGTGCAGGGGGGGCCGGGCCTTCTCGGCGGCGGTATATGTGGTCCATCCCCTCTGCATCGTGCTGGTCCGGGGGGCGGCGAAGGTCCTGGGCCTGGAAGCGCTGCTGGTGGAGAACAGTGTCCTCCATTTCGCCGCGGTGCTGGCCCTCAGCGGACTGCTGGCGGCGCCATGCCTGCTGCCGTTCCGGCGCAGACCTGATCCCACCACCCGGGCCTGGCGGGAGGTGGATCTGGTGGCCCTGGGACATAATGCCCGGGTGCTGCGGGAGGCGCTGCCCCCGGAGACGGAGCTGATGGCGGTGGTGAAGGCGGAGGCCTACGGCCACGGCGGGGGGTCCACCGCTCGCGCGCTGCAAAAGGCGGGGGTCAGGGCCTTTGCCGTGTCCTGCTTGACGGAGGGCATCGCCCTGCGGCGGGCGGGCGTCCGGGGGACGATCCTGATCCTGGGGTATACCGCCCCGGCGGAGGCCCCCCTGCTGACCCGGTGGCATCTGACCCAGACGGTGGCGGACATTGACCACGGGCGGGCCCTGGCGGCCCAGGGGCGGCGTGTCCACGTCCATTTGGCCCTGGACACCGGGATGCACCGGCTGGGTATCCCGGCGGAACACCGGGAGGAGATCCTGGAGGTGTTCCGGCTTCCTGGTCTGTCCGTAGATGGGGCCTTTTCCCACCTGTGCGTCTCCGACAGCCTGGAGGCCGGGGATGTTGCCTATACCCGGGAGCAGCTGACCCTGTTCGATGACACAGTGGCCTGGCTCCGGGCCGCCGGATATGATCCCGGCAAGGTCCATATCCAGTCCAGCTACGGGCTTTGGAACCTCCCGGCCCAGCCCTGCGCCTATGTCCGGGCGGGGATCGCCCTCTATGGCGTTCGCAGCGACAGCGCCCCTGTTCAGCGGCACTTCGATCTGCGGCCTGGGCTGTCCCTCCGGGCCAGAGTGGCCAGCGTCCGCACCGTGCAGGCCGGGGAGAGCGCCGGATACGGGCGGGCCTTTCGGGCGGAGCAGGAGACCAGGCTGGTGGTGGTCACCATGGGCTATGCCGACGGCCTGCCCCGGGAGCTGCCCCAGCGGGGCGGCCAGGTGCTGATCCGGGGCCGCCGCTGTCCCATGGTGGGGCGGATGTGTATGGACCAGCTGCTGGTGGATGTGGGCGGCCTGCCGGAGGTCTTTCCCGGCGATGTTGTTACGGTCATTGGGCGGGACGGCGGACAGGTGATCCCGGTGGAGGAGCTGGCACAGCGCTGCGGGACCATCACCAACGAGGTGCTCTCCCGACTGGGGGCGCGCCTGCCTGTGGTTCCCCTTGGCCGGGGGTGACCGGCGGGGACCATTTTTTCCCGCCAGAGGGAAAAACAGCTTGCCAAGGGTTGGCACACATGATAAAATAAGTATGATTCATATGTGGAATGGACCAGGTGCTCTCCTGGTGCGATAACAACGAAACAGAAATTTCGACAAAGGATATCCTTTGTCATGCCCTATTGCATAGTGCATGACAAAGGATATCCTTTGTCATGCCCTATTGCATAGTGCATGATAGGTCACTGGAAGAGCCGGAGCAGGGCGCTTTTCGCCAAATGGCCGCCGTTTTGCGGAAAGTCTGCCGGGTAAACCATAGAGGGGTGATGATCGATGAAACAGATGGATGACCATGCAGCGCGCAGCCGTCCCCACAGGGGAGCCGGGACCGGCCGGTGGTGGGGGGCGCTCCTGATTTTGCCGAGCTTGACGGGGTTCTGCCTCTTTTTTCTGCTCCCCTTTTTGGGCAGCCTGTATTACACCTTCACCCAGGGCGTTGTTGCGCTCCGCTTTGTGGGCTTGGCGAATTTTACCGATCTGCTGTCCACGCCCCTGTTCCTCCTGGTGGTGAAAAACACCCTCGTTTTCCTGGCTGTGGGCGGACTGCTGCTGATGGTGCTCTCCCTGGCGGTCAGTATCATCAGCGTCAAGGGGGACTTCCTCTGGCAGCGCTGGGCGCTGCTGCTGCCCATGGTCATTCCGGTGGCCAGCCTCTCCCTGGGGTGGAATGCCCTCTGGGGGGAGGGGGGCGTGGTCAACCGGACGCTGGGCCTTTTGGGCGCTGGCCCGGTGGATTTTCTGCGGGGCGGGGCCGCCTTCCCCCTGATGGTCGCGCTGTATCTGCTGAAGAATGTGGGGTATCTCAGCGTGATCCTTTCCGGCGCCATCCGCGCCCTGCCCACCGAGCTGCGGGACAGCTACGTTCTGGACAGCAACAGCGAGACGGGGTATGTGTTTTACATCCTGCTTCCGCAGCTGAAGGGCACCCTGCTTTTCTGCGGGACGGTGGCGATCATGAATTACTTCCTGATGTTCCGCGATATTTACGCC
This sequence comes from uncultured Oscillospiraceae bacterium, assembly GCA_963557105.1. Classification (GTDB taxonomy): domain Bacteria; phylum Bacillota; class Clostridia; order Oscillospirales; family Oscillospiraceae; genus Pelethomonas. Next base: position 18,664 of record CAUWCX010000034.1, read on the forward strand.
CTGTATGGCAGCAACCCGCCGGAGGAGCTGTACATGCTGCAGCATTTTATGAATCGCAATTTCTATCAGCTGAACTATCAGCATCTGAGCACAGCCGCGTTTCTGACGGTGCTGGTCATGGTGATCCTCATCGGCGGCGGGGCGCTGCTGAGAAGGAGGTGGCGTTATGTGGAATAAGGGCATCCGGTTTACTGCCCAGCGCGCATTTTTGAGCGTCCTGGCCCTGTTGTGCCTGATCCCCATGGCGTTTCTCCTCCGGGATTCCTTCACTTTGTGGGGACAGCTCTCCCTGTTCCAGTACGAGGACATCCTCCTGTACCAGAAGGAGTTTTACCGCTGGTTTTGGAACAATGTCCTCTATACCGCCGCCATCCTGGTCATCCAGATCCCCGTCAGTGTCCTGGCGGCTTATGGTTTTACGCAGTACGACTTTCCCGGCAAAAAGGCCCTGTTTTCCCTGTATATCCTGGCCCTGCTCCTGCCGTTTCAGGCGACGGTCGTCTCCCAGTATCTGACCCTGGATACGCTGCACCTGCTGGACACCCGCCTGGCGGTCATCCTGCCCAACGCATACAGCACCTTCGGCGCTTTCCTCATCACCCAGTACATGCGGGGGATCTCGCCGGAAATTTTGCAGGCGGCGCGGCTGGAGGGGGCCAATGGCCGGCAGATCTTTTTCCGCGTCGTCCTGCCGCTGTGCCGGCCTGCGGTGGTCTCCCAGGCGGTTTTGCAGCTGTTTTCCTGCTGGTCCCTGATCGACCAGCCCCTGCTGTTTCTGCGCAGCAGGGAGCTGACCAACCTGGCGGTGGAGCTCACCAGTGACCGCTTTGGGGCCTCCGCCCCTGCCGCAGGCGTCGTCTTTGCCGTCTTGCCGCTGCTGGCATACTTGTACTGTAAGGATGCGCTGGAGCAGGGCATCTCCCTGAGCAACATACAGTAAGGAGGGGGAAGATGAGAACAGGTTCAACATTGATCCGGTACTTTCTTCTGGCCATGCTGGTGCTGACCTTTGTCAGCTGGAAGCTGGACGGGGCGCGCACGCCCCTGGTACAAGCTGTTGCGGCGTCCTCGGGGATGCTGCCGGACGAGGCCGGAGAGATGACCTTCTACAGCTGCATTGTGCCGCAGGAGGCTCTGATGGCGCAGGAGGGCGGGTGGTTTGTCTATTTGCTGGAGCCCGCCTCCGACAGGGCCGGGAACAGTACACCGCGGTTTACGGCTGTCCAAACCCAGGTGAATGTGCTGGCCCGGGACGGCGACCTGGCTGCCGTCAGCGGCGTTTACGCCGATGATATGCCCATTGTTCTGTATTCCACCCGGCCCCTGCGGCAGAAGGCGGTTCCGGTCAAGCTGTGGACAGGGGGACAGGAGGGGGGACTATCGTGAAACGGTGTCGGTTATTTTTCCTGGTGTTGTCCACGGCCACACTGGCGGCCTGTCTGCTGTGTTTTACCGTGGCCAGGACCCGGGCGCCCCGGGGCAGCAGGGTGGAGGTGATCTTTGCCCTGCCCGATCCACAGGCGGAGGCGGCAGTGGAGGAGGTCCTGGCCTCCTGGGAGGGCCAGCAGACAGCTGGCGCCCAGCGGTGGGCGGAGGGCAGATGGACTGTCACCGGGGCGGACCCCTTTACCGCGCAGGATCTGAAGGCCGTCCTGGGGCGGACAGGTCTTGCGGCGGAGCAATTTCTGGTGTTGGATTACAGCTGGGCGGATGAAGCGGTCCGCCACGCCCCGCAGCTGTGGCAGATCACCGGCGCGTTTTGCCTGCTCTGCCTGATGGGCGCGCTGATCACAGGGCTGGCGCGGCGGGAGTACCGGCGGGGGGAGGCGGCTATGCAGACGCAGTACCTGTCGCAGTATCTTTCGCAGAGGGGCGAGGGTCTGATCACAGCGCTGATCCTGCTCGTGCCGGTGCTGCTGCTGGCCGCCGTGCTGATCCGCTGGCTGTGGCGGATGGAGCTGGTTCTGCCTACTGGTTTTCTGCCCGACGGAAGTATTTTTGGCGGGGAGCACTACCGGCAATGGGTGCAGACGGCCTTCCCGGCAGGGCGGCTGTCGGCGTATGGCACGGCCCTGGGAAAAACGCTGTTCGCCCTGTATGGGACTGCGCTGGCGATCTCCGTGGCAGAGATCCTGGTCACGATCAGTTTACTTTGGCAGCAGAGGGGGGAGTAAGGCGTGTGCGGAGCACACGCAGGGCAGAATGGATCTGCAGAAGGCGCTTGCGCTGTTCCTATGGATGATTTTATCGACTTGTGAGGTGACTGTTCCATGAAATTTGCAAACAAAAAACGGATCGTTGTTCTCTCCCTGGCACTGCTGCTCTGCATCGTGGGCGGTGTGGCGGTCTTCCTGCTCAGCGGACGGCAAGGGGAGGATGTCCCTGCGCCTGAAGAGCCGCAGCAGGGGGGAGATGCGGCAATGGAGCATATTTCCACGCTGGACCCCGCTCAGCAGCGGTATCTTTTCCAGCTGGTGCAGAAGCGCGAGGAGGCGGTCGTTGAGTACGGCGTGCATTTTCAGAAATATTTTATTCTGGATGGCCAAATCGTCCGATTTGTTCCAGGGAAAGAGGACAACATCTATATTGATATCTGCGATATCGGCGGGACAGTGCTGCAAAGTGTTGGTGCAGAGGATGTCCATGCCCTGTTGGCAAGCGAAAATGAGTATTATCACGGGATGGCCCTGGACGGTGACGGAAGGTTTTGGAGCCTGATCGCCAACGGCGAGAACCAGTATGCACTGCGGGCCCTGGGAGCGGATGGCACAGAATATGCCCTCGGGGAAAATCCGTTCTTATACGGCTGCATGGATATGGGGATCTGGGGGAAGTACGCGGTGCTGCTGGGGCAAGTGGAAGGTATGCAGCAGGGCTACCGCATGTGCATCTACGATCTGGATGCGGGGAATCGTGAAACCATCGACAGCGTAAACGCATTCTGCCTGGATGAAAGCGGAAACATCTACTACACCCAGAATGATCCAAAAGGGTCAATGCTGATCTGCCGGGAGCTGAGCACGGGAACCACGGTGTGGAAGAACATGGCGCCTGCTGGAGCGGGGTATAATCAAGTGTTTTTCCATCCGGAGCTGGGGGTGTTTACCTGCTCCAGCCGCTACGGAAAGATCAACTGCCACAGCGCCGAAGATGGGAAGATCCGCTATGAGCTGTTCAACTGGAGCGAGGATACGGGCCTGGATTTTGACAGCAACCGTATTTATTTTTCCAGCTTCGCGGTGGACAGCGGCTATAATGTCTACTTCAGTATCATTAACAGTGACTCTGCTGAACCGCCGTTCACCTATACCATGTCTACCTGGATATACGAGCCCTATGATCCCGCAGAGATTGCGGCTGATGCGGTGGAGCTGACCATCACCGCGCCGTATCGGGTAAGCGCAGTGGACGCCTCTGTCCGTATGTTCCAACGGCAGCACCCGGAGGTGAGCGTGGTTTGGGATGTGTCATACAATACAGAAGATGAGTTTAGACAGCACGCTGACCAATATGCCGAGCAGCTGAGTCTGCGTCTGATGACCGGCGATGTGGGGGACATCCTGATGCTGTCCGGCTATGGCCTGGATGATGCCGCCATTCTGGAGACGGATGTTCTCCTCGGCCTGGACGACCACTTGGCGGCGTGTGCATTCTTGCCGGATCTGGACGTGGGGATGCTGGAGCCCCTGCGGGACAAGTCCGGCGTGCTGCGTGCGGTTCCCCTGGGCGTTGATCCCAATTATCTGGTCTACAACAAAACCCTGGCCCAGGAGCTTGGTTTGGACTGGGATACAGACCGCTTGACCTGGTCCCAGATCCTGGCGCTGGGCAAGGCGTGGGACGAGCAGGAAAAGGACCTGGCGCTGTTTGGCTGCATGCATGCCACACAGCTGAACACCATCATGTCAGAGCTGCTGCTGGCCAATCTGGACGCGTTTGCCGATCAGAGCAGCGCTGCGGAGATCGCACCGCTGCTGGAGGATTTCAATATGCTGTTTGATGACAGTCAGAATCTTTACTGTGAACCAGAGGCGATGTTCTGGTGGTCGCCGGGCTTTTTTGACCAAGCGCTGTTTACCCTTGTCGGGGAGGCAGAGTATGAGGACTACTCCTCAAATCTTGCCTATGCAGAAGAGCAGAATGGCATTGAGCTGCAGCTGATCCCCCTTCCGATGGGGGAGGACGGCACAACGCGGCAGTCCTACGCCGACAGCTGGGGCGTCTCCTCCCGCTCGGCACATGCTGACCAGGCCTGGGAGCTGCTGGCGTTTATGCTCAGCGAGGACGGCTTTGTCAGCGACATATACAAGAGGGATATGGCGCTGCTGAACCGCGTGGCGGACCGGCAGCGGTATGACCACGTTGATGCCCATGGAGCTACTCTCCGGCCACGACACTATGAGGAGTACCGCCACATCTGCAATCTTCCGGCGACCCGATGCTCTACGCCGGTTGGTTGGATCGAGGCTGTTTGGGACCCCGTGCTCGCCTACATCAAGGAGGAGAAATCGCTGGAGACGGCGATCCAAGAGGCCGTGGAGAACTGGGGACGGCAGCTTGCGGGGTGATGTCCCCTTTTGGCCAGGGCCGAAAACCATGGCGCCGCCAATGGCACTTTGGGGTGTAGGCGGTAAGGATGGGATCTGAACGTGAGAAGATGCTGCCACCGGGGGCGATAGCTCTCGATGGCAGCATCTTTTTGCAGTGAATTTATACAAAATACCGTGGAAGCCATGGTTGTACGGTAGGAGCATGCCGCCTGACAACGAAAAAGCCAGCAGTGGTTACCCACTGCCGGCGAATGGCGGAGATGGAGGGATTCGAACCCCCGGACGGTTTGACCCGTCAACTGATTTCGAGTCAGCCTCGTTATGACCACTTCGATACATCTCCGTGCGGTATGTTGACGGCTGGAACAACCGTGCTCACTAATCTTAACACATTGTTTCTTGTTTCGCAAGGAATTTCGGTGTATTCTTAGGGAAATACTAGAGGCGGCCCTCCCGGGGGAGGGACAGACAGGAGAAATAACATGGAAACACTGTACTATAATGGCGTGATCCGCACGATGGCATACCACCGCCCGGAGGAGGCCCTGCTGGTTCGGGATGGCCGGATCGTAGCGGTGGGGGAGTTGGCCCCGCTGCTGGAGAAGTGTCTGTACACCAAGAAGGTGGATCTGGGCGGGAGATGCCTGATGCCCGCCTTCCTGGATGCCCACAGCCATATCATCAGCTGGGCCATGGGCAAGCTTCAGGCGGACCTGTCCCAGGCTAAGAATTTTACTGCCATTGCGGAAGCCATGGGGGAGTTTGCCCGTCGCCGCCAGCTGAAGCCCGGGGAGTGGGTCCTGGGCCGGGGGGCGGATCTCCTGCTGGATGAGGGATTGGTGGAGGAGCTGGACCGGGTTTTGCCGGATAATCCTGCGCTGGTCCAGCATGTCAGCAGCCACGGCGGATGCTTCAATACGGCTGCCCAGCGGCTGCTGGGGCTGGAGCGGGGAGCACTGGTGGAGAATGACTATCTGGCGGCCCAGGGCAAGCTGCCCCAGCCGGATTTTCAACAGCTGGTCAGCGCCTTTGTGGAGGCCCAGGAGGACTATTTGGCCCATGGGTATATCCTGGCCCAGGAGGGGGCTATGCTGCCCCAGGCTGCGGCCATGTACCAGGCGCTGGAGCAGGCGGGGGCCATCCGTATGGCGATCGTGGGCTACGGGACCCCGGAGCTGCCTCTGGACAAGGGCCCCATCCCGACGGTGGGGGTCAGCAACCGGGGAAATAAGATCTTCCTGGACGGTTCGCCCCAGCAGCGGACGGCCTTCATGCGGGAGCCCTATATTGGCGGCGGCCTGGGGGAGGCCACTATGACGGCGGAGGAGGTGCTGGCGGCTGTCCGCACGGCCAAGGAGCAGGGGCGGCAGATCCTGGCCCACTGCAACGGCGATGCCGCCATTGACCGCTTTCTCTGGGCCCTGAAGGAGGCGGACTACCCCCCTGCACTGCGGCCGGTGGTGATCCATGCCCAGCTCCTGCGCCATGAGCATCTGCAACTGGCCAAGAACAGGGGGGCGGTGCTGAGCTTCTTTGTGGCCCACACACGCCAATGGGGAGACGACCATCTGCGGAATCTGGGGGAGAGGGCCATGACCATCAGCCCGTGCCGCAGTGCCCTGGAGAAGGGCGTGCCCTTCACCCTGCACCAGGATACGCCGGTGCTGCCGCCGGAGCCCTTTATGCCGGTGGCCTGCGCCGCCCTGCGGCAGACCAAGAGCGGCGTGCAGCTGGCCAAGGCGGAGCGGATCAGCGTCTATGAGGGACTGCGGGCCATGACCATTGGCGCAGCCTATCAGTACGGTGCGGAAGCGGAGCGGGGGACCCTGGAGGTGGGAAAACGGGCGGACATGATCATTTTGGACCGTGATCCCCTGGAGACGCCGTCGGAGGAGCTGGAGGCCATCCAGGTCCTGGAGACCATCAGCGAGGGGCGCGCCCTCTGGCGGAGGGAGGAGGCGTAAGCCTCCTCCCCTTAAAAAATCTTGGAAAAATAAGAAAAATCCCTTGACAAATCCTGCTGCCCGTGTTATTATGTCCAAGCTGACGATTTGCTGCGGAGGAGCGAGCAAATGGCCCAAAATGCGGGTGTAGCACAATGGCCAGGGCACCAGCCTTCCAAGCTGGGGATGCGAGTTCGATTCTCGTCACCCGCTCCAAATATGCGCCAGTAGCTCAGTAGGATAGAGCAACTGCCTTCTAAGCAGTAGGCCAGGGGTTCGAATCCCTTCTGGCGTGCCAAATTTTCCCCTAGTTTGCAAGATACCGTGTATCTGGTGGGTATAGCTCAGTTGGTTAGAGCACCGGATTGTGGTTCCGGGTGTCGAGGGTTCGAGTCCCTTTACCCACCCCAGACAAAAAGGCGAGGGATTGGGAGATGATCCCAATCCCTCTACTTTTTTCCCCTGACCCTTGAGCGTATCCACTGACGAGAACACATTGGGGTGTCGCCAAGTGGTAAGGCACGGGACTTTGACTCCCGCATCCGCTGGTTCGAGTCCAGCCATCCCAGCCATATGACCCGTTAGCTCAGTCGGCAGAGCAACTGCCTTTTAAGCAGTGGGTCCGGGGTTCGAATCCCCGACGGGTCACCAAAATGTGTTGATAAAAAAGATGCACAGCAAAAATGCCACGCGAAAGTGTGGCATTTTTGCGTCTAAAAGAAAAAATAGGCGAATTCAGAACAGAAAAGTTAGATTTTCAAAAAGAGGGTCCGCTCACTCCGAAAACGGCGGTTTAGGAGATGCACATGGCCCATTTTACGAAATCAGGTGATTCGAACCCCCAAGCATTC
>CAUWCX010000035.1:0-25552 GCA_963557105.1 uncultured Oscillospiraceae bacterium
TCCAGCGCCCAAAGGAAGATTTGCCGGACAATGGGGGCGGTTTCCTCGTCCACCAACAGGTGGTTTCTGTCCTCCGGGTCTTTCCGATACCCAAAGGGGGCCACGCAGCCGGTAAACTGGCCTTGCTGGGCTTTCAGCAGATACGAGGAATGCACCTTCTTGGAAATATCCTTGCTATACATCTCGTTCAGGATATTCTTAAAGGGCGCAATGTCGTTGTTCTCCCGCAAGGTGTCGATCCCGTCATTCATGGCGATGTAGCGCACACCGTTCCGGGGGAAGAAGTCCTCAATGAGATAGCCTGTCTGCAAGTAGTTCCGGCCCAGCCGGGAGAGGTCTTTGGTAATGACAAGGTTGACCTGCCTGCGCTCGATGGCCTTTATCATCCGTTTCAGGTCGGGGCGCTCCATGTTCAGCCCCGTGTAGCCATCGTCCTGATAAATTTCCACAACCTCCCATCCCTGCTTTTCGCAGTAGTGTTCCAGCATATCCCGCTGGTTGGCAATGCTGGCGCTCTCCCCGTCCAGATCATCGTCCTTGGAAAGCCTGCAATAGATGGCCGCCCGGAAGCTGCCCGCCAGAATTGCATTCATGCCTGTATATTCATATCCGTTCATCATAACCGTTTACCCGCACAATCCAGACGGAACACGGTTCTTCTGAACCTTATCTTTATTATACTCCATTTCTTGCTTTTTCGCAAGATTTCTTTTCCCGGTGTCCTGCCCGTATTTCTGTGCGATCAGGCTCACAAATACATCGGTAGCGTCCAGTTCACCGTCAAATACTGTGGTCACATGAATTTCTGTTTTGGTTTTTGCCATAGGCAGTTATCCTCCATAATAGAATAGCCAGACAAGGAGAGGGTTGGCAACGAAGTCCGGCAACGGGCTTCAAAAAACCTTGCAAACCATCTCTGTCTGGCAGTTGGGTTACTATTTCCTTTTTCTTTTATTTTTTGGTTGCTTTGGTTGTCAGAGGGGGAGAAAAGCCCGCCGTTACAGGCTTTTCCCCGGCAACCGGCTCGGCAACGGGAGTGCAACGGGGGCGGCAACCGGCTGTCATTTCCCCGGATTTTTCAGAAGGGAAGCTCCATCTGCTCTGTGACCTCCACAAACCCGTCCGGGGTTTTTTCGGCTCCGTTGCCGGGTTGTCGCGTTCCCAGCCCTTCTGCCTGCCGTAGCCCTCGAAGATCCGGGGGTTGGAGAAGTAGCGCCAGCCGGTGATACAGTGGTTCATAATGTCGTTGACTTCCCGTATTTCCCACTGCTTCGGCTCGTCAAAGGGGCGGTTCAGCGCCTCCCTGAACAGCTGCTTGGAGCAGACCGCGCCGCCGGTAAAGCGGTCAAGGTAGGCTTGGATCATCCCGGCCTTGGTGTCCTCCGGCATAAAATCCCGCTGGTGTTCTTTGAGATAGCGCACCATTTCGGGGCTAAATGACAGCTTATAGTCCCCGCTGCGGTAGATGGCCATAGCCTCGGCCCAGACCTGTTCCAGATAGGCTCTGGAAGCAGCTTCATCGTCCAAAATATGCACCTCGGCCTGTTCCGGGTTTACCATGACCGGCAGAAAGCGCCGGTTGCCGGAGCGGTCAAGGGGCAGGAAGTCCAGGGCGTTGGAAGTGCCTCCGAACACACACTGGCGGGGCCTGTCCTCCGGGTGGGTTTCATAGGGGATTTTATAGACCTCCTTCTGTCGGCTCAAAAAGGATTTGATTTCCTCAATACTCTTGGCGTTGGCGGTGGCAATCATCTCGGACATCTCAATGATCCAGTGGCCTTGCAGCTTGCGGTACACATTTTCATCGTCCAGCTTCCGCAGGTCATCGGAAAACCACTCGTCCTTCACAGCCAGCAGCCGGAAGAAGGTGGACTTCCCAGCGCCCTGACCGCCCACCAGACAGAGCATGATTTCAAATTTACAGCCGGGATGAAAGGCCCGCCGGATGGCTCCCAGCAGGAACAGCCGCAGGGCCTCATAGGTGTACTGGTCGCTGTCGGCTCCCAAAAAGTGGCGCAGGCAGAAACGGACGCGCTCTTTCCCGTCCCACACAAGGCCGTTTAAGTAGTCTCGGATGGGGTGGTAGCGGTTGGCGTCTGCCGCAAGGTCGGCGGCGTCCGCGATCTTCTTCTCGCTGGTCAGGCCGTAGGTGTTTTCCAGATACAGCCGGATATATTTCATGTCGGTGTCAGTCAGGGCGCGGCTGCCGGGGCTGCACTTCCTGCCAATGGGCTTCAACAGGTCAATGCGCTCGGTCAGCAGGTTCTTTGCCAGCGCCCCGGACAAAACAGGGTCACACTGAAAGACGGTCAGGCAGTTTTGAATACTGTTCCGCACACCGCCTTTCTCGGTGCTTTCCAGCATGGCTTTCACTTCCTCAACGCTCCGGGGCGGCGGTGCTTCTTGTATGGCCTCCGTCACGGCCTGCCGCAGCTCCGGCGTCAAGCTCTGCCATTCTTCGCTCAATGGTTCTCACTTCCTCTCCATAGCTGGCGATCAGCACCGCCCGTTCCTCCATGTCGGGGGAGAGCAGCGTGTCCAGCAGATAGTCCACATAGTCCTGCTTTTGCAGGGCCTCTACAAACAACGGGTTCCATTCGCCCTCCGGGGTCTTGGGGGCGTAGTCCTCTTTCCAACGGCGCAGCAGGCTGCGGTAATCGCACAGCACCCGGAAACAATGCCGCTCCATGCGCTTAAAACTTTGTTCCGGGGTTTCCTGCCGGGGCTTCCGGCGGCGGGGCGGCCCCTTGTCCGCATATGGGATGGAGAAGTCCCGCGCCAGCATAAGGGCGGCCTCTTTGGGGGTGGCCTGTTCCAGCCGGGAAACAAAGTCGATCACATCGCCGTCCGCGCCGCAGCCGAAACAGTGAAAGCGCCGGTCAACCTTCATGCTGGGGTTTTTGTCGGCATGGAAGGGGCAGCGGCACATCCCGCTCTGGCCCACCCGGACGCCGTAACGCTCGGCGGCCTGCCGGGTGGTGACAGACCGCTTGACTTCTTCAAAGATACTCAAATAGGCGGTTCCTCCTGAAATAAGAAAAGCGCCTGCCATTCTCACAAGGAAAAGGGCAAGCGCCGGTTGTTGGGTTTCGTATTCAGTTTTGGGTATGAGAAAGGCGCGGCCTGTCTGCCGCGCCTTGGTGGGTGGTGTTTAGTTTTCTGTTTCTGGCTGGACAAAGTGTCCAGAGGTGGGGCGTGTAGAACTATTTGCGATTTTCTTCTCTCCAGCGACTTGAAAGCAGTTTGAAACTATCTGGATAAATATAAACATTCTCAAAATATTCATAAAAATCCTGACTTGCGCCGATACTATAATTGAGGTAATCATCCTCATTTACTATTTCATAGTTTTCTTCTGATAGATAATAGACACCTACATCCACAGAATAACCCATCGCCTGTATCTTTGATGTTAATTGCTCCATGTCTGTGTCTTTTTCTGCTGTATCATCCTTCGTATAAATCCAAAGAGAAACGACCGGGTTTCGTTCTGCACCAAAAGTTGTGAGTAATTCTTCAGCCGTAGTGTCTTTATCAAAATCAGGAGATGGGGTGTACGGTGCAATAAAAAATTTGCAATTATCGTAAACCTCTTGCACAGCGGGCGCTAAAATAGCCCATAAATCTTCTCGTCTTAAATAGACAATATAGTTGTCTATATATGTCTGATCTTCCTCCGACCATCTCAAATTTACATACAGCCTCGGAAATCGTGTAGATTGAATACTTCCGTACTCTGTCGCAACAAATTCATCGCCATATTTCTCAACGAGGTATTCCAGCTTTGGGTCTGTGCGGGAATGGTACATATAATCTGCGATCTGCTCATGGAGCGGACGGGGCGGGTGCAGCTTGACCCGGACGATCCCCGCCGCCACAAGAATAACCGCCGCCGCACACAAAAATATCACGAGCCGCCTTTTTCCTCTTTTTGTCATCACCTATCCCTCCTTAAAGCCTGTGCTTGGCTTATGGTAATTGTTCTTCCTCCGCTTTTAATAGCTGTCTCGCCCTGTCATTTGTGATTTCTGTCCGGGCCGTTTCCAGCAGAGTGCTTGCCTCCGCTGTCCGTCCAGCCTCCCGCAGCGTCCTGATTTTCAGAATGGTTAAATAATCTTTTGCTGGCATTTTGGAAAGCGTGATTTTTTCTGCTCCGGGCATTTTCGCACATTCATCTAATTCTGTCAGATAGGCTTTTTCATCATGGGTGGTTTGGTATTGAAAACTTGCTGCGTCAAGTCTCTTTATGAGATGGTTGATCCGCACACTCATATAAACCCACCAGCCGAGGAAGGCTGCGGCACAGGTCAGAATGACAATCCAGAAAACAGGCAGGGTATATCCTGTTTTCTCCAAATACGAGCGTAATACAATCGTTAGAATAACAGCCCACAGGAAAATAGAAATAACTCCCAAAAGTCTTTTGTTCTTCTTTCCGCTCATTACAAATCCCCCTGTTTCTTATGGTCATGCGTTAGCCATTTTCTATCCGCTGGCTGGACAAAGTGTCCAGAGGTTGGGCGGGGCGGTCATGCCCCCGCTTTGGGACACTTTGTCCCAGCGGGGGCGCGGCCCGTAAACTGATTTCATTTTACCACTGGCGGCAGGAAATGGGAAGTCCCTTACCGCTCCATATCCCTGTCCCGGCGCTGGGTGTGCGTCTGCTCCTGCTGGCGGCTTGCACTGTCCACCACGGATTTCACTTGGTACAGCTTCATCAAGTCCTCCCGGATGGGCTTGTACGCGGCGTATTCCTCTTGGTACGCCTGTTGCAGCTTGCCGTACTCCGTTTTCCACTTGGCAAGGGGCAGCCTGCCCTCCGGGGAGAAGTGGTCTTTCAGCTTGCGGCGGGCCATGTAAAACTGCCGCAGCTCCCCCTCGTGGGCGGTCTTGAATTTCTCCCGCTGGCCCTGCCGGTGGATGGCGTTCATCTGGTCGTGGATGGGTTTCAGCTCCCGGTAGCGTCCCGCCTGTTCCAGCAGGGCTTGCAGCTCCTTCATGCGGGTCTGCTTGGTGTTCATGCTGGCTTTTAGTTCCTCGATCCGCTCATTGTGGGAAGTGACGCGGGCCTCCAAATCGTCCACGGTGTAGAGCTTTTGCTCGGTCAGGTAGTTCACGGTATCGGCAAACCTTTGGAGATTGCCCGTCTTGGCCTTGCTGCTCCACGCCCCCGCGTTCCTCGCGCCGTAGTAGGCCCCCAGCAGGTCGGCAAGGGCGGGGGCCTGCGGCTTGGAGAGTTCCTCCCGCACCTCGCCGATCCAGCCCATCAGGGTCTTGACCTTCCGGCGCAGGTCTTTCAAGAGGGCATTGGTGGCCCTGATCCAGCGGTTCAGGCTGCCCTTGTCGGTGGCGATCCCCCGCGCCTCCATCTGGCGCACCGCTGGCCCCTCGTGGACGGTGGGGAGCAGGTCTAAGCCTTGGCGGAGATAGGAACGGTGGTCGATCCGGCAGGACAGGCCCTTTTCCTCAAACTTGGCGTTGCACATCTTGGCCCACGCCTCCCGCCAGTGTTCCAGTGTTTCCGGGCTGCCCCAGTCGGTGGTGGGAACCGCGTCAAAGAGGGGCTTGCCCTTCTCGTCCAGTATGCGGTTGCCGTCCCCGTCCAGACGGTAGACGCGCCGCTGTTTGCTGCCCCATCTGCCGCTTTCCAGAATGGGCCGGATGGGGCAAAGCACATGGAAGTGGGGGTTGGGTATGCCCCCGTCCTCCTTGTCCGGCTGGTGTACGGCGAAGTCTGCCACCATGCCCCGGCTGACAAACTGCTCCAACAAAAACTGCCTTGCAAGGGCGATGTTTTCCTCTAACGAAAACTCGTTCTGCAAGGCAATATCAAAGCTGTATGCAAGCTGGGCGTCCTTGTGGCGCTCCACTTCCTCCACAGCGTTCCACAGGGTCTGGCGGTCTTGATACTCCGGCGGGGCCTGCGGGGGCAGGAGAATATCGGAGCAGATCACGCCGCCCTTGCGGGTGTAGTCACTGTATTCGCCGTAGCGTTCACTGTAAAGCCGCTCCCCGGCGCGGTAGGCTGCCGACGCGATGGCCGACTGTCCCGCGCTCCGCCTGACCTGCGTGACGCTCAAATGGAACAGAGCCATTTACTCGCCCTCCCGCTGGGCGGCGGCATGGACAGCGGCCCGCACCTCCGGCATGGAGAAAATCTGCTGGGCAAGGGCATAGAAGCCCTGCTCGGACAGGGGCCTGATCTCCGGCGCTGCGCTTTCTACGGCGGCCCCTCTGGTAATCAGGCGGTGGGCGCGTTTCTGCCGTTCGCCCTTTTCATAATACTGTCTGCGCTGTTCCAGCCGCTTGACCCGGTTCTGGTACTGCTGCAATTTGGCTTCATTCTCGGCGTACTCCCGCCGAAGTTCGTCTAACTCTTTGCTCATGGTGTTACCCTCCTTTTTCTGAAAATGGGTAAAAAAATGACCGTCCTCCGGGGCGTTCCCGGTGAGCGGTCAGGGTGTCGGTTTTGGTTTTCAGACCCGCCGAACCGATATAGCCGCGTAAGCGGGTGTATCGGTTCAGCGGGTGCGCGGGGTAAGCGGCGTAAGCCGCGCAAGGGGTGCAGCCCCTTGGACGGAGCGTAGCGACGCAGAAACGGCGGGTTGCTTCCATCTGCAATCCGCCGTTCCGCCTCGCAGAGCGCACGAATACATGGCCGTTAGGCTATGTATAGAAGTGCGCCCTTTAGTTCCTAAAGGGATTTTTCAATGACTAAATAATCAAATTAGCATTACCTCAGTATTTGTAAGTGCTTTTGTCAATGCCTACTCTGTACCAGAGGCTATCTATCCATAATTATAATATTTCTGGTATTCCGGCAGAATACCGTATTCATTGGTAATAACCTCTTTGGAGAGGGGCTGGTCGAATGGGACAGCGAGGTATGGAGAACTCTGGAATGGTTTTCTTCCTTGCCAGAGCTGTTCATATAACTTCCAGCGTTCTGCCGTCATGGAGTTTGGATTGTTTTGATCCTCATGCTGCCAAAATTGTCCGCCCAGCAGATAGCTCTCCATCATTTCTTCCCAGTTCTGAAAAAAGGACTGTGCCTTCATCCCGGCATCCACGCACAGATCCAGCATTTCCTGCATACTGATATAACCTGCCAGATAGCAACATTGCGTGATATATGCGCAACGTCCCATGTCCCAGCCTAACAGGGCATTTTCCCCATAGCGCCGCCAGGCCATCAGCATTTTCGGCAGATAGCTGTCCTCATCTGCGTTTGGATTGGTTTTGCGGGCCTCCTCAATGAGCTGGACTTCTGTAGCATCCTTATATTTATGCGACAAGAGTTCCATTTTCCTCCGATAGCTGGCGCGCATTCCCTCGTCGATCAGGCTGCGCATTTCCTTTATAGCTGTCTCATGTCCTTGAATGCCCCAATAATCCCACAGCATTGTTTTAATACTTTCCCGGTCAAATTCGTTATTGTACCGCCAGCCAGCCAGTAGATGAAAATTTGTATGTTGACTTGCTGCAATCAGGATCGACCCTGCGGCATTCATCCAGCGCAATGTAGGGGATAGGGGATTATACTTCTCCATCCGTCTTTGCTTCGATTTATAGATATGATACAGAATACCAGCAAGACCAAGCCCTATGACTAAAGTAGCAGCCAGGGCGATAAAAGCCGCCATATCCCCCGTCAGAAAACAGAGGAGGCCCATTCCAATAACAAGCAGGATAACGAACACAATTGTACATCCCATATGATACCTACCGCCTTTCAAGGACTGCCTTCTTATTTCGGACTGCTTTGTCCGGCTCTGATGAGAATTTCCTTTGCGCTGCGGAGAATCGCCGTATCGCCGGCAATCTTTTGACGCTGTTCTTCAACAGGAATATCTATATAAATATGAAAAGGGTTGCGAAGCTGGCTGCAAGTTACATATAGAGATTTTTCAGAAAAGGAAAGATAAATGTTTCCTTCCATAGCTTCCTGAAGAGCTGTAATCTGCTCCATCACCTGGGGGGTCAGGATGTAAAAAGCATTCTGCTCGTTCTCTGCAAACACCGCAAAATTTTCATTGAATACACTGTTTTCTGTCTGAATTGGCAACGGGACTCTGGTTTCCCTGAGTTTAGACAGAGCTTTTTGGGAAAACACCTGGACAAAACCCTCACTGATCTTCCGATTATCAAAATAGGAAAAAACAATGACCTGTCCCTCAAATAGAATTTTGGGGGTAGAACTTCTTGCAGAAACTTTTTCGCCAGTGCAGACATTGACAGCCCGGAAGGGGACTCCATCCAGCTTGCCGGACAGTTCATCCGACGATTGATAAAAGACCGACTGGCCTCCGGGGATTAACTTTAAACGGTTCATTTCCTCATAAGAAAGACCGCCTCCGGCATTGTAGCGCAGTTCGGAAAAATCCGGCAGTTGTCGGAGAGTGTCCAACACATATTTGTTTTTGAAATTGATACAAAAGAGGTCATAAGCTTTTTTATAGACCAGCATATAGTAAAAACCAAAAACAGCACCCGCAAAAATCACACTGAGCATCATGCCTCCGATCAGACCCCAAAAGGCCCCCTGAGTTGCTGGGTCTCCAAAGCCATATTCGCTGATGGAGACAAACAAAAATCGGTTTTTTACCAGTGTCAATCCTATAAATAAAATCAGGCACACCGGGAGCAGCTTCCGCAGAATCTTATGCTTTTTAACAGCGTTCTGCCGCAACTGTTCCAGCTTGACACCGCTGATATTTTGTTCCACCATTTTCATACATCTTTTTTCCTTTCTTCTCAAAACTGCACCTTAAAGTCTTTTTTCTTTTCTTCCACAGTATAAAACTTCGCTTCTTTCATACCATGAAGTTTTGCTAAAAGCAGATAAGGAAATGTGTTAATTCTCTGGTTATACAAAGATACATTAGAGTTGTACAACCGTCTCGCCGCTTGTAAGTGTTCTTCTGCGTCAAAAATATCCTGCTGAAAATGCTGCATGGACGCATAGGAATAAAGAATTGGGTATTGCTCAGCCAGTGCATTGATGGCAGAGTTGACCCCGGTGAGTCCCTGCTGGGCGGAAGCAAGCAAGCCAAGTTTCCGATCCAGACTTACCTGATGTCCGATCAGCCCGTCGCCTCCCATACCCGGTGTTTCCGCTCCAAAAGAATGATCCTGCCCTCGCTGCTGCTCCAACTGCTGTCGGATTGTTTCCATCTGCTTTTGCTGTTCGGTAATCGTCTCGCTGATTGCTTTGACCGCTTCCTCAGACAGTTGTTTCTTTTCCTGAAATATGCTTTCGTTCAGTTCTTTCCCCGCGCGGGTAGATGTGACTTCTGTGTAGATCTGATACTCATGTGCCAGATACTTTTTTACTGCTTCAATTTCTTCTGACAGCATATCGTAGCGTTTCTCCAAAGCAACATCAATGCCTGCGCTGCCTTCCTGCACCTTGACGGAAAGCCGCCGCAAACGGTTATAGAATTTAATGTAAAGAATGAGTAGTACTGCGATGACTGCCACTAAAATAAATATCCACATTATGAACCCTCCCGTACATTGAAATGTTTCATCCAAACGCTCAATTTCATGTGTTTATTATAGCAAACCTGAAATCTTTTGTAAAACGGTTTTGGGCGGCTTATTCTTCTGTTTTTCAACGGTTTAGCTTCTTGGAATGAGGACATAAATCCGGTTCGGCGCTCCAATCTCCCGGCGCACCCGCAGGATCAATCCGGCGTCCTCCAATTCCCGCAAGGTTCGCTTGCAAGTCTGTGCGCTGCGCCCCAGCGCTGCCGCCAGTTCCGCAATGGGAAAGTGGATAAATAAA
This sequence comes from uncultured Oscillospiraceae bacterium, assembly GCA_963557105.1. Lineage (GTDB taxonomy): Bacteria > Bacillota > Clostridia > Oscillospirales > Oscillospiraceae > Pelethomonas. The sequence continues at coordinate 9,788 of CAUWCX010000035.1, forward strand.
ATTCCGTTGATGTCTTCCGTCCCCGCCGTATAAATCTCGCCCAGCAGACGGGCATACATGACCTTGGCGGTGCTGCTCACCGGCAGCCCCAGCATGGCCCCCGGCAGGGGCAGACAGGGCGGCAGGGCGGTGTCAGCGGTTAAAAATTCAACTTCCATTCAGGCGTCCCCCTTTCTCCTGGCTCGTTTGGAAAGATACTTGGGGCAGTCAATGATGACCGCCCGGAAGCTCTGTTTGCAGGCGTGGCGGCATTTCCGGCAAAGGCCGTTGTGCGCCACCCGTCCGCGCTCGTTGAGGAAGAAGGACAGCTCCAGCTTCCTCTTTTTTGACATTCTCGGCATATTGGCTCCTATCATCAAAAAATCCGCCCAGTCAGCCGTAACAGCCGGAGTGGACGGACAGCAGATTTTTGTGTTGTGTTTCGGGGCGATTTTCAAGGAAAAAACAGCCGTAGAGCCGCTCTGAAATCCCCCACAGTAGTACGGATAGGGTAGACTATGCCCTATCGGATTGTTGTGTTTCAGTATCAATTCGGTGTCCATATTCGCCGGTTCTCCCTAATGTCGTTCCTGCCCCTGGCTCTTTCAGCGGCGTTTCGCCCCCGTTGGTACGCTCGCTGCGGTCAAGGTTCCTCCATTTCCTCGCCGCAGGTCGCCGCGCTACATCGCCGGGGGGCATATCCCATACAGGCCGGTCATTCGATTGGAATAATCCATCGATGAACTACCCATATCATAGACCATTTTTGTTCCCTCGCCCGTATGTCCATAAAGTAGGAAATCGGCTCCAAAAACGAAAAATTCCACGATTGCGGAATGGTATGCTATAATGGAAGAAAACGGCGGCGGGTCAGCCGCGGGAAGGGGTGGCCGGGATGAAAACTCACATTTCAGTGCAGGAGCGGCTGAAGGATTTACGGGTGGAGCGGGGCTTGAAGCTGGAAGAACTGGCGGAACAGGTCGGCCTTTCAAAATCTGCCCTCGGCAGCTATGAGAATGACGAGGACAAGGAGATCAACCACGGCAGCCTCTTAAAGCTGGCCGACTTCTATCAGGTGACGGTGGACTATCTGCTGGGCCTGAGCGACAACCGGGTGCATGAAAACACGCCCCTTGCGGAGCTGCACCTGACCGATGAAGCGGTGGCGCTGCTGAAAAGCGGGCGGGTCAACAACCGGCTGCTGTGCGAAATCATCACCCATGACAAATTTGCGGAGCTGCTGGCAGACGCGGAAATCTATGTGGATGGGATGGCAACCATGCGCTTTCACGATATGAACACCGCTTTGGCCGCTGTGCGGGCTATGATACTGGAAGCCCATCCCGAAGCCGCCACAGACCGCTATCTGAAAATCTTGGAAGCCGGACAGATACAAGAGGAAGATTTTTTCTGTCATGTGACGCACAAAACATGGGACGCCATTCTGCAAGACATCCGCAAAGCCCATGAGAGTGACAGCGAAAGCGCCCCGGCTGTCACGCCCGCTGATGAGCTGATCCGGGAAGTCCAAAAGGCCATGCAGTCGCCGGGGGACAGGGTACAGCAATTTACGGAGCTGTTCTGCAAGGCGTTCCAGCTCAAATATAAGCGGCTCTCGGAAGAAGAACGCACCACCTTGAAAAAGCTGTTCCGCAAGTCCCCGCTTATCAAGCACTCCGGCATGAATTTCCGGCGTAGGGGGTGGAAATAAAAAAGCAGGGAACCGTAGTTTCCTGCTTGGGGGGGTCTGTATTCTGTTGCTGCCGCCCGCTGGCTGGACAAAGTGTCCAGAGGTTGGGGGTGGGTGGTCATGCCCTCAGCTTTGGGACAAAGTGTCCCAGCAGGGGGTGTGTCTATGGCTGGCCGCTTCGGGTCAGGCTGGCCCGGAGTTCAGCAAGTTTATTGACTCATTGTATGTATTCTTTGTGATTTGACATATGCTGTATATGCCCAATAGAATGAACAAATTTTATTTGATAGTTTTTCTCAAATATAAATTCTGTACAGTAATAAGGCAAACTATAGTCAGGTGTCAAATCTGTACGATATAAAAATTCTGTTCTATGTGAAAGCACTTTAAGCGGATGCTCCCCCATATCAGCTTCTCTCAAGTTCATCTCTATACTAATCGGGTATACTGTAATGCGGATATAAACAGAATCCCATGTATCTCGTTTCCATCGTTTTGGCGGATTGAGTACCTTACAGAAAGTTTGAAACTCAAGTGAAAGTTGCATATTTTGTGGATGTGGACTTATTGGGATATTACTTCCAAAACCAAAGTTCACTTCACATAAGACTGCATTATTAAAAACATCTATATCATGTCCAAACATTCTGTCCAAAATAAAAGCATTGTCAAAACTATCAATCATACCGCATTCACTCCTTGTTGCAAAATTTCAGTCCCGCTCTAAAGCAATCACATCTGCAATATCACAGTCCAGCGTCCCGCAGATACGCAGCAGCGTTTTCATGCTGATATGCTCGCCCTTGCCCATGTTGGCGATCATATTTGTAGTCAGACCGGCGGCAAGCCGCAAGTCCTCTTTCCTCATGCCGCGCTCCTTTAGGGTGTCCCATAGCGGCTGATAACTGATGTACATAGGCTCCCGCCTCCTTCTCTATCGTCAAGTGTTCTCCACCATTATAGCAGAAACCTTGTGTTTCCACAATATTTCTTGACCGCGCCGCCGGTTCCGTCTGGATTGTGCTTTTCCTTTCTGATTTTATTACATCTATTTCGCCATAAACTGGTTCACCCCCTCTCCGCCCCCATGGCGTGGCTGGGGGCCGTGGCCTACGCTCTGCAGATCTACTTCGACTTCTCCGGCTACAGTGACATGGCCATCGGCATGGGCCGCATGTTTGGTTTCCATTTCCTGGAAAACTTTGACCATCCCTACCTGGCGGTGTCCATCACCGACTTCTGGCGGCGGTGGCACATCTCCCTGTCCACCTGGTTCCGGGACTATGTCTACATCCCCCTGGGGGGCAACCGGGTGGGGCCAAGGCGGCACCTAATGAACCTCTTTGTGGTGTGGCTCCTGACGGGCATCTGGCACGGGGCCAACTGGACCTTCATCCTGTGGGGGATGGGCTATTTCCTGCTGCTCATGGCGGAGAAATACGGCCACATCCACCAGAAGCTGGGGAAGCTCAGCCGGGTGTGGACCCTCTTCTGGGTGCTGATGCTGTGGGTGCTGTTCCGGGCGAAGAGCATCTCCGCCGCCGGGTCCTACCTGGCCGCCATGTTCACCGGCGGCCGGGGGGATATGGCGGACTTCCTGTACTACTTCGGCAACATGAAGGTCTATCTGGCCGCCGCCGTGGCCTGCTGCCTGCCCTGGCACAAGCTGTGGCAGCGCATCCCGGAGACTCCCCGGGCCTGGCTGGAGGCGGCGGGGCAGGCGGCGCTGCTGCTGGTGGTCATCACCTATGTGGTGAGCAGCACCTACAACCCCTTCATCTACTTCAACTTCTAGGAGGCGAGAGGCCATGAAAAAAGCAAAAACCGCAGCTGCCGTCTTCTTCCTGGCCACCCTGGGGGTCTGCCTCGCCCTGGTGCTCACCGGCGTGGTCCGGGTGGGCACCGGCCAGCAGAAGCCGGTGGCCGTCTCCCGGTACGCCCCCGGGGCGGAGGGCGTCACCTACCGGGGCCTGGTGGACTGGTTCGAGGACACCTGCCAGGGCTTCTGCACCACGGAGCTGCCGGGGCGCATGGTCCTGCAGGAGGCCAACGCCCGCATCAACCGGGCGGCGGGCAAGTGGATCTTCGAGAGCACCAGCCCGGAGGTGGTGCGGCTGAAGAACGGCTACCTGGATAGCATCGGCAACTTCTACTACTACCTGACCCAGGTGGACCAGAAGGTGACCGCCTTTGACGCCTGGGTGGCGGAAAACCTGGACTGCCCCTACCTCTATGTGCAGGCCCCCTGCAAGCTCTGCGCCATAGACGACCAGCTGCCCTTCCCGGAGATGACCAACAACAACCAGCAGGCCGACTGGCTGCTGGAGCGGATCGCGCCGGCGGGGGTGGACTGCCTGGACCTGCGGGAAAATCTCCATCAGGACGGGCTGGACCACTACGGCTGCTTCTACGCCACGGACCACCACTGGACCATGGACGCCGGTCTCTGGGCCGCCCGGACATTGGCGGAGGAGCTGAACCACCGCTACGGCCTGGACATGGATACCGCCGTCCTGGCGGAGGAGAACTTTGACCGCCGGGTGTGGGCCGACGCCTTCCTGGGGTCCCAGGGCCGCCGGGTCACCACGGTCTTCGCCCAGCCGGAGGACTTCATCCTGCCGGTACCCCGGTGGGAACCCGCCCTGCGCCTGCGGGTGCCGGGCCCCACGCCGGAGACCAGCTTGGACCGCACCGGCGGCTTTGAGATCCTCTACAATGAGGAGAAGATCGTGCCGGAGGACTACTACAACGGCAACAGCTACGGCGCCGTGCTCCAGGGGGACTGCCCCTACCTGGTGGTGGAGAACCGGGACAACCCCGCGGGGCCGGTGATCGCGGTGCTGCGGGAGTCCTTCGCCATCGCCCCCGGCCCCTACCTGTCCCTGGCCGCGGGGGAGCTGCACCTGATCGACGCCCGGTACTACGGCGGCAGCGTCAAGGACCTGCTGCAGGAGATCCAGCCCGATGCGGTGCTGTCCCTGCTGAATGTCCAGTGCCACACCGGGGCCTACTTCGACCAGGTGCGCTGATGGTCCCCATATCCCCCGCCGGGGCTTGTGCCCGGGGGGAAGACCTGCTATACTGTACCGAGAATGCAAGAGAAGCGAGGTGCTGGATATGTGCGAAGAACAGGCGCCCTCTCCCGCCGAAATGGACCACGACGCCATGCATGCGCAGGGCATTCCCCATACCCACCGCCACAGCCACACCCACACCAAGGCGGTGGTCAACCGCCTGGCCCGGGCCATCGGCCACCTGGAGCGGGTGAAGGCCATGGTGGAGGAGGGGCGGGACTGCTCCGAGGTGCTCATCCAGCTGGCCGCCGTCCGCAGCGCCATCAACAGCACCGGCAAGGTGATCTTGAAGGATCACCTGGAGCACTGCATCGTGGACGCCGTGGAGCACCACGACCTGGACACCATCGAGGAGCTGAACCGCGCCATTGAGCAATTTGTCAAATAACTGCCGATCCGCCGGATTTTGGGGGCTATCCCTTGAAATCCGGCGGATTTTGTGATAGGATGGCCCTACTGAATTGGATAGGAGGGCTACTCATGATCTATACCATCACCACCAACCCCTCCCTGGACTATACGGTGGAGTGCGACCTGGTCCCCGGGCGGGTGAACCGCACCAGGAGCGAGGCCATCTACCCCGGCGGCAAGGGGATCAATGTGTCCGTGATCCTCCAGCGGCTGGGCATGGAGACGATGGCCCTGGGCTTTGCCGCCGGGCGCATCGGCCAGACCATCCGGGACCTGCTGGACGACCTGGACTGCCCCCACCGCCTGCTGGAGCTGTCCGGCGGGGGACAGAGCCGTATCAACGTGAAATTCAAGGGCCAGCCGGAGACGGCGGTCAACGGCCAGGGGCCCGAGCTGCCGGCGGAGGACATGACCCGCCTGCTGGAGCTGCTGCGGAATGTGGAGCCGGAGGACACGGTGGTCCTCTCCGGCTGGGCCCAGAGCATCCCCTTCTATGTGTCCATCCTCCAGCAGGTGGTGGCCACGGGCTGCATGACGGTGCTGGACTGCGCCGGCGAGGCCCTGTGGCAGTGCCTGGGGTGCCGCCCCTACCTGGTGAAGCCCAACCTGGCGGAGCTGGGGGCCCTCTTCGGCGTGGAGGATCTGGACTTCACCGAGGGGGTGGAGCTAGCCCGCCAGGTGCAGAACGAGGGGGCCAGGAACGTGCTGGTGTCCATGGGCAACGGCGGGGCCTTCCTGCTGACGGAGGAGCAGGAGCTGTACTACGCCGCCGCCTGCGGCGGCACGGTCCGCAACTCCGTGGGCGCCGGGGACTCCCTGGTGGCGGGCTTCCTCACGGGCCTGCATCGGACGGAGAGCTTTGCCAGCGCCCTGCAGCTGGGTGTTGCCGCCGGCTGCGCCACCGCCTTCAACGACTGGCTGGGCACCGGGGAGGAGATCGCCGCCCTGGTGGAGAAGATCACCGTGGAGAAGATCAGCTGAAGAGATATTGGCCTGTCCCGGCATGATTTTTACCCAAGCGCCGGAGAATATCGATCTGACAAGTGGTGTGTTTGCACGAAAAATTTGATTTTTGGCTGCGTCTTAATGCTGTGCGGCGTCATCGGCGGAACCGGCTGGCTGATCGCCTGCGCCTCTATCGTTCAGCCCGGCGCATGGTCAAGCGTTCTGCATATATTTGCTCTCAGCAATTTCGAGTGCTACATTATCCTTTTTTTCTATGCACTTGCCGTCGCCGGCGCAGTTATTGCAGCCAAGTCATGCAAGGCGTCCAAATAGCGTTCTGTTTATCTCCCCTTCTTTGCGCTATGGAAATATGAAAATGCAGTTTACCTGCAAGACTGCCTATAGCCAGACGGCGACCACCGCCATGGCATGGGAAATTAGGAGGCAAGGCGCCATGAAAAAGTACAAATACAAATTTGTTGAAGTGAAGAAGCAATTCGGCCTGGCGGGCATTACCTTTGACGAATGCAAAAAGGTCATCCTTGCCGAAGCAGAACAGGGCTGGCGATTGACCCAGGTCGTTACCCCCATCAACGAGAAATCCGGGGTCAACACCCCGGTATGCTATCAGATTATTTTTGAGAGAGAAGCATAGCGCCCCTAAGCTGCATCCTCTGCGGATACATCATCATTTTGTTCAGCCGCTGAGCCAACGACAATCCGGTAAAACCAGAAGTTGCATAAGAGATGGAAAATTATGTGTACACGAACAGTTGGAAATGCCTTAAACCCCGATGTGGACGTGGTGATCACAAGCTATAATCAAGGGTCGATGATTTGGGAAGCAGTTCAATCCGTATGCAGCCAAACCCTGCTGCCCAACAGGATTGTCCTTGTAGACGACGGTTCGACCGATAAATATTCTCTCAATATATTAACAAGTATACAAAACGATGCCGAATTGCCCGTTCCCGTGACTATACTTTTTCAAGAGAACGGCGGAGTATCGGCAGCAAGAAATGCCGGTATCAAGGAAACACAATCATCAATGGTGTTGATTCTTGATGGAGACGACCACCTTGAAGCCGGATATATTGAAAATGTGAGCAAATTACTCTGCGATGATCCCAACATGGTTCTAGCTTCGTCTTGGATGCGTACTTTCGGGATCTTAGATGCACTGGTCTGTCCTACTGGCGGAAATATCGTCCCGTTTTTATCTCACAACTGTTGTCCTGCAACACACATATTCCGCAAGGAAGCTTATGAACAGTGTAAGGGTTATGACGAAACTATGCGTTCAGGATTTGAGGACTGGGATTTCTTTTTAAGTATGCTAGAAACCAGGCCAGAGGCTCATGTTGGAATTGTGGAAAAGCCATTGATCAACTATCGAACGGCTCCCGCTTCCGCGAATATAAGAAGCATGGATAAACGGCTTGAACTTATGCGTTATATCATAGAAAAACATAAAAATAGTTACCGCGATCATCTGATAAACGTATTGATCGATATGGAAACGATTTCAAGTTCAAGATTGCTTGGATGGGAAAATGAAATGATTCATTCAAGAAAAACCGGCCAGAAGTTGAGCGAATCCGCAGACCGCTTTATCAAAAATCCATCATATGGTGATGGTGGAATGGCATCGGCAGTTCGGATCGCATCGATCGATCAGTAACGATAGGCAAAGTGTTCGGTCTCTTTCAATCCCCAGTCTATCCACCAGGCATTTATGCCCACGCCAAAGGCTCCCCCTACTCGGGGAGCCTTTATCATGCAACCGGTGCGGCGGGCACCCATTTTACAGCTGCTGCCCCGTGGACCCAAATCCACACTTTTCCACAAGGGCCGCCACGGTTTTGGGCCCCCGCAGGATCTCCGCCAAAATGGCGAGGCGGCTTGCGTTGCCGATGCAGGCCAGCACCTTGCCCGCCACACCGCTTTCGATGAGCGCCAGCAATTTGTCCGCGGAGACAGCATCTCGTATCCAGTTCGACTGCCGCCCGCCGGAATTGTACACCCCGAGGAGGGTTGAAAAAGGTCAACACAAAAAAATCCGGCCGATGATTTCAATCATCGGTCGGATCTTTTTTCGCAAACTGTCCTACCCCGTTGGCCGCTTACCGCTCCACAGCCCAGTCGAAGGCCCGGCCCACGGCCCGCTTCCAGCCGAAGAGCTTCTCATCCCGCTGGGCGGAGGTGATGGTGGGGAAGAAGGAGCGGTCCACCGCCCAGTTCAGGCGCACGTCCTCCTGGCTGGACCAGTAGCCCACGGCCAGGCCCGCCAGATAGGCCGCCCCCAGTGCGGTGGTCTCCACGCAGACCGGCCGGTGGACCGTGGCCTGGAGGATGTCCGCCTGGATCTGCATGAGCACATTGTTGGCACTGGCGCCGCCGTCCACCTTCAGGGAGGTCAGCTCGATGCCGGAGTCCGCCCGCATGGCCTCCAGCACATCGCTGACCTGATAGGCGATGGACTCCAGGGTGGCCCGGATGATGTGGTTTTTGTTCACCCCGCGGGTGAGGCCCACAATGGCCCCCCGGGCGTACTGGTCCCAGTAGGGGGCGCCCAGCCCCGTAAAGGCGGGGACCACATAGCAGCCCAGGGTGTCCTTCACCTTGCCGGCATGGTACTCGCTGTCGGCGGCGGACTCGATGAGCCGCATCTCGTCCCGCAGCCACTGGATGGCGGCCCCGGCCACGAAGATGGACCCCTCCAGGGCGTAGTTCACCTTGCCGTCCAGGCCCCAGGCCACCGTGGTCACCAGGCCGTTTTTGGAGAATACCGGCTCCTCGCCGGTGTTCATCAGCAGGAAGCAGCCGGTGCCGTAAGTATTCTTCGCCTCGCCGGGGGCGAAGCAGGTCTGGCCAAAGAGAGCTGCCTGCTGATCCCCCGCCGCACCGGCGATGGGGATGGGGCTGCCGAAGAAGCCTGGGGCGGTCTCCCCGTAGACGCAGCTGCTGGGCATGGGGGTGGGCAGCATGGCGGCGGGGATATCCAGCAGCTTCAGGATCTCCTCATCCCAGGTGAGGGTGTTGATGTTGAAGAGCATGGTCCGGGAGGCGTTGGAGTAGTCGGTGACATGGACCTTTCCCCCGGTGAGCCGCCAGATGAGCCAGGTCTCCACAGTGCCGAAGAGCAGCTCCCCCTGCTCCGCCCGCTGCCGGGCCCCGGGGATGTTCTCCAGGATCCAGTGGACCTTGGTGCCGGAGAAGTAGGCGTCCACCACCAGGCCCGTCTTCCGGCGGATCATCTCCGTATAGCCCTGGCGCTTCAGCTCGTCGCAGTAGGCGCTGGTCCGGCGGCACTGCCAGACGATGGCGTTGCACACCGGCTCGCCGGTGCGCTTGTCCCACACCACGGTGGTCTCCCGCTGGTTGGTGATGCCAATGGCGGCAATGTCCGCCGCCGTGGCGCCGATCTTGCCCATGGCCTCCACCGCCACGCCCAGCTGGGTGGCCCAGATCTCGTTGGCGTCATGCTCCACCCAGCCCGGCTTGGGGAAAAACTGGGTAAACTCCTTCTGGGCGGAAGAACAGATCTCCCCCCGCTGGTCAAAGAGGATACAGCGGTTACTGGTGGTCCCGGCGTCGAAGGCCATAATATATTTTGGCATATCCTTTCCTCCTGTCTATTCCCTGCCGGATGGCAGTGGGGTCCTTGACCGTACTATACCACAGCCCCGAGAAAAAAGGAAGGATAAACCTGCACGGGAAAATTTTGTCTGGTGCGGGGCGCATACGCCTCCGCCCCGGCGGCATACCCTATCCGGGAGGTGAACAACATGAACCTGACGACCGGAAAAACCTACGCTTTCTGCATCCTGCTGGCCCAGGCTGTGGGCGCCCTCTCCGCCTGGGTGACCCGGGAGGGGGTGGAGCGCTTCAATGCCTGCGTCCAAAAGCCGCCCCTCACCCCGCCCAGCGCCGTGTTCCCCGTGGTCTGGACCATCCTCTTTGCCCTCATGGGCGTGGGGGCGGCCCGGGTGGCCCTGTCGCCCCCCTCCCGGCAGCGGCAGCGGGCCCTGGCCCTCTTTCTTCTCCAGCTGGGGGCCAACTTTCTCTGGAGCGTCCTCTTTTTCAACACCGGGCGGTACGGCCTTGCCCTTCTGTGGCTGGCAGTGCTGTGGCTGCTGATCCTGGCCATGCTCCTGGCCTTTCGCCGGGTGGACCGCCCCGCCGGGTGGCTCCAGCTCCCCTACCTCCTGTGGGTGGCCTTCGCCGCCTACCTGAACCTGGGGGTCTGGGTGCTGAACCGGTAGGGCGCCGCGGCGCTCAAAAGTGCATCCGGCAGCCAAACCAGCCGGGGCGGTATCCATTCCATCTCCCCGCCCCGGTCCCTCCTCCTCGTAAACCGAACTATCCCCTGGCCGAGCTCTCTCCACCATCACCTTCACCGGCTTTTCATCGCGGCACTCCACCAGCCGTAGAGTAAAATCAGCAGCACGCCTCCGGTTGCGGCATAGGCGGCAGACAGGAGCCTTGCCCGGTGATCAAAGTGAAGCGCAAAATACACCAGGAGTACAGCGGCAGCCAGAAAGGCCACCCTTTCGGCCATGGCCCGCCCACTCAGTCCCGCAAACCGGAAGGCAGCCAGCGGGTCCACTCCAGCATCCTTTGGGATGTGCCGCCCATCAACAAGCGTGGCTATGTTGAGCAGGACAAGTGCAACGGCCGCTGCGATCCAGAAAAACGGGATCATCAGCAGTGCTGCCTGGTTGTCCACATCCGGTATCCCCCGCGCCATAACGACAGCGGTCAGCCGGAAAAAAATCACCCCATTTGCCACAGAAAGCAGACACATCAACAGCCAGAACGGCAGTCGTTTCATCCAAATCCCCCCTTCACCGCTTCATCTGCCACCGCCGTGTACATCGCTGTCCGCTATCTCCTCCGGCTCATACGCCAAAATGTCCCCCGGCTGGCAGTCCAGGGCCTTGCAGATGGCCTCCAGGGTGGAGAACCGCACGGCCCGGGCCTTGCCGGTCTTCAGAATGGAGAGGTTGGCCAAGGTCACATCCACCTGCTCCGACAGCTGGCTGAGGGACATCTTCCGCTGGGCCAGCGCCACATCCAACTTCACCACAATGGGCATTCCTCCGCCTCCTCTCAGACCGTCAGGTCGTTCTCTGCCTTCAGCTCCGCGGCCTTCAGCACCAGATGGCTCAGCAGGAAGGCGGCCAGGGCAATGGCCAGGCCCCCCATCACCGCCGCCATGCTCAGCAGCAGCACCCCCAGGTGTCCGCCGGTGATGACAAAGATCGTCACCGTCCCCACCACGCAGTAGCCGCAGTCCACCAGGGCGCACACGCCGATCCCCGTGAGATACCGGGCATTGCAGTAGCTGAAGGAGTTGTCCCGTCCGATCTCCGTGCAGATCCGCCAGAAGAGGACCAGGGCCGCCCCAATGGGGATGGCGCTGAGGCTCACCGCCACAGTGGCCGGGGCCACCAGCCAGGGGAAGTCCACCTCCCCCATCTCCCGGATCACCTGGGGAAACACCAGGGCATAAAAGAGCGCCCCCATGGCCGCCAGAAATACCACGACCCCCTTCAGGGTCCGCACCAGACCTACGCGCTTCATTTTCCTCCGCCTCCTTTGCTTTGGTAGGTCCAGCTTACCGCCTTTCATCTCGTTTGTCAATATATTTTTATTGTTTTTCGATAAATCTTTTCCCTTTACCGGGGAGGCGGTTTGTGGTATACTGGGACAAACCACCATCTACAGGGAGGGAGCATATGAATATCGCACTTTCTTACGCCATGGAGGGCGAGCTGGCCAGCCTGCTGGCCATGGGCGGCAAGGTCATTGACCAGGCCGCCGGATCGCTGCTGGTCTACGAGATCGAGCCGGGCATCATCGCCTACACCGGGGGCATCGGCAAGGTCAACGCCGCCATGAGCACCCAGCTGGTCATCGACCGCTACCGGCCGGACTGGATCGTCAACGCCGGTGTGGCGGGCAGCTTCCTGGATCTGCCCATCGGCGCCGTGGTCCTGGCCAAGGGCTTCGTGCAGCACGATGTGGACACCACCGCCATCGGCGACCCCGTGGGCCTGGTGTCCACGGTGAACCAGGTCTATTTCCCCACCGACCAGCCGGAGCGCACGGCGGCCATCCTGACGTCCCTGGGCGTGGCCCACGAGATCGGGGATGTGGCCACCGGGGATGTGTTCATGACCCGGGGCAGCCGGGCGGACTGGGTGGCCAGGACCTTCTCCCCCACCCTCTGCGAGATGGAGGGCGGCGCCGTGGCCCAGGTGTGCCTGCGCAACGGGGTGAAGTTCACCGCCCTGAAGTCCGTCTCCGACCGCCTGCTGCAGGAGAACAACGCCCAGGAGTACTTCAACTTCGCCCAGGCCATGGAGAAGCTCAACCAGATCGTCCTGCCCTTCGCCCGGGCGCTGCGGGACGGAAAGTAAGGAGGATGCATGATGGAACGGATCGCCAGCTTCCAGGTGGACCACAATAAGCTGGAGCCGGGGCTGTACCTGTCCCGGCGGGACGGAAATGTCACCACCTTTGACCTGCGCTTCAAAAAGCCCAACACCGGGGACCTGCTGACCAACGCCGAGATGCACTCCGTGGAGCACATCATCGCCACCCTCCTGCGCAACAGCACCAGCCGGGACGCGGTGATCTACTTCGGCCCCATGGGCTGCCAGACCGGGTTCTACTTCCTCTTCGATGGGGACAGGCTCTCCGAGGACCAGGCCATCGCCCTGCTGCGGGAGGTCTTTGCCGCCGGCGCCGCCTATGACGGCCCCATGCCCGGCAAGAGCCCCGTGGAGTGCGGCAACTACATCAACCTGGACGTGGACCTGGCGAAAGCCCAGTGCGCCTACTACAGCAGCATCATCCAGGACTGGACGGCGGCGGACCTGGCCTACTGATCCCGCATTTTGGAAATTTTTTGTGTTTTTCCCGCAAAAAAGTGTTGACAAGCGCGGATTCTTCCGATATACTAGGTAAGCCGCTTTGAATGGGTATAAGTGCGCCCATGTCCGCATGGGTATGGACGACACCTACGATAGCGCGCCCGTAAAGAAGCGCGGTATGTGCTTCATAATAAAGGAAAGTGAGGTGCAAAAGGTATGCACGCAATCATCGTTACCGGCGGCAAGCAGTACAAGGTTGCCGAGGGCGAGACCCTGTTCATCGAGAAGCTGCCCATGGAGGCTGGCGATCAGGTCAAGTTCGATCAGGTCCTGGCGATCCTGGATGGCGACAACGCCACCATCGGCACCCCCACCGTGGCCGGCGCCACTGTGGAGGCCAACATTGTCAAGAACGGCAAGGGCAAGAAGATCCGCATCTTCAAGTACACCCCCAAGAAGGGTTACCGCAAGCGGCAGGGTCACCGTCAGCCCTATACCAAGGTCGAGATCACCAAGATCAACGCCTAAGCGATGACGACTGTTACGTTCCACACGGAAGGCAGCCGCATCACGGGATTTGACGCTGTGGGCCACAGCGGATACGCTGCGGCGGGCGAGGACATCGTCTGCGCCGCCGTCACCAGCACGGTCCGCCTGGTGGAGTGCGTTCTCAACGACGTCATGGGCATCTCTGCCGCAGTGAAGGTCAACGAGAAGACCGCCGCCATCTCCCTCCGCCTCCCCGGCTCCCTGGGGCAGACTGCGGAGAGCACCTGTCAGACCGTTCTGACGGGCATGATGGTCTATCTCAGCCAACTCCACAACGAGTATCCCGACAATATCGAAGTTATGGAGGCCGAATAGGCCCCCTCTCCCCCGCAAGCATCTTACAGAAAGGATGGCACACAACGATGATGAACATTGGTCTTCAGTTCTTCGCCCACAAGAAGGGCGTTGGTTCCACCAAGAACGGCCGTGATTCCGAGAGCAAGCGCCTGGGGCCCAAGCGGGCTGATGGGCAGTACGTTCTGGCCGGCAACATTCTGGTCCGTCAGCGCGGCACCCACATCCACCCCGGCGTCAACGTCGGCCGTGGCAGCGACGATACCCTGTTCGCCAAGGCGAACGGTGTTGTCCGCTTCGAGCGTCTGGGCAAGGACCGCAAGCAGGTCTCCGTCTACGAGGCGCAGTAAGTTTTACGATGAAGCTCCTGAGCCAGCCCGGCTCAGGAGCTTTTTCTTGACGGGACGCCCTCCCGCAGGATAAAATGGGCATACTAAAGAAAACAGGAGGTGTCCCTATGGCGACGACCTTTATCGACAAGGCCCGCATCACCGTTCAGGCGGGCAACGGCGGCAACGGCTGCGTGGCCTTCCACCGGGAGAAGTATATTGCCGCCGGCGGCCCCGACGGCGGCGACGGCGGACAGGGCGGCCACATCATCCTCCAGGTGGATGACAACCTCTCCACCCTGATGGACTTCCGCTACAAGCGCAAGTATGTGGCGGAAAACGGGGTGGACGGCTCCGGCTGCCGCCGCAGCGGCAAGGACGGCAAATCCCTCACCATCCGCGTCCCCCGGGGCACCCTGGTCCGGGATGCGGAGACCAACGAGATCATCCAGGATATGTCCGGGGACGAGCCCTATATCCTCTGCCGGGGCGGCAAGGGCGGCTGGGGCAATGCCCATTTCGCCACCCCCACCCGCCAGGCCCCCCACTTCGCCAAGAGCGGCCTGCCCGGCGAGCGCCACGACGTGGTGCTGGAGCTGAAGCTGCTGGCGGATGTGGGCCTCATCGGCTTCCCCAACGTGGGCAAGTCCACCCTCCTCAGCGTGGTCAGCCGGGCCCAGCCCAAGATCGCCAACTACCACTTCACCACCCTGTACCCCAACCTGGGCGTGGTCTATGTGGAGGAGGGCAGCAGCTTCGTCATGGCCGATATCCCCGGCATTATCGAGGGTGCCAGCGACGGCGCCGGCCTGGGCCACGACTTCCTGCGGCACATCGACCGCTGCCGCCTGCTGGTCCATGTGGTGGACGCCTCCGGCAGCGAGGGCCGGGACCCTGTGGCGGATTTTGACGCCATCAACCAGGAGCTGCGCCAGTACAGCCCCGAGCTGGCCGACCGGCCCCAGATCGTGGTGGCCAACAAGGCGGACATCCTCATGGACGAGAGCCTGCTGGAGTCTCTCCGCGCCCATGTGGAGGCCCTGGGCTACCCCATCTTCACCATCTCCGCCGCCGCCCACCAGGGCACCCGCGAGCTGATCTACGCCATTGCGGAGAAGCTGCGGGAGCTGCCCCCGGTCACGGTGTACCAGCCGGAGTATGTGAAGCGTCCGCCCACAGTGGACGTGAGCCAGCCCCTGAACATCACCGTGGAGGACGGCGTCTACCTGGTGGAGGGCCCCTGGCTCCAGCGGCTCATTGCCAACACCAACTTCGGCGACTACGAGAGCCGGATGTGGTTCGACCGGATGCTCCGGGACAGCGGCCTCTTCGACCGGCTGGATGCTATGGGCATCCAGGACGGCGATCTGGTGAGCATGTACGATCTGGAGTTTGAATACCAACACTAGCGGCTTTTGCCTCTCCCGGCCCTGCGGGGCCGGGAGGGGCTTTCTTCTTGCAGGGGAAGGATAGCTCCCGGGGATTCCATCCCCGGACCCCGGAGGGCTGATTCGCCTTTCGCCGGGTGGGCGGGGACGATACATTCTGCTCATCCGGGCTTGTGGGGCTTCCAGCCCCACGCCCCGGGTTACTTTCCCCTCGCCGGGAAAGTA
>CAUWCX010000036.1:0-25248 GCA_963557105.1 uncultured Oscillospiraceae bacterium
AAATGATTTCACTCTATTCGCCGCCTGCGGGCGGCGAACTCTGCGAGGCTTTTTTGATAAGCTGCCACCGTTCCCGGCACAGATTGTGCCGGGAACGGTATTTTTATTGTCTGGTGGATTTTTCAAATTTGGTAACAATTCCCCCGTTGTGTTGCAAATGTTTCTTGCCTTTTCCCCCATTTTACGCTATAATTTTGCCTGCATTGCAAATGATTCCGCCGCCCGGCGGGAGGGGAAGGGAGGGGATAGCCCGTGGCACAAGGAAAAAAGCGTCCTGTCCAGCGTCTGGCCTTTTGCCGGGGGGATCTGGCGGTACTGCTGCTGATCCTGCTTGCCGCCGCAGGGCTGGGCCTTCTGTTTCTTCTCCGGGCCGCCGGCGGGGGGACGGTCACGGTGGAGATCCGCCGGGACGGGGAGCTGATCCGCTCCCTCCCCCTGGCCGGGGAGGAGACCATCACCGTGACGGGGGACTACGAGAATGTGGTGACCATTCAGGATGGCAAGGTGTGGATGGCCTCCTCCACCTGCCCTGGGGAGGACTGCGTCCACGCCGGCCCCATCTCCGCCCCCGGCCGCTCCATCGTCTGCCTGCCCAACCGGGTGGAGGTCCGTCTGGTGGGCGGCGACGGCGGCGTGGACATGGTAGTGGGATAGGAGGCGGCCATGAAAAAAACCCGTGATCTCACCCTCTGCGCCCTGCTCACCGCCCTGGCCCTGGCCCTGAGCTACGCCGAGCGCTTCATCCCTCTGCAGCTGCTGATCCCCCTGCCGGGGGTGAAGCTGGGCCTGGCCAACATCGCCACCGTCACCGCCCTCTACTTTCTGGGCACCCGGCAGGCCTTCGCCATTCTGACGGTCCGCTGCCTGCTGGGCTCCCTCTTCGGCGGCGGTGTCACCGCCCTGGCCTTCTCCCTCATGGGCGGGCTGCTGGCCATGGGGATCATGGCCCTGGCCCGGCACATCCCGGCCCTGTCCATCTACGGCGTCAGCCTGCTGGGGGCGGCCGCCCACAGCGCCGGACAGATCCTGGCCGCCATGGCCCTGCTGCGCTCGGTCTATGTGGCGGCCTACCTGCCCCTGCTGCTGGCGGCGGGCACGGTCACCGGCCTGCTCACCGGTGCCGCCGCAGCCGGCCTCTTCCGGGCGCTTCTGGCCACCGGCCAGGGCCCCGGCGCTCTTCGATCAGATCAATCAACGGAGGAACACACATGAAAAAACTGACCGCACTGACCCTGGCGCTGCTCCTGCTGGCCCTGACCGCCTGCAGCGGCACCCCCGTGATCGCTCCCCCCAGGGACCCCGCACCCCCGGCGGAGGAGAACGCCCAGCCCCAGCCGGATCTCCCCGCCGACGGCACAGCGCTGAAGACCGGTCTGGCCCTGGTGCCCAGCCTGGGCGCCAGCAAGAGCGCCGGGGAGGAGCCGGGCCTGGCCCAGGTGGATCTGACCCTGGTGGCCGTGACGGTGGATGACAGCGGCGTTATCGCCGACTGCATCATTGACGCCGTCCAGGCCAAGCTGCCCTTCACCGGCCAGGGTAAGCTCACCGCCGACCTGACCGCCCCCGTCCCCACCAAAAACCAGCTGGGGACCGACTACGGCATGGGCAAATACTCCCCCATCGGCCGGGAGTGGGACCAGCAGGCCCAGGCCTTCGCCCAGTACGCCGTGGGCAAAACCGTGGAGGAGCTGCGTGGCATGGCCCTCAATGAGAAGGGCGCCCCGGCGGAGGCCGATCTGGCCGCCTCCTGCACCATCTCTGTAGGGGGACTGCTGGAGGCCGTGGCCCAGGCGGTGGACAGCGCCCGGCACCTGGGGGCCGCCCAGGGGGACACCCTGTCCCTGGCGGCCATCACCTCCACCGGCAGCAGCAAGGACGCCGGGGAGGAGCCGGGCCTGGCCCAGGTGGACTCCACCGTCACCGCCGTCACCTTCCGGGGGGAGGAGATCTCCAGCTGCATCATCGACGCCGCCCAGTGCAAGGTGAATTTTGACAGCGCCGGAACCATCACCACGGACATCACCGCCGTGCCGCTGACCAAAAACCAGCTGGGCCGGAACTACGGTATGCACAAGGCCTCCTCCATTGGCAAGGAGTGGAGCGAGCAGGCGGAGGCCTTCGCCCAGTACGCCGTAGGCAAGACTGTGGAGGAAATCCAGGGGATCGCCCTCAACGAGAAGGGCGGTCCGGCGGACGCCGACCTGGCCGCCTCCGTGACCCTGAACCCGGGCAGCTTCCAGCAGGTGCTGGCCCTGGCCCATGAGCTGCGATGATCCGGCGCCTTCTCCCTCTGGCCCTGTGCCTCCTGCTGCTGGGCGGCTGCGCCCCCGCCGCCGTGGGCACAGCGGGCCCCCGGCGGTTCGAGGCCACCTTTCTGGAGCTCTTCGACACCGTCACCACCGTGGTGGGCTACGCCGACGCGGAGGAGGACTTCCGCCGGGAGGTGGAGGATCTCCGCCGGGAGCTGCTGGTCTACCACCAGCTCTACGACATCTATAACGACTACGAGGGCATCAACAATCTGAAGACCGTCAACGACAGCGCCGGAGTCCGCCCCGTGGTGGTGGACGAAAAGATCCTGGATCTGCTGTCCTTCTGCCGGGAGATGTATACCGCCAGCGGCGGCAAGGTCAACGTCGCCATGGGCAGCGTTCTGGGCCTGTGGCACGACGCCCGGGAGGCCGCCGTGGCGGACCCGGAGAGCGCCCGCCTGCCGGAGGACGCCGGCCTGGAGGAGGCCATGGCCCACATCAGCTTTGACCAGGTGATCCTGGACCGGGAGGCCTCCACCGTCTACCTCGCCGACCCCCAGCAGCGCCTGGACGTGGGGGCGGTAGCCAAGGGCTACGCCCTGGAGCAGGTCTGCCGGAACAGGACGCTGCCCATGATCGTCAGCCTGGGGGGCAACGTCCAGGTGGTGGGCGCAAAGCCCGACGGCAGCGACTGGGTGGTGGGGGTGCAGGACCCCGACGGCGGGGAGGAATTTCTCCGCACTCTGGCCCTCTCCAGCGGCGCGGTGGTCACCAGCGGTGACTATCAGCGCTACTTCACCGTGGACGGCGTCCGCTACCACCACATCATCGACCCCGACACCGCCTACCCGGCGGACCGCTACCGGGCGGTGACGGTGCTCTGCCCCGACGGCGGGGTGGGGGACGCCCTCTCCACCGCCCTGTTCACCATGGACGAGGCGGCGGGGAAGGCCCTGCTGTCCACCTACGGGGCGGAGGCCCTGTGGGTACTGCCCGACGGGACCATCCACTGTACCGACGGGTTTCAAGGCGCGATCCGAACCTAACGAATGGAGAATATACTGATGAAACGCTTATTCTGGGGCGGCATCCATCCCAGCGGGCACAAGGAGCTTGCCGACCCTGCGCGCATCACCACCCTCCCCGCCCCCGCCCAGGCGGTCGTTCCCCTGAGCCAGCATATCGGCGCCCCCGCCCAGCCCCTGGTAGCTGTGGGGGAGCAGGTGACCATGGGCCAGAAGATCGGCGACGGACAGGGCCTGTGCGTTCCCGTCCACGCCCCCGTTTCCGGCCGGGTGACCGCCATTGAAGCCCGCCCCTGTCCCGGCGGCGTCCGCACCGCCGTGGTCATTGAAAACGATTTTCAGGACACCTTTGCCAGCGCCCTCACCCCATACACCACCGCCGCCCCGGAGGGGGAGGCCCTCCTGACCATCCTGCGGGAGGCCGGCATTGTGGGCATGGGCGGCGCGGCCTTCCCCACCGGGGTGAAGGCCGCCGTCCCCGCCGGCCAGGTGGACACCCTCATCGTCAACGCCTGCGAGTGCGAGCCCTACATCACCGCCGACGACGCCCTGCTGCGGGCCTGGCCCCAGCGGGTGGTGGACGGCGTGAAGCTCCTGCGCCGGGCGGTGGGCCCCCAGCGGGCGGTCATCGCCCTGGAGGACAACAAGCCTGCCGCCGCCAAGGCCCTGGAGCCCCTGCTGGCGGGGGAGGAGGGCATCACCCTGCAGCTTCTGCCCACCCGGTATCCCCAGGGGGCGGAGAAGCAGCTCATCTTCGCCGTCACCGGCCGCCAGGTCCCCCCGGGCAAGCTGCCCAAGGATGTGGGCTGCGCCGTATTCAACGCCGGCACCTGCGCCGCCGTGAGCCGGGCCGTCCGGGAGGGGATGCCCCTGCTGGACCGGATCGTCACCGTCACCGGCCCCGCTGTGGCCCAGCCCCAGAACTTCCTGGTCCGGGTGGGCACCCCCTTCGCCCAGGTGCTGGCGGCTGCTGGCGGGCTGCGGGAGGATGCGTGGAAGGTCATCGCCGGCGGCCCCATGATGGGCGTGGCCCAGAGCGACCTGGCCGTGCCGGTGGTCAAGGCCACCAACGCCATTCTCTGTCTCAGCCAGCGGGAAAACGGCGAGATCAGCAACCCCGTCTGCTTCCGCTGCGGCAAGTGCGTGGAGGCCTGCCCCATGCACCTGCAGCCCCTCTACTTCCACCGCTACAGCGCCACCGGCAATGTGGCCCAGCTCCAGCGGTACCACATCTTTGACTGTATCGAGTGCGGCTGCTGCGCCTACGTCTGCCCCGGCAAGCTGCCCCTGGTGGCCTCCATCCGCCGGGGAAAACAACAGGTGAAGGAGGGATCTGCCCAATGAATCTGACGGTCAGCTCCTCCCCCCACATCCGGGGGAGGGACACCATCCGCCGCACCATGGTGGATGTACTCATCGCCCTGGCCCCCGCTCTGGTAGCTGGCGCCTTCTCCCAGGGGCCCCGGACCCTGGCGGTGGCCCTGGTGTGCGTGGCCTCGGCGGCAGCTGGGGAGTGGCTCCTCTGCCGGCTGCTGGGCCGGGCAAACACGGTCACCGACTGCTCCGCCGCAGTCACCGGCCTTCTGTTGTCCATGACTCTGCCCGCCACCGTGCCCTACTGGATGGCCGCCCTGGGGGCGGTGTTCGCCGTGGTGGTGGTCAAGGGCGCCTTCGGCGGCCTTGGCCAGAACCTCTTCAACCCGGCCCTGGCGGCCCGGGCCTTTCTCCTGCTGCTGTTTCCGGCCGCCCTGGTGCGGTACGCCGCCCCCGGCCAGCACCTGTCCCTCTTCGGCACCGTGGACATCATCGTCAGCGCCACGCCCCTCCACCATATGCAGATGCCCGCCCTCCCCGAGGCCTCCCTGTGGGAGATGCTGCTGGGCGGCTCCGGCGGCTCCCTGAACGAGGCGCTGCTGCTGCTGGGCGGGGCCTATCTGGTCTGGCGGCGGGTCATCTCCCTGCGGATCCCTGCGGCCTATCTGGGCACCCTGGCCCTGCTGACCCTGGTGTTCTATAAGGGGGAGTCCCCTCTGGCCTGGATGCTCTACAGCCTGCTGTCCGGCGGCGTGATCCTGGGGGCCGTGTTTATGGCCACGGACTACGCCACCTCCCCGGTGACGCCAGGGGGACAGATCCTCTACGGCATGGGCTGCGGCATCCTGACCACCGTGTTCCGGTATGTGGGCCTGTACCCCGAGGGGGTCACCTACGCCATTTTGCTGATGAACGCCGCGGTCTACCTGCTGGAGCGCATCACCCCGCCCCGCCGCTTCGGCGAAGTGAAAGGAGGCGCGGCATGAACATAAAACGGATCCTGTTGTCCCTGGCGGCCATCGCCCTGTGCGGCGGTCTGGTCACCGCCGTGAACTACGGCCTGGGGGACATGGCCCTGGCCCGGCGGGAGGCCGCCGAGCTGAAGCTGATGCAGCTTCTCCTCCCCGGCGGGGAGGACTTCACCCCCCAGCCCTACACCGGGGAGGACGAGAACATCCGCGCCGTGTGGAAGAGCGGCCCCGGCTACCTCATTGAGACCGGCGTCTACGGCTACGCCGACGACGTGGTCCTCTGGGTCGGCGTGGACAGCAGCGGCGCGGTCACGGGCCTGGTGGTCCGGGATCTCCACGAGACCTTCGGCCTGGGGGCCACGGCGCTGAACGACACCGACTTTCTCAGCCAGTTCCTGGGCTCCACCGGCGGTCTGACCGTGGGGGAGAATGTGGACGCCCTCACCGGCGCTACCGTCACCTCCAAGGCCATTACCAAAGCGGTAAACTCCGCCTGCGCCTATATCACCGGCGCAGATGTGGGCACTTCTGCCACAGAATGGGGGGCATAGCCATGATGAAAAAATGGAATCTCTCCCCGTCAACGGGCCACACCCTCTGCCTGACGGGCCTGCTGACGGTCCTGGCCCTGGCGGTCATCGTCACCAAGGCCCTGATGCCCGCCTACATCCTGCCCCGGATCACCATTACCGCCCTGGTGGCCCTGTCCCTGGCGGCCATGGTGCTGGAGCGCTGGCTCTTCGGCAGCGCCCGGACGGATTATCTGGAGACCGGACTGCTCTCCGCCGCCGCCTTCGCCGCGCTGACCTGGGCCGTGGGCTTCGCCGCCCTCCCCGGCGCGGGGCGGGTGGGCATTGCCGGCGGACTGACCTACACCATCTGTCTGGTGATCTTCAACGCCATGTCCGCCCAGCTGGACAGCACCGGCGTGAAGCACAAGCGCGCCGTCCTGACCCTGGCGGCGGCGCTGCTGCTCCTGGCCAGCCAGTCCCTGGCGGGTCTCCCCATTTTGGGCTGAGCGCCATAACAAAAAGACCGGCCCCGCCGCAAAATTGCGGCGGGGCCGGTCCCGTTGTCAGGGGCCTCGCAGAGTTCGCCGCCCACAGGCGGCGAAAAAAGTGAAATCATTTTCTGCGCAGCACTATAGCACGGTTTCCTCGCGGCATAGCCGCTGCGGCCTACGCTAAAAATATGCCACCGGCATATTTTCTTTACGCTGCGGCGGAGCGCGCGTCGCAGCGGCCACAGGCCGCAAGGCGCGAAGCGAAGTGCTATTCAAAAAAGTGCTTGCACTTTTTTGACAGTTTGCGGCGGGGCCGGTCTTCTGTTATTTACAGGCCGAAGGCTCCCAGGTTCAGGCTGTTGAGGCCGTCCATGGTCTTGCTCATGGCGTCATCCGCCTGGCGCAGGGCCTCGTTGACGGCGGAGAGGATCATATCCTGCACCATCTCCACATCCTCGGGCACCAGGACCTCGGGGTTGATGGTCAGCTCCGTCAGCTCCTTCTTGCCGCTGGCCACGGCCTTCACCGTGCCGCCGCCCACTGTGGCGGTGAAGAGGGTCGCCTCCACCTCCTCCTGGGCCTTCTCAATATCCTTCTGCATCTTCAGCAGCTTCTGCTGCATATGGGCCTGCTGGCGCATCATGCCGCTGTTGCCCATCCCTCTGGGAAATCCGCCTTTTGCCATGGCTAATATTCTCCTTACTGTTGTTGATTTCTGTTATTTTACCGTAAAGCTGTCAAATTTCTGTCCCAACTGGATAAGGGTATCCAGCTTGTCCTCCTCCTGGGCGGCGGGGATCTCCACCCCTTTGCCCATGGTGTAGCGGACATTGACCGTCCGGCCCAGCCTCTCCCCGGTGACATCCTTCAGCACCTGGCTGACCTCCGGGCAGTTGAGGCTCTCCAGCGTCAGATCGTCGCCGCAGACCACCACCAGGGTGTCCCCCTCCATGTGGCCCTGGGCGTCGTCCAGCATGAACCAGTACATGGGCGTCAGCCGCTCCTTGTAGTGCTCCACCATACTCCGCCACAGCTCCCCGTCGGGGCCCGTGGGGGCCGACGGCTTTTCCGTCCGTCTCTTCGGCTCCACAGGCGTCGGGATCTCCCCGTAGGGCGGCGGCGCGTCGTCGTCCCCCGGCACAGGGGGGGAACAGGGGGGCTCATCCATCGCCCAGGGCGGCATCTCCGGCGGGGGAGCGCTCTCCTTTGGCCGGGACGCCTCCACCGGGGCGGTGGATTTGGGCGCGGCGTGGGCCGCAGCCGCCCCTCCGCTCCGCCGCGGGGCAGGGAGTCCCCCCTCCTCCAGGCGGGCCAGCCGGGCCGCCAGGGCCGTGACATCGCCGCACAGGCTCTCGTCGCAGAGCTTCATGAGGCACAGCTCGCCGTCGGTGCGGCGGTTGGCGCTCATGGGCAGGGCCGCCGCCGTGCTCTGCAGCTGGTTGACCATGTGGATCAGCCGCACCGGGCTGACCCCCTGGGTCAGATGGTCCATGGTGGCCTCGTCGTAGGCCCCGGACAGCAGCGCCGCGCCCCCCTGGGGGGCGGTCATGCGGATCAACAGATCCCGGGCCAGGGCGGACAGCTCCCCCAGCAGGGCCCCCACATCCTTTCCGCCGCTGTAGAGCTGGTCCAGCAGCAGCAGGGAGGACTGGACATCCCGCTGCAGCAGGCAGTCCATGAGTCGGGCGGTCTGTACATTGCCCGCCAGGCCCAGCACATCCAGCACCCGGTCGCTGTCAATGGTTCCACCGGCGGCGCCGCACTGATCCAGCAGGCTCAGGGCATCCCGCAGGGCGCCGTCGGCCAGGCGGGCCAGCAGCTCCGCGGCGCTGTCCGTCAGGTCCATGCCCTCCTGTCCGGCCACATAGCGCAGGCGCTGGGCGATCTCCTGGGGCAGGATGCGCTTGAAGGCGAACCGCTGGCAGCGGGAGAGGATGGTGGCCGGGACCTTGTGCAGCTCCGTGGTGGCTAGGATGAAGATCAGGTGGGCCGGCGGCTCCTCCAGGATCTTCAGCAGGGCGTTGAATGCGGCGGTGGACAGCATATGGACCTCGTCCACGATATACACCCGGTAGCGCACATTGGCGGGGGAGTAGATGGCCTCATCCCGCAGGGCGCGGACATGGTCCACACCGTTATTGGAGGCGGCGTCCAGCTCCAGCACGTCCAGCAGGCTGCCGTTGTCGATGCCCAGACAGGCGGGGCACTGGTTGCAGGGGTCCCCGTCCACCGGGTGCTGGCAGTTCACCGCCTTGGCCAGGATCTTGGCGCAGGTGGTCTTGCCGGTGCCCCGGGTACCGGTGAAGAGGTAGGCGTGGCTGAGCCTGCCCTGGGCCACCTGACGGCGCAGAGTCTCGGTAATGTGCTCCTGCCCCACCACATCGGCAAAGGCCTTAGGCCGCCACTTTCGATACAACGCTTGATACATTGTTCCGCCTCCTGTCAAACAGCGCCTGGCATAAACCATCACGGGCACATGGCCGGTTTTGCTACAGTTTTGCTGTGCTTTTGCACAGCAAAACACACCATGAAATACTCTCCGCAAGCATCCGCTCCGAACCGGCACCCTCGCGGCACATTTCGTCCCGCTTAATGCTGCTCGGTTCCCCGCCTGACATGGTTCACAGGCATCCATTGCGCGAGACCGGAACCTCAACGCGAATGCTTGCGGAGGGTATTTCATGGTGTGGATTATAGTATACACGATTTCCCTGGAAATTTCAAGGGGAAATTTTGGATCTTCAGCTGTGCTTCTCTTTTTTCCGCCGGCTGTCCAGCCAGCCCCACAGCAGCACCCCGCCGCCCAGCAGAAATCCCGCCGCCGCCAGGGGCCGGCAGTACTCCTCCTGGTAGTAGACGCCGCCCTCCCCGGGCTTGGGCAGGGGAGTGGGGTCCAGGGGCAGACCGTACTCCGCCGCCAGGGTCTTGATGTTCAGCAGGTGGACCACCGGGATGTTGTCCTTCAGGAAGAGCTGCACCAGCCCCGTGGAGCGGTCGTTCTCCGACAGCTCCGTCAGGATACCGCCCTCGGTGTGGACCATGATGTTGCTGTCGCCGAAGGAGGCGTCGTTGCCCCCCACGTTGACGAAGCACTTGATGTCCCCGTAGTTTCGGTACATCTGGTAGCGGGTGCGGACATTGTGGATCAGGTCGTCGTCCACGAACCAGGTGTAGCCGTAGCTCTGGAGGCGGCTCACAATCTCATCCACCACGGACTTGGGCATCTCCTTGCCCATGTCCTCCATGCCGCCAATGGAGAAGTAGTCGCTGCGGTGCTGCAGCAGCCCCTGCTCCACCAGGGCATTCTCCATGTCCACATAGGTCAGCTCCGGGTCGTTGGCCCCGTGGGTGGAGGCGCCGAAGGAGCAGATCAGCATGGGGTCCAGCCCCAGAGTGTCCACAGCGCACATCACCGCCAGATTCAGGGCAGGGAAGGAGCCGGAGCAGTTGATGGCGATCTTGTCCCCGGGCTGCAGCTCCAGCTCGTGGAACATATCCACCACCACCGCCGCCATGTTGGGGTTGGTGGAGGTCCGCTTGGCCTCCAGATTCCCCAGGGTGGTGGTGATAAAGGAGTAGTCCTGGCCGATGAGGCCGGTGTCGTTGATGTCGCTGACCGCGTCAATGGGTACGCCCCGCTCCTCTTTCAGGGCGCGGACGGCCTGAATGCACTTCTCCGTCTGCTGGGCAGCCCGGAGCTTGTCGTCGTAGTCCGCCGCCGGGGCGGAGGTGCGGGTAAGGACCAGCAGCCCCCAGGTGAGCCCCAGGATCGCCAGGGCCCCCAGCAGAAAGTAATCTCTTCTCTTCATGGCTCCGCTCCTACATCAATGCCATCTGCAGCAGGCGGATCAGCAGCGTCACCACCGCCAGGGCGCCCAGGGTGCGCCAGATGCCCTGCCGCTCCATCTGCCGCCCCAGGATGCCGGGGACCAGATAGCCAATGGTCATGGACAGGTTGTAGAACATATAGGAGGGGCCGAAGTAGGCATAGGTGAAGAGGATCTTCACCAGGATGCCCACAATGATATACATGGCAAATTTCCGCCGCCCGTACAGGATGGTCACATTGCTCAGCAGCTTCACCGCCCCCACGGCGATGAGGGCGGAGATCACCGTGGCGGCGATCTTCACCGGGTCGTCCAGATAGAGGACGAAGTAGAAGGGGACAATGATCCCGCCGGGCATCAGATCGGTGAACTCCGTAAAAACCAGGCTCACCAGCAGCGCCAGTACCGCAAGCTCGCTCATTTCCGCTCTCCCCCTTGTTCAAAGTATTCAATCATGTGGTAGGCCTGGCCCTTGATGTTGCCGACGCCCACCAACGTGGCCTCCTCGGCGGCGGCCAGGGCCTCTTGCCAGGTGCGGACGCTCCTCACATCCTTCAGCCCCGCCTTCCGCAGCAGGCGGCAGGCCGCCGTCCGCCCCTCGCCCATGACCAGGACAGGGCCGCAGGGAAACTGCGTGAAGAAGTGGCGGATAAACAGCAGGAGCCGGTCCGGCCGGTCCGCCCGGCTGTTGTAGAGGAACACCGCCTTCTCCGGCTCCCGGACATACTGCTCCAGCAGCATCCGGGTGGACTGGGGATCGTTGGCGGAAAACAGGCTGAGAAATCCGCCCCCCTGGGGGGTGGGGTAGAGGTGGTGGGCGCCGAAGTCCTCCTGGTAGCCCTGGATGTGGTCGGCAAAGGTGGCCGGGTCCACCCCCAGGTAGGTCCCGATGGCGCAGGCAATGGCCCCATTCTCATTTTGCGCCCACTGATCCGGGGTACAGAGAATGGCCTCCGTCCCCAGTTTTCCACACTTCTCCTGGAAAAAGGGGAAAAAGTCCCGGTCCGCCGTAAACAGGGCGCCGCCGGCGGGGATCACCGCGGAGAGGCTCTGGGCAATCTCCGGCAGCTCCTCCCCCATCTCAAAGATGTGGTCGTAGCGCACATTGGTGATGACATTGAGATCTCCCTTCACCATGTCCCGCTGGGCCACGGTCTGGAGCTCCGGCTGCACCGCCATGCACTCCAGAATGAGGATCTCCGCTCCCTGGCGGTGGGCCCGGCGGATCATCCGCAGCTGCTCGCCGATGCTGGCGGGGCCCAGGCGGCGGA
Organism: uncultured Oscillospiraceae bacterium; assembly: GCA_963557105.1. GTDB lineage: Bacteria > Bacillota > Clostridia > Oscillospirales > Oscillospiraceae > Pelethomonas. The sequence continues at coordinate 11,664 of CAUWCX010000036.1, forward strand.
TCTGATGCTCCACGCCGTCCACGCCGATATAGCAGGGGGTAGACCCGGTGGTCTTGGTAAACACCCGATAGCCCGCCCCCCGCAGGTGGGCGTCGATCAGGCGACAAACGCTGGTCTTCCCGCGAATGCCGTTGACATGGATCACGTGCCGAAAGGACCGGCGGGCCCGGTCGTTGGCCCACCGCTCGTACAGCAGGTAGACCAGATATGCGCCGGTGGCCACAAGGACAAAGGTCAGCATAGAAGCTCTCCCTCCTCCACTTCAAAATCATCGCTTTATCCGTACTGCACCGGGCCCGGCATTCGCCAGACCCCATGCACTGCGGATAAAGTCCCCAAAAGGCCCTCCACCTGGCGGCGGAGGGCCTTCCGGTTAGATCAGATCAAGCAAGCGCTTTGCTTACTTCTTCTTGTTCTTCATCATCTGCAGAACAACAGCGGCAACGGCGACCACGGCAACGGCGGCAAGGCCGAGCAGCATGGCGGTGGTGTTGCTGGTGCTGGTGTTCACAGCAGTGGAAGCGGTGTTCTCATCGAGGACGGAAGGACCGACAGGAGCGTTGGAGATGTCGGGCTTCTCGGTCTCGGCGGGAGTCTCGGGCTCAGCAGGCTCAGCGGGAGCAGCGGGCTCCTCGCCGTTCAGCTTGGCCAGATCAGCAGCGCTGGTCTCACCGAAGCCAACAGCCTCCAGCCACTCAGTGGGATAACCCAGGTTGGTGGAGGAGCCGTCCTCCTCGATGCGCATACCATCGTAGAAGTGGCCAACCAGCTCGCCGGCAAAGGCCCACCACTCGTCCTCAACGTGGTTCATGCCCTCGTTGACGTAGTTGGTCAGGTAAGCGCGGGCAGCAGCCTCGTCGCCGGACTCGTACAGACGGACAGCCTCAGCCTCGACCTCGGCCTGCTTGTCAAAGAACTCCTGCTCCAGGGCGAACTTGCGCTCACGGATCACAGGATACATGGCAGCCCAGTTCAGGTTGCAGTAGTTGTTGACGAAGTTGAAAGCCCACCAAGCGCAGTTGGGATCGAAGTTCTTGCGGTCACCGGTAGCCCAGGACTCAGGAACCTCGGTGGTACCAGCGTACAGGGGGACATAGACGGTGGTATCGGGGGAATCCTGACCGAACCACAGCAGGGAACCAACGCCAGCGGGCATGTCGGGACGCAGCTCAGCGACGAAGGAGTAGGTGCAGCGGAACTGAGCGATCTCGCGCTCCCAGTCGTGATCCTTCATGGCCTCGGGCTTCTGGCCGCTGGCCAGCTGCCAACGAGTGGGGTTGCCGAAGGGACCGGCGGCAAGACCCTTGGTCATGTCGTACTCAGTGCCCTCCAGGTGATCGCTGTAGATCTCGTGCATGATCTTCTGGATGCTGACGGGCTCGTCGGGAACAATGGAGAACTCATAGTGGCTGTTGCGGTCGATCAGCTCGAACTCCTGGGAGGGAGCCAGCAGGCTGAAAGCGCGCCACTCGCGGCGGGAGGCGTAGAAGGGATAGCCATAGGGGGTGGGGTTGAAGATCAGGGAGAAGTTGAAGTCCTCACCCTGCTTCCACCAACCCAGCTGCTCGGGCAGAGCAGTGATGTCGGTGGACCACATGAAGTTCTCGGTGTCGTTGAAGTCGATCACGCCCAGGCGGGAGCGGTTAGCGCCGACATAGACCTGGTCGTCGGGCACACGGCGGGCAGCCCAGTGGGCGCCGGGGGTGCCGGACTCGGGAGTCCACAGGGGACCGCCGCCGCAGACCTCGAAGATCCACACTTCGTTCTGGTCGGCGACCAGCAGGCACTCACCGCCGTCGCAGTAGCCGTACTGCTCAGCCAGAGCGCCCATGACCTGGACGCACTCACGGGCGGTAGCAGCACGCTGCAGACCCAGCATCTCCAGGTTGGCAACCACCAGCAGACCCTGGTTGTAGGAGATCTCGCTGCGGCCGTTCCAAGTGAACTCGGAGATGATGACACCCTTCTCGTTCATGAAGGGGTAGCCAATGTTGAAATAGGTGTAGGTCTCGGGAACCTGGGGAACAGTGCCCACCAGCTCGGGATCCTTCTTAGTGGCAGTGCAGGGGTCGTTGTAGATATCCACGGTCTCGCCCTCGGCGTGAGTGCCGCCCTCGACGATCTGGATGCGGTGGTCATACCAACCATCGCAGGTATGTGCAACCTGAACAGCGCCGGTATCGGAGGCATCCTTACCGACAGCCACCACGGTGCAGGCGTTGGCCCACAGCGCGGAGGACAGGGTCGCCACAGCCATGACGACGCAAAACAGCTTCTTAAAGCGTTTCATCCAATTTCTCTCCTATAATCTTTATTTTCCGGAGGGCACCGCCCTCCAGGTCAGACAGTTGGACGCAGCGCCGGGGAGAGGGGACCCTCCCCGGCGCCGTTTTCCAGGTAGACAGCTGTTGCCGGGGCGGAGGTCCGCCCGCAGCCAGCCGCTGCTGATGGATCGCGGAGAATGTGCTTTAGTCGTAGTACACCTGGCCCTCGGCAGCGGCATTGGGGTTGTGGTAGTAGTGACCGATACCGTTGAGCATCATCTCCTCATAAGAGGGGACACCCTCGATGAGGATGGTCTTGGAAGGATCGATGGTGTTGTTGACCTCCATGATCTTGGTGGCAACAGCAACATGACGGGCAACGCGCTTGTCGATGGGCCAGCCGTTCTCATCGATGGGGGCATACAGCAGGCCACGGTCGCCGGCCATCATAACGAAACGGTCCTTACCGCTCATGGCCAGCTGCTCATCGGTGATACCGCGGATACGGTCCAGCATGGGCTCGGCCACCTCGACCAGGTAGGAAGCAGCGTTGGAGAAGTCACCGATCTCGCGGTGGCTCAGACCGTGCAGAGCAACAGGGGAGAACTCCATGCCCACGGGGACATCGAAGGTCTGGGAGGTCAGCATCATGGAGACCATGGCCGCCACGGACTGGCCCTTCTCGTGAACCACGATGGTGTTCTCAACGGTGTACTCCAGCTCGGCCTCGTGGAAGTCCAGAGTCATGTCGATGTTCTCCTGCTCGATCAGGCGCATCACCGCGTAGGTGGTACGCTCAGCCAGCAGACCATCGGCCTTACCGGGCCATGCACGGTTGGTGTTACGGATATCCACGTTGGCCAGGTTCTGCTTGCTGGGATAGTGGATATACACCTCGGGATCAGGCCAGGAATCCAGCTGGTTGGCGGCACGGTCGCCGAAACGACGGGTCATGACGCCCCAGTCGGTCTTGATGCTGGTGAAACGGGGATAGGCCTCGCCCACACGGGAGTTGGTGGAGGCGCTGGTGTTGATACGGTCGATCATAACGACCTTACCCTGATTGACCTTCAGGTTCTCGGTCATCAGCTGAGCGGCCAGGTTGCTCGCAGGCTCCTCGGGGTGGGTACCACCGAAGATCAGGAAGTTACCGCCGGGCACGCCGCTGTCAAAGATGTAGACGTTGCAGTCGTTGACGCTGCCGGGCTTGATCACATCACTGTAATCGCTGAGCTTCTTCACCTCGGTAACGTGCTCGCTGACCACCACGGCCTCCTTGAAGGTGCGGTGCTCACGGAACAGGTAACCGGCCACGGCCATGCAGAAGACCACCACGCACAGGGCGATGATCTTAACGGTATTGAGATCTAAAAACTTCTTCTTGTTCATGTGCTCTCCTCCTTATTTCAAGCGCAGCAGGCGCAGCACGAACGGGATCATAATCACGCAGTACACCAGGGCCTCCTGTACGTTCTTCGTCTTGATGAACGCGCGGACAATGGCGATCAGGAAGAACAGGACGACCAGGTAAGTACAAATGGTGATCAGCAGGTTGATCATAACTAAAATACTCATGCTTTACACCCCCAGCAGACTACCAAACGGTTTGTTGAAGATCATGGCGACAGTGCACAGAGCCAGAACGAACAGCATAGGCACCAGAGCGTTCTTGACGAAGCCCTTATAGTAGTTGCCCTTGTAGTTCATCTCCAGGGTAGCGGCACGGCCAACCACGGCGGTGGGAGGCAGGCAGTCGCCCACAGGCCACATAACAGCCCAGCAGGACAGAGCGATGATGGGGTTGTAGCCCAGCATGTTGAACAGCATGATCAGAGGCACGCCGAACAGGGGGGCCACAGCGTACTGCAGAACGCCCTCGGAAACGGGGAGGATGATCCACAGGGCGCCGAACAGCAGCCAGATGGGCAGGACGACCACAGCCAGGGACAGCAGGCCGCGGGCGCCGGTCAGGGTCATGATCTGGTTCAGGATACCGACGACCATCATGATACCCACCAGCTCCTTCAGGTTCTTCACGGTGGTCAGAGCGACCTCCATGACGTTGACCTTCTTGGGGCTGCAGATCAGCACGGCAACGCCGGAGAGCATGAAGATCATGGGCATACCGAACACAGGCCAGTAAGCGGGGATGACGCGGGCGCCAACGATCAGAACGAACATGACCACGAAGGGCACGAAGGCGCGCACGGGGTTCCAGCCCTTGGGGGCCTCAGGCAGGGTAGCCAGAACGTCCGCAGTATCGGAATCGCAGCGGGTGCCGCGGGTCAGATAGAAGGTGGCGAACAGAGCGCCGGCCACGGACAGGATCAGCAGAGGCATGGTGAACCCGACGAAGGGCATGTTGGCGCCGGCGGCGGCCATCATGGCCCACAGGTTGATGGGGGGGCAGGCGGCGGACATGGCGGCCAGCATGAAGACCAGGGCAACGCGGCGGTCCTCATTGACGCCCATGGTGGCCAGAACAGCACCCACCAGACCACCGACGGTCAGCACGGTGGTAGCGCCGGAACCGGTAACGGCGCCGGGGACCATCATCACGACCATCAGCAGGAGGAGCAGCAGGACGCGCTTCTTGTAGAAGCGGCCAACAATGGTACGAACCAGGTAGTTAACGCCGCCGGCTTCCTTGTACAGGGTCATGAAGAACGTAGCAGTCAGGAAGGTCAGGCAGACGTCGAAGTAGGTGAAGGTACCCTCCACCAGGTGGCGGATAGCCTCAGTAAAGGGCAGCGCGGAGCGGGGATCTTCACCCATGGGCAGGAGCACGTGGGCGATCAGAGCGCCAAGAGTGGCCAGCAGCAGCGTCAGCTCGGTGCAGACCTTACACTTCTTCGCGATGGCGAAGACCAGCGCAATGACAACGATCACCAGCACAGAGTGCATAAGCATTGTCACGAAAAAATACCTCCTTAAGTTAAGCCGGGCGGACGGATGCGTCCGCCCGGCTTACTTGGTTTCAGTTTCTGTGGCTTGTGTGGCTCTGATTAGGCGAAGTAATCAGCCAGGCCCAGGGTATCGGGGGCAATGATGATGGGCTTGTTGTTTTCGCTGGCGTAGTTGGAGAACAGCTTGTCGCTGTCGCTCTCCTCAACGCAGACGATGACGTCGGCCAGGGGCAGGATAGCATCGATGGAAGCCTGGTCGTTGGCATCGGTACGGCGGGACATACCCTCGACGTGGGCGCAGACGATGGTCATGCCGGCATCCTTAGCAGCCTTGGCAACGGCAACGCAGCGCTCGATCTCGTCGTTGACATCGGTGCCGGCGGCGCCCATGCCCTTACCGGAAGTACCGGTGGTGATGACCAGGGTCTTGGCGTCGGCGCCAACAGTGGCCAGCTCGTCGGCCATCAGCTGGTGCTCGTCAACGGAGGTCTGGCCAGCCTGGACAGCCACCATGTGGAACATAACGGAACCGGTGGACTGACCGCAGGTGGTCATGACAAAGGGACCATGCAGCTTGCCGTCGAACTCAGCGGGAGCGCTGGGCTCAGCGGGGGCGCTGGGCTCAGCGGGCTCAGCGGGCTTGTTGGTCTGCTCCTGGGGAGCGTTGTCAGCGGGCTTGTTCTCGGTCTTGTTGCCGTTGCTGTTACCGCAAGCGCACAGCAGCAGCATCGTCATCGCCATCAGCGCAGCGACGATCATTCTGGTCTTCTTCATTTTTCTTTCTCCTTTTGCTTTCTGAAATATAGAGTTGATCCTGCGCCCTGCGAAAACCGGGCAGGGCGTAAAACCTCAATAACGGGCGGGTATCAGACGGGCGTCTGATACCCGCCCAGTTATCTATACAGGGAATTGTCTTACTTCTGGTTCTTCTTCTTGTTCAAGAAGAACCAAGCAGCCAGGGCAATCACAACCACGGCAACCACGATGCCGATGATCAGACCGGTGTTGCTCTTCTCAGCGGGAGCCTCGGGGGCGGGCTCAGCGGGCTTCTCGGGCTCAGTGGGAGCCTCGGGGGCGGGCTCAGCGGGCTTCTCGGGCTCAGCGGGAGCCTCGGGCTCGGCCTGGCCGATGGAAGCCAGGTACTCCTCGTTGGCTCTGCGCTCGCTGCCACCGAAGTCAACAGCAGTCAGATACTCCTTGGTATAGGGGAAACCGGAGTAGGAGCGGTTCTCGGCGTCAAAGATCTGGCCATCGTTGTACTTACCGACCAGCTCCCAGGCATAAGCCCACCACTCGTTGTACACATCGTCCATGGTCTTGCAGACGTACTCGGTCAGGTAAGCCTTGGCGCCCTCGACGTCACCGGCGTTGTACAGCTCCATGGCCTTGGCATCGATGTCAGCCTGCTCGGCGAAGAACTTGGCCTCCATAGCATCGCGCTTAGCAGCGATGTCGGGGTAAATGACGTTCCAGCCGGTGGTGGCCCAGTTGTTCACGAAGTTGAAGGCCCACCAAGCGCAGTTGGGATCGAAAGCCCAGCGGTTGCTGTTGGCCCACTCCTCGGGAACCTCAGTGGTACCGGCGTAGATGGGCACGTGAACGGTGGTGCAGGGATCGTCAGCGCCGTACCACAGGACGGTACCGATCTCACCGGGCATGTTGGGACGCATCTGGGAAACAAAGGCGTAGGAGCAGCGATAGATGGAGATGGAACGCTCCCAGCCCCACTTCTCGGCGTTATCGGGCTTAACGTCCTTCTTGACTCTGTAGCGGACGGGGTTACCGAAGGGACCGGCAGCCAGACCCACGGACATGTCAAAAGGAGTACCCTCGTAGTGGTCGTAGTACACGGCCATCAGATCCTGGATGGAGACCTTCTTGTCGGGCTTGACAGAGAAGGGCTGCTCAGTGGCGGCCTGCTCACCGTTGGGCATGGTGGGGTTGTTGGCCTTGGAAGCCAGCAGGTCGTACACACGCCACACACGGCCGGAGCAGCTATAGCTCATATCACCCTCGCAGGTATCGAAGATGAGAGAGAAGTTGAAGGGCTCGCCTTCCTTCCAGAAGCCCAGCTGCTCGGGGTACTTGGTGATGTCAGTGGACCACATGTAGTTCTCAGGATCGTTGAAGTCGATCTCACGCAGGATAGAGCGGTTAGCGCCAGCGTGAATCTCGTCGTCAGGCAGACGGCGGGCAGCCCAGTGGGCGCCGGGGGCACCGGACTCGGGGGTCCACAGGGGACCGGGGCCATGGATCTCGAAGACCCAGACCTCGTTGGCATCGCCAACCAGAACAGTCTCACCGCCGTCGGCATAGCCGTACTTCTCCGCCAGCTCGCCCATGACTTGGACGCACTCCTTAGCGGTAGCCGCACGCTGCAGACCCAGGGCCATCAGGTTGGGGATGACGAACAGGGCCTTCTCGCCGTTATAGAAGGAGGAGTAGTCACCACTCCAGGTGTGCTCACCCAGGGTGACGCCCTTCTCGTTCATAAAGGGATAACCGGTATCAAAGTAGGTGTAGGTCTCCTCCACCTGGGGGATCTCGCCCACCTTCTCAACGGGCTGATAGCCGTCCTGGCAGGGGTCACGGTAGATTTCAACCATCTCGCCGGCGGCGTGCTTGCCGCCCTTGACAACTTCAATGCGCTCATCATACCAGCCGTCCACGGAGTGGGCGATCATGGTGGAACCGTCGACGGTGGCATCCTTACCGGCGGCGATAGTGGTACAGGCGTTGGCGACCACCGCGGAAGACAGTGTTGCTGCTGCGATCAGCAGGCAGACGAACTTCTTTAAGCGTTTCATAATTCCTCCCAAAATTCTTTAATCCGCTTTTTCTCATAATCTGCGCGTACTTGCTCTGTCCCTTGTTGCAGGCATCCCTCCCTTTCGCTATGCCGCGGCGGGCCTTCAGCTCCCGCGGAATGATCCCTTGTTTTGCTCCCGGCATCTGCTTCTTCGCGTCTCCGTCACCTAACCGGCGATCTTATCCGCCGCAGCCACATAGTCTGCATAGAAGTTGTCCCAGTCTATATCGTCCAGGCACTGGTCGTACACCACTGCCGAGGAGCTCCGCTTCTCCACCAGGGCCTCGTCCAGGTAGGTCCTGGCAAAATCCGCCTTGCGGCTCTCATCCTTCTCCAGGGCGGCCAGCAGATCCCGCCCCAGAATAATGTGAAATCCGTAGTCGCTCTGCACGATCTCGCTGATCTCGCCGGGGGCCAGAACCGCCGCGGCGCTCTCAAACTCCGGCACCATGGTGCCCTTGGTGTAGATAAATCCCGTGGGGTTATCCGCCCGTCCAGGGTCGTCGCTGTACTCGTCCGCCAGCTCCTCAAAGCGCTTGACGGGGTCCTCCGCCGCCCGGATCTGCTCCAGCAGATCCTCCGCCAGCAGATACTTCTTCGCCGCCTCCTCGGGGCGGAACTGCTCGCCGGTCTTCATGTCCTGGGTGGCGATCAGAATGTGATCGGCGTAGCCGCCGTATTTGCTGTACTCCTCCGTCGGCAGGTAGAGATCCGTGCCCTCGGTAAACACCTGCTCCAGGAGGTTGTCATAGAGGTAGCTGGGCGCCGAGATCCGGTCAAAGGTCTTCTTGCTGATGCCCAGCACCTGTAAGTATTCAATAAAGGCCTCCTGGCCGCCCATTTCCTCCACGGAACTCCGGAAGGCGCTGTCCATGTCGGCCTTATCCTCCGCCGTGAGGTCCGCGCCCTTCTCCGCCGCCAGCTCCTCAATGGCCATGTAGTACTTGATGGTACTCTCCGTCTGGGCCTTGGCATACTCGATCAAGGGCAGTCCGGCGTAATTCCCCGTCCAGTCCACGGCCTTCCCGCCCTCAGTAACGCAGGAGGCGTACATACCGTACTTACTATAGTCCTGTAAAATGTTGTACTCAAGGGAGCTGCTCACGTAGCAAAACCAATAAAAATAGAGCTCCGCCGAAATCTCCGACTCTCCAACCGTCATCACGGTCTTGTCCCGGGGGATCCCGGTGATATCGGTGAAAATGGTGGGGACCACATCATAGGTACCCTCCTGGGCGGGAGGGGTATTTTCTTGGTGATCCTGTCCGCCGCAGCCCACACACACGGTCATGAGCAGAAGGGCAGACAGAAGAAAGCTTGCTGTGCGTTTCGTAATGGGGACGACCTCCTGTCGTGGTGGACTTTTCCTGTTGCCATCGGACCTGCCGCGCCGGGTGTTCCGCGGTGGACATCCAGATCGGTATCGTTTATCGCCCGAATACACACCGGGATATATCAACGATCTCTATAGCCGCAGACCGGCCCTATTGGCTGTAGCTATTTTATAACACACTCATCGGGTTTTGTCAAATCTGCCACTTCCAACAATATTGGCAAAAAACTTTTGTCTATTTTGACACAATTAGAACAATTATCGCCAATAAATCACCATTTTGCACCGCTTTTCCGCAAGAAATAAATTCCATTCTCCTAATACTTTACCACTTTGTATTGTGAGGTTTTTTTTCAGAAATTAGGCGTATGTCTCCAATACAAAGACATTTCCGTTCTGTTTTTCCCTATTTTTGTGGACATTTTGTGTCAGCGCCCACAGGCAAATGAATTTTTATGTAAAATTCGTCAAAAAGCCGTTCACAATTTAGTCATTAAACCAAAATTTTGCTGGATCGTTCCAAGTTCTGTTGACAAACGGGGAAAAGGCCGGTACTATCGCCCTAAAGCGGTACGTCTTTTCGACGCCCGCGGAAACCGGAACAGAAGGAGCGACCACAAGATATGGATAGAAAAAGCGGCATCCTGCTGCACATCTCCTCTCTCCCCACAAGATATGGGATCGGCTCTTTGGGCCGGGCGGCCTACGACTTCGCCGACTTCCTTCGGGATGCCGGACAGACCTATTGGCAACTTTTACCGCTGGGCCCCACTGGCTGCGGCGACAGCCCCTACCAGAGCTTCTCCACCTTTGCCGGAAACCCCTACTTCATTGACCTGGAGCTGCTGGCGGAGGACGGCCTGCTGGAAAAAAGCGAGCTGGATGCAGTGGACTGGGGCCATGATCCCCGGTATGTGGACTACGGAAAGATCTACGCCGGGCGCTTCCCCCTGCTCCGCCGGGCCTTTCAGCGGGGTTTCCCCCGGGATATGGCGGCGGTGGAGCGCTTCCGGCAGCAGAACCCCTGGGTGGAGAACTACGCCCTCTATATGGCGGTAAAGACCCACTTCGGGATGAAGAGCTGGCTGGACTGGCCCGACGAGGCCATCCGCCTGCGGAGGCCCGACGCCCTGGCGCGGTACCGCCGGGAGCTGCGGGAGGATGTGGACTTTTTCACCTACCTCCAATACCTATTTTATAATCAGTGGGACGACCTGCGGGCCTATGTCCACAGCCTGGGGCTGAAGATCATCGGGGATCTGCCCATCTATGTGGCTATGGACTCCGCCGATGTGTGGGCGGAGCCGGAGTTTTTCCAGCTGGGCCGGGACGGCGTGCCCACGGAGGTCTCCGGCGTACCGCCGGACTACTTCAGCGCCGACGGCCAGCTGTGGGGCAACCCCCTGTACGACTACGACCGGATGCGCTCCGACGGCTTTGGCTGGTGGATCCGCCGGGTGGAGGGGGCCCGCCGCCTCTTCGATGTGATCCGCATCGACCACTTCCGGGGGCTGGAGAGCTACTGGGCCGTACCCTACGGGGCCAAGACCGCCCGGGAGGGCCGCTGGCGGAAGGGGCCGGGTATGGACCTGGTGGGCGTCCTCACCGGCTGGTTCAACGACCTGTCGTTTATTGCCGAGGACCTGGGCTTCCTGACCCCGGCGGTGCATCAGCTGCTGGCGGACTCCGGTCTGCCGGGGATGAAGGTGCTGGAATTTGCCTTTGACGCCCGGGAGCCCAGCAACTATCTGCCCCATACTTATGCGCGCAACTGCGTATGTTATGTGGGCACCCACGACAATGAGACGGTGATGCAGTGGCGAGACCAGGCGGACCCCGCCGACATCACCTTCGCCCGGCGCTACCTGGGCCTCAGCGAGGCCGAGGGCTTCCACTGGGGCGTCATCCGGGGCGGCATGGCCAGCGTAGCGGACACCTTTGTGGTGCAGATGCAGGACTGCCTGGGCCTGGGGGCCGAGGGCCGCATGAACACCCCCGGCAAGCCCGACGGCAACTGGCAGTGGCGGCTCCTCCCCGGCCAGGCCGGGCCGGGGCTGGCCAGACAGCTGCGGCAGATGACCAAAATGTACGGGAGATAAGGCGCCTGCCTGTCGAAAAAGTGGCTTGCCACTTTTTCGAGAAAGGCTTACGCTGCGTTCTGCGCCTCGGTTGGCCGCCGAAGGCGGCCAATTCGACGCTCACTCCGCGAGAAGTATTTTCTGCCAGGTACACGCCCCGGCAGAAAATGATTTTACCCTATTCGCCGCCTTCGGGCGGCGAACTCTGCGAGGCTTTTTTGACAAGTCGTGAACGGCCCGGCAGCTTTCGCTGCCGGGCCGTTCCTCTTTGTTCGTTCTGCCTACATAATTTTTATTTTGTCTGTTGCCATCAGGAGCTGATCCTCCGCAATACCGCTCTGCGGGCCGGTGGGGAAGAGGTAAGCCCGGTGACCATAGACCAGGAGGAGCCGTTCTCTCTCCGTTCCAACCTCCGCCACGGTGCGGAATACCCGGTCCGCCCCCCAGCGGTGGTCCTGGACCTCCTCCATGGCGCAGTCCGCTGCCCAGCCCTCCACTAGCCGGTCCTGCAGCCAGGCCCAGGGGACCTCCAGCACAGCGTACTCCAGCTCCGGCAGCTGGCTGTCCGTCCCCAGCATGGGCCGCTGAACGCACGTCCAGAAGCCCAGCAGAGGGGAGCGCTCCCCCTCCATAATATAGGTACAGTGGTCCGCCTGGGTCACGGTGTAGCCCAGGTCCTCCAGGGTCAGGGGGATAGGGTCCCGGTACACATTCCGCTCCCCATATTTGCCGGTGTAGACATAGGCCACACGGTCCTCCTCCATGAGCCCCGACCGGGTCAGGCCGAAGGCCATGGGAAGGATCCCCGCCGTGTAGATGAGCGCCAGCACCACCGCCCCGACAATGCTGGTCCAGCGGACCGCCCGGCGGGAAAGGCCCCGCCGCTTCGCCCAGCTCAGGAGCCACTGGGCCAGGGCCATAATCAGCGCCATGCCACCGAAGACATAGACCAGCGACAGCACTCTTCCTGTGCTGGTGGCGTCGGCAAAGGTGGCCAGCAGGGACACGACACACAGGACCAGCAGCACGGCGCCGGCCCAGAGCCGGCCCCGGGTATGGGGGGCTTTGCACGCCCCGCCCTCCGCCACCGCCCGCCGGGAGCGGAGATACCACACCAGGTAGTCCAGCATAAATACCGCCAGGTACGCCACCAGCCCCACCATCAGGGCAAAGCTGGCCATCTGCTGATTGCTGCTGAGAAAATCCAGGGGGCGGCGGAAAATTTCCGGCAGGCGGATCAGGATGTTCAGCAGCCACACCGCCAGCAGCAGACCATAGCCGGGCAGCCAGGTGCGGCAGATGCTCCGGTGGACAGCCCGCAGCTTCTCCCCCTCGTCGGTCTCAATGGGGGCGGCGTCGGGCCGAAGAGCCCGAAAGATCTGCATGGGGCCGTAGGCGGAGACAAATTCCCACCCCGCCGCCCGGCAGAAGTCGGCATAGGTCTCCTGCCCCAGAGTGGGGGCGCTGTCGTAGACGGAGGCGTCGGGAAAGCAGGTGACGGTGTACCGGGTCTCCGCCGGTTCCGCCCGGCAGAAGTGCCACCCCCAGTTGTTCATGCCCTCCAGCTGCCACCCCCGGCGGGCCATCTTCTCCAGGTGGGCCTCCATGGCAGCAATGTCGTTGGGCTGGTAGATGTTCAGCTGAAATTTCTTGTTCCTCATGGCGCGACCTCCTCACTGCCGTTCTCGTAGTCCCGGATCTGCCGCAGCAGGCGGCTGTACTCCTCCGCCAGCCGCTCCCGGCCCCGGGAGGTGATGATGTAGCTGCGACGGCGGCCCTCCGCCCGGGTCTCCCGGATGAAGCCCTCCTGAACGAAACTCTCCAGCAGGCTGTACAGGGTGCCGGGGCCGATGACCACCTGTCCCGCCGTCATGGTCCGGACCTGCTCCATGATGTCCACACCGCACTGCTCCCGCCGCAGGCACAGGAGAATGTAAAACATCTGCTCCGTCAGGGTCTGGAATTTTTCTCTGGCCATGGAGCGCCTCCTTTCCTCTATTATCGAATATCGTTATTTCTGGTTTCAGTATAATATTGATATTCGATATTGTCAAGGGGGAGTTTTCTTGTACCGGGCGGGTGGGGACGAAAAATTGTTCGCCTCCAACCTTGTGGGGATTCCATTCCCACGCCCCGGGTTACTTTTTGCTCGTGCAAAAAGTAACCAAAAACACGCGAGGGGGAGAGGGATTTCG
>CAUWCX010000037.1:0-25231 GCA_963557105.1 uncultured Oscillospiraceae bacterium
AGATGGACTCCTCCACCTCCTTGGCCGCCACCAGCATCAGGTCGGCCAGCTCGTCGATGACCACCACAACAGAGGCCATATGGGGCAGGTCCTCCCGCTGTTCGGCAATGGCGTTGTACTCCTCCAGCTTCTTTACCCCGATCTCCGAGAAGGTCTTGTACCGCTTCATCATCTCAAACACCGCCCACTGCAGTGCGCCTGCGGCCTTCTTGGGGTCCGTGACCACAGGGATCAGCAGATGGGGGATGCCGTTGTAGGGGGCCAGCTCCACCATTTTGGGGTCCACCATGATAAAGCGGACATCCTCGGGGCTGGACTTGTACAGCAGGCTGATGATGAGGGAGTTGGTGCACACGGACTTACCGGAACCGGTGGTACCGGCAATGAGCACGTGGGGCAGCTTGGCGATATCCCCCACAATATCCTTGTTGCCGATGTCCCGGCCCACGGCGAAGGCCACCCGGGACTTGTGGTGCGTAAAGGTACTGGACTCAATGACATCCCGGATCAGCACCGGGGAAACGGCCTTGTTGGGCACCTCGATGCCCACCACGGAGATCTTGTCGGGGATGGGTGCGATCCGCACGCCGCTGGCCCCCAGGGCCAAGGCAATATCGTCGGCCAGATTGGTGATCTTGCTGAGCTTCACCCCCTGGTCCAGAATAAACTCATACCGGGTGATGGCCGGTCCACGGACCACATCCCCCGCCGTGGCGTCCACGCCGAAGCTGTGGAGGGTGTCCGCCAGGCGCTGGGCATTGGTCCGCAGCTCCGCCCCCGCCTCAATGTAGTTGTCCTGGACATTCTGGTCCAGAAGCGTCACCGGCGGGAAATCGTAGGCGTTCTCCGCCGCCGCCATGGTCCCAGCGATCTCTGCGGTCACCTGGGCGGTGGCCTCCTCCACATCGTCCGCGGAAACGGCGGGCTTCTTCCGCCGCCGCTCCTCCACAGGCGGGGCAATGGGCTCCGGCTCCGCCGCCGGGATGGGAGCAGGCTCCGGAGGCTGGACGACCGTCACTGCCGGTGCAGGCACCTCCACAGGCGCCGGTGCAGGAGCGGGTGCCGCAGTCTGGGCCGGTGCGGCATGGCTCTCGGCCGCCTTCTCCTGTGTGCCGCCGGCCAGCAGATCCGCCGGAGTCAGCATATTCTTGGCCTTGGGCTTGAAGAACCCGGAGAATACGCCGCCACGGTGGGGCCGGGGCTCCTCGTCATCCAGGGGGATATCGATCTCCGGCCGGGGGGCAGATTCCTGCCGCCGCTTCCGGGGTGCAGGCTCCTGGGGCGCCACCTTGGGGGACACCGGCTGGAAAAAGCCGTCGTCCTCCTGGTCCTCATAGTCCTCCACCCGGTAGTCCAGCCGCTCCCGGTCCCTCCACATCTGGATCAGCGTAGTCAGGGAGATCTGGAAGGTGACCATAATCAGGGCGAAGATCAGCACGCAGAAGATGATCACCGAGGCGGGCTTCCCCAGCACCGCCATAAAGCCCACGGAGGTCCCGCCGGAGAGGACGCCGCCGGACAGCAGCTCCCGCCCGGTGTTCCACAGCTTGGGCAGCAGCCCGGTGGGGGAACTGAGATCCTGGCGGCAGAAGAGCATATGGCACACGCCGCCGAAGAGATAGGGCACCAGCAGGGCGCAGGTGGTCCGCAGGGCCACTGGCCGTCCCCGGTGGGTCAGCAGCACCCAGGCCGCCACCACCAGGGCGGGGGCGGTGAGGTAGAAGCCAAAGCCGAAGATCCCCTTGAAGAAAATGGGCAGGAAGGCGATGAGCAGGCCGTCCTCATTGAAGTAGCTCACCAGGATGCACAGGGCAAGCACCAGAAAGACAAGCCCCGTGACCTCCCGGCGGATGGGCCGCTTATTATTTTTCTTTTTCGCCGTGCGGCTGCGGGAGCTGGCGCTCCTGGCGGAACTGCTGCGGGCCGTGGTGCCACTGCGGCTGCCGCCCTTGCTGCCGCCTCTGGCGGGGGGAGCGGTGCGCTTTCCCCCGCCGGTACTTGTTTTCTTCTGTGTCGTTGCCATGGTACTCCCTCTTCTTCTCTCTCAACTCTCGCCGCGATCTGTGCAGAGCAGCTCCTCCAGCTGCTCACGGTGGAGGATAAACCGCTCACGGATACTCGGTACGATATTCCCTCCGGACAGGAAGGACAAAAACTCCTCATAGGGCATCAGCCGCCCCAGTGCTTGGCCGGGTGGCGGCGGGTCAGCAGGATCTGTCCGTCCCGGGTGAAGGCGTAGACCTCCGCCACCATATGGTAGACCCCCGGCCGGGGCACCTCCCCCCGGACCAGGTCAAAGCCCAGCTTGTTTCCCGCCCGGTCATAGGCGTCCCACAGTTCCCGTCCCACGGCCTTACCGCAGGGCGGTCAGCAGGATGGTCAATCCACCGGCGGCCCAGCAGTAGTAGGCGAAGGCCCCGAACTTGCCCTTATCTGCGATCATGTGGACCAGACGGATGGACAGATACCCGGACACCGCAGCCACCGCCACACCGGCCAGATAGGCGGGCAGCATGGACAGATCGATGCCCCCGGCGGCCACCACATCAACGATCTTCAGGATATTTGCCCCCAGCACAGCGGGAATGGACAGCAGGAAGGCAAAGCGGACGGCAAACTTCCGCTCCATCCCGGCAAAGCACCCCAGGGCGATGGTAGTCCCGGAGCGGGAGAGCCCGGGGCAGGTGGCCAGGGCCTGGCCCGCGCCCACCAGCAGCACATCCGTGAGCTTCACATCCTTAGCGGTCTTGCGGCCCCGGCGGATCCGGTCGGAGAGGAACAGCAGCACGCCGGTGACCAGCAGTGCGCCGCCCACCACGTAAGTATTGCTGCTGAGCCCCTCCACAAAGTCCTGCAGGGGCAGGATCAGAAACAGGGGCAGCGTGCCCACGATCAGCAGCAGGATCTGCCGCCGGGCCGGGGGCACCGGCGTCTCGATGCGGTTGTGGCACACATCGCGGATGGTGCGGAAAAACTCCAGGATCATCTCCCGGATGTCCCCCCAGTAGGCCGCAAACACCGCCACCAGGGTACCCAGGTGCAGCAGCACCTCAAAAAACATATCCTCGCTGCCCTCCACCTTCAGATTGAACAGGTTCTGGGCAATGGACAGGTGGCCGGAGCTGGAGATGGGCAAAAACTCCGAAATACCTTGGATCAAACCTAAGATCAGCGCATTCAACAGGGACACGGGCATAGCCTCCTTGATCAGTATCGATTGCTATTATAGCACACTTGTTTGCTTTTTTCTATAGTTTTTTGGCAGTCTTTTCCGGCGAAACGCCGAAAATCCCGCCCCGCGGGTGGGAGAAAGAAAACAGCCATCCTGGACGCAGAAGAGGATGAACTCCTCCCCTCCGTTCAGGATGACATGGGCGTTTTCTCTACTGCTTGGACAGGGCGTCGCGGGCTGCGGCCTGCTCGGCCTCCTTCTTGCTGTGGCCCTCGCCCTGGCCGATGGTCTGGCCGTTGAGCTGCACGGCAAAGAGGAATGTCTTGTTGTGGTCCGGGCCGCTCTCCGCCACCATATGGTAGGTGAGCACCTGTCCGCTCTTCCGCTGGACCAGCTCCTGCAGGGTGGTCTTGTAGTCCCGCCGCTCCTCCGCCGCCGGAGCGTGGCTCAGCAGGATGCGGTGGATCAGGCTGCGGATCTGCTCCATTCCGCCGTCCAGATAGACCGCGGCGAACACCGCCTCCGTGGCGTCCGCCAGAATGGACTGCCGCTCCCGGCCACCGCCGGCCTCCTCGCCCTTGCCCAGCTTCAGGTACTGGCCCAGGCCCAGGAACTTGGCCACCTCGTAGAGGCTCTGCTCACACACCAGGGCCGCCCGCATCCGGGTCAAGTCCCCCTCCGGCAGATTGGGATAGGTGCGAAACAGAAACTCCGCCGCCACGAAGCCCAGCACGCTGTCCCCCAAAAACTCCAGCCGCTCATTGCTGCTGACACCGGCGCCCCGGTGCTCATTGGCGTAGGAGCTGTGGTTCAGGGCCTCGTCCAGCAGGGCGCGGTCCTTGAAGGTATACTGTAACTTTTTTTCCAGGGATTCCATTGTCGTTCCCTCCTTCTCTCCGCTTTCACGGGCATAGACAGAGAAAACCTCGCCTGTGGGACTTGCCCAAGGGCGAGGGCTCTCTCCTGCGGCCAAATTATTTGGCCAGCTTTTTGGTCAGAACATCGACGCAGTCGCCAACGGTGGACAGGGAGGCCAGCTCGTCCTCCTGCACTTCGCCGATCTTGAACTCGTCCTCCATCGCCATGACCAGCTCCACCAGATCCACAGAGTCCGCACCCAGATCCTCCTCAAAAGAGGTCTCCTCGGTGACGGTATCCAGATCCACAGAAAACTGCTCGGCGATAATCTTCTGCATCCGCTCAAAAATATCCTGCATAACTTTTCCTCCTTTCCCATGGGGAGTCTTGGGGGTTCATTGGCATGATAAATCTTTTCTGCCGCCCTGTCAATAGGCCCGGGGGAATTCCCCGGGAAAAGCGTGGCGGCTCAGCGCTCCAGCTTCATCTTGTCGATATTTGCCGCAATATCTCCGGCGATATTGCCCTCCGCCACCCGGACGGCCTGATAGATGGCGTTCTCTATGGCCCGGGCGCCGCTGGAGCCGTGGGCCTTGATCACCGGCTGCTGCAGCCCCAGGAAGGGGGTGCCGCCCACGCTGTCGGGGTCCAGCTTCGCCTTGAACTCCCGCAGGCCGCCCTTCACCAGCAGCGCTGCCACCTTGGTCCCCAGATTCTTCAGGAACATCCCCTTGATCTCCCGGCCCAGGTAGGAGCCCACGCCCTCGATGGTCTTGAGCATGATGTTGCCGGAGAAGCCGTCGGCCACGATCACATCGCAGCCGCCCTTGATGGCGTCCTTTGCCTCGATGTTGCCGATAAAGTTCAGATCCCCCGCCTCACCGGCAGCCTTCAGCTTGGCGTAGGTC
This sequence comes from uncultured Oscillospiraceae bacterium, assembly GCA_963557105.1. GTDB lineage: Bacteria > Bacillota > Clostridia > Oscillospirales > Oscillospiraceae > Pelethomonas. Next base: position 4,939 of record CAUWCX010000037.1, read on the forward strand.
TCCCGGCGCAGGGTGTCGCCCTTGGTGTCCTCCGCGCCGATATTCAGCAGGCCCACCAGGGGACGCTCCTTGCCCAGCACCCGGGAGGCGTAAAAGCTGCCCAGGTAAGCAAACTGCATGAGGTACTCCACCGTACACTCGGCGTTGGCGCCGCAGTCGATCAGCACCGCACCGCCGCCGGCGGTGGGGATCACCGGGGCCATGGCCGCCCGGCGGATGCCACGGATGCGCTTGACCAGCAGCGTACCCGCAGACAGCAGGGCGCCGGTGCTGCCGGCGGAGACAAAGGCGTCCGCCTCACCGGCCTTCAGCAGGTTCAGTCCCACAGTGATGGAGGAGTCCTTCTTGGTCTTGAAGGCGGTGGCGGGGTCGTCGTGCATATCGATGACCTCCGTGGCGTTGACCACGGACACATTGCCCGGCAGCTGGCTGCTGCCGCAGGCACCGGCGGCGGACATGACCTCCGCCTCCCGCCCCACCAGCACGATCTCCAGCTCCTGTCGGGCCTTGGCGGCGTTCAGCGCGCCGCGGACGATCTCCAGAGGGGCGTTATCGCCCCCCATGGCGTCTACGATGATCTTCATTGGGATGCTCTCCTTTCTCTCGACAGCGGGGCCCTGCCCCCTGTCTCTAGCGCAGGACCTCGTCCCGCATCCGGTCGATGATCTCCAGGGACCGGGCGGACAGCTCCGCATTCTTGTTCCGCTTCCCCTTGACCCGATAGCCCAGGGGCGGAATGATACCGAAATTGATGTTCATGGGCTGGAAATCCCCCACCGTCTCCTCGGAGACATAGAGCCCCAGAGCGCCGATGGCCGTCTCCCGGGGGAGATCCAGGGGAGCCATGCCCCGCAGGCGGCGGCTCAGCTCCACCCCCGCCAGGAAGCCGGAGGCTGCGGACTCCACATAGCCCTCCACGCCGGTCATCTGTCCGGCGAAGGTGAGCCGGGGCTGGGCCTTCAGCTGGTAGTACCGGTTCAGCAGCCGGGGGGAATCCATGTAGGTGTTGCGGTGCATGACGCCGTAGCGGACGTACTCCGCATCGCGCAGGGCGGGGATCATGGAGAACACCCGCTTCTGCTCCCCGAACTTCAGATGGGTCTGGAACCCCACCAGATTGTAGATGGAGCCCTCGGCGTTGTCCCGGCGCAGCTGCACCACGGCGTAGGGCTCCTTCCCCGTGCGGGGGTCCCGGAGCCCACGGGGCTTCAGCGGCCCGTAGCGGAGGGTATCCTCCCCCCGGCGGGCCATGACCTCCACAGGCATACAGCCCTCAAAGACATGTTTGTCCTCAAAGCCGTGGACCTCCGCCTCCTGGGCATGGCACAGCTCCTGCCAGAAGGCCAGGTACTCCTCCTGGCTGAGAGCACAGTTGATGTAGTCCGCCGTGCCCTTGTCGTACCGGGAGGCGAACCAGGCCTGGGTCATATCCAGGCTCTCATAGGTCACCAGGGGGGCGGCGGCGTCAAAGAAATTCAGGGTGGACCCCTGCCCGAAGATCTCCTTCAGGTGCTCCGCCATGGCGTCGCTGGTGAGGGGGCCCGTGGCCACCAGCACCTCCCCCTCCGGGAGGGCGGTTACCTCCCCCTCCTTCACGGTAATATGGGGATGGCTGCGGACAGCCTGGGTCACATAGGCGGCAAACCGCTCCCGGTCCACTGCCAGGGCGCCGCCGGCCTCCACCCGGGTGGCGTCTGCCGCCTGGAGGATGATGCTGCCCAAACGGCGCAGCTCCTCCTTCAGACAGCCCACGGCATTCTCCAGCCCCGCTCCCCGCAGGGAGTTGGAGCAGACCAGCTCCGCAAAATCCTTGCTCTTGTGGGCGGGGGTCATCTTCTGGGGCTTCATCTCCCAGAGCGTGACGTCGATGCCACGCTGGGCCAGCTGGTAGGCAGCCTCACTGCCCGCCAGACCGGCGCCGATCACGGTCACATTCATGTTATTCCTCGCTGTCGGTCTCCGCCGCCTTGGCGGTGGCCTTCTTGGTGGTGGTTTTCTTTGCGGCGGGCTTCTTGGCCGCCGTTTTCTTGGCTGCGGTGGTTTTCGCCGCCGGTTTCTTCTCCGCCGTCTTCTTGGCCGCTGGCTTTTTCGCCGTGCTCTTCTTGGCGGCGGTCTTCTTCTCCTCGCCGGCGGCGGCATCTGCAGACTCGGCGGCGGCCGTCTCGCCGCCCTCCTCCGTCTTGGCCGCCTTCTTGCGGTAGCCCCCCCGCTTCTCCTCGGGGGTGAAATTACTGCACTGCTCGTTGATGCAGTAGGGCTTCTTAAAGCCCTTGCCGGACTTTTTGAACATGGTCTGGCCGCAGACCGGGCAGTCGTCGGCCACCGGGATGTCCCAGGTCATGAAGTCGCACTTCTTGCTCTCGTCCTTGTCGCTGTTGTGCTCACAGCCGTAGTAGGCGTAGCCGTTGCGGCTGGTCTTTTTCAGGATGCGGCCGCCGCACTTGGGGCACCGGCCCGGCATGGCGATGACCAGGGGCTTGGTGAAGGTGCACTCCGGGTAGCCGGGGCAGGCCAGGAACCGGCCGAACCGGCCGCTCTTAATGACCATCTGCCGGCCGCAGAGATCGCAGATCTCGTCGGACTCCTCCGCCGGCACCTTCAGCCGCACGCCCTCCAGATCCCGCTCCGCCTGCTCCAGGTTGGCCCGGAAGGAATCGTAGAACTCGTGGAGCAGGGTGTGCCAATCCTTGGTCCCGCTCTCCACATCGTCCAGAGCCTGCTCCATGCCGGCGGTGAACTTGGTGTTGACGATATCGGCGAACTTGTCGCACATGAGGCCGTTGACCACCTCCCCCAGGGGGGTGCTCTTCAGATATTTCCCCTCCTTGACCACATACTCCCGGTCCAGGATGGTGCTGACGGTGGGGGCGTAGGTGGAGGGGCGGCCAATTCCATTTTCTTCCAGCGCCCGGATCAGCGTGGCGTCGGTGTATCGGGCGGGGGGCTGGGTGAAGTGCTGCTCCTGGGCAAACCCGTGGCAGGTGAGGCCCTGGCCCTCCTGGAGCTCCGGAAGCTTGGCCTCCTTCTCCTCCTTCTCCTCGTCCTTGCCCTCCACATAGACGGCGGTGTAGCCGGAGAACTTCAGGCTGCTGCTGCTGGCCCGGAAGCCGTGGCCCGCAGCCTCGGCCTCCACGGAGACGCTGTCGTACACGGCGTTGGACATCTGGCAGGCCACAAAACGGCTCCAGATCAGCCGGTACAGCCGGTACTGCTCCGCCGTCAGATCGCCCTTGATCTGCTCCGGGGTCAGGTTCACATCGCTGGGGCGGATGGCCTCGTGGGCGTCCTGGGCCCCCGCCTTGGTCTTGAATACCCGGGGCTTGCCGGGGTAGTAGCGCTCCCCGTAGCGGCCCAGGATAAACTGCCGGGCAGCCGCCTGCGCCTCATCGGACAGGCGCAGGGAGTCGGTACGCATATAGGTGATGAGACCCACGGTGCCCTCGCCGGAGATATCCACGCCCTCATAGAGCTGCTGGGCGATGGCCATGGTGCGCCGGGGGGTCATGCTCAGCTTGCGGCTGGCCTCCTGCTGAAGGGTGGAGGTGGTGAAGGGGGGCGAGGGGGAGCGCTGCTTATCCTGCCGCTTCACGCTCTTCACCGTAAAGGCGGCGTTCTCCACAGCGGCCACCACCTCGGCCACCTCCTGGGCGGAGTTCAGCTCCCGCTTCTTCCCGTTCTCCCCGTGGTAGCGGGCCAGGAAGGCGGTGCGCTCCACGCCGTCGGCGCTGAGGCGCACATCCAGGGACCAGTACTCCTGGGGCTTGAAGTCCGCGATCTCCTTCTCCCGGTCGCAGACCATCCGGGTGGCCACGGACTGGACACGGCCGGCGGAGAGGCCCCGGCGGATCTTCTTCCACAGCAGGGGGCTCAGCTGGTAGCCCACGATGCGGTCCAGAATACGGCGGGCCTGCTGGGCGTCCACCAGGTTCTGGTCGATCTCCCGGGGGGCAGCGATGGACTCCTGCACCACCCGCTTGGTGATCTCGTTGAAGGTGACGCGGAAAGTCGTCTCATCCTTCAGGTTCAGCAGCTCCTTCAAATGCCAGCTGATGGCCTCCCCCTCCCGGTCAGGGTCCGTGGCGAGGTACACATAGTCGCTGGCCTTGGCGGCCTTCTTCAGGTCGCTGATAATATCCTCTTTGCCCTTGATGGGGCGGTAATTGGGGGTAAAGTCGTTCTCGAGGTCCACCCCCAGCGTGCTCTTGGGCAGATCGCGCAGATGGCCCATGGAGGCCTTCACCTGGTAGCCCGGCCCAAGATACTTGCCAATGGTCTTGGCCTTGGCGGGGGACTCTACGATCACGAGACTGGTTTTTGCCATTTGTTCCTCCTGTGGAGCGGCTGCCGCCGCCCCGTCGTACTCATCAGCTCTCCCGGCTGATCGGTTTATCCACAAGCGTCACCGCCAGGGAGAAGCGTTTCCCGCTCTCCTGGGTGACGATCTGATCGATCTCCAGCATGGTCAGGGCGGACAGCACCCTGCGGGTGGGGATCTGTGTCTCCTCAATGATATCGTCCACCTGGACGGTCCGGCCCGCCAGCGCACGCACGATGCGCAGCTGGTCATCGGTGAGATCATGCTCCCCGGTGAGGTCCAGCACCGGAAGCGCAGGCTCCTCCGGGGCACTTTTTTCCGGCGGGCTCTCCCGGCTCTCCTCCTGCGCCGACTCCGCCCCGCCGCCGAAGTTCCTGGGCTCCACTGCCCGGAGCATACGGATCTTGTGGGGGAAGCGGGCGGCGTACTGGCCCAGGATATCCCAGGCGTCCGTCACGATCATGGCCCCGTCCCGGAGAAGGCTGTTGCTGCCTGCGCAGTGCCAGTCATCCAGCGGCCCGGGCATGGCGAAGACGTCCCGCCCCTGGTCCATGGCCCGGCTGGCGGTAATGAGGGTGCCGCTGCGCTCCGGGGCCTCCATGACCACGGTACCCAGGCACAGGCCGCTGATGATCCGGTTGCGGATGGGAAAGTGTGTTCCCTTGTGCTCCGTCCCCGGCGGATACTCCGAGAGGATCACGCCCCGGACGGCAATATCCTCGTAGAGCCAGCGGTTCTCCCGGGGGAAGATGATGTCATGGCCGCCGCCGATGACTGCGGCGGTAACACCGCCGGCCCGCAGTGCGCCCCGGTGGGCTGCGGCGTCCCCCGTGGCTGCCAGTCCGGAGACCACAATGGCCCCCAGCCCCGCCATTTGAAAGGCCAGGCGCTCCCCAACGGTCTGGGCACTGGCGGTCATCTTTCGGGAGCCAACCATGGCAATGGCTACCTCCTCGTCAAATTGGGGCATCCGCCCCTGGACATAGAGGACCACGGGCGGGTCATAGATATTCCGCAGCCGGTCGGGGTATTCCGTGTCCCGGATGGTGAGGATGCGGAGATTCAGCCGGTCGCAGTCCCCCAGCACCCGGTCCGCCGTTTCCAGCGACTTATCCGCCAGGGCCTGGGCCGCCCGGCGGGTCATGCCCTCCACCTGGAAGTATTCCCCGCTGTCGGCATAATAGATCCTGTCCGGCTCACCGAAATGGTCCAGCAGCTTCAGTCGGGTCACATTGGACACATCGCGGAGATTGGACAGCCACAGCCAGTATTTTAGGGATGCCATAAGCGCAGACCTCCTCTTCTCAGTCCTTGGGCAGTGGTCAGCGGTAGCCCTCCCACAGCAGGGTGGCCGCCGCCACAGCGGCGTTGAGGGATTCGCACCGGGGGCCCATGGGGATGCGGACCGTCTGGTCGCAGGCACCCAGCGCCCCCTGGGACAGCCCCCGCCCCTCGCTGCCCACCAAAATGGCAGCCCGGCGGAGATCCGCCCGGCGGACATCCACCGTATCCTCCCGCAGGGCCGCCCCCAGCAGGGGCAGCTGCGCAGCCCGCAGCAGCGGCACCAGCTCCGCCAGTGTGCAGCTCCAGGCGGGGGTGCGGAAGATGGCCCCCATGGAGGCGCGGACGGTCTTGGGGTTGTAGCGATCGGCGCAGCCCTCCAGCAAAATCAGGCCGTCGGCCTCATAGGCGTCCGCCGTGCGGAGCATGGTCCCCACATTGCCGGGGTCCTGCACCCCCTCCAGCACCAGATAGCGGCGGCCGGTCAGTGCCTCCGGCAACGTCTCCGCCGGGAGCCGGGCCAGAAACAGGGCCCCCTGGGGGGCCTCCATGGGGCTGATGGAGGCCATCAGATCCCGGGGCACCTCCACCTGCCGCACATCCGCCGGCAGGGGCGGCAGGGCCGTCCCCGCCGTATAGACCACCGTGGTCACCGGCGCCCCCCAGCGGACAGCCTCCTCCAGAAGCTTCACGCCGTCCCCCAAGTACTCCCCCGCCTCCCGGCGGTAGGACCGTGAGGACCCGATCTTTCGGATATGGGTCATCAGCGGGTTCGACCGGCTGGTGATTTTCTCCGCCATAGGGACACCTCCTGCCATTGCGTGAATTTTTTAACAAATAATCCGATACGCATTCTATCTTATAATATAGGCATCATTTTCCATTGTCAAGCCATTCCCCATTTATTTTCCCCTATTTGCGGAGAAAGACTGGAGAGAGGGGAAAATCCCCCTCTCTCCAGTCTTTTTTTCACAAAATTCCCCAAAGCTCCACAAAAGCAGGTCTACACATTGAACCGGTCATAGTCCCTCTGGCAGTCCAGACACAGCATCCTGCCGCCCACGACCCGGATCCAGTTGGCCCCGGTGATCTCCCCGCAGCAGGCGCAGGGGTAGGAGTCGAAGATCCGGGCCGACTCCGGCAGGGCCAGCGTGGTCTCCTTTACCGCAAACATCTCCCGGGGGTCCAGGCTCTGGTAATAGGCAAAGGACTCCTCCCGGGTCATCTCCCGGGGCTTGGGCTGCAGCACCAGCCGCACAGACTTGCCGGTGCTGCGGTTATAGATGGAGAATGCCTGCTTCCCCCGTATGTGGAACAGCAGGTTTCCCTTCCCCACGGAGCAGCCCAGCAGCACCTGGATAGCGTCCACGCCGCAGGCGTCGTTCTCCGCAATGCACACCACCTGCTCATCCTGGGAGAAGGTGAGCTCCAGCAGCTCCATGGCATACAGCGCCGCCTTGTATCCGATCGTCAGACCACCGCACTGGTGGCCGTGGAAATCCACGCACCGCCGCCACAGGGTCCTGTCCTTGTCCATATAGTCCATCTGTTGTTCCTCCTATTCGTTCTCCCGCGCCGGAGCGCTTCTTGTCTGCTCATCGGGAAAGGGGACGATGACCGGTATCCCCATGTGCTCCACAATGTGGACGTGCATATCGTACACCGCCTCAATGATCTCCGGGGTCATGACCTCCGCTCCGCCGCTGGCAAATACCCGGGCGTCCTTGAGAAACAGGAACCGGTCGCAGTAGCGGATAGCCAGATTCAGGTCGTGGAGCACGGTGATCACGCTGATCTGCCGCTCCCGGGCAATGGCCCGGACCGTCTGGAGCACCTGGTGCTGGTTGCGGGGGTCCAGGCTGCTGGTGGGCTCGTCCAGCAGCAGCAGCTTCGGCTCCTGGGCCAGGGCACGGGCCAGCATGACCTTCTGGGCCTCGCCGCCGGAGAGCTCCCACATATTCCGCAGCATATATTCGTCCAGCCCCATCCGGTGGATGATGTCCCCCACGATCTCCCGGTCCTCCGCCGTGGCGTCCCACTTGATGTAGGGCTTGCGCCCCAGGAGCACGGCATCAAACACCGTCATACGAATCGCACCGCCGCTCTGGGGGACGTAGGCCACACGCTTGGCCAGCTCCCCGGCGGACAGGGACAGGATGTCCTCCCCGTCCACCAGCACGGCCCCCTGCTGGGGCTTCAGGATGTGGTCCACGCACTTGAGCAGGGTGCTCTTCCCCGCGCCGTTGTTGCCCAGCACCGCCAGGCACTGGGCCCGGGGAAGGTCCACACTGACCCCGTCCAGGATCTTTCGCCCGCCCCGGCTGTAGGAGAAGGCCATATTGTCGATCTTAACCACGGCTCGCCTCCCCCTTGAACAGCAAAAACAGGAACATGGGCGCCCCCAGAAATGCCGTCAGCGCGCCAATGGGCAAAATTACCGGCGCCATGACCCACCGGCCGAAGGTGTCCGCCAAAACCAGCAGCAGCGCCCCCGCCACCGCCGAACAGGGCACAAGGTAGCGGTGATCGCTGCCCACAAAGCGGCGCATGATGTGGGGCGCCACCAGGCCCACAAAGCTGATGATCCCCACAAAGCTCACCGCCACCGCCGACAGCAGGGAGCAGATGGCCATGCTGAGCAGCATCACCGCCCGGGTGTTGACCCCCAGGCTCTTGGCGGTGTCCGCGCCGCTCTCCATGGCGTTGTAGTTCCAGCGGTTAAAAATGAAATAGGTCAGCGCCCCCAGCAGCACCAAGGCCAGGATCAGCAGCTCCCGCCAGTTGGTGCTCCCCAGGTTGCCGAAGGTCCAGAACACGATGGCCCCCAGCTTGGTGTCGTCGGCAAAATACTGGAGCAGCGTGCTGCCGCCGCCGAACAGGGAGCTCAGGGCCACCCCCGCCAAAACCAGCCCGCTGGGGCCCATGTCCCGCTTGAACTGGGAGATGGCGATGACCACGGCGGTGGAGATAGAGCCGAAGATAAAGGCGCAAAGCGTCACCATGTAGGGGTTATTGATGGTGATGGCCGTGGTTGCATTGGCGGAGTTGACCACGCCGCCGCCGAAAACCACAATACCCAGCGCAGCGCCGAAGGCCGCCCCCTGGGACACCCCCAGGGTGGAGGCGGAGGCCAGCGGGTTGCGGAGCACACACTGCATCACCGCACCGGCGGAGGCCAGGGCCGCCCCCACCAGAATGGCCGCTGTCACCCGGGGCAGGCGGATATTCATGACCGCCGTCCGGGCACGCACCTCCCCGCCGCCCAGGAGCACCCGGAGGATCTCCGGGATGGAGATCTGGATGGCCCCCACCCCCACGGCATACAGCGCCACCAGAACGGTGAGGATCACCGACACAGCCAGGACCATCCGCTTCCGCCGCAGGAACTGGTCATATTTCCCGAGCTGCCCCATTTTCCGCTTGTCCATTCGTCACTCCCCCAGGGTCACCTTTCCGTAGCCTGCGCCGGCCTCCTCCAGCACCTGGAGGTAGTCCGGCTGGCCCAGGAAGAAATCAAAGATCTCGCTGGCCTTGGCCGGGAAATCCACATCCGCAAAGGCGTCGGGGTACAGCAGCTGCCCCACATAGTAGGCGCTGACCAGGGGGATCTCCACATTGGACCAGTGCCAGGTGGAGTTGGGCCACTGGTACAGCTCCCCGCTCTCCACCGCCTGAAGCTGGTCGAAGTAGCCGGGGTTCTCGGCGTAGTCCGTCCGCACCAGGGCCATGCTGCCTGCGTCAAAGAAGATGATCTCCGGGTCCCAGGTGAGGATCTGCTCCCGGTCCACCATGACCCCGCTGCTGCCGGTCTGTCCGGCGATCTCCCGGGCCACATCATTGGCGGACAGGACCTGAAACACCGGGTAGTTGGTGTAGACGCCGTCGATGCTGTGGCTGCCCTTGAAGGTGGCCCCGGCCCCCAGAACCGTGGGCTTCCCCTGGTCGGGGATATCTGCCGTCCGGCCCCGCAGGTCCTCCAGACAGCCGTTCACAAAGGTGATGACCTCCTCCGCCCGTTGGGACACGCCGCAGACCTCCCCCAGAATGCGGAGGGACTGCTCATACTCCTGCCCAAAGAGCTTTCCCTGGGACACCGCCACCACGGGGATGCCGGTCTGCTCCTGGAGGTTATCCGCCACATCGGCGGGATCGGTGCAGAGGATCACATCCGGGCCCGCCAGGATGATCTCCTCGGGGTAGTAGGCAGTCTCCCCCATGGCGTTGGTGCCGCAGTTCGGCAGTGCAGACCACCGCTCCACCTGGGGATAGGCGTAGGCCTGGATGGGGCTGGAGGCGATCTCACAGGCCTCGATTCCCACCACCTTGTCCGCTAGCCCCAAATAGACGATCATTCGGGGGGTATTGCCCAGGGGGACGATCCGCTCCACCTGGGCGGGGATCTCCACCTGGCGCCCGGCGCCGTCGGTAATGGTGCGCGTATCGGCGGCCGTTCCACTGTCCGCAGTATCCGGTGCGGAATTGCCGCAGGCGGCCAGCAGCAGTGATGTCACCATCAGCAGGGCGGCCAAAAAGCAGGACTTCATTTTCATCAAGGTCATCTCCCCAAAGTCGTTGATCGGTCACAGTATACCCGCCTTTTTTGCACACCGCAAGCCTCCCCGGGGGATGCTGACCCAGAAAAAAGCGGTGCGCTCCCGCACGGGAACGCACCGCAAAATACACGGTGGCCTATCGCTGCCTCTACTCTGCGGGACAGCTGTCTGCCCTCCTCCTGTATCGCTCAATGATCACCCCCGCCACAACAGAGGCGAGGTAGGCCGCCCCCCAGATCGCCCAGCCGTAGTCGCTGTGCCCTATGGCTGCCCCCTCTGGATATGGGCCAAACAGAATTCCTGTGGCCAGTCCCACCGCAAATCCCAACAGCGTAATCCAGGAGAAGCTGTGCTTCCCCAGAAGCGCAGGGAGCACGGAGATCGCCATGGCATACCAGAACAGATCACTGCTGAGCAGCCAGCCGTACAGATAGCTGTGCTCGCCGGAGGGTCTTACCGTAAATAGCCACCCCATCAGACTGCTCTGGGAGAAGTCACACCAGATCACACGGCCGGCCAAATATAGACCAATATACCCCACTGCAACCAGCAGGGCAATGGACATATTTCTTTTCAGTGCCTGCTTCTTACGGGCAGCTTCCTCTGCCGCCTCCAGTTTGCAGCGGGCGCAGATCTGTTCTGCCGGAGGCTGCCGGCTGTCATCTTCGGATACCAGAAGGAGGTCCACGGTCGTCCCAAAAATCTCCGCCAGTTTAAACAAGTTCTCTGTGTTTGGGGCAGACCGGTCCCCCTCCCATTTGGTGACCGCTTGACGGCTGACGCCCATCAACTCGGCAACCTTCTCCTGGGACATACCGACCTTCTGTCTGCAAGTCCGAATTCTTTCCCCCAATGTCATCGTCAGCACCTCCTCTACGGCCAAGATAACCACAGAACAACGATTTGTCAATCAACTATGCGGCAACTGGCGGTTGCCCTGCACAAATCGCAGAATTTTTTTGATTTACTCCCGATTTCGTCTCAGCGCACTGCGGGGGCAGCGCTTCAGGCATTCTCCGCAGCGAATGCACTCCATATGGTTGGGATCTTTATCCGGGTCAAGCCCCATCTTGCACTTGCGCTTACACAGGCCGCAGTGATTGCAGGAAGGCTCCTTCCTGTATCGAAAGGGGGATATCCGATTAAAAAAGCCCAGAAACACGCCAAAGGGACAGAGATATTTGCAAAACGGCCGATAAATAAAGAGTGACAGAAGGAAAACTGTCGTAAAGCCAAATACTTTGATCAGCAGGGACGCCCCGCTCCAGCTCTCCTTATTGGGCAGGAAAACCAGGGGGATCAGCACCAGCAGCGCAAAAAAACAACGTATTTGATTTTCCGCAAATATGCTTCGTAGGGCAGCTTCGTCCATTTCTTGGGAAAAGGAATGTTAAAAATCAGTTCTTCGATGATCCCCAGCGGACATATGGTTGAACAAGCCCACCGCCCACCAATGGCAAGGATCAAGAGTATCACGATAAAAAGCATCGCTCTTCTCTCCTCTTCTCTGGATGATCTGTCTGTCCACGAAATCCAGGACAGTTCTGTTGATTTCAAAAATGGGCAATCCCCCTTGGGACTGCCCATTTATCGTATGCGGTTTTCCCTCCGCGCCGCGGCTTAGTATAGCTTTGCACCGGCGGGGATGCGGTCATCCACCATCAGCAGGTTCAGCCCCTCGCGGCCGTCCTCCTCGTGGACAGCGGAGATCAGCATACCCTCGGAATCGATGCCCATCATCTTGCGGGGGGGCAGATTCACAATGGCGATGGCGGTCTTCCCCACCAGCTCCTCCGGCTCGTAGTACTCATGAATACCGCTGAGGATGGTCCGGCGGCGGTCCGTACCGTCGTTGAGGGTGAACTTCAGCAGCTTCTTGCTCTTGGGGACTGCCTCGCAGGCCTCGATCTTCACCGCCCGGAAGTCGGACTTGGCGAAGGTCTCAAAGTCCACGCACTCCTGGAACAGGGGCTCGATCTTCACCTTGGAGAAGTCGATCTCAGCGGCGGGCTTGTCCTCCGCAGCGACAGGGGCGGGGGCGGCCTTCTCCGCCTTCTTGCTGCCGTCGCTGTCCAGCGGCTTCATGGTGGGGAAGAGGATCACGTCCCGGATGGAGTCGCTGCCGGTGAGCAGCATGGCGCAGCGGTCGATGCCGATGCCCAGGCCGCCCGTGGGGGGCAGACCGTACTCCAGGGCGGTGATAAAGTCCTCGTCCATCATCTCCGTCTCGTCGTTGCCCTTGGCCCGCATCTCCACCTGCTTCTGGAAGCGCTGCTTCTGGTCGATGGGGTCGTTGAGCTCAGAGAAGGCGTTGCCCATCTCACTGCGGCAGATGAACAGCTCGAACCGCTCGGTGAGGCGGGGGTCCTTGGGGGAACGCTTGGCCAGGGGGGACACATCCACCGGGTGCATGGTGATGAAGGTGGGCTGGATCATCTTCTCCTCCACCTTCTGGTCGTAGCACTCGTAGAGGGCATGGCCCCAGGTGGGCTCAATGCCATCCATATCCACGCCCACGCTCTTGGCAGCGGCCACCGCCTCGGCGTCGTCGTCAATGGCCATAAAGTCCACGCCCAGGTACTCCTTCACCGCCTCCGCCATGGTCATGCGGCGGAAGCCGGGGGCCAGAGAGATCTTCTCCCCCTGCCACTCCACATCATAGGTGCCCAGGATCTCCTTGGCCGCCCCGGACAGCAGCTCCTCAAAGAGGTCCATCATGTCGTTGAAGTCGGCGTAGGCCTGGTACAGCTCCACGGTGGTGAACTCCGGGTTGTGCTTGGTGTCCATGCCCTCGTTGCGGAAGATGCGGCCCACCTCGTAGACCCGCTCCAGACCGCCCACGATCAGCCGCTTCAGGTGCAGCTCCGTGGCGATCCGCATGTACATATCGATATCCAAGGTGTTGTGGTGGGTGATGAAGGGACGGGCGGCGGCGCCGCCGGCCAGGGTGTTCAACACGGGGGTCTCTACCTCCATGTACCCTCTGGCGTCCAGGAAGTTCCGCAGGTACTTGACAAAGGCGCTGCGGATCTCAAAATTGCGGCGGGACTCGGGGTTCACGATGAGGTCCACATACCGCTGGCGGTAGCGGGTCTCCTTATCGGTGAGGCCGTGGTACTTCTCCGGCAGGGGCAGCAGGGACTTGCTCAGCAGCACGATGTCCTGGGCCCGGACGCTCATCTCGCCCCGCTGGGTGCGGAACACCTCGCCCCGGACGCCCACGATGTCGCCGATGTCGTACTTCTTGAACCGGTCGTAGACCTCGGCATCCATCTCGTCCTTCCGGGCGTAGAGCTGGATGCGGCCGGACTTGTCCTGCAGGTCGCAGAAGCTGACCTTGCCCATGCCGCGCTTGCTCATGAGGCGGCCGGCCACGGTGACCGGGGTGTTCTCCAGCTCGTCAAAGCGGTCCCGGATCTCCTTGGCGTGGTGACTCACCTGGAACCGGGTCTCCTGGAAGGGGTCGCGGCCCTCGCTCTGCAGGGCGGCCAGCTTCTCCCGGCGGATCTTCAAAATTTCACTGAGGTCCTGCTGGACCTCAGCGGGATTTGCAGTCTTCTCAGCCATAATCATTCTCCTCTTGTACAGTCTCAGCGCTCGATTTTATTTACCACGTACTTGATCTCACCGGCGGGGGCGTTGACGCTGACGGTCTGCCCCTCCTTGGCGCCCATGAGGCCCTTGCCGAAGGGGGAGTCCTCGCTGATGACGCCGTGCATAGCGTCCGCCTCCTGGCTGCCCACGATCTTGAAGGAGCGGGAGGCGCCGCCTGCCGCCGGGGTGACGGTGACGGTGCAGCCGATGGTCACCTGGTCGGAGGGCATATCGCTCTCCGCAATGATCACGGCGTTGGTCAGGATCTCCTCCAGCTCGCCGATGCGGGAGTACAGCTTGCCCTGCTCGTTCTTCGCCTCATCGTACTCGCTGTTCTCGCTGAGGTCGCCGAAGCCGCGGGCCACCTTGATCATCTCCGCCACCTCGTCGCTGCGGGTGGTCTTGAGATAGTTCAGCTCCTTCTGCAGCTCCGCAAAGCGGGCCTGGCTCATCTTGAATTCCTTTTTCATGACACTTGTCCTTTCAATGCTTACCAGTGGGGTCGCCGGAAGATCTGCCAATGGGCATACCAATCCACTGTACTAATTTTCTATATAATCGTCTATGCATTATAGCCGTATTTTCCCGTTCTGTCAAGGGATTTCCGACAAAATCGCCTCTTTGGTGATGACACCCATCTGCCAGAGCGCCGCCGTCAGCTGTTCCCCCTCGCAGTTCGTCTCCACCGCCTCCCCCAGCCCTTCCGGCAGCGGCAGGGGCAGTCTGCCCGCCCCCGTCTCCCCGCCGGGGTAGAGTGCATAAAACACGGGGTTCGTCTGTGTCAGATCCCCCCTGGGCGCAAACAGCAGCAGTGCGTCCGCCCGGTCCAGCTGCTCCGCCCCGGGGTCCAGCAGCAGGGACACGCCGTACTCCCGCCGCAGGCTGCGGGCAAGCTCCCCGCCGCCGCTGGGCACATGGAGCATCACATACCGGTAGCAGAGGGCCAGGGCCGTTACCGTCTCCGCCACCTCCCGGCTGAGGCGGGCAGCCGACACCGCTGCCACCGCCTGGGTGGGGGCTATTCCCAGCTCCGCCAGCCGCCGGCGCACCAGGGGAACCGCCAGCGCCTGCCGCAGGGGCAGCGTCTCCACCGGACAGATCCCCCGGCGGGCAAAGATGGACATATAGGGAAATTCCTGTGGAAATACCGCCCGGCGGACCCCCAGCTCCGCCAGCCGTCCCGCGGCCCGCCGGGCCTGGTGCAGGGCAACAGGGCCCATGGGCCGCCGTGCTGCCGCCAGAGAGACGGCGAGAAACCTGGCCCCCAGAAGCTGCCGCTCCTCCACCCCTGTCTTCCTTCCTCCACAGCCGTACGCAATGTAACCCACCATGGCGCATCCCCCTCTCCGGCGGATCTGAACAAAAAACCGCCCTCCGCTCCAGGGTATGGGGCGAAGGGCAGTTTTATTCCTCGGTTCAGCGGCCGCAGCGGCTCTCTCCCGCTACCAGGCCTTGATATATCCCGGCAGGTACTGCAGGGGGTCCACCCGGCTGCCGTTTTCAGTGATCTCGTAGTGGATGTGGGGGCCGTTGGATATCCCCGTGGAGCCGGTGATCCCGATGACCTGTCCCTGTTTCACCACATCCCCCTCCGAAACACTGCGGCTGCTCATGTGGGCATAGAGGGTGGTGTTGCCCCGGCCGTGGCTGATGACCACATAATTTCCGTAGGACTTGGAGTAGGTGGAGGTGATGACCACACCGGCCTTGGTGGCCAGGACATTGGTGTCATAGCCCACGCCGCCGATGTCCACCCCCTTGTGGTTGGTGGAGGCCCCGGCGATCCCCGTGTTCCGGTTGCCGTAGGGGGAGGTGATGCGCTTGCTCCTGGTCTCCGGCCAGATATAGCCGCCCACCGTGGCATTCCAGCCCATCTCCTCCGCCAGCTGGTTGGTCTTCTCCACGATCTCCTTCTGGATGCGCTCCTCCTCCTCGTTGATCTCCTGGAGAACGCTCTCGTATTCCTTGACGTTGGCCTCGATCTCCTGGACCAGCTTGTGGGCTTCCGCACGCTGGCTGTCCAGGTCCGCCTTCTTGGCCTCCAGATTGGTCTTGGCCGTCTCGGCGTCGACCTTCAGCTCCTCCTGCTGCTCCTGCTTCGCCTGGATCTCCGCCCGGATCTCCCGCAGGCTGTCCAGCACGCTCTGGTCATAGTCCATGACCTCCTGGATATCCGACAGACGGCTGAGCAGGTCAGAGAAGTCCTCCGCATTGAAGAGGACCGCCCAGTAGGAGGCTGTGCCGTTCTCCTCCATCACCCGGGTCCGGCGGCAGAAGAGGTCATATCTGGCCTCCTCCTCCTTCCGGTTCTCCTCCAGCTCGTAGGCGGTCTGGGCCAGCATGGCCTCATAGCCGGAGATCTGCTTTTCGATGTTGCGGATCTCCTGGATGGTGACATCGATCTGCTGGTCCAGCAGCTGCCGCCGGTAGAGGGCATTGGCTTTGTCGTTCTTCAGGGAGGACAGCTTGGCCCGGAGCTCCTTGCGCTGCTGCGCCAGGTTGTCGGCATCCTCCTCCAGGGCGTCGATGTCCGCCTGGGTCACCGCCCAGGCCGTCCCCACCAGGGGGGCCGCAGCGCTGTCTGCCAGCAGCAGCAGCGCCAGAACAGCGAACAACAGCCGGCTGCTTTTCTTCCATATACGCTTCATTCGCCACCTGCCCTTCCTATACCTGCAGGAACTTGCGGATAGCGGAGAGGCTCCCCCCCACGCCGATGAGCATTCCGGCCACCAGGAAAACAATGGCCACGATCTGCCACATTCCCTCGAAGGGCACCACACGGATCAGGCGGATGGTATCATTCATGTCCACTGAGCGGGTCACCGCCTCATAAAGTCCCCACTGGAGGAAGAAAGCGATGACCGCAGAGAAAAGGCCCATCAGGAACCCCTCGTACACAAAGGGCCAGCGGATAAATCCGTTGGTAGCACCCACCATCTTCATAATGGCGATCTCGTCCCGCCGGTCAAAGGTGGTGAGTTTGATGGTGTTGGCGATAATGAACACGCTCACCAGCAGCAAAATCGAGATCAGGGCAATACACACCACACCAGCCACATTGCGGATGGTGATGAATCCCGCCGCCTCGTCCTCGTAGGCGTTGACCTTCACCACCCCGGGGACCTGCTCCAGGGCGGCCTTTGTGGCCCCCATCTTGCCGATATCCGCCAGGTCGATGGCGTAGCGGTGGCGGAAGATCTCCGGGTCCAGATCCTGGTACAGCTCCTCCTCCTGGTATTTGTCCTGGAATGCCGCCATAGCCTCCTCCCGGGAGATGAAGGTCGCCTTGGTGACATTGGACACCTTCTCCAGCTTCTGGGCCAGCGCCTTGGCCTCCCCCTCGCCGAGGTTCTCATCCACAAAGGCCAGCACCTGGTTTTTGGACTCCATATCTGCCAGCATGGCGTTGGCGTTCACCGCCACCAGGGCAAAGGTCCCCATGATCAGCAGGCAGGCCACCGTGATCCCGATGGCGGCAAAGGACATGAAGCCGTGGTTGAACATATTGTACACACCCTCACGGGCGAAATAGCCGAAGTTGTGCTTGCTCATAGCTCTCTCCTCCCGTAATACCCCTTGCCGTCACTGACCACCTGGCCACGCTCCAGCTTCACCACACGCTTGTCAAAGCGGTCGACCAGATCCTTTTCATGGGTCACCACCAGCACCGTAGTCCCCAGGGCGTTGATCCGCTCCAGCAGACGCATGATCTCCAGGGAGCGGGCGGGGTCCAGGTTTCCGGTGGGCTCGTCGGCAATAATGGTACTGGGGTTATTGAGCAGGGCCCTGGCAATGGCCACCCGCTGCTGTTCGCCGCCGGAGAGCTCCGTGGGCAGCCGCCGGCTCTTGGTCTCCAGCCCCACCAGCTCCAGCACATAGGGGATACGCTTTTTGATCTCCTTCGGCCCCGCCCCCACGGCCCGCATGGCAAATACCATGTTGTCGTAGACGCTCTTGTGCTCGATCAGGCGGAAATCCT
Organism: uncultured Oscillospiraceae bacterium; assembly: GCA_963557105.1. Lineage (GTDB taxonomy): Bacteria > Bacillota > Clostridia > Oscillospirales > Oscillospiraceae > Pelethomonas. Next base: position 22,661 of record CAUWCX010000037.1, read on the forward strand.
GAAAAATCACCCCCACCGTCCGGCGGAGGTAGGGGATCTGCCGCTCCCGGATATTCCGCAGGGAGAAGCCGTTGACCATCACCCGGCCCTCCGTGGGCTCGATCTCCCCGATCAGTAATTTGATCACCGTGGACTTCCCGCTGCCGGAGGGGCCCACCATAAAGACGAACTCTCCATCCTGGATCTCCAGCGACAGCCCATTTAAGGCATGGGTACCGTTGGGATACTCCTTTACCACATCTGTTAAACGAATCATATGCTTTCTGCTGCCTTCCTGCCCTATGCAATATAGATTATGTAAACTCAAACATGAAATGACAAAATGTTACAGGATAATCATACACAACCACTTGCGTTCCGTCAAGGGTAATCCAACGGACTTCCACAATTTTCCTCTGCCCCCTGTTTTCTGTCCATCCCTTATGTAAATCCCAGCGCATACAAAAAGGGAGCCGGGTCATCCCCGGCTCCCTCTCTCTTCACTTTTAGGCGTCGATTCCCCGGCTGGTCAGGTATTTCTTGACCATCAGGGCCACCTTGAAGGTGATGGCGTCATCAAATTCCCGCAGATCCAGGCCGGTGAGCTTCTTGATCTTCTCCAGGCGGTAGACCAGGGTATTGCGATGGACAAAAAGCTTTCTGGCCGTCTCAGACACGTTCAGGTTGTTTTCAAAGAACTTCTGAATGGTGAACAGGGTCTCCTGGTCCAGAGAGTCGATGGGATTCTTCTTAAAAACCTCCATCAGGAACATCTCGCACAGAGTGGTGGGCAGTTGGTAGATCAGCCGCCCAATGCCCAGATTCTCATAGTTGATGATGTACTTCTCCGTGTCGAAGACCTTCCCCACCTCGATGGCGATCTGGGCCTCCTTGTAGCTCTTGGCCAACTCACGCAGATGCAGGGACACCGTGCCGATACCGATGACCACCCGGTTCTCGCCGTCCACCCGGAGGGCGTCCTCCAGAACCGTGGCCACCCGCTGGATCTCCTTCTCATAGCCGCTCTCCGGCAGCTGATGGATCAGGGCAACATCGCTGTCCCCAACGTTGAGAACGAAGTCGTTCTGCCGATCAGGGAACAGTCCCTGGATCACATCCATCAAGGAAGCGTCGCCGCTCTCCGTCTGGCGGATCACAAATACGCCCCGCGGCACCTCCGGCGCCACGTGGAGCTCCTTGGCCCGCATATAGATATCGCTGAGCATGATATTGTCGGAGATGATATTCTTAATAAAGGACCCCCGGTCATGCTTCTCCTCATAGTAGCTCTTTGCGCCATTGAGGGAAACGCTGGCCATGGCGCAGACCGCGCGGCTGATCTCGTCGTCTCCCATCGTGAAGACAGCATAGTCGAAGTGGGCGCCCCAGCCGGTCAACGCCCGGAAGCACTTCCCATCAATAGCAATAACCGAACCGTCCCCCTGGTTGATCGCCTCCACATACTCCGGCCACTTCCGGCCGATCAGTCCCAGGTCGCTGCAGGAGATCACTGTCCCCTCAGCATCGATCACGCCGACAATGCGATCTGTTGTCTCCCTGATCTGCAGGACAACATTCTGAAAAACCCGTCCAGACATATATTTTCCTCCACATCGCGTTGTTTATCACGTGTTTGTGCAATATGCCAATCTCAGCTTCTATTATACTTTGTCCTTCGACACTTTGCAAGACATTTTTTCTTTTTTTCACAAAAAGTCTATGGGCTTTTTGGCTGTTTCGTAAGTTTTCAATTATTTTCCCACTTTTTTCGCATTTCTGCAACTTCTTCCGGGGTCAAAAAGCGATATTCACCTATATTAAGGTTATTATCCAGACGAAGCGGTCCCATAGCGATACGCCGCAAATAGCATACTGTTGCACCTCTTGCCGCAGTCATCCGTTTAATTTGGTGAAATTTACCCTCGTGCAAAGTTACCAGCACCTGGCTGCCGTCACCCAGAAGCTGTAGTCCTGCCGGCATACAGCAGTACCCGTCCGCCAGGGTGATCCCAGCCGCAAACGCGGCCTGGTCCTCCGGCCCCAACGGCCGGTCCAATCGGGCATAGTAGACCTTGTCTACATGGCTCTTGGGGGCCAGCAGGCGGTGGGCCAGATCCCCGTCGTTGGTCAGCAGCAGCAGCCCCTCCGTATCCCTGTCCAGCCGCCCCACAGGAAACAAGTCCTGCCGCCGCAGCTCCTCCGGCAAAAGATCCAGCACGGTCTTTTGCCGCCTGTCCTCCGTTGCGGACAGTACACCGGCCGGCTTGTTGAGCATAATATAGGTATACTGCCGGTACCCCAAATTTTCTCCATCAACCAGGATCTCGCTTATGGAGGGGTCCGCTTTATCCTCCCCGCTGCGGGCAGGCGTGCCATCCACCAATACCCGCCCCTCCTTAATGAGCAGCTTCGCCTCCCGGCGGGACCATTTCCCGGTAGAGGCGATCAATTTATCCAATCTTTGTGCGTCCACTGCTATCCACCTCGTGTTCAATCTGTTCCTGTTCAGTTTATCGGATTCTGTGCAAAAAATCAACAAAAAAAGCGCACAGCATTTGCTGTGCGCTTAATGTGTTGGCGTTACCTATCTTC
>CAUWCX010000038.1:0-24388 GCA_963557105.1 uncultured Oscillospiraceae bacterium
TTACCAACGGAAAGCTGAAGGTGGATTATGCGGCTGGATGCGCTTTTCTGGACGGGCAAGAGCTTCACCTGACACCCAGTGAATATAAGCTGCTGTGCCTGTTATGTAAGAATGTGGGTAAGGTGCTGACCCATACCTTTATCACACAGCAGATCTGGGGGCGAAGCTGGGAGAACGATATCGCATCCCTCCGGGTCTTTATGGCAACCCTGAGAAAGAAGCTGGAGCAGGAACCCGGCTCTCCTCAGTATATCCAGACCCACATTGGCGTTGGATACCGCATGATGAAAGTAGAATAACTTAAAAAATACTGGGAGCCGCATATTGATTTTGCAGACTCCCAGTAATTTTTTCTGTATTTTAATACTCTATTTTATGATAACTATGTCCTGAGAGAACAACAAAATCAGGATGTAGTTCCAACAGATTTTCGGCTGCCAGCGTGGTAAATTGGTTTCCACTCCACCTTTTTTACCAAAGCTGCAAGAGAAATTGGAATATATGTAAACATAAAAATAGGGAAAGTGAATGTATACATGATTTTCTTGGAATATGTAATCGCAGCAATGTTTGCTGGTTCCTGGACGCTGTTCTTCATAGAGTTCTCTAAGCTCAAGAAAAAGCTCAAGACACAACAAGCGCAGATGGACGCACTCTGCAGCAAGACGGGACACCCAGAATTGGCATCCAACTATCTGCATCCGGATGTGCGGGCCGAACTTTTACGCTTGAAGGGTTCTGGAAAAGAAGTTGAAGCTGTGAAAAAGCTGAGAGAAGTGACAGGCATGGATCTGGTGGATGCAAAAATCTATCTGGATTCTCTCTTGTAACTTTCTTTAAGCAGTTGTGCAAACCGGGTATTCTCATTGGCTGCGATGGCATTTTGAAGCGCGGTAATCCCACTGTCATGCATCTCCGCTGTGACCAGAATTAGAGTATTTTGGCGGTCAAGTCCCATGGAAGTTAGGACACCCTCAAATTTTTTATGTGAAATGATCACGCAGTCCCGCAGGTCAAACAGTGGTTCCCAGAGCTGCGCGTTCAGCAGGAATGATGCCACTGTAATCCGCTTGGGAGAAAAATTTCGGGTGAGAAACAGTTCCATAGCCTCCAGTTCTGATGTCAAATCAGATAGAAGTACAATTTTGGCCGGTTCCATAAACTGACGCAGAATACACTCAAATTGGATGGACAGATAGATCAAGTGGTTACTGTCAATACGGTAACGGATGTTGTTGTCCTCCCGCCATTGGTTCAGTAACTCAGCTAGCATTGTCCGAAGTTCTACATTCAGTGGCCGGTCTGGAAGACCAGTGAAGAAATTTTTATCGGGAATAATGCATTGCAGCTCCAACAGGCATTTTTTGCAAAAGTAAAATATCGCAGTCTGCAAAGCATGGGAGTTCTGTACCATCAGGCCGAAGCGCTTTCCAAACCGATTCAACAGGTCGGCAAACTCCGGAGCGGCTAAGATGATCGCCTGAATCTGCTCAATGTCATGATCTGTCCATTGGTCAGCAAAAAGGCAGTTGTTGGTACTGCAATAAGCCAGATAAATGTAATCATAATCGCTGTCAGAAAACGTCAGAGAGCAGGCAGGCTCCAGCGTTTTCTGCAGCGCTTTTTTTATGGCGTCATAGGGAAAGAGTCCTTTCAGCGTATGTAGCTGTTCCGAGACCACAGGTGAGACTGGATACCGCTGTCGCTTCCATGCAAGAAACAGCAGATATTCGAAATATCCGTACTCATGCTCCGTCTGTTCCAAATAGATGTGGTCAATGACACGATTGGTTTCGAGAATAAAATGCCGGATAGCCTGAATATCCTTCGGCTCCATCTCATAGCAGTCAATGCCATACTTGTAGTGAAGCAGAGCCATTAAAAATCGGATACGGTGCTCCTCTCCAACCACCCGGTTTTCTGACAGGTCCAACCCAATATCGCGGAGATAGTCCTGGCAATTCTGCCTGATACGGTAGGCACTGGATCTGGTCAGATACTCCTCATCAACAAACTGTGTGAAGGGACGCTTTCCATCGTTGCAGAGCAGAAACCGTAAGCAATGCAATACGCTGGAGTTCCCACAGATCATGCGAAATAGGTGAAAGAAATGGACTTTGCTATCAGCAGAAAGTGAAACTGTATGTGGATCCCGCAGAATCTCTGCCAATCCAGACAGTTCTTTTTTCAGTTCATCGACCAGCGTATTGACACCAGCAGTACCTATCGGCAATATCCGGCTGAGCGCCTCGCGTGATATAGAACCTTCCATAAAAAGAGCCGAAGTCAGTTTTATTTTATTCTGTATAACAGGCTCAAGATAATGATCCAGCATATTTATGTTCCTTAAATAGTAAAAGTAAGTACTTTCTTATCTTTGTAGCGTCTACACGACCACACTGACATACTGCCCGTCATATCTGAACGATTCTTCCCCTTGAACATATCTGTGATGCCGCTTTTGCGTTCAGTTATGTCTGTGTTTCATCAGAAGAACCATCCGTATCTCCATCGCTTTCATTTTCAGTATTCTGGTCATCATCAGAACTGGATTCGCTTACAGTTTTGTCATTTTGCTCCTCATAAGATGAGCCTACGAGATGATCTTCTTCCTGTGACAAATCGCTTTCGTTTAAATCAGGCTGTTGCTCTTGAGAACCATCAGTATCCGGTTTTTCATTCTCCTCAGAAAGTTCCTCGCTTCCGATGAGGTCATTCTCTTCAGAAGATTCTGGATTCTCCGTCCCTGTCGGCTCTTCTGGATCTTCTGGACCTTCTTGCTGTTCTGATTCCTCACGCCTGTCTGGCAACTCCTGCGGTTCCGGATCTTCTGTCTCCGGCTTCTCATTGTTGTCTGTTCCATCAGGCTCATCCGTAGATTCCAATGGTTCCTCATCAGAAGGATCATCATCTAAATCCGGTTCTTTAGGAGTTTCCTGATTCTCCTCTAGCAACTCGTGCAGTTCTTCCTTGACCCACTTGGGCTTTTCCTGATAGAGCTCTTCCTGTTCTTCATCTGGGAGCGACGAGATGATATCGTCAAGTACATCTTTATCCTGCTGCTCCAAAAGATATTTTCCAAGGGAAATGGACTGCTTTTCAGCTTTCTGAATGTCAGAATGCTCTCCACGCAAAGATACCACAGGCTGGTCGACAAATAGAGAACAAATGGCCTTGTATAGAGCATCATCATCCTCAGCGTTCAAAGCAACATAACCGATGAGGATGCTCCCGGAGCCGCATAGATTGCGAATCTCTGCCCCGACCTGATCAATATTTTTCCCTGCCAGAGTATCCAGTATATCTTGTGCAATAGAATCGTCTGGTGAAATAGCACTGAGAATCTGACCGTGTTTGTCCAGCTCTATTTGAATCCCTGCGGAGCCATCCAGAGAAGCGTAAGCGTAGGCTTTGGGTGAAATCTGTGGAAGCAGCAACGTAATGATAATTGCAAACATCGCAGCGATGCTGCCGATGTGTCCCCATCTGATTTTTCTTGTAGAACGAGTGTTTGTCGTCGCGTTCTGCTGATGGCTGTTCGTGAACGGAATCACAGCACTGGCAGTTTCTTCTTGATAAATATCTTCAGGAAGCACATAGATCTTATCGCCTACGGAAAGTCCAGCCTTTCGCTGAATGCGAATAATGGCTCCGCCTTCCTCCATAGCAAGTACATATTGATCCTTGATTTCTAAAACGATAACACATTTAACCACAGTTACACCTCCCACCTTTGACCCAGTGTAACAGGATAGGGAATTTCTTGAAGAAGATAAGCATAGCAGCAAGAATAAACTGGCGGCTGCCCTTCACAATTTTTTCTGTGACACTGCAAAATCTGGCTACTTGGCGAATGGGCAGTTTTTTCTTCCGATACGTTTCGTGGACGATTTCTGACGATTGGCTTGATCGCTCCGCAATTTCAACGGCGCGGGCACGTGTATCCTGATGTTTGGGTGAGCAGTCGGCCAATATATCCAGGGTCAGAGAAAAAATTGAAAGTTCCTTCTGAAACTGATAAATCTCTTGAAGAAGATCCTCTCGTTCATCATTGCCATCCGGGGCGGCAAACTCCTGACCACTCTCGCTCAGTGCCTCCAGGGAAATCTCGTTGTTATGTCGACTTTCTCCAGCCAAATATGTCTTTAGGCGGCTCTGAATCACCAGTCCAGCAAAGGATAAAAAAGTCCCCCGTTCCGGTTGATACCGCTCCACAGCTTCCGCAAAAGCCGAGAGCGCAATGCTGAACTCATCATCATGCTCTACCGATACATATCGTCCTGTGACCTCACTCACAGTACGGATCAAAAACGCCTTATGGCGTTCCACCAATTCCTCCAGATTCTCTATAGAAATCATATCACCGCTGGTCAATGACATTCCCTCCCTTGCGGTTATATGATCTCATTATAGCAGAAGCGAAAGAAATTGGAAAGTTATTACGCTTGTTATTGTCCGGCCAACAGATTTACGCTGTCTACGCCGCCAAGGGAAAAAAGATTTTGGATCATTGGATTGCTGGCCTCTGAGGAGACTCGCACCTGATAAACCAATTCGTAAGAATCGGAGAGGATATTTTTGGCCTTTACATTGCTGCGCTCACACTCACGGTTAACCATGTCATTGATTGCATCCATATCCGTGTTGCTCCCGCGGATCACAAGCATCATTTCGTCTGTTGTAACGGCACTCTTTCTAGTAGCGATCATAAATACACTCAACAGAATACTTCCAACAATTCCAATCAGATAGCATCCCGTGGCAGAAGCTAATCCCACAGCCATGCTCCAAAAGATATATCCAATATCGCGCGGATCTTTAATGTTTGTACGAAAGCGCACAATGGAAAGAGAGCCAAGCATACCAAGAGATAAGGCCAGATTGGATTGGATCAAGTCCATCAAAATGGTCGAAAGCAGTGCAAGCGCCACCAAAGTGGCTGCAAAGCGCGGCTGATAGGTCGCAGCAGTGTTTGCCAAACGATAGGTTCCCCACAGAATAAAAGAGAATACAAGTGCAGTTGCTAAACTGACCAGTATTTCCGCGCTATTCGGCTGAGGCAACACATTCCCCAACAGTTCGTTGATCGTATTGTTGAACTCTTCCATGATTATGTACCTCCATATCAATCCGTTAATTCATCCAATAATGTGAAATGGGAATCATATAAGCAAGCTGCATCATTTTTCTTTTTCCACACGGAATCCTCATCCCAGAGAAGGTCTCCCTCTCTCCAGTTCCCTCGGCAAGACACGGTAATCAAATTCCCTGGTGCCAATATGACCTGATTGGGGAAACGGAAAATTTTACTGCCGCGTTGTGAAAATAATGTACATCCGCTCAGATCTGCGTCAACCGTTCCGGTATTTTTTATAACGATTCTCTGATTCTTTCGGTCAAGTTCTTGTAAGGAAAGAGATACTTCTGGAGGGAGTTCAGGGTCTGCCACAGTTTCTACCAAAATCTGTTTTCCATCTGAACGAAAGTCGATTCCTAATCCATCACATTCTGAATAGATAGCCTTTGCGCCGACAGCCTGCACCCGGGCTGCCACATCAGGATTCTCAGAATCAGGATTTTCCGTCTCGTTTCCGGTAATGAGTGCATATTGCGGTTTGACCTTTTCCAACAGGGCTTGCGAGGTGGCATCATTTTCACCATGATGTCCCAATTTGAGGACATTGGCTTGGATAACTTCATCACTGCCCAACAGGGCGGCTTCTTCATCCAATTCCGCATCGCCCATCAGCAGAAACGCTGTCTCCCCATATGTAATACGGAGAATAACGGAATTGTCGTTTTCGTTATCAGCACAAATCTGATCAGGAATCCAGCATCTTATTGTCATCCCACCTTGGCTCAAGATATCGCCGCGGGTGATCCGTTCAACGGGTACCTGATATGTTTTCCCGAGAGCTTCAGGATCAACCTCATGATAGGAAACTGTATCTATAGCAGAAATATAGATTTTCTTCACTGTGAATGCATCCAGAAGCGGCTCCAGACTTCCGGCATGATCCAGATGACCATGTGATAGAAATATCCCATCCAGTGTATCGATTCCCTTGATCCGAAGGAATCTGGCAATTTGAGGATAGTCCTCTTTTTTCCCTGTGTCGATTAGATAATGTTCTCCCCCCGGAGCTGTCAACAGAAAGGCGTCCCCTTTTCCAATCGTAAGGAAGGTTAAAGTGATGGTTCCATCAACTGGCTCTGGCCCTTGCTCCGTTTGTACGCATCCATTCAAAAGAGCGAGTGCCATCAGCAGGAAGACAACACGTACTGTTTGCTTCATCATGCCACCTTCGTTTGAGGCGCCAAAACATTGACACCATAGATTCCCTTCATGCTGCCCAATACCTGTGCAATCCGCTCCTCCTCTGACTGTGGGATATGCAGTTCATAGACCAGCTCGAACGAGTCCTTAAAGAGATTCTTAGATTGGATGCTGCTTCCGGGGGTCTGACGCAGCATATCTTGTACCGAGGTCATCAGTTCTTTCTCCCCACGAACGACCATCGTCAATACATCTTTCTCCTTTCTTGCCCGGCCAAAGATCAGCATGACCGAACTGAGCACCAAGCAGCCTGCGATCCCAACCAGAAATGCGCCCAAAGCAGAAGAAATACCAATCGTGAGTGCCCAAAATACAAAGCCAAGATCTCTGGGGTCCCGTGTATTGGTACGGATACGGCAAATCGATAATGCACCGAGAGCACCGAGCGAAAAAAGGGGATTGTTTTGAATCAATGCCAGAAGCAGGTTCGCTGCTAATGCAAGCATTGGCAGTGTCACAGAAAATTTGCGGTTAAATGTAAGCGAATCATGGATCAGCCGATAAACCAGCATCATCACACTGGAAAGAAGCAATGTGGCCAGCAGGCTGAATACCAATCCGCCAATCGTCTGTACAAAAACTCCTCCGCCCAGTGGCGTATCAGTCAACATTCGAAGCAGTTTACTCATGATAATATCTCCCTCCATTTTAACAGTAGAATTTCTTCAAGATTTCACGGGAACTTCCAAATTTGCTGGGCGGCTTTCTGCTCAGATCACACTGGGCCAGTACGCTCTGTATCTGCCGAAATAGGAACCGGTCATACTTGATCTCCAGAATCGTTTCGTCTGCCGGCATGGCCGCCCGAAAGTTTAGGTGATGGCTAAAGAGATCATAACAGAAATCGCAGCAACGTAGGCGGTTGTCCATTGTAACACGGGTATTGAAGTTTGGGTGAGTAAATGCCATGCGATCATATTCTATCAACGAAACTGGCCGGTATAGGTGTGTGGTCATTAGATCATAAGCGTATTGAGCGATCTCGCTGTCATAGTGAAGGAGGACCCCGTAATCACCGTGCAGCAATCGCTGTGCATCTTCACGGGACACCACTACACTTTCCTTCAACTCTCGTCCAAAACTTTTCCGTTTCAATTCAAATTTTGCTTTAATGTCATCAGGATGGTAGATGCGAAGGCGTATCCGCTTTTTCTCATCGGCGTGTTCCCGTTTATCCCGATAGTCTTCATTGGTAATGCTGTCGAAATAAACGCTGCGCACAGTATATCCGTTATAGCCTCCATACGCATCTGGGATCAGCAACTGGCTTAATGCATCCAGTAAGTACAGCCGGTCAGGAAGGGAGATGAGATATTTTACTTCCTTTCGAGAAACCGCCAAAGTATTTGTCGTGTTGCCCATGGTTCGTCACCTCTTTGCCTTTCGCTATATAATACAAAGGCCCTCTGCTTTTTGGGTACCATTTCTCAAAAATAAACCTGAGAATTTTTTAAAAAGAAAACAGACACGCCATAAAGTAATACTGCGGTTGTATTTTATATCCATCTGCGGTACAATCATCTGCGGTGGAGGGCCAAGAAGCCATCCCCCTATCGCATTGATCATCACGCAGAAAGGCAGATCGACCATGATACAAAAGGAATTGAATGAGCTGCGCCGCCGCTGGCGGCCGGAGAAAAACGCTGTCAGCCGGATCTACGGCTGTTTTGTCAATAGCAGCAAAGAGATCATTTCTGATCTGGACGAATCCCTTGGGATGATGCCCCAGGAGGAGGCTGAGAAGTATCTGAGCCTTTTGAAGAAGGGACTGTCCGGTTCCCTGGGAAAAAACCTCATCGACATCGTATTCTCCACCCAGCAGGTGGCAGACAGCGAGGAGCACCGCTTGCTCACCACACTGCGGGATTCTCAGCTAAAGGACAACGAGGCCCGTCAAACCTTTTACCGTAAGGTAATCGATAGTCTGGACATGGGGGACAGCAGTTACCTGCTGCTCCTGGCCTGTGACAGCTACGATGTCCCCCATCGCGGCAAGGATGATTCCCTGCAATCGGATGCCTCGGATGAGGTCTTCACCTACATCGTCTGTGTGGTGTGCCCCATCAAGGAGGGCAAGGTAGAGCTGGGATATTTCCCTGGGGACAATGAATTTCACTGTGCTGCCGGACAAACTGTCGCTCCTCCGGAGCTTGGCTTTCTGTTCCCGGCCTTTGATGACCGGGCAGCAAATATCTACAACGCTCTCTTTTACACCAGAAAGCCCAGCGAGATCCACCAGGAGTTTATCGATGCGGTCTTCCATGTGGAACCGCCTATGTCCGCTGCAGAACAGCAAGAGGTCTTTGAATCGATCCTGGAGGATACGCTGGGGGCAGATTGCAGTATCGAGGTCGCCCAGGCGATCCACGACCAGCTTTCCAGCCAAATTAGGGAGCATAAGGAATCCAAGAGCACCGAGCCTCTGATCGTGACCGCAGGTGAGATTGGGAAAGTCCTGCTGGTGTGCGGCGTGACGGAAGAAAATGTTGCAGCATTCCAGGTGCAGTGCGGGGAGCGGTTCGGTGTCGGGGCCGTTCTCGATCCTGCCAACTTGATCGACCCTGGCAAGTATGAAGTCAAGACCGCCCAGGCCACGATCCAGGTCGACCCGGAATTCAGCTATGCAGTTACCACCAGGGTGATCGATGGCCGCGCCTATCTTCTGCTCCCTGCGGATGATATCCAGGTCAACGGGCTTCCCATCCAAGTCACAAACGGTCAGGAGACGGAGACGATATGAGTAAACGGCTTGTAGCTTACTTTTCATGTACCGGGACGACTGCCAAAGTTGCCGAAACTCTGGCGGAGTCTATCGGCGCTGATATCTTCGAGATCGAACCGGCTGTCCCTTACACAGCTGCGGATCTTGACTGGCGGGATAACACTTCCCGAAGCAGCGTTGAAATGAATGATCCCCATTCTCGTCCAGCAGTCGCATCGAAGCGGGACAACATGGCTGACTATGACACGGTCCTGGTGGGGTTTCCGATCTGGTGGTATGTGGCACCAACCATCATCAACACATTTCTGGAATCCTATGACCTTCAAGGAAAAACCATCATTCCCTTTGCGACATCTGGTGGGAGCGGTATGGAGCAGGTCAGCAGCCATCTTGCTCCAAGCTGTGTCGGCGCAAAGCTGCTTTTAGGGAAAGTATTTCCTTCCTCTGTGACCAAAGAGGAGACAAACACTTGGTTCAGCAAATTACAGGCTCGATTGGAATAACATATTCCCGATGCATAAATCACCCTTTCTGTGCTGTTTGCAATCGCTTTGTTTATGCTGCAACGCCATAGAGGTCATGGTTCACCTGTGCGGCGTAATAATTCTCCATGGTGGCTGGTGCATTGTAAAGCGCAGTCAGGAGGTATTGTCGGATGTTGCGGATGTGAGTGGTAGTGTCCTTGAGGCACTCGAACACATACCGGATATGGCTTCCGTCCAGCTTCAACAGCCGGGACTTTACAACTGCCTGGGGCAGATCATTCCCACACACCCGGACATTCTCCCGGTTGGAGCAGACCATCTCCACCATCAGCTCCACCATCTCGTCTAACTGCCCCACATCCCAGGGGCGTTCCTGTACGAAGTCATCATAGCGAATGTTCTCCCGTATGAGGGACCGATAGGCATCCATCTCCTGATGATTCACAGGTCTCTCCCGGCTCCGCTTCCTTCCCTTCGCATCCATCGTCCCCGGAAAAGGGGCGGAAGGGATAGGAAGCGATTCTTTTTTTCGTGAGTCAGTTCTTTGTTCTTCTTTCTTTTGTCTCTCTTTTATTATTTGCGTTGACTTTTCCGCCGCCGTGCCGCCCGCCGCCGGATATTCCGTTGTCGGGTTTTCCGATGACGGCAAGGCAGACGACGGCCCTGCCGGAGGTACAGGAACAGGGCGCTCCCGGATGATATACTCGTTGCTGCTGAATTTTCCTGCCTGATCCACAGTCTGGCAGCGATAGATGTATCCGGCTCGTTCCAGCTCCACCACAGCGGCACGAATCGCATCCTTACCCTCTTGATTGATCTTCGCCAACCCCGTTAAGGTGTAGTCCCAGTCCTCCGGCAGGGAGAGCATTTGGGACAGCAGGCCCTTGGCTTTTAGGGAGATGCTCTTGTCCCGCAGGTGGTAGTTGCTCATGATCGTATAGTTTTGGGTGCGCTCCACACGAAAAACCGCCATTTGGAATCCTCCTCTGCATTTCTATTCCCGTTTTCCCAGAGCCCCATGACGGAAGCTTGGGCAGCTCGGCGTAGGTCAGCTTGGGCGTGACCATTTCTACCTGATAGTCTCTGCTGTCTGTGAACTCATAACTGCCCCCGTTTTTCTGCTCCGCATGAATACTGGCATCGCTCATCAGCTTCCAGACCTTGCCCGTAGGGTCCTTTACCTTCCAGGTATCATAGACACCGCCTTGGAATCTCGGTACGGTCCCAAAGTAGGCCGCCAAAGTGTTGGCGGCCTGCTCACGGGTGATGCCTGTCATCTCCACTTCCACACCGAAGCACTGGTCCTTGATGCCGATCTCGCTCATGCTGCAGCATCCCCCTTTCGGAGTTCCTCGTCCACCGCCCGGATACGATGGCCGATGGCCTCGATGACGTTGACCGTCACGCCGTTGCCAGCCTGTTTATAAGCCTGGGCATCTGAGGTGATAGCCAGGATCTTGTCGATCTGCTCATCCTCGAACCCCTGGAGGCGAAAACATTCACGGGGCATCAGGTGGCGGATGCGCCCGCCGCGCTCCACGATGCCCTGGATGCTACTGGTCTCCAGTGTGTGGGCAATGTCGTGGCCCACACGCCCGCGCCGGGTGTTGCTCCCAGCATAGCCCAGATCAACTGTGTCTCCTGGGTAAGCTGCTTTCCAGCCTTTTTTGGTGGCCTCCTTGATGTACAGTACTCCAGACCGTTCCCTTGGATGGGTAGAGAGTGTTGTCTGCCCATAGCGGGCGGTGAGACAGCGGGCCTTGTCTGTCCGGTGCGGCGCGCCCGCGCTCAGATCCACGAAGGGGGCCGCCGGCGGGATCAGGTACAGCCCGGTTTTCACACCGAGTCCGCCCCCACCAGCCGTCTGGGTACAGGCTACTCCTTCCGGGTCGTAGACCCGGTGTCCCTGCGACCCTCCAAGGACTTGTATAAGAGTTTTTCCATCTGTTCCAAAGACAGGAAGTATTTTTCCGGCGCATCGGGGATCAAGATAGCAGATAAGGAACACCCGTTTCCTTGACTGGGGAACTCCAAAATGTTTTGAGTTAAGCACAGACCATTCGACATGATACCCCAGGTCATCCAATGTGGAGAGGATGGCCGCAAAGGTCTTCCCATGGTCATGCGATAAAAGGCCGGGAACATTTTTAAGCAGCAGATACCGTGGCCGTTTGGCTTCAGCCAGTCGGGCAATTTCAAAGAACAAAGTGCCTCGGGCGTCGGCAAATCCTTTCCTTCGGCCAGCATTAGAAAATGCCTGGCAGTGGAATCCCCCGCACAGCAGGTCGAATTGGGGCAGGTCGTCTGGGTCAATGGCTCTTGCATCTGGATAATATCGTTCCTCCTCTCGGATGTCGTGGATGGCACGGTAGCTGGCTTCAGCATACTTGTCGATCTCGCAGTGGCCAACGCACTGGAACCCGCCCACACGGGTCAGTCCAGCCCGAAAACCGCCCACCCCGGCAAACATATCAAAATAACGGATCAGGTCATATCATCTCCTTCCTGAAGCGCACGCAGAAAGCCGAGGACGCTTTCATCCACGTCCCCGCCCTGCTTCGTTTGTTCGCTTTTACACTGGATATCCCGCAGTTCCTCCCGGATCAGGCCCCGCATGGCAGAGAGAAGGGCGTCCTGCTCCTGTGCTTTGCAAACCATCCGGCATACCGCGTCAGTGCGTTGTCCCGCAGGGATGGCTCGCAGGATACGCCACGCCTCCCGTTGGTAAGGGGAGGACAACGAGAAGGAGAGGTTCAGCCGCCGTTTCTCAGCCATCCCGTTCTCTCCGTTCTCCCCGCGACATCTGGGCCACAAGGCGTTCATATCCCTTGGCGTTCAGACATACGTCATCCAGGATAAAAGGCCGGAAAAGGCCCTCAACGGCCCCACCGTGCCGTTTCATCAGGGCTGCGCCGCCGCCCAGGAATACTGTGGGCATGGCCCGCACATCCAGACCGCTCTCCGTGATGGCGGAAAGCAGTCCCCGTACATACTTATCCGCTTGGGCATGGATGACAGCGCGGACTCGCTCATCCATGCTGGCCGAGTCACCACGCAGGACGCTCTCGATCTGAGGTGCGGTCAGGGAAAGGCCAAACAGCCGCCGCACCTGCTCTCCGATCTCATCCACACAGCGGATCATGCCCAACTCCAGGCTGCGGCAGGTGGCGGCGTTGGGGATTCGTCTGTCCAGGCGCATCAGATCCACCGTCCAGCCCCCGATATCCGCCACGATGACAGAGGGTTCGTCCAGCAGTTCCGGTTGGGTCAGAACAGCCGCATAGCCCTGGGGGAACAGAGACACATCCGAAACGGTGATGGTATAACTTTCGCCCTCATACCGAAAGGTCACCGGCCCACCAGCCCGGAGCAGATAGTCACGAAATGCTTTCTTATCCCGCCCAAAACTGGTCAGGGGCAAGCCTGCTGCCAAATGGATATCTGCCATACCGTTTGTTCCCCGAAAGCCCATCTCCATGGCGATGGCCGCAAGGGTCAGAAGGTAATAGTCCTCTGTCTGGGTTTTGTCTTTTTGGAGCGGCTGGCGGCCGCTGCCCACAACATAAAACTTTCCGCCGTACTCCAACACACCTTTTCGGGTGTAGGGTTCGTGCTCATATTCCACCAATCCAGTGGGAAACGTACAGTGTGCAGTTTTCATGGCCGCATAGCCATGGTCCACGCCGATCATAATGGGTTCGCTCATCTGGTGTTACCTCGATTCTTCCTCACTTTTTCTTTTCTGGGCCGTCGCGCGGGCCGGTCGGACCTTTACGCCATTGGTGTGCCATGCGCCTTTGTTGATCTTTGCTATCGCGCATCGCCTCCTCTGCTCATTTTCTTTCCTTCTTCTTTTTTGAGTGTTGGTTTTTCCAAACCCATACGCTCCAGCGCTTTGGCATAGAGCTGCCGTGCAAACGCCTGGTATTCTTCGGTGGAGGTATCCACCTCCCGCAGAATGGCCCGCTCATAGGTGGTCCCAGGCACGACCTCCCAGGAGACGGCCCCGAAATGGGCGGCGGTGAGGTAACGCAGGAGCTCATGGCCATTGGCCTCTTCAAACCGGCCACAGGCGTCCTCGTAGGGAAACTCCTCCCATAAGTTTCGGATGCCAGTGATCTCCCCAGCCGCACGGAACAGGCGGAAACCCTCCGGGTCCAGCTGGGGGGCAGCCCCCTCATAACGCGCCCGAATGGTATCTGCGGTATCCAATACACTCACGATTCCTTCCTCCTACCCAGCATAAGATTTCCCACCAGACGATCCAGCACACGGATACGGCGGCGCACCTTGCCGGCGGAATCATCCAGGCCATTCATCTGGCTATGGATACGATGGCGGATAGCCTTGAGGGCCTGCTGGTCGCTGCAGCACTCCACCACGATGTACTCACTGCCGCGGGCCAACACCTCGCGGCGCCCCTCCTCATCCCGGATACTGGCCATGAGCCGCTGCCCCAGCCGTTTCCGGTAGCTGTCCTGGAGTCGCTCCACGTCTGCCTCCACACCGTGCTTTTTCAAAATGGCAGCGATCTCCCCAGAGCCGATCCGCAGATCAGCCCCCAGCTTTTCCAGAATCTCCACTTCCGCCTCCAAGGGCAGGAGCGGCTTGCCAGGAGGCCCTGCCCCATGAATTGGCTTCTGTTTACGCAATGCTCTCGTTCCCTCCTTGATCCTTCAGCATAGTCCCCAGGATATTGGCGATGGCGGTAAACACCTCCGCCAGTTCACGGGCCTCCTGCGCGCTGTCCCTGATCTCATCCTGGTTCATGCGTGTACACTCCGCCCAGATCCGCACGTTTTCCTCTGTGGGTGTCAGCAGGACCGCTTTTTCAAACGCCTTGCAAAACAGCCCCGCGATCTTGTGCCTGCGGGCTGAGTCCTCATCCCCCTGGCGGATCTCCTTTTTTGCCTTTTCCAGTTCCACCGCCAGGGCCGCGGCTTCCTCCCGCCGCTCCTCCGGCAGATCCCGCACCTGACGGGTGATGTTGTAGCCCTGGTTGATGGACAGGTCCCCGCTGTCCAGGGCTTCCTTCACGGCGGGAGGAGCGTGTTCCCCGATCTGCATCACCTTGCCCATCGTGCGTTCGCCCAGGCCGACAGCATCCGCCAGTTCCTTGCGAGTATCAACAGGAGGAAGGTTTGGCAATGTTGCCGAACCTTCCTCTGATGGGCGGTATGCCTGCCCTCCGGCTGACATATTGGCCTTGGCCCTGGCCTCAATGTCCGGCTTGAGTTTCAGGGCGATCTTGCCCAATTCCCACTTGTCCAGGTTGCGGCGGCCCTTTTGGGTATCCAGTGCCCACTGCTTGGCCTCCAGCAGATCCACGAAGGAAAACACGGCCATCTCATAGGGAATGCCATGCTGCTGGCATAGCTTCTGGCGGTTGTGACCATCTACGATGACCATATCCTCATTGACGATGACTGGGGCATAACAGCCATTTTCCAAGAGGTCTGCTTCCAGCGCAGCCAGCTGCTCCCCGCTCAAAGGGGGGAGCAGCTCAGCCATCTCCGACAGCACGGTGGGCATACGCTCCTTGCTGTTGTATCGGATGCCGGTGTTGCGCATCAGGCGGCCTCCGCTTCGGCCTGAACACCTTCCTCCACCTTCCGGGGAGAGAGGAACTCCACCTCCGTGGCTTTGATCAGGAAACCGGGCTGGCGGTCAGGGTCATCCGCAAAGGAGATGGTCTCGAAGTCGCCTGCAGCAGCCAGCTTGCAGCCCTTCCAGGCAAACTCTGCACAGCGTTCCGCCAGAGGGCCGCGTACCTTGATGGAGATAAAGTCAGTGAGCCGGTTGCCGTCCCGATCCCGGTAGCGGCGATCCGAAGCAATGCGCAGGATGGCGTAGGGCTTTCCAGTAGTCTCGCTCACCTTCAGCTCCACGTCATTGGTCAGGTTTCCGATGGCAGTGATCTTCAGCATAGTTCATTTCTCCTTTTCATGTTGGTGATAAATATCGTTGATGAATGTTGCAAAAATATCGTGGACCTGCCCCAGAGAGCAGGTCCACGATGTATAGATCAATAACCGGTACGGGGCAGAGGAATGGGTTTTCCATACACCTTCGTCACCCACCGGCTGATGGCCTGGACCCAGGTCCCGTTGTACACGCCGCCTACATCCGCGATGTTGACGAAGCTGGAACTTGCATTCAAATTGGAAACAGTGGTACAGTTCAGATAGGGCTTCTCCACCTGGGCAAAGCCTGAGGGAACCTGACCGAACACAAACATAATCTCGGTCACACGTTCATTGCCGGCAAGACCAAGAGCAGCTGCAGAGGCGTCCAGCGTGTAGCTTTTGCTGGTAGAGAGATTGTCAGCCAAAGTACGGTGCTCTCCGCCATTCACCCGGTAGGTGATCTTATAGGTGCCGGGGAAGTTCCAGGTCCCGGTCACTACCGTGCTCAATCTTACCTGAGCGGGCAGGGTGTCCCGGAAATAGAAACTGTCCAGACGGACGTTCGAGGTATTAGAAATACCGGAGAAGGTGTAGCGGACCGGCTGGCCGCTCATTGCTTCCTTGGGGCCTGTCTTGGTGATGGACACACCAGTGGTCAGGCTCTTGTTGGTCACCTCAAAGCGCACGATCTGTCCCTCATGCTCCAGGTAGGCGGTCAATTCCTGCTCATTCACGCCGTGTTGGATGGAGCCTTGACTTCCCGGATGGTATAGCGCGACAAGGGAAGCTGCTTGGAAATCGCAAGGCCCCGGCCATCGCTCCGAATGGTGTCCACCAGATTTCCCGCCTTGTCATAAATTTCAAAGACAGCCCCCTCCAACAACGTCCCGGCGGGCAGACCGGTGGTGGGGTTGTAGTCGGCGGACTTCTTCACGATCTGGATCTGCCCTGTGATAGGGGTATTCTTCCAGGTCACTTTTGTGGTTTCCCCCGCCTTGACATAGGCAGTGCGCTCCTGGGTGTCCGGGATATACCCCTCATTTTCCAGTTCACGCAGGTAATAGCGGCCCGAAACAGTCAGATCCTCAAACCAGGCATAACCCCGGTCATCGGTGGTCTGCTGGTCGATGGGGTTATGGCCGCTGTCATAGAGGATGAAGGACACGCCGGGGATGCCTTTGCCGTCTGCGGTGGAAACTTTATGGAGCAGGATGCCGGAGAGGGGCGCGTTGGTCACGGTAAGGGGAGGGCAGCTCCCATTTTTTACAGTGAAATAGTGGGGCGTGTTGTCCAGTTTGAAGCCCTCGGCACTTTCCGTTTCCACCGCATAATAGCTGTCATCCTCCAGGGTCACAAAGACGCTGCCGGTTTTCCCCGTGGTCACGGTGTCCACCAGAGCGTCATCGCTGACCCGCCGGATCTCGAAGGCGGTGTTGGGGATACGCTTGGTTTTGTCGGCAGAACTGACCTTGATGATCTCCACGCCGCCCACAGCGTTGTTGTAAAAACGGAGGGTCTGCGTATCATTGGGGTTGATGGTGACGGTCTGGCTCTGGCTGTCCGGGTCGATGGTATATCCAGACACGCTCTCCAGTTCCGTTGCAATGATGGTGCCGGTTACCCCGGACAGGGTGATCTTACCTGTGGAGTCAGAATAGTAGATGCCATTGCTGGACAGGGTGCCGCCCCCGTCATCCACATAGCGGCCATCCGCGTATTTGATCTCGAACTTGACGCCCTCCAGGGGGGCGGTCTTGGTCCCGTTCCGGCCCCACTTTTCGATCACCAGATTGCCCAGGGGCTTATTCCGAAATTCCAGAGTGACGGTCTGGCCTGCCTTGACCTGGACCGTCTGGGGGGTATCGTCCAGCAGGTAGCCGGGCTTGGCCCTGGTTTCCTTGATAACAAGCGTAGTGCCAGGGGTGATATTTTCCACCAGGAAGGAGCCTGCGCTGTCCGTCACGAATTTGCCGTTTCTGTCGCCCACCACAGCGCCATCCGCCGTAGTTACAAAAAACTCCACATCACTCAAGGGGCTGTTGTCGGCGCTGGACACCTTCTTGACCAGGACGGCCCCCTTGGGCGCGTTGGAAAAATAGAGCGTTACAATGTCCTGCTCCTCGCCGCTGATGTAGAAGGACTGGGGCGCGCTGTCAACGACGTGGGCCCCGTCGCTCTCCAGCTCCTCGCAGATATAGTAGCCCTTTTTGAGCCCGGTCGCCGTGAAGGAGCCGTTGGCCGAAGTCACATAATTGCCGATGACTGTCCCGCCGCTGCCGCTGACCTCGCCACCCAAATATTTCAGTTGGAAGCGGCAGCCGGAAATTCCGGCCCCCGTCACACTGTCCTGCTTGTAGACCACCAGGGCCGACAGGGGCGTGTTGGATATGGTGACAGTCTTGTTCTCGCCGCCCTTGACATAGACCTCCGTAACCGGGTCCTCCGGGGCCTGGAATCCGGGGGCGGGCTTGGTCTCCTCGATTTTCAGCCAGCCGTCCTCAATGCCCTCCAGGATGATCTGGCCCGCCGCATCCGTCTGGAAGGTTCCCAGGTCCCGCAGCTCCCCGGTTTCCGTCTTATTGCTGGCCCAGGTGATATGGAACTCAGCATACTGGATCGGGTCATGGGTGATGGAATTTTCCTTCTGTACGGTGACGGTGGGCCGCTTGTGATTTTCAAAATACACCGTCCTGTCCCGGTTGGGATAGAGGGTGACAAGCTGGCTGGGGGCGTCCGGGAGGTAAGGAGACGGGACCGACTTCTCAAGCACCTCATAGACCGCGGGCAGGAGGTTGGAGACGGTGGCGGAGCCGTCCGGCCCGGTGGTCACTTCCGCCACACTATGGCCGTCCGCGCCTTTCACCAGAAACACAGTCCCCTCGATAGGAGTCCCGGTGTCGGCGTCCCGTTTCACCACCGTCAAATTGGGCCGCTTGTCATTTTGCAGACAAATTGTGCTGTCTTTACCGGGAAACAGTTCTACATGGTACTCTTTGGGGTCCAGCAGGTGATCCGATACCGTAGACACCTCTTGCAGAGAATAAACGCCAGGCTCCAGGCCCTCCCAGCAGATCTCCCCTGTGCTGGAAGTGGTGCGGTCCAGATACCGGGAGCCGTCCTCGATTTTAGCCAGACGGTAGGTGACGCCGCTCAGGGGCGTCCCGTCTGCGCTCTCCTTATACAGATATAGGGATGGTAGCTTGGAATTTGTAAAAACAAATTGCGCCTGGTCCCCGCCGTCCAGGTGGATGATGCGCTGGGCGTCGTCCACGATATAGCCGGGGCACTCTAATTCAGTTACTACATAGGCGGTATCGGCGGGGAGTTTGGAGAGGTCAATGGTCCCGTCCTCCAGGGTGGTGTATTCCACCGGACCGAAACTGCCGTCCACCGCCTCGAATCGGAAACGGGCGTTGGCAATCGGCTGGGAGAGGTCGGAGCTGTCCACCTTGATTAAATGGATGCCCGGCAAGCGGTCATTGAAGAAAACCAGCTTTTTGATGCCGTCTCCAGCCTTCAGCTCCACCTCCTGGGGCGTGGTATCCAGCACATGGCCGTCCCCGCCGGTGTCCCGTTCCTCGGCCCGGTAAGTGGCGGGCTTGCAGTCCGTGAGGAGGATCTCGCCGAACTCATCCGTCTGAAAGATGCCCAGACTCTCAGCGTCCCGGAAGATCTCGAAGGACACATTGGGCATCGCCTTCATGGTGCCCCGCTCATACTTGATGATCCGCAGGCCGGGCAATTCCTTGTTGATGATGGTCACATCGCTGGTCTTGCCTGCCACCACAGAGACGGTCTGGACGGTATCGGTGTCCGCGATCCAGCCGGAGATACCTGCCAGTTCCCGTACCTCCCATCCACCGGGCTGGAGCTGATCGAAAACTGCCACGCCGCCGAGCTTGGTCTTGGCGGTCTGGACCTCGCCGCTTTCGATGTGCTTGATCTGCACGGTGACGCCGTTGAGCGCGTCCCCGGTGTCACTCAACTTCTGGACCCGCAGAGAGCCGTAGGGCGCGTTCCAAAAGGTCAGGGTGGCGACTTTGTTATACTCCACATCGGCGTGCTGGGTACGCTCCTCCGGGAGCAGGTGAAAAGCTGGGGGTATCTCCTCGGTCACGGTATAGTGGCCCTCCAGTGTCAGAGGGATGATGACCGTCCCATCCGGGCCGGTGGAGAAGGAGCCTACCTTGCGGCCCTCTGGGTCGTACACGGAGAACACAGCGCCCTCCAAGGGGATCTTGGTGCCCTTCTCCAGCTTTACGATCTTGAGGGCTGTTTCCTCCGGGTCGGACTCGCCGCTGTCAGAGTAGCTGCTGACGGCGGCCAGTTCCATGTGCCGGGAATTGTCCAGGTCGCAGATATAATTCTGCAAATTGCCGTATTTGTCTTTTTCCTGGCAGACCGCATACATGGCGGCATACTGGACAACATCCGCCGTCAGGGAGAGTTGGACGCTGCCACTCTCGCCCTCGATGCTGTCCGCGGGGTACAGCACCTTGAACTTTCCACCATAGCCGTCCCCGGTGGGCTGGGTGGTGACAGCGGTGATGTCCCGGTTGTTCTCGTCCACGATGCGAGTCCCCTCCGGGACTGTGCTGGGGTCTGCAAAGGATACTGCTACATCGTAGTCATACACCCAGGTCTCGCTCCAGATGGTGAACACCTGCTGCTTGTACTCTCTGCCATCCACGGTGACGGGATAGGCCACGGACTTATCCGGGGTGGCGGTCATCCGGGGTTCCAGCATATAATTGTAGGTGGTGCCCCGCTTGTAGATGTCCTTGGCGGCGGCCAAAGTCTTCTGGCCCCGTTCCAACTCCGCCCCCGTCAGGCCGGGGGCCACCTTGAGGTTGTTGATATTCCAGTTGGGGAGCAGGTAGCACCAGAGGGCCATTTTGGTGGCGTAGTATGCGAGGTATTTGTTCTCCAATCCCAACTCTCCCAGGCTCCGGTGGGGGTAGCCGTTGGAGATGATGCCCACCACCTTGGGGTCGCTGGACCGTTCATTGGCGAGATACTGGATGCTCTCACCCACGCCCACGGTCTGCGGGACGCCCTTGATATTGGGGTTGACGCAATAGGCTGGGACCTCTTTTTTCTGCCCCTTGGCGTCCTCATACTTAAAATAGGTATATTCCTGGGTCCTGATCCGGCCGTTGATGGACAGGTAGGACAGCTCATAGCCGCCGTTATAGATATCCACCTCGCCCAGTGCTTCTTCCTCCGTGTTAGCTGCAAGGGCAGCGGTGGGAAGGATGCCCAGGAGTGTGACAAAGACCAAGAACAGCGACAATAGACGTTTTTTCATTTTGGCCAAATTCCTCCTTAAACGAAAAATAGCGCCCCCCTGACGCATAATGCGTCAGGGGGGCGCCGGTAGGGGGGCGATTGTTATTCGCAAAGTTTGTAAGTATACCAGATAATCCAAAGTTCCATCCAGCAGGATAGCCATATCTCCTCCGGTAATGGTCCTATCTGCAGCGGATTTTTAATGGTTGATCGATCCTTGAGTACCTTGTAGCCAATAGCCGGTGTCGATCGAGTTTGGTGTAAAATGTATCCTACGGGGGATGTAGTTCCTTCCTCTAAATCGCTTCAAACGCTCTCCAGAACTTGAAGTACTTTCCCAAAATCCTCCTGCACCGTTTCATTGGCGTTCACACGATCATCCCAAACAAGGCGTTCCTCACTGATCTGACAAATGTACTGTCCATTGCGTTCAACATCCCAAAAACCAGATTTTGATGATATGGATAGGGAAAAGCCCTGTTGCTGGAGTAGCTCCATGATTTGCGCAAAGCGATTGTTGAATACCCGTTCCATAGTGTCCACCTCCACAAAATGTTGCCCTATCATACCATAAAAGATTAGAAAAATTCAAGATAGCCCAGAGCTCATGCTGCCACTGCGGTAACACACCAGCGGTAATTTCTCTGGTTCCGGACACAGGTGTACAGGGTCAGCCGGTCATCGCTGGTAGCTGCGGTACCGCTGGTATCCGTCTCCAGCACTTTTTCTACCGATATGACCTTATAAGTCCGGGTCCCCAGCTTCGTTTTCCAGGTGACGGAGTCCCCCGGCTCCAGCGTATGCAGCTCTCCGAAGTCATCCCGGACACCACGGTTGTGGCCTGCGATACACACATTTCCAGCCCAGATGCTGGTATCCGGGAAGTGACCGGCACCTTTACTGAGGGTACTGCTGTCCGTCCCTTGATATACCTTTGTGGACAGGTCGATGGCGGGGATTTTGAGCGTTCCCAGATATCCACCGGAGTAGTAGAGGTCGTCGGTCACATCCGTCCAACCCGTGGCAGCTGATCCGGCCCCACTGTTTCCACCAGGACTGCCCCCTACGGTTGGATAGGTCACGCCTCCCGTTTGGGTGACCAGCCCTCCGCCTGTCAGCGCACCGGGAATGAGATTGGGTGTCAGGGGAGTTCCTGTGCCGGGAAGATAGCTGGTGGGGCTCCCGAAGGTGGGCGGGATCAGGGCGGTGTTCTTGCTCCGATCCACATTGGGGTTTTCCCACTCATAGATGGTGTCATCCGAGGTGGGCCTACCGAACAAATAATCGTCCGGGGCGTTCATGGTGTATTCCAGTGCACTGGCCTGCCCTACGCAGAGGGTGCAGAGCATGGCAGCCAGCAGAAGTGCGCACAGTTTCAAGCGGTCATCTCCTCTCCTTGATCTTCTTAAAGGCGACCACCCCGCCCACCGCCAGAGCGAGGATCACGCCGCCTGCCAGCAGGGGCTGTTTCAGCGCGGACAGGTCCACGCCCTGGGACGGGGTCTCTGCTCCGGGAACCCCCTCCGCCATCGGCACCTCCTCCGGGGCCTCGGTGCTGCCGAAGATGGCGGTGTAGGTCACCATGTCACAGCCGGTCTTGGCCACCTCGCCGGTGTAGTTGGCCGTCACGGTGTAGCCGGTGGCATATCGGCTGGTGCTGGTGCCAGTGTAGCTGGCGGTGGCGGTGTAGCGGGTCACGGTGCCGCCCGCGCCGTCTGAATACTGCGCCTCGCTCCACTGGACATCAGCCAGGGTGAGGGTCTTGCCCTTGTCCTCGATGCTCTTGGGAACGAGGGATACATCTGCATCCGAGAGATTGGGGTAGCTACGGGTGGCGGAGAGGTTGTTGGTCTTGGTGGCGTAGCCGTCCGTCTTGACCTGGACGCTGGTGTGGTCCAGGTGCAGGGTACCGGCGTAGCCCTCCGCCGTGGTGACCTCCATCTCTGCCTCCAGCGCCCGGAGGACCTGGGCCATGTCGTTGGTCTTGCTGGGCCGGGTGACCGTCTCGGTGTAGGGCTGGGTATCCACGCCCACCTCATTTTTTCGAGTCATGTCCAGCAAAGTGAACCATAGGCCGTCCCGCTCAAAGTCCTCGGTGGGGATGAGGCTGGGGTCATCCGAAAGGGAGAGCTGGTAGACCTTGTTGATCCGAGGTTCCTCCAGTTCCCCGTAGGTGTACTCATCCACAGAGATGGGGTAGTAGCTGGCGTCTTGGCGCGGGGGCTCCTCCGCAGCCATGGCAGGGATGCTCCCGACCATGATAACGGCCAGAGCGCACAGTGTGGTTACAATGCGTTTCATTGTCTTTCCTCCGTTTTTGTAATGTTCAGCCTGGATCATGGGTCATCTTTCGCCGTTTTTCCGCCTCCTCTCCTCGCTGCCCCGCCGAAGCAGGTACTCGTTCCAGTCCTTGCCCTGGGCGGGTATTTGAATGGACACGGCATAGCCCTCCTGGGTGTACTCGTCCAGGAACTTCTCCGCTGCCTCCTGTCCAGGCCCGTCCGCGTCCAGGCACAGGACGATCTGCTTCAGGTGGGGATTTTCCCGCAGGTAGTTGTCCAGCGGCCCCCGGTACAACCCGCACAGGGCAACGGCGTTGCTCCGCATCTGCCGGTGCAGGGTGCAGAAGCTCATCAGGTCGATGGGAGCCTCGAAAACTGCTACATGATCCAGGCCAGGGTCGCAGGGCAGGCGGAAGGCGATGTCCTTATTGCTACCAGTAACATCTCCTTTGAACCCAGGGCCATTCCGGTCATAGGTGCCGCGCTTGCTGGCGAACACCGGCTGGCCCCCTCCATTCCGGCCCACAAACACGCAGTTGTGGTGGTCGGCATCCTCATACAGTAGGCCAGCTTGGATGAAGCCCTGGATGACCTGGGGGGCAATCCCCCGTTTCCGAAGGTAGGCGAAAACGTGCCGCTGGTCTGGGGCTGCACTGGGCAGGGCAAAGGCGGGCCGTTCCTTTTTTGCTGGGGACGGCTGGTGCGGGACGGGGGAGACCCTCGCGCGGTGACCGTTGAACTCCAGCAGGTAGCTGACCGCCTCTCGGAAGTCCTTGCCGCAGAATTCCTGCAGAAAGGTGATGGCGTCCCCACCCGTCTGGTTGGAATATCGTCTCCTGGTCCGGAGCTCTTTGATCCGAAGGCTGTCCATCTCTCTGGTGGTGTAGTAGCTGCCCACCCGCCGTACCTGATACCCCAGGTGGGTGAGCAGGTCCGGCAGGTCTGTCCCCTTGGCGATGTCCATCTCCCGCTCAGTAAAGCGGAAGGGCGTTTGTTGCCTGACCATGATTATTCATCTCCTCTCCGGCCAAACGAAAAAGGCCCCCAGGACACCCCGCTTCTCCGGGATGCCCTGGGGGCCTCTCTCGTCATGATGACGTTGTTCGTTTATTCCGCCGTTTCTGTGATCCCGTCCTCATCGGACTGGCAGGTGTTCTCGCTGTCCTCTTGGGGCTGGTAGGCGTCCTCGCCGTCCTCCTGGGGCTGCTGGGCGCCCTCACCGTCCCCCTGGGGCTGCTGGGTGTCCTCTGTGTCCTCCTGGGGCTGGCAGGTGTTCTCGGCGGCGGTCAGGGCCTCCTCGATGAGACCCAGGACGAACTCCCGCTGGGTGTACTTCCGGCCCAGCCGCAGGCTCTCCCGGTCCAGGT
>CAUWCX010000039.1:0-23873 GCA_963557105.1 uncultured Oscillospiraceae bacterium
ACTGTTTTACGGACACCCGCGTGATCCCGGGGGGAATGGGGGGCGGTAGCCCCCGAAGAACCCCGCGCCGCGGCGGCGCGGAGCAATGTCATTGAGGTGCAGCCAAGCCCTCAAGTCCACTCGGGGGGTAGCCCCTCTGGCGAGGGGGCCGCAGCGTTAAGAAAATATGCCTGTGGCATATTTTTAGCGTAGGTCGCAGCGGCTATGCCGCGAGTAGACCGTGCTCCTTACGGAGAACAATGTGGTGGTTCTTAAGAGGGGGACACAATCGAAAGTGTCCCCCTCCTGAGCGTGTTTTTGGTTACTTTTTGCACGAGCAAAAAGTAACCCGGGGTCCGGGGGCGGAACCCCCGGGGCTATCGACAAGAACAATCTTCTTGCCCACCCACCCGGCAAGAGGCGAATCCCCACTAAAAAACCATCACCCCCACCCCCCAGACAGCGGCGGCCGCCGCTGCGGCCAACACCAGCCACACCCAGACGGGGATCCGCCGCCACAGGGGCTTCGTCTGACACTGCCCCGCCGCATAGCCCCGGGCAATGCGGCAGGCCTCCCCAAGGATCTGCTGGGGGGTGACGCCCTCCTGGGCGAAGGCATCGTTGCGGACGATAAAGATGGCCTGTTCAAAGAGCTTCTGATCGGGGGAATCGACGACGATCACCCGGCGGGTGGTACCTTTCACCAAGGGGCACCGCTCCTTTCTCTGTGTAAGCTATTTCCATTGTTTCCCGGCGGCGGCCCAATTATACCTGGGGAAGCTACACTTCACGCCGCCCGCGGTCCCGGGGAAGCAGGTAGAGGCACATGGCGCTGCGGTCGTCGTCCCCGTGGCGGCGCTGCCAGCACTCCCGCAGCACCAGGGACACCAGCACGTTGGGGTCCTCCCCCTGCCACCCGGCCAGCAGGTCCTGGAGCCACTGGTCGTCCCCGGCGTCGGCCACGCCGTCACTGACCATGAGGACGAAGGTGTTCTCCTCCAGGGGGAAGGTGATGGGGGAGGGCGGGGCGGCGGCGTCCTGAAGTCCCGCCGGAAGGGCATTGCCGGTGAGCCGCCGGACGGTCCCCCGGTGTTTGATGTAGGTGGGGGCGGCGCCGTATTTGTAGAGGGCGGCCTGCCCGCGGACCAGGTCCGCCGCCAGCAGGTCGATGGTGGTGAAGCTGCCCCGGTCGTCGCTGCGGAGGTTCAGGGCGGCGTTTACCGTCTTCAGGGCGGGCTCCGGGTGGATGCCCGCCTTCAAAAACTGCTCCATGAGCCGCAGGGTCAGCTGGCTCTCCCGCTGGGCCTCCCGGCCGCTGCCCATGCCGTCGGAGAGCAGGAGATAGAGGACGTCCTCCGGGCCGGAGAAGAAGGTGAGGCTGTCGCCGCACAGCCGCTGGCCCTCCTTGGGCTGTGCCCCCAGGGCCACATCGTGGGGGGCGGCCTTCCCGCTGGCGGGACCGGGCTCCGGGGCGGCCATGGCCTGGGCCACCAGCTCCCCCAGCTGGGCGTACTGCCCCCGGGTCCGCGCCCGCTCCTGCTCCAGCTGCCGGCGGTACTGCCGCCGCAGCAGCAGGGCGCTGACCTCCGTATTGATGGCGGAGAGGAGCTGGGGGAAGTGGATGCACCGGCTGGCAAAGTGGGGGGCGAAGTCTGCGCTCTCCCCCCGCCCCCGCTCCAGAATGGCGGGGGTGGCGTCGTTGAAGGCGTTGAAGGTGGAGACGTACTCCTTGTTCCAGCACAGGTCCCGCAGGGCGCAGCCCCGGCAGACCACCTCCGCCGCCCGGTCGAAGATCACGGCGGGATTCTCCTCCTTCCGGGGCGGCGGGGCGGCAAAGACCTCTGTCAGGGAGCGCAGGGCGTCGGCGGACAGCTTCAGCCGCTGGCGCAGGCCCTCGCTCTCCCGGGGGGCGCGGCGGCGGGGAATGGCGGTCTCCCGCAGGAGCAGGGCGCAGTAGTGGCACAACAGCCCCGCCAGGGCGGTACAGGCCAGGAGCCGCAGGACACTCTGGGCGGTGAGTCCCAGCTGGAGGGAGTAGGCCAGCTCCACGGCAAAGGTGGTCCCTGCTGCGGTCAGGGGGCGAAAGAGGGCGTGCTGGAACCAGAGGGTCTCCCGGAAGGAGGAGTGGATGGCGCAGATGAGCACCAGAATGCCGCAGCACCGCAGGGCGGGCCCAAAGCCCAAAAAGGTAAAGCTGCCCACGGCCGCCCCCGCCAGGGCGGCTGCGGCGTTCCGTCCGGGGGGGCAGGCGGCCAGGAACCCGGCGGCCAGGGGGGCGCGCCCGTCCAGGGCGCAGCCGGTGGAGAGAAAGCCCACGACCCCGTATCCCGCCAGCCGGATCAGGACCTCCCTCCTGGGCTTCGCCAGAGTGATGCCGGCAAGTTTCATTGCTTGTCCCCTTCCTTTCACTGCTGTAGAATAGGGCTATTGTATCAGCAGCGGCAGAAAAAGGCTGTCGGGAAATGGTTGGGAAAATACGGGCGCGGGCTGGCGGGGGAAAAGGGTGGAACTTTCCTGGTGAGTGTGGTATAGTCTGCTTATTGTAAAAGGACCGGCGGGCAGGGAAAAAGGGAGGGAGCAGCTGTGACGGAGATCAGAGCGGTGCAGCGGACAGACCGGGAGTTTTGGTACAGCCTGGACAGGCATTTGCCGGAGAGCGTGTTTGACCACAAGGTCAGGGACCGGCAGGGGTATGTGCTGCTGGCAGATGGACAGCCCGCGGGGATACTCCGCTATAACCTCTTTTGGGACAACACCCCCTTCTGTACCCTGCTGTTTATTGCGGAGGAATTTCAGCGGAGAGGCTGCGGCAGACAGCTGATGGCGCACTGGGAGCGGGAGATGGGCGAGCAGGGGTACACCATGGTCCTCACCTCCACCCGGGTGGATGAGGCGGCCCAACACTTTTACCGGAAGCTGGGATACCGGGACTGCGGCGGTATGGTCATGGATCTGCCGGGGTGCCAGCAGCCCATGGAGCTGTTTCTGGTCAAGGAGATCCCGGGGCGGACCGGCGGCAAATGATCGTCCCGGCGTCCGCAGGGTGGAAGATGTCTGTGGAAAATGAAGAGGAGAGATACACATGATCTGTACACTGTGTCCCCGCCAGTGCGGGGCGGAACGAAATGCGGGCAGCGGCGCCGGCTTCTGCCGGATGCCTGCGCTGCCGGTGGTGGCCCGGGCGGGGCTGCACCACTGGGAGGAACCGGCCATCAGCGGCACCCGGGGCAGCGGAACGGTGTTCTTCTCCGGCTGTGTGCTGAGCTGTCTGTACTGCCAGAATGGGGCCATCAGCCACGGCAACTTCGGCAAGGTCGTCACGGTGGAGCGCCTGCGGGAGATCTTCCGGGACCTCATTGAACAGGGGGCCCACAACATCAACCTGGTGAGCCCAACCCCCTATGCCCACGTCATCCGGGAGGCCCTGGCGGAGCCGCTGCCGGTGCCGGTGGTGTGGAACACCGGGGGCTATGAGCGGGTGGAGACCCTGCGGAGCATGGAGGGGAAGGTCCAGGTGTGGCTGCCGGACCTGAAGTACGCCGACAGCGCCCTGGCCCGCCGCCTCAGCGGGGCGGAGGACTATTTCGATGTGGCCACGGCGGCCATCCGGGAGATGTACCGCCAGACCGGGGACTATGTGCTGGAGGACGGCCTGCTGAAGCGGGGGGTGGTGATCCGCCACCTGCTGCTGCCGGGGGCCCTGGACAACACCCGGGCGGTCATGGACTGGGTGGCGGAAACCTTCCGCCCGGGCCAGGTGCTCTTCTCCCTCATGGCCCAGTACACCCCCCAGCCGGGGGCGGAGGGCCTGCTGGCCCGCCGGGTCACCGGGGCGGAGTACCGGGCGGCGAAGGCCTATATGGAGAACCTGGGGATCGTGGACGGCTACGTCCAGGACGCCGCCTCCGCAAAGGCGGAGTACACCCCGGCTTTCGATTTGACGGGGGTGTAGCTTCCCCGGCTGGATTTGCATTTTTATGCAAAAAATAGAGAATCTTCTATAATCTTGCAAAATGCCCTTTACAATTCCGGGCCTGCGGTGTATGATGCAGGGGAACAGAGTAGGACCCTCCGCGTCAAGTGCCGCTGGGACGGGGAGTTGCCCGGCGGACGAAGGAGTCATCCGCGATGGAGGGACCGCACCCGCTGTTGCATATCGGGGCATATGCCTCCTTTATGTAGCAACGATGCTCAGTCGGGCGTTTTGCTGAGAGGGCGTGCCCATCTGACATCATGTGTGTACCTGCGCTCCCCAAGGGCTTTGGCCCGTGGGGGGCGTTTTGCTGTGCAGCATGGTCCGGAGAGGCCTTCTTTGGCGCGCCAACACTAAAGGAGGTTTTCTCAAATGAAACAAGCACGCTCCACCGCACTCTATGCCCACCCCTTCTGCCGGGGCTACTGGCGGGATGCCGCCGCCGAGCTGAAGCACCTGAACATCATGGTCCTGGCGGCCCTCTTCGTCGCCCTGCGGATCGCCCTGAAGTCCCTGGAGATCACCATCATCCCCGGACAGCTGTACATCAGCGTGGGCTTTTTCGTCAACGCCCTGGGGGCCATGATCTACGGCCCTGTGGTGGCTGTTCTGGGCGCCATTGTCTCCGATACCCTGGGCTTTCTGGTCCAGCAGCAGGGGGGGATGTACTTTGCCCCCTTCGTGCTGACGGAGATCGGCAGCTCCCTGGTCTTCGCCCTCTTCCTCTACCGCCGGCGGCTGACGGCTGCCCGGGTGATCCTGGCCCGCTTCTGCGTCAACTTTTTCATCAATATCCTGCTGCAGACCCCCATTATGTGGCTGTACTACAAGGTGGTCCTGGGCAAGAGCTACTCCATCTTCCACCTGCCCCGGTTCATTAAGAACCTGGCCCTCTTCCCCCTGGAGGCGGTGCTGCTGGTGCTGTTTTTGTCGGTGCTGACGCCGCTGGTGTACCGGGTGCATCTGACCTGGGACAAGGGGGAGGCGCTGAAGCTCCACCGGAAGCTGGCGGTGCTCCTGGCCTGCCTCACGGTAGCGGGGGCCGCCTGTGTGGCGGGCTACTATGTCTATGACTACAATACCGCCAACCACGCCTCCCGCCTGGACAGTGCCG
The DNA here is from genome assembly GCA_963557105.1 of uncultured Oscillospiraceae bacterium. Lineage (GTDB taxonomy): Bacteria > Bacillota > Clostridia > Oscillospirales > Oscillospiraceae > Pelethomonas. Next base: position 5,067 of record CAUWCX010000039.1, read on the forward strand.
CCGTGGCGGAGATCAACGCCGCCGTAACAGAGGAGGCCCAGGCGGCGGGGCTCCTGTCCGACGGGCAGATCGCCGTTATCGACAAGGTCTACAAGAAGCTGCGGGGGGATTCCACCGTGGAGTTCAAGGTCTACGACACCTCTGCCGACACCGATTTGGATAAGGCGGCGGGGTACTTGCACAAGACGGCCAAGGGGGACGGAAGTCTCACCCTGGCGGCGGAGGGCTCCGCCGTGCTGACGGACGGAAGCGCAGAGGCCGTCACGGCGCTGCAGGTCCATGCCGCAAAAAAATGATCTGATCAAGCAACCCCCGGACATTGTCCGGGGGTTGCGCATCTGAAAAGCCTCGCAGAGTTCGCCGCCTGTAGGCGGCGAAAAAGAATGAAACCATTTTCCGACGCGACATGTGCGTGGCGGAAAATACTTCTCGCGTAGCGAACGTCGAATTGTCCGCCTTTGGCGGACAACCGAGGCGCAGAGCGCAGCGTAGGCCCTGTTCGAAAAAGTGGCTTGCCACTTTTTCGAGAATTCCCCCCGGACATTGTCCGGGGGTTGCTTTTGCCGGATTTTCCATGCTATACTAGCTGGTAGAGAACCTGTTTTGGGAGAAGGAGAACACACCGCTATGGGATCGAACCGTATTACCCACCTGCTCCGGTATGAGGGGACACCCCCCTTCCGGGAGACCTTCCGGGTGGTCATGCTGCTGGCCTGGCCCGCCATTCTGGAGCAGATCATGATCACCGCTGTACAGTACATCGACACCGCCATGGTTGGCCGCCTGGGGGCCACGGCCACCGCCGCTGTGGGCCTGACCTCCAGCACCATCTGGCTCTTCAACGGCCTGTTTGCCGCCTTTGCCATCGGTTTTTCTGTCCAGGTGGCCCAGTACCTGGGGGCCGGCCGGGACGGGGAGGCCAAATCCGTCACCGCACAGAGCCTGCGGTTTGTCACCCTTTTCGGCCTGGCCATGGCGGCCCTGGCCCTGGTCATCTCCGGGGCGCTGCCCAACTGGCTCCGGGCGGATGCGGCAGTGGCCCCCCAGGCCACGGCCTATTTCCGCATTATCGCCCTGGGGATGCCCTTTACCCTGGGGGTCAATATGGTCAGCGCCATTTTCCGCTGTGCCGGGGATACCCACACCCCCATGGTGCTCAATACCACCATCAACCTCATCAATATGGTGCTGAACTTCTTCCTCATCTACCCCGCCCGGACCATGGAGCTCTTTGGCGTGGATGTCCCCGTGTGGGGGGCTGGGCTGGGGGTAGCCGGTGCGGCCGCGGCCTCCAGTGCGGCCACGGCCATTGTGTTCCTGCTGTACCTCCGCCGCCTGTTCCACAACCCCAGCCCGGTGCAGATCAGCAGAAGCACCAGCCGCCGCCTGCAGAAGAGCTGCCTGCGGACCGTGCTGCGGCTGAGCCTGCCGGTGGCCATGGAACGGGTGGTGATGAATGGCGCCCAGATCCTGATCACGGGAATGATCTCCAATATCGGTACGGTAGCCACGGCCGCCAACCATCTGGCGGTGACGGCGGAGTCCCTGAGCTATGCTCCGGCCTTCGGCGTGTCTGCCGCAGCCACCACCTTGGTGGGCCAGTCCATCGGCGCCAAGCGGCGGGATCTGGCCAAGCGCTGCGCCTGGACCACCACCGGCATCGGCGTGGGCATCATGACCCTGGGGGGCCTGGCCCTCTTTACCCTGGCGGAGCCGCTGCTGGGGATCTTCTCCACGGATGCGGAGGTCATCGCCCTGGGCACCCAGGTGCTGCGGATCGTGGCCTTTGCTGAGCCCCTCTTCGGTGCGGCCATCGTCTCCGGCGGCGCGCTGCGGGGAGCTGGAGACGCCAAGGCGCCCTTCCTGATCTCCCTGGCCACCATGTGGGGCGTTCGGCTGGTCCTCTCCCTGCTGCTGTACCGGCCCCTGGGCCTGGTGGGCGTGTGGATCGCTATGGCCGCTGAGCTGGTGGTCCGGGGCGGCGTCTTCCTCCTGCGCCTGCGGGGCGGGAAGTGGATGGATCTGGCCCTGCTGGGGCCGGAGCCGGACCGGCAGGAGAGCAGCGAAGCGTAAAGACAAATAAGGAGCGCCCTTCGCCAACGGCGAAGGGCGCTCCTTGTTGTGTATTAGGCGATCTCCACGGTGTAGCCCTGGTCCTCCAGGACGGTGCCCACGATGGCACTCTGGGGGGCAACGGGCAGGAGCCGCTGCAGCAGATCCTCCGCCTCCTCCCGGGGGAGGGCCACCAGAAGGCCGCCGGAGGTCTGGGGGTCGGCGACCAGATCGGACAGGGCCTGGTCCACCCCCTCCAGGACATGGAGCCGCTTGCCCACATAGTCCCGGTTGCGGTAGGCGCCGGCGGGGATGATGCCCATCTCCGCCAGCTCCCGGGCGCCGCCCAGAACAGGGAGACGGCTGCTGTCCAGCCGAATGGTGACGCCGCTGCCCTCCGCCATCTCGTGGGCGTGGCCCAGCAGGCCGAAGCCGGTGATGTCGGTGCAGGCGTGGACATTCTGGCACTGCTCCACCTGGAGACCGGCCTTGGCGTTGAGGGTGGCCATGCACTGGATGGCGGCGGCGTAGTCCTCATCGCTGACCATGCCCGCCTTTGCCCCGGTGGTGAGGACGCCGGTGCCGATGGGCTTGGTGATCACCAGGGCGTCGCCGGGCTTTGCCCCCACGTTCTTCAGGATCTTGTCCGGGTGGACATAGCCCGTGACGCACAGGCCGTACTTGGGCTCCGGATCCTGGATGGTGTGGCCGCCGGCGATAACGCACCCGGCCTCCACGGCCTTGTCGTGGCCGCCCAGGAGGATCTTGCGGATGGTCTCCTTACTGAGGCAGTTGGGGACGCACAGCAGGTTCATGGCCACTGCCGGACGGCCGCCCATGGCGTACACATCGCTGAGGGCGTTGGCGGCGGCGATCTGGCCGAACCAGTAGGGGTCATCCACAATGGGGGTGAAGAAATCCACCGTGTGGATGGCGGCCAGCTCGTCGCTGAGCTGGTAGACGCAGGCGTCGTCACTGGTGTCGAAGCCCACGATCAGTTTCGGATCGTACACATTGGGCAGATCCGTCAAAATTTCCGTTAGGACACCCGGCCCTAATTTGGCCGCTCAGCCGGCGGCGCTGGTCATCTGGGTCAAGGGAAGCTCTTTGGACATATTTCGTCCCCTCCTTTGCAATTTTCCTGTTTTCTCCTCCATTATAGCACGAATATGAAAATAAGAAAGAGGTGGAGCAGGTTGTCTGCATTGACTTTTTCAATAGGGAGGATAGGATATATTGGGAATTTCGATAGATGCTGCGGAGCTTGAGGTCTTGCGGAAAACCCAGAATACCGCAGATCAAGTTGAATGATGAACAGTAAACCGCCCCGGGACCAGTGATCCCGGGGCGGTCTGATTTCATCGGTTACAGCTGCACGATCCAGCCCATATCATCGGGGCGGGTGCCGGTCTGCATACCGTAGATGGTGTCGTAGAGCTTCTGGCTCACCTGGCCCACCTGGCCGCCGTTGATGACAATGTCCCGGCCCTGGTACTTCAGGTAGCCAATGGGGGAGATGACGCAGGCGGTGCCGGTGGCCCAGGCCTCCTTCAGGGTGCCGTCCTTGGCGGCGGCCTCCACCTTGTCAATGGAGAGGAGACGCTCGTTGACGGTGTAGCCCCACTTCCGCAGGAGGGTGATGGTGCTGTCCCGGGTGACGCCGGGGAGGATGGAGCCGCCCAGGGGGGCGGTGATGATCTCGTCGCCGATCATGAAGAAGGCATTGGAGGTGCCCACCTCCTCCACATACTTGTGCTCACGGGCGTCCAGCCACAGGACCTCCTTGCAGCCGTTCTCCAGGGCCTTCTTGGTGGCCCGCATACCGCCGGCGTAGTTGCCGCCGCACTTGGCGAAGCCGGTGCCGCCCTTGGCTGCCCGGATGTACTCGTCCTCCACATAGATGTGGCTGCCGGTGAGGCCGCCCCGGTTGATGTCGTAGTAGGCGCCCACAGCGCAGAGGATGATGATGAAGTGGTAGTGCTTGGAGGGCTCCACAGAGAAGCTGACCTCGTCGGCGATGATGTAGGGCCGAATGTACAGGGCGGTGCCGGGCTCACTGGGGATCCAGTCGGCGTCCACCGCCACCGTGGCCTTCACCGCGTCGATGAACAGCTCCTCGTCGATGTGGGGGATGCACATCCGCTCATTGGTGCGGTTGATGCGCTTGGCGTTCATGTCCGGGCGGAACAGGTTCACCTTCCCCTCGGGGGTCAGGTAGGCCTTCATGCCCTCAAACACCATCTGGGCGTAGTGGAGGACGGCGCTGGCGGGGTCCAGGCTGATGGGGCCGTAGGGGACGATCTTCCCGTCGTGCCAGCCCTGTCCCTCGTCGTAGTCCATGATGAACATGTGGTCGGTGAAGTACTTGCCGAAGCCCAGGTTGGTCTGGTCGGGCTTGGGCTTGGGGTGGGTGGTGCGGGTCACAGGAAATTGATGGGACATGGGGAAAGGACTCCTTTCAATGGGGCGTGCAGCACCCAGTCTGATTAGCGGTAGATCAGGGACTCGGCGTAGCGGGTGGCGATGACGCCCTCGGGCTCGCCGGTGCGCTTGGACTCGGAGAGGATGTGCTCCACGGAGTTGTAGATGTTGTCCACCTTCTCCAGCACGGCCTTCTCGTCGTAGGGGCCGTCCACCTCGGCGGCAGCATTGATGACGCCGCCGCCGTTGATGACAAAGTCGGGGGCGTAGTAGATACCACGGGCCTTCAGGGCCAGGCCGGAGGCCTCGTCCAGGATCTGGTTGTTGGCGGCGCCGGCCACGGCCTTGCACCGCAGGGCGGGGATGGTGGTGGGGTTCAAAATGGCGCCCAGGGCGCAGGGGGCCAGAATGTCGCACTCCTGGCTCATGACCGCGTCAGTGGGGATGATGGTGGCGCCGAACTCGTCGGCGGCCCGTTCCAGGGCAGCCTTGTTGCTGCGGTTGCCCACATACAGCTTGGCACCGTCCCTGTGGAGGTAGCGGCACAGGTCATAGCCCACCTTGCCCAGGCCCTGGACGGTGATGGTGACGCCCTCCAGGGAGTCCCGGCCCAGGGCCACCTTTGCGGTGGCCTTGATGCCCTGCCACACGCCCCGGGCGGTGAAGGGGGAGGGGTCGCCGCTGTTCTGGGGCAGGCCGCAGATGTGCTTGGTCTTGCGCAGCATCACCAGGGCGTCGTCGCAGTCGGTGTTCACATCCTCGGCGGTGATGTAGCAGCCGCCCAGGGTCTCCACGGCCTCGGCGAAGGCCTCGAACATGGCCTCGGTCTTCTGGGCGGGATCGGCGATGATGACGCCCTTGCCGCCGCCGTGGGGCAGACCGGCCACGGCGTTCTTGTGGGACATGCCCCGGGACAGGCGGAGAACATCAAAGAGGGCCGCGTCATAGGACTCGTAGGGCCACAGGCGGCAGCCGCCGATGGCGGGGCCCAGGTTGGTGTTGTGTACGGCGATAATGGCCTTCAGCCCGGCCTTCTCGTTGTTGACGAACAGGACTTTCTCGTGGCGGAATTTGCTCATTTCTTCCATTGCATTCATGGTTCCTACCTCCATATTTCAACTCGCTGTGGATAACCGTTTATTGGGACGCGGGAAAAACCTACAGCCGGTACAGCTCCGGCCGCCGGTCGCGAAAGACGTTGATGGATTCCCGGATACCGGAGATCACGGAGAAGTCCAGGTCGGCGGAGAGGATCTCCTCCGCTGTCCCGGCCTGGGCCAGGATCTCCCCCCAGGGATCGAAGACGGCGCTGCCGCCGCCGCAGGCGGTATCCGCCGCGGCGCTGTTGCACAGGGCCAGGAACATCTGGTTCTCGATGGCCCGGGCCCGGGCCAGGGTGGCCAGGTGCATGGCCCGCTTGGCGGGCCACTGGCTGACCACGAAGAGGAGGTCAACGCCCTGGACGGTGAGGCTGCGGATCAGCTCGGGGAAGCGGATATCGTAGCAGATGATGAGGCCGCAGGAAATACCCTCCAGGGTGAAGCGGCACAGGCTCTTGCCGGGGCGGAAAAACCGGTCCTCCTCGGAAGGGGAGAAGAGGTGGGTCTTGTCGTATTCCGCCGCCAGCGCCCCCTGCCGGTCAAAGACATAGGCGGTGTTGTAAAACCCGTCGGCCTTCTGGGTAGCCACGCTGCCGCAGACGATGCTGACGCCCAGCTCCCGGGCCAGGGGGCCGAAGAGGGCCTTCGTCCGCTGCCCGTCCCGGTCGGCGCAGGCGGCCAGGTCCTGGGGGAAAAATCCGGTGTTCCAGGTCTCCGGCAGGAGCACCACGTCGGGGCGCTCCGCCGCCGCAGCGGCCCGGACCATGGCCTCGGCGTGGGCGAAGTTGCCCTCCGCATCCCCCAGACGCATATCCAGCTGGACACAGGTGATGCGCATGGCTCAGCCCTCGTAGTCCCGGCCGGTCTCCAGGGCCTTCAGGTTCAGCCCCACCAGCTCCGCCTTCTTGGCGGGGACCAGCTTCTGGACGGTGACCTCGGCCCCCTGGAAGCTCAGCTGGGGGTTGTGCTGGAGCACATGGCCCATCATGACCATGTTGGCCAGGGTGGGGACCCCGGCGTCGTTGGCCATCTGGGTGGCGGGGATGTAGAAGACCTCCACATCGGTGCGCTCCACCTTCTCGGCGATCAGGGTGGAGTCCACATAGATCTGCCCGCCGGGGGCCACAGCGCCCACATACTTCTGCAGGGAGGGGAGGTTCATGGCGATGAGCACATCGGGGGTGGTGACGATGGGGGAGCCCACGGGGTCGTCGGAGAGGATCACGTTGCAGTTGGCGGTGCCGCCCCGCATCTCCGGGCCGTAGGAGGGCAGCCAGGACACCTGCAGGTCCTCCAGCAGGCCCTTGTAGGCCAGGAATTTACCGGCAAACAGAATGCCCTGTCCACCGAAGCCGGCGATCAGGATCTGGGTGGTTTTCATTTCGCCTCAGCCTCCTTTGCAGCGGTTCTGTCCTTGTAGACGCCCAGGGGATAGTAGGGGATCATGTCCGTGGCGATCCACTCCATGGCCTTCTGGGGCGTCATGCCCCAGTTGGTGGGGCAAGCGGAGACCACCTCCACCAGGGAGAAGCCCTTGCCCTCCACCTGGTTCTGGAAGGCCTTCTTGATGGCCTTGGCGGCGGCGTTCACGTTCTTCACGTCGTTGACCGCCACCCGGGCGATGTACTCCGGGCCGTCCAGGGTGGCCAGCATCTCGCAGACCTTCACCGGCCAGCCGCAGTGGTTCACATCTCGGCCGTAGGGGCTGGTCTGGGTCACCTGGCCGGGGAGGGAGGTGGGGGCCATCTGGCCGCCGGTCATGCCGTAAATGGCGTTGTTGACGAAGATGATGGTGATGTTCTCGTTGCGGGCGGCGGCGTGGACCGTCTCCGCCATGCCGATGGAGGCCAGGTCGCCGTCCCCCTGGTAGGTGAAGACGATGTTCTCCGGCAGGCTGCGCTTGATGCCGGTGGCGGTGGCGGGGGCGCGGCCGTGGGCAGCCTCGATCATGTCGCAGGCGAAGTAGTCGTAGGCCATGACCGCGCAGCCCACGGGGGCGACGCCGATGGTCCGGCCCTCAATGCCCAGCTGGTCGATGGCCTGGGCCACCAGACGGTGGATGATGCCGTGGGGGCAGCCGGGGCAGTAGTGCAGCGGCGCGTCGGTGAGCGCCTTGGGCTTCTGAAATACGATGGCCATATCACATCGCTCCTTTCTGGGCGTCGTAGATGCTCTGCAGCACCTGGTCGGGGCTGGGGATCATGCCGCCGGTGCGGTTGCACAGGTACACCGGGCGGCGGCAGTCGGTGGACAGCCGGATATCCTCGATCATCTGGCCCATGCTCAGCTCCACGGAGAGGAAGCACTTGACCTGGTCCGCGGCCTTGGCCAGGGCCTTCTTGGGGAAGGGCCAGAGGGTGATGGGACGGATGAGGCCCACCTTCACCCCGGCGGCCCGGGCGGCGGACACGGCGTTCTTGGCCACGCGGGAGGCGATGCCGAAGGCCACCACGCAGATCTCGGCGTCCTCCATCTGGTACTCCTCCCACATCTGCTCCTTGTCCTCGATCTCCTGGTAGCGCTGGAACCGCTGGAAGTTCTTCTGCTCCAGCTCCTCGGGGTTCAGGTACAGGGAGTTGACGATGTTGTGCTTGCGCTGGCCCTTGGTGCCGGTGAGGGCCCAGGGCTTGTCATAGGTCTCCACATTGACGTCCGCAAAGGAGATGGGCTCCATCATCTGGCCGATGGTGCCGTCGGCCAGGAGCATGGTGATCATGCTGTACTTGTCCGCCAGGTTGAAGCCGTGGACCGTGAGGCTGGCCATCTCCTGGACGGAGGCGGGGGCCAGGACGATCATGTGGTAGTCCCCGTGGCCGCCGCCCCGGGTGGCCTGGAAGTAGTCGGACTGGCTGGGCTGGATGCCGCCCAGGCCCGGGCCGCCCCGCTGGACGTTGACCACCAGGGCGGGCACGTCGGAGCCGGAGATGTAGCTGATGCCCTCCCCCTTCAGGGAGATGCCGGGGCTGGAGGAGGAGGTCATGGCCCGCACACCGGCGGCGGCGGCGCCGTAGACCATGTTGATGGCGGCGATCTCGCTCTCCGCCTGGAGGAACACGCCGCCGATCTTGGGCATCCGCTTGGCCATGTAGGCGGCGATCTCCGTCTGGGGGGTGATGGGGTAGCCGAAGTAGTGGCGGCAGCCGGCCCGGATCGCCGCCTCGGCGATGGCCTCGTTGCCCTTCATCAAAACTCTTTCTGCCATGATTTCCTCCTTACTTCTCCACGGTGATGATGCAGTCGGGGCACATGGTGGCGCAGAAGGCGCAGCCGATGCACTGCTCCTGGTCCGTCATCACAGCGGGGGAATAGCCCTTCTTGTTGATCTGGTCCTTGGCAATGGCCAGAATGTGCTTGGGACAGGCCGAAACGCACAGGCCGCAGCCTTTGCAGAGGTCCGTCAGGAATGTAACTTTTGCCATTGGTGGGTCCTCCTTTATTGGTTTCGCCGCTTGATGGCGGCGGTAGGTTTTGCGGTGACTTTTCGGGGATAGGCGGACTATCCGAAGAGGGGCTTCGCCCTGGGCGGCCCCTTCTGCTCCGGCAGGTCGAAATACTTGGCCTGGAGAAGCATGGGCAGCAGGTCCTCCACCTGCCCGGCCAGCTGCCGGGCCACATCCTCCCGGACGGCGGTCATCCACACCGGCAGGCCACTGAGCTGCGCCAGCTCCGCCATGTAGGGCAGGGCGTCCAGCACGGTCTGGGCCGTGGTCTCGTGGGCCAGGTTGGCGTTGTTGACGATGCAGGTGAAGGGCAGGCCGCCGGCGGCCTGGATCTCCGCCATGACCTCCAGGGCCTGCTTCGGCTGGGCGGTCAGGGGGCGGTAGGGGTTGGCCACAAAGGCCATGCGGTAGTTATTTTCCTCCAGCAGGAAGGGGGTGTACCGCCCCAGGGCGTAGGCGCCCCGGTCGTCGCCGCCGATGTCCATGACGGCGTAGACGCTGCGGTCCTCCACCAGCCGGTAGGCCTCCGCCGGCAGGGCCGGCAGATCCACGTTGGAGTTGGCGAACTGGGGGGAGATGAGCTCCACCCCCGCCGCCGCCAATTCCGCGGCGCTGTCCTTGGTGCGGAAGTAGGGGTTGACGATGTCCAGGTCGGCGATGACCACCTTTTTCCCCTCCCGGGCCAGGCGCAGGGCGTAGTTGACGGCGATATTGGTTTTGCCGGAGCCGTAGTGCCCGGCGAACAGGGTGACGCGCTTGTGTTCCATGGGTCCTCCTTTGGCCGCCCTGGGCGGCCCTGGGGCTTACAGCTTGTTGCGGATGATCTTTCCGCTGGTGGTCTTGGGCAGCTCGTCCCGGAAGACCACGATGCGGGGGTATTTGTAGGGGGCGGTGTGCTCCTTGACGTAGGTCTGGATCTCCTTTTTCAGCGCCTCGGTGCCCTCGGTGCCGGGGACCAGGACGATGCTGGCCTTTACCACCTGGCCCCGGATGGGGTCGGGGGCGGCGGAGACGCCGCACTCCAGAACGTAGGGCAGCTCCATGATGACGGACTCGATCTCAAAGGGCCCGATGCGGTAGCCGCTGGACTTGATGAGGTCGTCCACCCGGCCCACATACCAGAAGTAGCCGTCCTCATCCCGCCAGGCGGTGTCGCCGGTGTGGTACATCCCGTCGTGCCAGGCGGCGTTGGTGCTCTCCTCGTTGCCGTAGTAGCCCCGGAAGAGGCCGCAGATGTCGGTCTTCTCCGCCCGGATGACGATCTCGCCCACCTGGCCGTCGGGGACGCTGTTGCCCTCCGGGTCCACCAGGTCCACGGGGTACAGGGGCACGGGCTTGCCCATGGAGCCGATCTTGGGGCGCATACCAATGAGGTTGCCGATCATCACCGTGGTTTCGCTCTGGCCGAAGCCCTCCATGAGGCTGAGGCCCGTGGCCTTGTGGAACTGGTGGAACACCTCGGGGTTCAGGGCCTCGCCGGCGATGGTGGCGTGCTGGATGCTGGTGAGATCATATTTGCTGAGATCCTGTTTGATGAGCATCCGGTACATGGTGGGGGGCGCGCAGAAGGTGGTGATATGGTACTTGGCGAACATGGGCAGGATGTCGGCGGCGTCGAAGCGGTCGAAGTCGTAGACAAAGACGGCGGCCTCGTTGAGCCACTGGCCGTAGAGCTTGCCCCACATGCTCTTGGCCCAGCCGGTGTCGGAGATGGTCAGGTGCAGCCCCTCGGGGTCCACGCAGTGCCAGTATTTGGCAGTGATAAAGTGGCCCAGGGGATACTTGTAGCACTGGACGGCGGCCTTGGGGAAGCCGGTGGTACCGGAGGTGAAGAACATCAGCATGGTGTCCTCGCCGCAGGGGGCGTCCTTGGGCCGGATGTACTCGTCGGAGAAGAGGCGGAACTCGCCGTCAAAGTCGTGCCATCCCTCCCGGCAGCCGTCCACCATGATCTTGATCATGCCGGGGAAGTTTGCCGCAGCCTCCTCGGCGTGGCGGCTGACCTCGCCGTTGGCGGTGCAGACCACGGCGGAGATGCCGGCGGCCTGGTAGCGGTACTCCAGATCGTGGGTCATCATCTGGTTGGAGGCCAGCAGGGCCACGGCGCCGATCTTGTGCAGGCCCAGGATGGCGAACCAGAACTGGTAGTGCCGCTTCAGGATCAGCAGTACCCGGTCGCCCCGCTTGATGCCCAGGGACTGGAAGTAGTTGGCGGCCCGGCTGGAGTAGCGGGCCATATCCAGGAAGGTGAAGTACCGCTCCTCTTTGTAGCGGTCCACATGGACCATGGCCAGCTTGTCCGGCTTCCGCCGGGCCAGGCCGTCCACCACATCGAAGGCGAAGTTGAAGTGGTCCGGGTCCTTGAAGCGGATATTTTTCAGGGAGCCGTCGGGGGCCTCGTCCACCTCGATGAACTTCTCCCAGATCCGGGGCTCCTCCTGGGGGGGCTTGGGCAGCTGGGGCTTCTCCGCCGGGACGGGCTCCGGGGCGGGCAGGGGGGCGGCCTCCTCGCCGCCCTCCAGGACGATGGCGTAGAACACGCAGTCCTGGCCGCCGGTGGCGATCATGCCGTGGGAGGCGGTGGAGTTGTAGTAGATGATGTCGCCGGGGTTCAGGATCTCGATGTGCTCGCCCACCTGGACCTTCAGCTGGCCGGAGAGGACGATGTCGCACTCCTGCCCCTCGTGGGTGGTGCAGTCGATGGGCCGCAGCTGGGCCTCGTCGCTGTACTCCGCCACCACGTACAGGGGTTCCGCCACGCGCTTTTTGAACCGGGCGGCCATGTTGTAGTAGGTCATGCCGTGGGCGTGCTCGATGTGCTGTCCCTCCCCGGCCCGGGTGAGGGTGTAGTTGCTCAGCCGGGGGCTGGAGCCCTCGATAATGTCCGTCACATCCACGCCGAAGGCCTGGGCGCAGCGGTAGATGAAGGCGAAGTTCAGATCGGTCTCCCCGGCCTCGCACTGCCGGTACTCCGCCAGGGTAATGCCGGTCTGGCGGGCCATCTCCTCCTCGGACAGCCCCACGATCTCCCGCAGGTCGCGGATGCGCTGGGCCATCTCCTGGAGCTTCAGATCCAGTCCGGCGGTCATTTGCTGTTTCATCGGTCACATCCTCCTTGATCGGTTCCCCTGGGGCAAAAGAAAAACTCGCCCCAAAGATACAGTAATCTTTGAGACGAGTAAACATACCCGCGGTACCACTCAAATTGCGCCGGTTCCCCGGCGCCCCTCATGGGGCTCCAACAAGCCCTGTGCCCTGACGCGGCAAAGACGGGAAGGGTCTACTTCCGGCGGTGGCCGGGTTCTTCCTTCCAACTCAGGAGCTACAAACACGCGAGGTCGCCTTACCGGCTCACACCAACCGCCGGCTCTCTGGAAGGCTGCCTTCGCGGCCCTCTCCGTCACAGTTTTTCGGGGCGGCCCACTGGGCCGCTATTCGATTATGGGACCATACTACCATATCTTTTGGTCAAAGGTCAAGCGTTAAATTTTTGCTTTGCCGCCTACAGATAGATTCGCCTGCGGCGGGCGGATAAGAACATTGTTCTCGTCCAACCTTGTGGGGCTTCCCGCCCCACGCCCTGGGTCACTTTCCCCTCGCCGGGAAAGTAACCAAAGGGGCGCTTAGGAAGGGGACACTTTCGATTGTGTCCTACCTTGAAAGGCCACATTATTCCCCGTAAGGTGCGCGGTTTTCTCGCGGCATAGCCGCTGCGACCTACGCTAAAAATATGCCATAGGCATATTTTTTTAACGCTGCGGCCCCGCACCGACATCTTCAAGGGGGCTCCGCCCCCTCGCCAGAGGGGCTACCCCCCGTGCTGCCCTGGGGGCGGGTTTCACAACAAGAAGCGGGGTATGGGTGCCGCACCCTTAGATGAATCTATCCCTTTAACAGGCCGGCAGGCGAAGTAAGAATAGATACCCGCCACAGATCAGATCCCCGAAGGATTTGCCATTCGGTGGCTTCGCCCATCATCCCCCGCCTGCACCGATGAGGCAAAGGATTCCAAAACCTTGGTTTTGGCGCATTTTTGGTGACTTTTTGTGCGGGCAAAAAGTCACCGGGGGTACGGGGGCGCGTAGCCCCCGAAACAGCGTTCTTGGGATAGAACAACCCCCGGGACTATCGAAGAGAACAATTTCTCATCCCCCCGGCAAAGAGAGAAAAATCACAGCCGATTCCGCATGATCTTCCCGCTGATGGTCTTGGGCAGCTCGTCCTTGAACACCACAATGCGGGGGTACTTGTAGGGGGCGGTGTGCTCCTTGACGTAGGTCTGGATCTCCTTTTTCAGCTCCTCGGTGCCCTCGGTGCCGGGGACCAGGACGATGCTGGCCTTTACCACCTGGCCCCGGATGTCGTCGGGGGCGGCGGAGACGCCGCACTCCAGAACGTAGGGCAGCTCCATAATGACGGACTCGATCTCAAAGGGCCCGATGCGGTAGCCGCTGGACTTGATGACGTCGTCGGCCCGGCCCACATACCAGAGGTAGCCATCCTCATCCTGCCAGGCCACGTCCCGGGTGTGGTACAGCCCGTCGTGCCAGACCTCCCGGGTCTGCTCCTCGTTGCGGTAGTACCCGGCGAAGAGGCCGCAGGGCAGCTGGCCGTTCTTGTCCGCGCGGATGCAGATCTCGCCGTTCTCGCCCCGCTCCACCTCGTTGCCGTCGCTGTCCACCAGCACCAGGTCGTAGGAGGGGATGGGCTTGCCCATGGAGCCGATCTTCTGCCGGTTGCCGATGAGGTTGCCCACGGTGAGGGTGGTCTCCGTCTGGCCGAAGCCCTCGTAGATCTGCAATCCGGTCTGGGCCTCGAACTGGCGGTACACCTCGGGGTTCAGGGCCTCGCCGGCGGTGGTGGCGTGCTGGATGCTGCTCAGGTCGTACTTGCTGAGATCCTGCTTAATGAGCATCCGGTACATGGTGGGGGGCGCGCAGAAGGTGGTGATGTGGTACTTGGCGAAGAGGGGCAGGATGTCGGCGGCGTCGAAGCGGTCGAAATCGTAGGTGAACACGGCCCCCTCGCACAGCCACTGGCCGTAGAGCTTGCCCCACAGGGCCTTGCCCCAGCCGGTCTCGCTGATGGTGAAGTGCAGGCCGTCGCTGTGGACGCAGTGCCAGTACCGGGCGGTGACATAGTGGCCCAGGGCGTACTTGTAGTTGTGGGCGGCGATCTTGGGGTAGCCGGTGGTGCCGGAGGTGAAGAACATCAGCATCAGATCCTCGCCGCAGGGGGCGTCGGGGCCCCGCTCGTAGCGGCTGCGGAAGCGCTGGACCTCCTGGTCGTAGTCGTACCAGCCCTCCCGGCTGCCGCCCACCAGGATCTTGGTCACCAGGGTGGGGCTGTCGCTCTCCGCCAGCTCCACCTGGCGGGCCGTATTGCCGTCGGCGGTGCAGAGGATGGCGCTGACCCCGGCGGCGTTGAAGCGGTAGGAGAAGTCGTGCTCCTGGAGCTGGTTGGTGGCGGGAATGGCGATGGCGCCGATCTTGTGGAGGGCCAGAATGGCGGGCCAGAACTGGTAGTGGCGCTTGAGCACCAGCATCACCCGGTCCCCCCGCTTGATGCCCAGGGTCTGGAAGTAGTTGGCCGCCCGGTTGGACTCCCGGGACATCTCCCCGAAGGTGAAGCGCCGCTCGGTCTTGTTGTGGTCCAGGTGGACCATGGCCAGCTTGTCCGGGGTCTTGGCGGCGATGGCGTCCACGCAGTCGAAGGCAAAGTTGAACTTATCCGCATTGGGGAAGGTCAGGGACTGCAATGCCCCGTGCTCATCCTCCACAGCGTTGATGAAGGGCTTCACCACGTAGTCCTCGCTGGTGCGGGCCTGGACGATGCTCTGGCGGATCAGGGGCTCGTCGATCTTCTCCCCGGAGATGACCACGGCGCAGAACACACACTCCTGGCCGCCAACGGCGATCATGCCGTGAGGGGCGGAGGAGTTGTAGAGGATGCTGTCCCCCTCGCTCAGGATCTCGGTGTGGTCCCCCACCTGGACCTTCAGCTGGCCGGAGAGGATGATGTCGAACTCCTGGCCGGAGTGGGTGGTGAGGTGGATGGGCCGGTGCTGCTGGGCCTCGTCATAGGCGTAGCGGACGTAGTAGGGCTCCGCCAGCTTGTTGCGGAACAGGGGAGCCAGGTTGGAGATCTCGATCCCCGGCTCCTTGGCGGTCTGCTGGCCCTGGCCCTTGCGGGTGACGGTGTAGCTGCTCAGGTGGGCGCTGTGGCCCTCCAGCAGGTCGGTGATGCCCACGCCGAAGGCCAGGGCGCACTTATGGATGAAGGAGAAGGGCAGGTCGGCCATGCCCGCCTCGTAGGTCCGGTACTGCTCCGGCGTGGTGTCGGTCCGCAGGGCCATCTCCGCCTCGTCAAAGCCACAGATGCCCCGCATCTCCCGGATACGAAAGGCCACCTCCGCCAGCTGATTGGCAACACGATTGGGTTCCATCTTGTTTCCCTCCAATAGATTGCTTCCGGGGCTGGACCCGGAGCGGTTTCTTTGCAACGAAAAAAGACCCGTCCCAAAGAAAAAATCTTTGAGACGAGTCCATAAAAATCATTTTATGTTCCCGCGGTACCACTCAAATTGCGCCCCTTTCGGGTGCGCCACTCTCAGGCTCCAGCAAGCCCTATGCCCTGACGCGGCAGTCACGGAAGGCGCCTACTTGCCCTGGGGGGTGTTCAGCCCTTCAGCTCAGAAGTGATGGGACACTGGGCCGCTCCGCCGCCGGGCTTCCACCATCCCCGGCTCTCTTTGGGCGCGCGCTGCCCGTCCGTCTTCGTCATTGCTTTTGATTAACTTGAGCCTACTTTATCACTTTGCTTGGGTGATGTCAACAAAAAATTCTTTCGATTTTTCGAAATCCCTCCCGGGGCTGGGGGCGGGCTGTGGATGGGCAGTCCGGCGGCGGAGAGCTGGCGGGAGAAAAGGCGAAAAATAATAACAAAAAATAAATGTGTACACCGGTTGCAATTGCGGCTAAAAAGTGGTAGAATAAGTCATAGATAGCGAAAAAACAGAACAAAAAAGGTGGAAAAAGTGGGACGAAATTAAAATTATGTACCAAGCGGGGGGGGTAAAAGTGACTATTGTTGCAGATAAGGACCGTTTTACCCTGGCGGTTGAGGAGTTCCTGGCGGACATGGTCCGGCGCGGCCGTGCGGCGGCTACCATCAAGGCTTACCGCCGCAATCTGCGGGCGCTGTATGCCTGGCTGCCGGAGGGGGACAAGGGGATCTACCGGGATACGCTGCCCCGCTGGCGGCGGGACATGCTGGAGCGCGGGGTGGCGCCCCGGACAGTCAACGCCCGGCTGGCGGCGGCCAACAGCCTGCTGCGCTATCTGGGGCGCCAGGAGCTGCAGGTCCTGGGCCAGGTGACCGCCGGGAAGGCGGGCGAGCAGCCGGAGCTGACCCGGGGGGAGTATCTGCGGCTCCTGGACGCCGCCCGGCGGCTGGGGAAGGAGCGGGCATACCTGCTGACCAAGGCGTTTGCGGTTTTGGGGCTGACCCCGGGGGAGCTGCCGATGCTGACGGTGGAGTGCGTCGAAATTGGTGAAGTGTACCTGTCCGGCGGGCGGCGGGTCACTGTCCCCGTCTGCCTGGGCCGGGAGCTGGGGGACTACGCCCAGCGGCAGGGGGTGGAGACCGGTCCGGTGTTCATCACCCGGGAGGGCCGTATCCTCCACCGCTCCAGCGTCAACGAGGCCATCCGACAGCTGGGCGGCGCGGCCCAGGTGCCGGAGGAGAAGGCCACCCCCCGCTGCCTGCGGCGGCTGTACCAGTCCACCCAGGATAAGCTGCGGGAGAGCGTGGAGCAGCTCCTGCGGCAGACCTATGACCAGATGCTGGAGGCGGAGCAGACCGCCGTCGGCTGGCCGGACCAGGAGCGGAGGGAGCTGGCCTAGCCCCACTACGGGAGAATTCCACGGAGCGATCTGTGTTTTGAATAGATAGAAAACGAAGAGGAGGAGTAAGACAATGAAAAAGCGAATACTGGCGGGCTTCCTGTCCCTGGTCATGCTGCTGTCGCTGCTGCCCGCCACGGCGCTGGCCACGGAGACGGAGAGTCAGAAGGCGGCATTTAACAGCACAGGCTATACGGCGAGCAAATTTACAACCAGTGTCAGCGGAGTGTCCAAGAATGGGATGACTGCACTGCACAGTGTGGCCGGGGTCCCCGATGTGGAGGAGAAGGCAGTTAAGCTGTATGCCATGTGGGAGAAGACTGGCGAGGGGCAGTCCTCCGGCATCGGCTACTACACCATCAACCAGCATTTTCTGGAGAAAAACGGTGAGAGCGCCAAGGAAGTTGGTGCGATCTCCGTTGCGGATCTGTGGACTGCTGCTGGTACCCCCATTGCCGAGCTGATCGGCGAGAAGGCCAAGGATACGGAGTATCGCGGCAAGGCGTATCAGTATGTTGCGACCGAGACTAAGCTGAACGGTAATACGCTGGCAGCCGATGCTGTCCTGAAGGCTGATGCCCACAGCGTCATCGATCTGTACTACTATCGCGATGCTAAGCTGGATCAGAGAGCCGTCACCTACCACGGCAACGGCGGCATTCTGAACACCTACGGCAATAAAATCGGTGTGGACTATGTCAAGGCCGGCTCCCGCCTGTGGGAGAGCCTGGAGCATGCGGGTCTGCCTGCCCGTAGCGGCTATACCTTCACCGGCTGGTACCTGGATGCGGCCTGCACGGAATCCATCGAGGCTTTCGCAAAGGTTGCTGTGGTCAATTCCGATGTTGATCTCTACGCCGGCTGGGAGAAGACTGGCGAGGGGCAGTCCTCCGGCATCGGCTACTACACCATCAACCAGCATTTTCTGGAGAAAAACGGTGAGAGCGCCAAGGAAGTTGGTGCGATCTCCGTTGCGGATCTGTGGACTGCTGCTGGTACCCCCATTGCCGAGCTGATCGGCGAGAAGGCCAAGGATACGGAGTATCGCGGCAAGGCGTATCAGTATGTTGCGACCGAGACTAAGCTGAACGGTAATACGCTGGCAGCCGATGCTGTCCTGAAGGCTGATGCCCACAGCGTCATCGATCTGTACTACTATCACGATGCTGAATCTGCCCCTCAGATCAAGAACGTTCCCATTAAGTACATGACGGACGGGACAACGGTTGTTGAGACCCGGTATGTCACGGTCACAGACCAGGGCGAGCCTGAGGTTCTGACAGCGGTTGAGCTGGGTGTTCTGCTGAACAACGCCGACTATGAGTTGGTGGACAAGGAGCTGTCGGTCACCGTTACGTACAACACGAATGAGGTGCGCGTTCTGGTCAAGAGCGTGAAGCCTGCCCCCCAGATGAAGAATGTCCCCATCAAGTATATGACGGACGGGACAACGGTTGTTGAGACCCGGTATGTCACGGTCACAGACCAGGGCGAGCCTGAGGTTCTGACAGCGGTTGAGCTGGGTGTTCTGCTGAACAACGCCGACTATGAGTTGGTGGACAAGGAGCTGTCGGTCACCGTTACGTACAACACGAATGAGGTGCGCGTTCTGGTCAAGAGCGTGAAGCCTGCCCCCCAGATGAAGAATGTCCCCATCAAGTATATGACGGACGGGACAACGGTTGTTGAGACCCGGTATGTCACGGTCACAGACCAGGGCGAGCCTGAGGTTCTGACAGCGGTTGAGCTGGGTGTTCTGCTGAACAACGCCGACTATGAGTTGGTGGACAAGGAGCTGTCGGTCACCGTTACGTACAACACGAATGAGGTGCGCGTTCTGGTCAAGAGCGTGAAGCCCGCCCCCCAGATGAAGAATGTCCCCATCAAGTA
>CAUWCX010000040.1:0-23404 GCA_963557105.1 uncultured Oscillospiraceae bacterium
CCCCCTTTCCCTAAGCGCCCCTTTGGTTACTTTCCCGGCGTGGGGAAAGTAACCCGGGGTCCGGGGGTGGAACCCCCGGGAGCTATCGTCGAGAACCATCTCTCGTTCCCATCCACCAAAGGAAAAAACAGCCCCCCGCCGCCGGAGGCGGCAAACAAAACAATCTCCCCCCCACATAATTTATCAGAAAAAAGGAGAAGATAACCATGAGCAAAACCGAACAGCTGGTCCAGCGCCTGGAGAAGCTCCAGATCAACAATATGTACAAGAACGACTTCTACTGGACCTGGGACAAGACCGGCGACGAGCTGGAGGCCGTCTTCACCGTGGCCGACGCCCTGCGGGACCTGCGGGAGCGGAACATCTCCACCAAGGTCTTCGACTCCGGTCTGGGCATCTCCATCTTCCGGGACAACTCCACCCGCACCCGCTTCTCCTTCGCCTCCGCCTGCAACCTGCTGGGCCTGGATGTGAAGGATCTGGACGAGAAGACCAGCCAGATCGCCCACGGCGAGACCGTCCGGGAAACCGCCAACATGGTCTCCTTCATGGCCGATGTCATCGGCATCCGGGACGACATGTTCATCGAGGAGGGCCACAAGTACCAGAAGACCTTCATGGACGCCCTGGACGAGGGCTACGACAAGGGCATCCTGGAGCAGCGGCCCACCCTGGTGAACCTGCAGTGCGACGTGGACCACCCCACCCAGTGCATGGCGGACCTGCTCCATGTGATCCATGAGCTGGGCGGCGTGGAGAACCTGAAGGGCAAGAAGGTGGCCATGACCTGGGCCTACTCCCCCAGCTACGGCAAGCCCCTCAGCGTGCCCCAGGGCGTTATCGGCCTCTTCACCCGCTTCGGCATGGACGTGGTCCTGGCCCACCCCGAGGGGTACGAGGTCATGCCCGAGGTGGAGGAGATCGCCCGAGCCAACGCGGAGAAGTCCGGCGGCTCCTTCACCAAGGTCAACTCCATGGCGGAGGCCTTCCAGGACGCCGACATCGTCTACCCCAAGAGCTGGGCCCCCTTCAAGGCCATGGAGAAGCGCACCCAGCTGTACCGTGAGGGCGACAAGGCCGGCATCGACCAGCTGGAGCAGGAGCTGCTGGCCCAGAACGCCCAGCACAAGGACTGGACCTGCTCCGAGGAGATGATGGCCAAGACCCGGGACGGCAAGGCCCTCTACCTCCACTGCCTGCCCGCCGACATCACCGGCCTCTCCTGCCAGGAGGGCGAGGTGGACAACAGCGTCTTCGACCGCTACATCGAGCCCTTGTACAAGGAGGCCAGCTTCAAGCCCTATATCATCGCCGCCATGATCTTCCTCAGCAAGGTCAAGGACCCCGTGGGCGCCCTGCGGGCGCTGGAGGCCCAGGGCGAGAAGCGCAAGGCCTTTTGATCCTTCCGTTCCCCTACATAGGGTGGGCGCTTCGGCGCCCTCCCTTGATCTGCGGTAAAGCGAGGAGTTAAGTATGAGCAAGCGTATCGTCATCGCCCTGGGCGGCAACGCCCTGGGCAGCACCCTGCCGGAGCAGGCGGAGGCGGTGAAGATCACCGCCCGGGCCATTGTGGACCTCATCGAGGACGGCAACCAGGTGGTGGTGGCCCACGGCAACGGCCCCCAGGTGGGCATTATCAACAACGCCATGGCCGCCCTGCAGAAGGAGGACCCCAACCAGGGCTTCACCCCCCTGTCGGTCTGCGGCGCCATGAGCCAGGCCTATATCGGCTACGACCTGCAAAACGCCTTCCGGGAGGAGCTGCTGGACCGGGGCATCCGCAATATGCCCGTGTGCTCCATCGTCACCCAGGTGGAGGTGGACCCCGCCGATCCCGCCTTCGCCGACCCCTCCAAGCCCATCGGCAAGTTCATGACTGCGGAAGAGGCCGCCGACTACGCCGCCAGGACCGGCTACCTGGTCAAGGAGGACGCCGGACGGGGCTGGCGGCGCTATGTGGCCTCCCCCAAGCCCAAGCACATCATCGAGGCCGGGGCCATCCGCGCCCTGACGGAGGACGGCCACCTGGTCATCTGCTGCGGCGGCGGCGGCATCCCCGTTTGCCGCACGGAGAAGAACCACCTGAAGGGCGCCTCCGCGGTCATCGACAAGGACTTCGCCTCGGAGCTGCTGGCGGAGCAGCTGGACGCCGATATGCTCATTATCCTCACCGCCGTGGAAAAGGTGGCCATCAACTTCCGCAAGGAAAATGAGCAGTGGCTCAGCCATCTGACCCCCGACGAGGCCCGGGAATACATTGCCCAGGGCCAGTTCGCCCCGGGGTCCATGCTGCCCAAGGTGGAGGCCGCCGTGAAATTCGCCCAGTCCAAGCCCGGCCGCCAGGCCCTCATCACCCTGCTGGAGCGGGCCAGGGACGGCATCGCCGGACGCACCGGCACCATCATCAGCCAATAGCTTTTCAGCCCGCAGAGGTGGGGGTCGCCCTCTGCGGGCTTCGTCTATCCCTCCGCCGGGAAATTTCCCGGAAAAAACTGGATTTTACATTGAAATCGGGGTCGCTTTCCTGTACAATGATGTCAGTGGACCATCCACTGTGTTTTGGAAAAATTTTTTAAGGAGGAAGCACTATGAAGAAGTTATTCGCTCTGCTGCTGGCGCTGACCATGGTCATGTCCCTGGCCGCCTGCGGCAACAAGGACAACGGCAGCAAGAACAACGGCACCACCCCGCCCCCCGCCGAGAACACCGACAACGCCGGAAAGGACGATGACAACCAGGAGGCCGCCACCAAGATCAAGGTTGGCCTCATCTGCATCGGCGACGAGAACGACCAGGGCTACACCTACAACTTCATCCGCGGCAAGGAGGCCGCCACCGAGGCCCTGAAGGCCAAGGGCATCGATGTTGAGTGGGTCATCAAGTGGAACATCGGCGAGGACGCCACCTGCGAAGATGCCAACATTGAGCTGGCCGAGGAGGGCTGCCAGCTGATCATCAACAACTCCTTCGGCTTTGAGGACCACATGCTGAAGGTGGCCCCCGACTACCCCGAGATCGAGTTCATCGCCTGCACCAACCAGGTCTCCCGCGCTGACGACCTGGAGAACACCCACAACGCCTTCGCCAACATCTACGAGGGCCGCTACCTGGCCGGTATCGTGGCCGGCATGAAGCTGCAGGAAATGATCGACGCCGGTGAGATCACCGCCGACCAGGCCGTCATCGGCTATGTGGGCGCCTTCTCCTACGCCGAGGTCATCTCCGGCTTCACCGCCTACTACCTGGGCGCCAAGAGCGTCTGCCCCAGCGTCACCATGAAGGTCCAGTTCGTGGGCTCCTGGTCCGACGCCACTGAGGAGGCCAACGCCGCCTCCGCCCTGGCCGACATGGGCTGCGTCATGATCTCCCAGCACTCCGACAACACCACCCCCGCCACCACCGCCCAGACCAAGGGCGCCTTCCACACCGGCTACAACAACGACATGATCACCGTGGCCCCCGACGCCTCCCTCATCGGCACCCGCATCGACTGGGCCCCCTACTTTACTTACGCCATCGAGGCTGTGGCCAAGGGCGAGAGCTTTGACCAGGATTGGTGCCACGGTATGGACCAGGGCGCTGTGGTCATGACCCCCCTGAACGAGAAGATCGCCGCCGCCGGCACTGCTGAGAAGCTGGCCGAAGTGGAGGAGGCCCTCCGCAAGGGTGAGCTGCAGGTCTTCGACACCTCCACCTTCACCATCGACGGCCAGGAGCTGACCCAGGCCTTCGCCCTGGACACTAACAGCGACTTTGTCCCCGACAGCGAGGAGGCCGTCTTCGACGGCGCCTTCCACGAGTCCTACTTCCAGTCCGCCCCCTACTTCGCCCTGGAGATCGACGGCATTGAGTGGCTGAACTCCGCCTTCAATTAACTCTCTGCTCTGCCCCGCGGGGACCGCATCTGCGGTCCCCGCTTTTCTGTTCAAAAAAGTGCAGGCACTTTTTTGAGAAGGGGTTGCGCTGCGCTCTGCGCCTTCCGGCCTGCGGCCGGTGCGACGCTCGCTCCGCCGCAGCGTTAAGAAAATATGCCGGTGGCATATTTTTAGCGTAGGCCGCAGCGGCTGTGCCGCGAGGAAACCGTGCTACAGCGTTGCACAGAAATTTTCCCCCTATTCGCCGCCTGCGGGCGGCGAACTCTGCGAGGCTTTTGGGGCGAAGCTGCTGCGGGGACCGCATCTGCGGTCCCCGCTTTTGTCCCCTATTGCCTAAAAAATATTTAGGTCAACCGAATTTTTGTATACTTCTCCAATTTTCTCCGCCCACTTTCTGCGAAATAGGCATCCACAGGTCATTTACTTTCCGTACCAAAATATGGTATGATAGTGGTGGAAATCTCCAACGACCCGCGGGCCGGCCCCGGCCTTCCCTGCGGAAAGAAAGGATGACAGCCTTGGAAACTGTTTGCGCCATCGAATTGAAGGGCATCACCAAGCGTTTCGGCAAAGTGGTGGCCAACGACAGCATTGATCTTGCCCTCCGCCGGGGCGAGATCCTCTCCCTGCTGGGGGAGAACGGCAGCGGCAAGACCACGCTGATGAATATGCTGGCGGGCATCTACTTCCCCGACGAGGGGGAGATCCTGGTGGGGGGGAAGCCGGTGTCCATCCGCTCCCCCAAGGACGCCTATGACAACGGCATTGGCATGATCCACCAGCACTACAAGCTGGTGGATGTGTTCACCGCTGCGGAGAACATCGTCCTGGGCCTCAACGACGGCGGGCGGCTGGACATGAAGGCCGCCAACGAGAAGGTCCGGGCCATCTGCGACAAGTACGGCTTTGACATCGACCCCAAGCAGAAGATCTACGACATGTCCGTGTCCCAGAAGCAGACGGTGGAGATCGTGAAGGTCCTCTACCGTGGGGCGGACATCCTAATCCTGGATGAGCCCACGGCGGTGCTGACCCCCCAGGAGACGGACCGCCTCTTCGCCGTCCTGCGCAACATGAAGGCCGACGGCAAGGCCATCGTCATCATCACCCACAAGCTCCACGAGGTCATGGCCATCTCCGACAAGGTGGCCGTCCTCCGCAAGGGCAAGTACATCGGCACCGTGAACACCGCCGAGACCTCCCCCCAGGCCCTCACCGACATGATGGTGGGCCATGCCGTGACCCTGAACATCGACCGGCCCCAGTACGAGCACCCCGTCCAGCGGCTGGAGCTGAAGGGCGTCACCTGCGTGGATGGGGAGGGAGTCCGCAAGCTGGACAACGTCTCCTTCACCGCCATGGGCGGCGAGATCCTGGGCGTGGCGGGCATCGCCGGGTCCGGGCAGAAGGAGCTGCTGGAGGCCATCTCCGGCCTGTGCCCCGTGGCGGAGGGCTCCATCCTCTTCTCCCCCGAGGGGCAGGCCCCCTCCGAGCTGGTGGGCAAGACCCCCATGCAGATCAAAAAGGCCGGCGTGGCCATGGCCTTCGTCCCCGAGGACCGGCTGGGCATGGGCCTGGTGGGCTCCATGGGCATGACGGGCAACATGATGCTCCGCTCCTGGAAAAAGGGAAAGGGCGTCTTTGTCAACCGCAAGGACCCCAACGAGCTGGCCATGCAGATCTGGAAGGAGCTGGAGGTGGTGACCCCCAGCACCGACTTCCCCGTTCGCCGGATGTCCGGCGGCAATGTGCAGAAGGTCCTGGTGGGGCGGGAGATCGCCAGCTCCCCCTCCGTGCTCATGACGGCCTACGCCGTCCGGGGCCTGGACATCAACACCTCCTACACCATCTATAACCTGCTGACGGAGCAGAAGATGCGGGGGGTGGCGGTGATCTATGTGGGCGAGGATCTGGACGTGCTCCTGGAGCTCAGCGACCGCATCCTGGTCCTCTGCGGCGGCAAGGTCAGCGGCATCGTGGACGCCCGCACCGCCACCAAGGAGGAGATCGGTCTGCTCATGACCCGGGTGGGCGGAAAGGAGGAAGCGCAATGAACCACGAGAAGAAAGTACCCCTGATCCGCCTGGCCAAGCGGGAGGCCATGGAGCCGTGGAAGGTGTGGTGCATCCGCATCGGCTCCATCCTGCTGGCCCTGGTGCTGGGCGGCCTGGTCATGGCCCTTATCGGCGTGAATCCCGTCTCCGCCTACGGCACCATCCTCTCCGGCTCCCTGGGGAAGAAGACGGCCATCCGCCAGACGGTGAAGATCGCCATCCCCCTGCTGGGCTGCGCCCTGGCCATCGCCCCCTGCTTCAAGATGCGCTTCTGGAACATCGGCGCGGAGGGCCAGATCACCGCCGGGGCCATTGCGGCGTCCTACTTCGCCCTCTTCTGGGTGGACCGTCTGCCGGGGCCCGTGCTGATCCCGGTCATGGGCATCTTCGGCGCCATCGCCGGCGGCCTGTGGGCCCTGATCCCCGCCTTCTTCAAGGCCCGGTGGAACACCAACGAGACCCTCTTCACTCTGATGATGAACTACATCATCATCGGCGTGGTCAAGTGGCTCCAGGGTGGCCCCTGGGAGGGGCGGCCCGGCTCCCAGATCATCCCCCAGTTCGACCAGTCCGCCTGCCTGCCCAAGGTGCTGGGTGTCCACTGCGGCTGGATCATCGTGCTGGTGCTGGTGGTGGTCATGCACATCTACATGAACTACACCAAGCAGGGCTATGAGATCGCCGTCATCGGCGACAGCGTCAACACCGCCCGGTACGCGGGCATGAATGTGGGCCGGATCATGATGCGGACCATGTTCATCTCCGGCGCCATCTCCGGCCTGGTGGGCTTCATCGTGGTCTCCGGCGCCAACGGCACCCTGTACGACGGCGTGGCCGGCGGCGTGGGCTTCACCTCCATCACCGTGGCCTGGCTGAGCCAGCTCAACGCCTTCGCCATGGTCCTCATCTCCCTGATGCTGGCGGTGCTGTCCAAGGGTGCGGAGACTTTGCAGACCCGCCTGGCGGTGCCCGCCTCCATCTCCGATATCATCACCGGCATCCTGCTGTTCTGTATGCTGGGCTGTGAATTCTTCATCAACTACCGGCTGATCTTCCGCGCCAAGCGGAGCGGCGGAAAGGAGGGGGCATAATGGCTGAGTTCATGACACTGTTCATCGCCCTGATCGTGGCGGCCATCACCTACGGCACGCCCCTGCTCTTCGGCACCCTGGGGGAGATCCTGACGGAGAAATCCGGCAGCCTGAACCTGGGCGTGGAGGGCATCATGTTCATGGGCGGCGCCATCGGCCTGGGTGGCGTGTTCTACTATGAGAAGTTCGCCTCCGCCCCCAACGGCGTCCTGGCCATCCTCATCGGCATCCTGTGCGCCTTCCTGGCCGGGGGCATCGCCTCCCTGATCTTCAGCTTCCTGACCATCACCCTCCGGGCCAACCAGAACGTCACCGGTCTGGCCCTGTCCATCTTCGGCACCGGCATCGGCCAGTTCGTGGGCGAGTATATGCGGACCCGGGAGGGCGGCTTCATCGCCATCAGCAACGGCCTGAAGGTCTTCTTCATCAACTCCCCCTTCCCCAAGGCCCTGCAGGAGCTGCCCGTGGTGGGCAAGATCCTCTTTAGCCACAGCATCTTCTTCTACCTGGGCCTGCTGACCGCCGTGGCCATGTTCTGGTATCTGAACCGGACCCGCTCCGGCCTGTACCTGCGCTCCGTGGGCGAGTCCCCCTCCACTGCCGATGCCGCGGGCATCAGCGTGGGGCGGTACAAGTACCTGGCCACCATCATCGGCGGCGGCATCTCCGCCATCGGCGGTATGGTGTATATCACCACCATCGCCGGCTGCGTGTGGAACCACGAGGGTCTGGCCGGCGTGGGCTGGCTGGCGGTGGCCCTGGTCATCTTCTGTATGTGGCGGCCCCTCAGCGCCATCTGGGGCTCCGTCCTCTTCGGCGCGCTGATGATCCTGTACCTGCGCCTGGTGATCCCCTTTATCCCCACCCAGCTGTACAAGATCCTGCCCTATGTGGTCACGGTCATCGTGCTGATCGTCTCCAGTATGCGCAACAACAAGGAGAAGCAGCCCCCCGCCGGGCTGGGCCTGTCCTACTTCCGGGAGGACCGATAGAAGCGATAAAAACGGAGATGTGCCTGCGGCACATCTCCGTTTTTTAGATTGTCAAAAAAGTGCAGGCACTTTTTTGAGGAGGGTTTGCGCTGCGTTCTGCGCCTCGGTTGTCCGCTAAGAGCGGACAATTCGACGCTCACTCCGCGAGAAGTATTTTCTGCCAGGTACACGCCCCGGCAGAAAATGATTTCACTTTATTCGCCGCCTCCGGGCGGCGAACTCTGCGAGGCTTTTGGTCAAGCTGAAACAGAGATGTGGAGAAAACCCTTTTCCCAGAACTTTCCCCCGTCTTTTCCGTCTAGTATAGCAGAGCTGTCGCCCGTGCGGCGCAATGCACAGAGGGAAAATCCACGAGAAGGAGGCTGATCCGATGAACAAACGCAGCTCGCTCCCGCCGGCTGTCCTGCTGCTGGCAGTGCTGCTCTCCCTGGTCACGGCCGCCTGCGGCCCCCGGGAGGCCGCAGGCGCCATCGACACCCTGGCCCATGCGAAGGGGGACCTGTATACATCGGCCCAGGAGCTGGCCGCCGACGCCACGGTGATCCTGCGGGGGGTGAAGACGGAGCGGGAGGAAAATGTGGCAAACAATCTGGGCGGCCCCGACCACTACTGGGGCTACACCATCTCCCAGGTACAGGTCCAGGAGATCATGAAGAACACCTCCGGTCTGGCGCTGGCCGTCGGGGACGAGATCCCGGTCCTGGAAAACCAGTTCACCTACCGGAACGCCCACAACATCGCCGTGACCTGCCATGTGGACAGATACCAGAAGATGCAGCCGGGCAGCCAGTATTTCCTCTATCTCCGCTACTCCGCAAGTGACGGCTGGTATGTTATTCTCAGCGGACTGTTCGGAAAGGTGCCGGTCTCGGCGGAGGAACCGGTCCTGTTCCCGGCGGACAAGCTCACCCTGGCCAAGGGCCAGACGGCGGAGGATGGCGCCGATGTGCAGCAGATCCTGGAGACCATCCGGCAGGAGAGCCTGGAGCTGTACCCCTGATTCCTCCCGACCCACTTATTGCAAAAAGCAGGGCTGTGCCATCGGCACAGCCCTCAGTCTGTCAAAAAAGCCTCGCAGAGTTCGCCGCCCGCAGTGAAGTGACCCCAAAAAGTTAGACAAATATTTTTTTATTAATTGTTCAAGCTGCCGAAAGGGCTTGCTGTCTGTGAATTGCAGGGGGCAAGCCCTCCAGTTTTGCCTTGATCCTGCGGTTGTTGTAGTAATCCAGATATTCAACGAGTTCCTGCTTAAAGTGTTCCATGGATCGAAACTCCTGCAAATACAGCAGTTCACTTTTGAGCAGCCCGAAGAAATTTTCTATCACAGCATTGTCCAGGCAGTTCCCCTTGCGGCTCATGCTCTGCCGGACGCCCTTTTCGCGGAGCATCCGCTGATACTGTCTGTGCTGATATTGCCATCCCTGATCAGAGTGAAGAATGAGGTTTGTACCATCGGATATCTTCCCAAAAGCTTTGTCCAGCATGGTCGTTACCATACTGAGTACAGGACGATCTGATATGGTATAGCTGACCAGATCGCTGCTGTGCAGATCGAGAATCGGAGATAAATAGAGCTTCTCTCCAAACAGGCTGAACTCTGTTACATCTGTGACCCACTTCTGGTTCGGCTTGTCCGCATGGAAATCCCGATTCAGCAGATTTGGTGCGATTTTACCCACTTCTCCCTTGTAGGAACGATATTTCTTCATTCTGACACGACAGACCAGACCCAGTTCCTTCATAAGCCGCTGGACGGTCTTGTGATTCAGCAAAAAATTACGCTTGCGCAGCTCTGCCGTGATCCGGCGATAGCCATATCTTCCCTTGTTTTCATGGTAAATTGCGGTAATTTCTTCCTTAACAGATGCGTATTTGTCTTCTTTCTTCATCCGTTTCAGATGATAATAGAAACTTGCACGGGGCAATTGAGCGATTGAGAGAAGAATGATGAGTGCGTGTTTTTGCCTTAGTTTCTGAACTACCAGCGCTTTTTGAGCCGGCGTCGCTCCTCTTCCAAAACCAAGGCATGTAAGTTTTTTAGGTATTCATTCTCCGCACGCAGCCACTGAACCTCTGCCAGCAGATCTTCTTCTACCTCCTTCGGCAGCTGCTTTGGCGGACGGCCTTTATTGCTGCGACCTCGACGTTCAATGGCAAAGCCTTCCGCACCTTCTGCCAAGTAGATGCGCTCCCACGCTGCTGCTAGATTATGCGAAAGATTAAATCGCCGCTCCGTTTCTTTGTAGCCCAACTGTTCTTCTCGCATCGTTTCCACGACCATCTTTTTGAATTCTGGCGAGTATCGTTTGTTTGGCACGCCCTTTGGCATAGAAAAACGCCCCATTTCTTAGCACCAAGTATTATATCACACTTGTCTAACTAATGGGGTGCAGTTCACAGGCGGCGAATAGGGTGAAATTATTTTCTGTGCAACCCTATAGCACGGTTTCCTCGCGGCATAGCCGCTGCGGCCTACGCTAAAAATATGCCACCGGCATATTTTCTTAACGCTGCGGCGCAGCGCGCGTCGCAGCGGCCAAAGGCCGCAAGGCGCGAAGCGGAGTGCTCCTCAAAAAAGTGCTTGCACTTTTTTGACACCTGCTCCCGTCGCTTAAAACCGCCGCTTCCTCCGCCGCAGATCCACAGCGGACAGCACCAGATGGGCCACCGCCAATCCGGCGGTGACGGCCACCGAGGCGGCCAGCACGATGGCGGTCACAAAACGCGCCTGCTTCATTTTCCTTTACCTCCTTCTTGGGGATATCAGATCCAGCTCTCGTCCGTCTCCCGGCGCTTCACCCGGGTCATCAGCTGCTCCACCACGGCCTCCGCAGGTTTGCCCTGGTAGAGGACCTCGTAGGCGCACTGGCCAATGGGCATCTCCACGCCCATCTTCTCCGCCAGCTGGTGGGCGCTGAGGGTGGCGTAGTAGCCCTCCACCACGGCCCCCACCTCCCGCATGGCCTCCTCCACCGGCTTCCCCTGGCCGATGAGGATGCCGCAGCGGCGGTTGCGGGAGTGCATGGAGGTGCAGGTGACGATCAGGTCCCCCATGCCGCTGAGCCCGGCGAAGGTCTCCTTACGCCCGCCCATGGCCACCCCCAGGCGGGCCATCTCCGTCATGCCCCGGGTCATGAGCAGGGCCTTGGTGTTGTCCCCCAGGCCCATGCCGTCGCTGATGCCGCAGCACAGGGCCAGCACGTTCTTCAGCGCCGCCCCCAGCTCCACGCCCATGACGTCCCCGTTGGTGTACACCCGGAACCGGGGGTTCATGAACACATCCTGCACCAGATGGGCGGCCTCCATATCCTCCGAGGCCGCCACCACGCCGGTGGGGACCCGGCGGCCCACCTCCTCCGCGTGGGAGGGACCGGAGAGGGCCACCACACGGCCCTTGCCCCCCAGCTCCTCCTGGATGACCTGGGTGAGGCACAGGGCGGTGTCCTTCTCAATGCCCTTGGACACGGACACCACCAGGGCGTCCGCCTGCAGCAAGGGGGCCAGCCGGCGGGCCGTGTCCCGGACGGCGAAGGAGGGGGTGGCCATGACCACCAGATCGCTATCCGCCACAGCGCCGAAGTCGCTGGTGACCACCAGCTCCTCCGGCAGGGGCACCCCCTTCAGCAGGGGATTCTCCCGCTGCTGGCGGATACGCTCCGCCTGCTGGGGGTCGTAGGACCACAGGGTCACCTCGTTGCCGTTTTCCAGCAGCAGCAGCGCCAGGGCCGTTCCCCAGCCGCCGCTGCCCAGTACCGTGATCTTCATGTCAGCATCCGCCTTTCCCAATGTCCAAATTTTTCCTTATGCCGCCGCGGGGTCACGGCTTCTTCTTTTTGTGGAAATAGAACTTACTCTCCGTTCCGGTGACCAGCCGCTTGATGTTCCCCCGGTGCTGCCAGAGGATCAGCCCGCCGCAGATGATGGCCAGGATCAGCACCGGCACGCTGCGGTAGACGAACCAGCTGACAAAGGGGAAGCTGGCCCCGGCCCAGCAGGAGCCCAGGGACACATACCGGGTCAGCACGCTCAGCACGATGAACCCGCCCCAGACCACCAGGGCCACCCGCCAGTCGATCATAATGGCAATGGCCCCGCCGGAGAGGATGCCCTTGCCCCCCTTGAAGTGGAACATCACCGGGAACATGTGGCCCAGCAGGCAGAACACCCCGGCCCAGTACTTGGCGATGGTGTCCCACAGGGCCGTCGTATCCGCGGCAGAGATCATGTCCGTATAGAAGGCGGACACCAGCCACCGGCACAGTACCACCGCCGCCACCGCCTTCAGCACATCGGTGAGGATCACCACGGCGGTCAGGGGGCCGCCGAAGGTGCGGTAGAAGTTGGTGAGACCGGCGTTGCCGCTGCCGTGCTTGCGGACGTCGTCCCGCAGGATATACTTGGAGACGATCACCGCCCCGTTGAAGCAGCCCAGGAAATAGGACGCCACGGCGGCGATCCCCAAAATCACCCAAATCGGCATAGCTTACCCCTCCTTATCGCCCTTTTGGCGGATGGTCATGCGGATCGGCGTCCCCTCCAGACCGAACACGGAGCGGATCTGGTTCTCCAGATACCGCTGGTAGGAGAAGTGGAACAGCCGGGCGTCGTTGCAGAAGCAGATGAAGTGGGGGGGCTTGATCCCCGCCTGGGTCATGTAGTAGATCTTCAGCCGGCGGCCCTTGTCCGTGGGGGGCTGCACCCGGGTCTGGGCGTCCGCCAGGACGTTGTTGAGCATACCGGTGGTGATGCGGGTGGCCGCCTGGTCGTTGACATAGCGGATCAGGTCGAAGAGCCGCTCCACCCGCTGGCCCGTGGCGGCGGAGATGAACAGGATGGGGGCGTAGGTCATGAAGCTGAGATCCCGGCGGATATCCTCCCGCATCTTGTCCATAGTCTTGCCGTCCTTCTCAATGAGGTCCCACTTGTTGACCACGATGATGCTGGCCTTCCCCGCCTCGTGGGCCATGCCGGCCACCTTGGTGTCCTGCTCCGTGACCCCCTCCTGGGCGTCGATGAGGACGAGGCACACATCCGCCCGCTCAATGGCCATCTGTGCCCGGAGGACGCTGTAGCGCTCGATGGCCTCGTCCACCTTGGACTTCTTCCGCATACCGGCGGTGTCGATAAAGACGTACTTGCCCGTCTCGTTTTCAAAGAAGGAGTCAATGGCGTCCCGGGTGGTACCCGCCACATCGCTGACGATGGTGCGCTGCTGGCCCAGGATCTTGTTGGTCAGGGAGGACTTGCCCACATTTGGCCGGCCGATAATGGCCACCTGGATGGCGTCGTCCTCGTCATCCCCCTCCTCCTCCGGCGGGAAATACTTCACGCACTCGTCCAGCAGGTCGCCGGTGCCGTGGCCGTGGACGGCGGAGACGGCGATGGGGTCCCCCAGACCCAGGTTGTAAAACTCGTAGTAGTCCGGGTCCACGGCACCCACGGAGTCCATCTTGTTCACCGCCAGGATAATGGGCTTCCCGCTGCGCAGCAGCATATTGGCCACCTCCTGGTCGGAGGCGGTGAGCCCCGTCTTGATGTCCGTCAGAAAGACGATGACGTCGGCGTGGCTGATGGCGATGTTGGCCTGGTCCCGCATGAAGGACAGGATCAGGTTGTCGGTGCGGGGCTCGATGCCGCCGGTGTCGATGAGGGTGAACTTCCGGCCGTTCCAGTCGGTCTCCCCATAGATCCGGTCCCGGGTGACCCCAGGGGTGTCCTCCACAATGGAGACACGCTTTCCGATAAGCTTATTGAACAGCATGGACTTGCCCACATTGGGCCGGCCCACAATGGCGACGATGGGTTTGGCCATCTCATGCCCTCCTTTTCTTCCCTTTATCTACTTATTTGCGCCCCAGCATGGCGTCCAGCAGGTCGAAGCCGTCCTGCTCCACCACGGTCACGGGGATACCCAGGGCGTTTTCCACATCCTCCACACGCAGGTCGTCCAAAAACACGTCCCCGCCGTGGCGCAGCATATTCACGGGGATCAGCAGCCGCTGCCCCAGGTCCCGGCCCTTCAGCTGGGCAATGAGGTCCCCGCCGGTGATGAGGCCCGCCACGTCGATGGTGTGGCCGAAGAAGTCGTTCTGGATGGCCAGGACCTGGCCCCGGACCCCCAGCTTCTCCTCCGCCTGCTTCGACAGCTCCGCCAGGAAGGGCCGGGCGCTGACGCCGGTGGCGATGGTGTAAGGCGTGGCCTCCACCGGCTCATCCTCCAGCTTCAGGCCGCTTTCAAACTCGGTGATGAGGCTGCGGAGCATCCCCACGCCGTTTTCGATCTGCACATAGCCCTCGTAGGCCTCCTCCTCCGGCAGGGGCAGCTCCGCCCGGATGTAGAACTCGTCGGAACAGAAGAACTTCCGGGAGCCGTACTGCTCCAGACACTGGGCGGCGAAGGCCTCCACCTGGGCGATGACCGCCCGGGCCTCCTCCCGGTCCACCGGCCGCAGCTTGGCCAGCTTCTCCCGGTACTTGGTCAGCCCCACGGGGACAATGGAGCAGCTGCTGAAGCCCCAGGCCGCCATGTCCGCCATGGTCCGCTGGAGCTGCTCCCCGTCGTTGAACCCGGGGACCAGGACGATCTGGCCG
Source organism: uncultured Oscillospiraceae bacterium (assembly GCA_963557105.1). Classification (GTDB taxonomy): domain Bacteria; phylum Bacillota; class Clostridia; order Oscillospirales; family Oscillospiraceae; genus Pelethomonas. Next base: position 14,604 of record CAUWCX010000040.1, read on the forward strand.
TTCATGGAGATGCCGGCCTCGGCAAAGGCCCGCATATAGTCCAGGCTCTTGGCGGCGTTCTTGTTGCCCAGCATGGCGCAGCGGAGCTTGGGGTCCGTGGCGTGGACGGAGACGTTGATGGGGCTGATGCGCAGGTCGATGATCCGCTGGGCCTCCCGCTCCGAGAGGTTGGTGAGGGTGATGTAGTTGCCCATGAGGAAGCTGAGCCGGGCGTCGTCATCCTTGAAATACAGGGTCTCCCGGCAGCCGGGGGCCATCTGGTCCACAAAGCAGAAGATGCAGAAGTTGCTGCAGGGCCGGGGCTCATCCATGAGGTAGGTGTCGAAGTTCAGCCCCAGCTCCAGGCCCTCCTCCTTCTCCACATGGAGCTCCCGGCGGCAGCCCTCCCGCTCCAGGGTGATCTCCAGCACCGGGTCGTATCCGAAAAAGCGGTAGTCCAGCACGTCCACGATCTCGTGGCCGTTGATGGTCAGCAGCTTCTCCCCAGGCCGGATCCCCGCCCGCTCCGCCGGAGAGCGGCGGTCCACTGACGTGATGACAGTACTCATAGTCTCCTCCTCGCAGGCGCCCTCCGCAGGTGAGGGCACAATGGTCTACCGTATAGTATACTGTAGATCCTTCCGCATTTCAAGGCAAAAGATGCACAAACCCACGCCATATTCCCGCACCGGCCCCACTAAGCAAAGCGTCGGGAGCCCCGTGGGGCTCCCGACGCAGCTTGTCAAAAAAGCCTCGCAGAGTTCGCCGCCCGGAGTGAATAGAGTGAAATCATTTTCTGCCGCGACATGTGCGTGGCAGAAAATACTTCTCGCGGAGTGAGCGTCGAATTGGCCGCCTTTGCCGGCCAACCGAGGCGCAGAACGCAGCGCAAGCCCCTACTCAAAAAAGTGCTTGCACTTTTTTGACAGTCTGCGGCGGGAGCCCCGTGGGGCCCCCGCCGCTTTAATTCTGCTGATTTAGTTCTCGTAGACCGCCTTCATGGCCTTGTAGGTCATGTAGCAGTCCAGCTTGGACACCACCTCGAAGGGGGCGTGCATGGCCAGAACGGGCACGCCGGCGTCCAGGGTGTCGATGTTCCGGTTGGCCATATAGGCGGCCACGGTGCCGCCGCCGCCGGCGTCCACCTTGCCCAGCTCGGCCATCTGCCAGATGACGCCATTGTCGTCAAAGATCCGGCGGGCATAGGCCACCACCTCGGCGGCGGCGTCGCTGGCCCCGCCCTTGCCGCGGCTGCCGGTGTACTTGCACAGGCCAACGCCGTAGTTGATCTGGGAGGAGTTGCGCTTCTCGTAGACCTCGGGGAAGTTGGGGTCATAGGCGGCGGTGACGTCGGCGGAGAGGCAGAAGGCGTTCTCCAGGCACACCCGGGCCCGGGCGCCCTGGCACTCGCACAGGTCGGCGATAAAGGTGTCGAAGGCGGCGGTCTGCATACCGCTGACGCCCACGGAGCCGATCTCCTCCTTGTCCGCCAGGATGCACACGCCGGTCTTGGCGGGGATCTTGTCCAGATCCAGCATAGCCTTCAGGGCGGCATAGCCGCAGACCCGGTCGTCGTGGCCGTAGGCGCCGATCATGCTGCGGTCCAGGCCGATATCCACGGCGTTCTGGGCGGGGACAGCCTCCAGCTCAGCGGAGATGAAGTCCTCCTCGGTGAAGCCGTACTTCTCGTACAGGGCCTTCATGACGGCCAGCTTCACCCGGTCGCCCTCCTCGCCGGTGAGGGGCTCGCTGCCCACCAGCAGGTTCAGCTGCTCGCCGGTGATGCCCTCGCTGAGGGGCTTCTTGCTCTGCTCCGCGCCCAGGTGGGGCAGCAGGTCGTTGACCACCAGCTTGGGCTCGTTGCCCTGGCCAATGGCCACGGTCTTCACGGTGCCGTCCTTCATGGCCACCACGCCGTGGAGCTCCAGGGGGATGGTCACCCACTGGTACTTGCGGATGCCGCCGTAGTAGTGGGTCTTCAGGTAGGCCAGCTCGCTGTCCTCATAGAGGGGATAGGGCTTCAAATCCAGGCGGGGGCTGTCCACATGGGCGGCAGTGATCTGCACGCCCTTCTCCAGGCTCTCGCTGCCAATGACTGCCAGCAGGAGCATCTTGCCCCGGTTGCTGCAGTAGACCTTGTCCCCGGCCTGCAGGGCCATGCCCCGGACGAAGGGCTTGAAGCCCCGCTCCTCCGCCAGGCGGATGCCCTCCGCCACGCACTCCCGCTCGGTCTTGCCGTTGTCCAGGAAGGCCTTGTACCCCTCGCAGTAGTCCTGCATAGGTGCCCGCTCCGCCTCCGGCAGGCGGTCATAGCCGTTCTTCCGCTGGTTCAGGACCTTGTCCTTCCAAGAATTCGTCTCCATTGGATCATTCCTCCATATCTTGTAATAATTCGGTGAAAAATTCGCCGATGAGCCGCTGGAACTCCGCCTGGCTTCCCGCCCGGTTCTCCAGGAGGAAGGTGCAGTTCCTGCGGTAAAACTTATCCGGTTTCTGGGCGGCCATGCGCTGCCGGGCCCGCTCCTGGCTGATGCCGTCCCGGGCCATGATCCGCCGCAGGCGGACCTCCGGCGGGGCGGTCACCGCCACAGTGAGGTCGCACAGCTCCCCCAGTCCCGATTCTATCAGATTGATGGCGTCGATGACAAGCCCCCTCTGGGAACAATTTTTGATTTTCTGTTCCACAGCGGCGCACACCGCCGGGTAGACGATGGCGTTGAGCCGGTCCAGCTCCCCCTTCTCCCCGAACACCCGGGCGGCCAGGGTCCCCCGGTCCAGCTGTCCATCGGGCAGGAACACCGGGCCGAAGGCGTCGGTGAGGGCCTGCCGCAGGGCGGGATCACTGTCCAGGAGCTGGTAGTAGAGCTTGTCGCAGTCCACCACGGCGAAGCCCAGGCGCTGCAGCTGGGCCAGGGCGGTGGTCTTGCCGGACCCGGTGGGGCCGGTGATGCCTAAGATCACTCCCCATCGCCCCCTTCGCCCAGATCCACCACGGCAAAGCCCGCCGCCTTCTTCAGCCGGTTGGCGATGGCCAGACCCAGCCCCTCCTCGCCGGGGCACTGGGCAAAAATGGCGGTGACATCGGTGGCGTCAAAGGCCCGGAGGGCGTCGAAGACCCGGCGGGCCTGCTCCCCCTTGTCCAGGACGGAGCCCATGGGCTCCACCACGCAGCCGGGGAACTCCCCCCGGTACTCGTCAAAGCAGATGACGCCGGTATTCTCCCCCATGTTCCGGCGGATATACCGGGCGGTGCGGCGGCTGTCGCCGGTGACCACCGTGACCGGGGCCTTGGGGGCGTAGTGGCGGTACTTCATGCCCGGGGCCCGGGGCTTCTCCCCGGGGGCCAGGGGCTGGGTCACCGCCCGGTCCACGGCCACCTCCCCCAGCACCTCCCGCAGCTGCTCCAGGGGCAGTCCGCCGGGGCGCAGCAGCCGGGGGATGGGGGTGGTCAGGTCGATAATGGTGGACTCCACCCCCACGCCGCAGGGGCCGCCGTCCACGATCCCCTGGATGCGGCCGTCCATATCCTCCACCATGTGCTGGGCACAGGTGGGGCTGGGCCGGCCGGAGAGGTTGCCGCTGGGGGCGGCCACCGGCACCTCCGCCGCCCGGATGATGGCCAGAGTCACCGGATGGTCGGGGCAGCGGACCCCCACGGTGTCCAGGCCGCCGGTGGTGGCGTTGGGCACATTGGCCCGCCGCCGCAGGATCATGGTCAGGGGGCCGGGCCAGAATTTCTCCGCCAGGGTGTAGGCCACCGGGGGGATGTTCCGGCAGTACCGGGACAGCCAGGCGGCGCTGGGGACGTGGAGGATGAGGGGGTTGTCCTGGGGACGGCCCTTGGCCTCGAAAATGCTGCGGACCGCCTCGGTGCTCAGGCCGTTGGCCCCCAGGCCGTAGACCGTCTCCGTGGGGATGCCCAGCAGCCCCCCGTCCCGGATGATGGCGGCGGCGGCCTCCACCTCCTCCCGCTGGGCTTCCGGGTCGGTGATATGAAATAGCTCAGTTTTCATGGTATTCGTCTTACATCTCCCCGCTCTCCGCCAGCCGGGCAGCCTGCTCCGCTGTGGTGAGGGCGTCGATGATGGGGTCCAGAGCGCCGTTGATGACGGCGTCGATGTTGAAGTTCTTCACCTCCCCGTTGAGGCGGTGGTCCGTGACCCGGCCCTGGGGGAAGTTGTAGGTGCGGATGCGCTCGGAGCGGTCGCCGCTGCCCACCTGGCTCTTGCGCTGGGCGGCCTCGGCGGCGATGCGCTTCTCATTCTCCACCTCGTAGAGCTTGGAGGCCAGGATGCGCATGGCCTTGTCCCGGTTCTGGAACTGGCTGCGCTCCTGCTGGCACTCCACCACGGTGCCCGTGGGCTTGTGGATCAGCCGCACGGCGGAGGAGGTCTTGTTGACGTGCTGGCCGCCGGCGCCGGAGGAGCGGAAGACCTGCATCTCAATGTCCGCGGGGTTCAGCTCCACCTCCACGCTCTCCGCCTCCGGCAGCACCGCCACCGTGGCGGCGGAGGTCTGGATGCGGCCGGAGGACTCCGTCACCGGCACCCGCTGGACCCGGTGGCCGCCGCTCTCGTACTTCAGCCGGGACCACACCCCCTGGCCCTCCACCAGGAGGCTGGCCTCCTTGATGCCGCCCAGCTCCGTGTCGCTGCGGTTGACCACATCCACGCTCCAGCCGTGGCTCTCGGCGTACATCAGGTACATCCGCAGCAGGTCGGCGGCGAAGAGCATGGCCTCCTCCCCGCCCACGCCGGCCCGGATCTCCATGACCACGCCCCGGTCGTCGTTGGGGTCCTTGGGCAGCAGCAGGATCTGCAGCTCCTTCTTCAGCCGCTCCAGCTCCCGCCGGGCGTTCTGGTCCTCCTCCTGGGCCAGCTCCCGCAGCTCCGGGTCGCTCATCATCTCCTGGGCCGCGGCCAGATCCGCCTCCGCCTGGCGGTAGGCGTTGTACGCCTCCACCAGGGGCGTCAGGTCCTTCTGCTCCTTGGTCAGCTTGGCCAGCTTGGGGGGATCGGCGTAGACCGCCGGGTCCTCCAGCTGGCTGACAATGGCCTCATACCGGTCCGCAACAGTTTTCAGCTTATCCAGCATGGTTCTCCCCCTCTCCGCCAGCCCTGAGGCTGGCCAAAAATTCGTCCCGCCAGAAGGTGGAGCCCACGGCTCCCGGGCGGATGCTCACGGCCTTTACCCGCGGCTTTCGCACATACAGGTCCATCTGGTCGAAGACCTCGTCGTAGTGGACGTCGCTGCCCCGGGTGATGACATAGGCCACCGGCCCCAGGCTCTCCCCGTACTCCAGGAGAAAGCTCCGCACGGGGGCGCTGCACCGCCCCGCCCACACGGGGGTGCCCAGGATCACCAGGTCGTACTCCCCCAGGGGCAGCTTGGTCTCCGGCCTCTGCACCGGGGGGACATGGCGGGCCATGGCCTGCATCCCGCTGCGCAGCCAGCCCATGGGGCCGCTGCGGCTGACGCCGTCCTCCAGCTTCACCGCCTCACACGACAGCTCCCCGGCGATCTCCTGCATCAGCGCCTCGGTCTTGCCTGTGCGGCTGTAGTATAGACATAATATTTTTTTGGACATAGCTGTCCTCCTTCAGAACACGAGCTCCGCCGCCAGGGCGAAGGCCTCGCGGATATAGTAGTTCACCGTGAGGGGCCAGAACCGGCCCGGCATCCGGGCCGCCACGGGAACCGCACTCTCCCGGCCCCAGAGGCCCGCCGCCCGGCACAGGTGGTAGTCGCTGGTGACCAGGGCCACCTTGGCATCGGGGTCCACCCCCGCCTGGGCCAGCATTTCCCGGGAGAAGGCCATATTCTCCGCCGTGTCCCGGGCCTGCTCCTCCAGCAGGATGCGCCCCGGGTCCACCCCATGGGCGATCAGCCAGTCGGCCATGCACCGGGCCTCGGTAATGTCCTCCCCCGGCCCCCGGGCCCCGGTGACCACAACGGGGATATCCGGCCGCCCGGCCAGGTAGTCCAGGGCCGCCTCCAGCCGGGTGGTGAGGCTCAGGGAGGGCGTGGCGCCGTTGACCCCGGCCCCCAGCACCACCACGGCGCTGACCGGCGTCTGGCTGTCGGTTTTGGCCCAGGACACCACCCAGACCTCCAGGGCGGCAAAGAGCACCGTCCCCGCCGCCAGCAGCAGCAGGAAGGCCCGCTTTGCCCACCGGCCCCAGGCGCTGCGGCGGCTCCACAGGGCCAATCCCGCCCACAGAGCCGACGCCAGACCGGCGCACACCAGCAGGAAGCCGGTGAAGCGCACCGGGGAGTACGCCGCCCGGACCGCCAGACCCAGCAGGACCAGGACGGCCCCCAGGGCCAGGAAGACCGCCGGCGTCCGCAGTCGCTTCATCCTAGCCCTCCGCCTCCTCCGCCAGCTTCTCCCAGCGCTCCATGAGCGCCAGGAGCTGGGCGTCCAGCTCCTCCTTCTGGGCGTAGAGGGCGCTGTACTTCTCGTAGTCGCAGGCGTTGGCCTCCAGCTCCCGGTCCAGGGCGGCCATCTCCTCCTCCAGCTTGGCCATGTCCCGCTCGCAGATGGTCAGCTGCTTGCGGGCGGCCTGCTGGGCCCGGCCCCCCCGCTGGGGGGGCTTCTGTGCCGCGGCCCGGGCCTTCTCCTCCGCCAGGCGCTGCTGGCGGCTGCGCTCCTGGGCCTGCTGCACCTCCCGCTCCCGGATCTCCCGGTACCGCTGGAAGGGCACGGGGTAGTCGGTGATGACCCCGTTTTCCAGCACCCAGATCCGGGTGGCAAAGCGGTTGATGAAGTAGCGGTCGTGGCTGACGAAGAGCAGGGCCCCCTCGTAGGCCTCCACCGCCTCCTCGATCCACTCCCGGCTGGCGATATCCAGGTGGTTGGTGGGCTCGTCCAGCACCAGGAGGTTGATCTCCTCGTCCATGAGCATACACAGCCGCAGGCGGCTCTGCTCCCCGCCGGAGAGGACGGAGACGGACTTGAACACATCCTCCCCCCGGAAGTTGAAGGCGGCCAGCCGATCCCGGGCGGTCTGGGTGGTCATGCCGTGCTTGGCGTAGAGCATGGTGTCCACCAGGTTCCGCCGGGGGTCGTCAAAGCGGATGATCTGGGGCAGGTAGGCGCTGCGGACCGTGGGGCCGAAGCGGAAGCGGCCCTGGTAGTCCGTGTCCTCCCCCATGAGGATCTTCAGCAGGGTGGACTTGCCCGTGCCGTTGTCGCCGATGAGGGCAATGCGCTCGCCCCCCTCCACCAGGGCCTCCACATCGTGGAACAGCACCCGGTCGCCGTAGGATTTCCCCAGGCCGTGGATGTCCAGCACCTCGTCCCCGGCAAAGTCCCGCTCCCCGAACCGGGCGGTGAGGGTCCGGGCCTTGGTGGGCTTCTCCGTCTGGCGGATGCGCTCAATGCGCCGCTCCATGGAGAAGGCCCGCTTGTGGAGCTTGTCGTTGCCCATGAAGGCCCACAGGTGCAGCTTGTCCGCCGCCTCCTGGAGCTGGTGGATCTTGGCCTGCTCCTTCTCGTACTGGCGGAGCTTCTCCTGGTAGCGGCGCTCCTTCTCAATGGCGTAGAAGGTGTAGTTGCCGGCGTAGAACTCCGCCTTGCCGTCGCACAGCTCCACCACCCGGGTGATGGTGCGGTCCAGGAAGTAGCGGTCGTGGCTGATGGCCACCACCGTGCCCTTGAAGCGGCGGACATACTCCTCCAGCCACTCCACCGCGTGGAGGTCCAGGTGGTTGGTGGGCTCGTCCAGCAGCAGAATGTCCGTGTCCTCCAGCAGCAGGCGGCCCAGGTTCACCCGGGTCTTCTCCCCGCCGGAGAGGCTGTCGAAGAGCTGGGAGCGCATCTCCGGGGAGATGCCCAAACCGGCGGCCACCTTGCTGACGGCAGTGGCGGTGTCGTAGCCCCCCAGGCCCTCGAACCGGGCGGAGAGCTCCCCGTAGCGCCTCAAGGTGGCCTCGCTGCTGTCCCCGGCGGCCATGGCGGCGGCCAGGGTCTCCATCTCCTCCGCCAGGCGCTGGTGCCGGGCGAAGGCGGTGTTCAGCACATCCTCCACGGTGTACCCCGCCGGGAAGACGGGGATCTGGGAGATGAGGCCCACCCGGCGGTTCCGGGCGATGACCACCTCCCCCTCGTCCGCCTCCAGCTCCCCGGTGAGGATCTTGAAGAGGGTGGACTTGCCCGCGCCGTTGCGGCCCAGAAGGCCCACCCGCTCCCCGGCCTCCACCTGGAAGGTGACGCCGTCGAGGATATTATTTCCGATCTCAAAGGATTTTTTTACGCCGTTGATACTGATGTCAATCATGTTACTTCTCTTTTTTTCGTTCTGTTGGTTCTGTGGTTTCTTGTTGGCCGGGGGCGGGACATTGTTCTTGTCCAAGCTTGTGGGGTAGATTCGCCCTTCGCCGGGCGGGCGGGGACGAAAAATCTTTCGTGTCAGCAGCCCCGGGGGTTCCGCCCCCGGACCCCGGGTTACTTTCCCCCTGCCGGGAAAGTAACCAAAGGGGCACTTAGGAAGGGGACACTTTCGATTGTGTCCCCCTCCTAAGAACCTCCCCCCGCAACGACATCTTCAAGGGGGCTTCGCCCCCTCGCCAGAGGGGCTACCCCCCGTGCAAACTTGGGGGCGGGTTGCACGACAAGAAGCGGGGTAATGGTGCGGCACTGTCATTGCGATAACCACACGGGAGTCTGTTCTCGTCAAACACAATTTGATTCTCGCCCACGGGGCGAGTGGCTTTTTGTAGCGGTAGGGATACGCCCCCCGTTGAATGCGTCTCTTGCCTCTCCCTCTGGGAGAGGTGGCGGCGAAGCCGACGGAGAGGGCGAATCAGTTACAAGGCCCTCT
>CAUWCX010000041.1:0-22080 GCA_963557105.1 uncultured Oscillospiraceae bacterium
ACTTTTTGTGCGGGCAAAAAGTCACCCGGGGTCCGGGGCCGGGGAGGCCCCGAAAGGTTGGTGACGAACAACTTTTCGTTCCCCCCGCCCGGCGAAGAGCGGCTCAGCCCTGCGGGGCCGGAGGCCCCACAGCGGATGAGCCGGTATGTCCCCCGCACAGTATTTCTGTGACGTTTTGCTTTTGCAAAACGCCACCAGTCGCCGCCGCAGGCGGCAAAAAGAAAGGAGTCCCCCACAATGGATGAACTGCTGACCCGGCAAATGCCCCACTCCCTGGAGGCGGAACAGGCCACTCTGGGGGCCATGCTCATTGACGCCGACTGCATCAAGGACGTGATGGATAAGCTCCAGCCGGAGGACTTCTACATCAAGCAGAACCGGGAGATCTTCGAGACCATCTACACCATGTTCAGCTACTCCAAGCCCATTGACGGGCTGACGGTGGCGGATGAGATGCAGAAAAACGGCACCTACGATGAGAACACCACCAGAAATTATCTGGTGCAGCTTATGGAGGTGACCCCCACCAGCGCCAATGTCATGGAGTATGTGGGCATCGTCCGGGACAAGGCCCTCCTCCGCAGCCTGTGCAAGGCCGCCGGGGAGATCCAGACCATGGTCCAGGAGGGGCTGGGGGAGGCCAAGGCCACCCTGGAGGCGGCGGAGCAGAAGATCTACGCCATCCGCCGGGGCCGCAGCGGCCAGGACATGGTCCCCGTGGGCCAGGTCATCAAGCCCCTGCTGGATCAGCTCAACGAGCTGGCCTCGGGGAAGACCGGACTGCCGGGCCTGTCCAGCGGGTTTGGCGCCCTGGACAAAAAGATCCACGGCCTCAACAAGTCGGACCTCATTATCCTGGCGGCCCGTCCGGCCATGGGTAAGTCCTCCTTCGCCATGAATATCGCCCTGAATGTGGCCCGTGGCAGCGGGAAAACTGTGGCGGTGTTCAACCTGGAGATGAGCAAGGAGCAGCTGGTGACCCGCCTGCTGTCCTCCGAGGGCCTGGTGGACAGCAACCGCCTCACCACCGGACGGCTCAGCGCCGCCGACTGGGGAAAGCTGACCCAGGCCGCCCGGACGCTGAAGCAGCTGGACATCCGCATCGACGACAATCCCATGCTCACCGTGGCGGACATGAACGCCAAGTGCCGGCGGCTGGACAACCTGGGCCTGGTGATCATCGACTATCTGCAGCTCATGTCCTCCTCCGGCGGCAAGGCCTACGCCGGGGAGAGCCGCCAGCAGGCGGTCAGCGACATCTCCCGTATGCTGAAGATCATGGCCAAGGAGCTGAACGTGCCGGTGATCTGCCTCAGTCAGCTCAGCCGTGCCAACGAGAAGCGGGAGGACAAGCGCCCGGTGCTGTCCGACCTGCGTGAATCCGGCTCTATTGAGCAGGATGCGGACATCGTCATGTTCCTCTACCGGGAGGGCTACTACAAGGAGGACGTGGAAAACAAGGAGATCACCGAGTGCATCGTGGCCAAAAACCGCCACGGTGAGACGGGAAAGGTCCCCCTGCGGTTTATGGGCGAGTACACCACCTTTACCAGCGTGGAGCACCGCTACGACGAGGAGTAAGTAAGGAAGGAAACGAAGAAATGGAAGTGTTTTTGGGGCTCGTGCTGGCTGCGGCGGAGATCTATTTTGCCCGGCGGACCTATGTTCTGGTCAAGGAGCGGCGGCCCGCGGGGCAGGAGATCAGCTATCTGGTCTATCTGCCGGTCATCGGCCTGCTGTGGATCGTCTACGGCCTGTTCCCCCAGTGGAGCGCAGCGGCGAAGCTGCTGTGCGCGGGGTTGTCGGTGGCCGTGGGCTTTGCCCTGTCCTATGTGTTGAACCGGCGGTATCGCCGCTGGCTGGCTGAGGAGGCCAAAAAGCGGGAGGACGGCGGCCGGTGACGGCCCCGGGCGGACTGGACCGGCGGGCGGTGACCGCCTTCTGCCGGAAGTGGGCCATGCTGCCCCGAGGCGGACGAGTCCTGTGTGCGGTGTCCGGCGGGCGGGACTCCATGGCCCTGCTGCACCTGCTGAAGTCCCTGGCGGAGGAGGAGGGGTTCACCCTCCTGGCTGCCCATTTCAACCACCAGCTGCGGCCCACGGCCCGGCGGGACGAGGACTTCGTCCGGGGGTGGTGCGCGGAAAACCACATCCCCCTGACCGTGGGCCGGGGAGATGTGGCGGAATTTGCCCGGGAGAGCGGCCGGAGCTTGGAGGACGCCGCCCGGGAGCTGCGCTACCGTTTCCTGGCGGAGACGGCGGATACGCTGGGCGCTGACCGCATTGCCACCGCCCACCACCGCCAGGACAACGCGGAGACGGTTTTGCTGCACCTGCTGCGGGGGACGGGCCTCCGGGGGCTGACGGGCATCCAGCCGGTGCGGGGGAAGATCGTCCGCCCCCTGCTGGAGACGGACCGCCGGGAGATCGAGGCCTATGTCCAGGCCAACGGCATCCCCTATGTGGAGGACGAGACCAACGCCGACCCGGCCTACACCCGCAATCGCCTGCGGCTGGAGATCATGCCCCTGCTGGAGGAGGTATCCCCCGGCTGCACCGCCCGGCTGTCCACGGCGGCGGAGGTGTTGCGGGGGGAGGAGGAGCATCTGGCCCGGGAGACGGCTGTACTGCTGCCCCCGCCAGGGGAGGCGCTGGCCTGGCCGGTGCTGCTGGCCCAGGATGAGGCCATCCGCCGCCGCCTAGTGCGGGCCATGGCCCGCCGTACGGGGGTGGAGCTGTCCGCCCGGCAGACAGAGGCGGTCCTGGCCCTGGGGCCGGGGGGCGTCCTGGATCTGCCGGGAGACGTCCTGGCCAGCCGGGGCGGAGGGGGACTGACCTTCCGCCGCCGGAGGGGGCCCCTGCCGCCGCTGGTCCTGGAGACAGGGGAGCAGACCTGGGGACCCTGGACTGTCCGGGTGGGCGGCCCGCCGGGACCCGGCGAGAGCGTCTCCCTGGCGGCGGAACGGGCCCTGGGGCCGCTGACCATTGCCTGTTGGGATGGTCGGGGGCGGCTGAACGTGGGAAACGGCAGCCGCACCATCAAGCGGCTCTTTGCCGACCGGGGCATCCCGGTGGAGGAGCGGCTGGAGCGACCCGCCCTGTATCTGGGGGACCGGCCCGTGGCGGTGTTCGGCGTGGCGGTGGACCATGACCTCCAGCCCCAGCCGGGGGAGGCGGTGGTCGCCGTGACCCTGGAGCGGAAAAACAGGTAAATTTGTGTGCTGTTAAAAGTGCCCAGAAGTATTGTGGTTTTGGAGGATTGCGTTAGATAAAAATCCAAACAAAAGAATAAATAATGATTTGTATATTGGATTACTGCTATATCTAAAATGAATAGAGGCAAGCAGAGTTTGGTGATGGTTCTGTAGAAATTTTGAAAAAATTGGCCAAAGGCAAGTAATACTTGCCTAAAAGTAAACCGCACATGGTTTACTTTAATATTACTTTCTTATAAAGTGAAAGTGGAAGTAGCAAATATGGAATTATCAAAGAAGATTAAATGTTTAAGAAAGAAAATGGGGTTATCCCAATTAGAATTATCTGAAAAAATGCAGGTATCAAGGCAAGCTGTATCAGGATGGGAATCTGGCAGTTCAAAACCATCAACAGAGAACTTGAAACACTTAGGGAGTTTGTATAAAGTCCCATTAGAATATTTGCTTAATGATGATGCTCCAGATTCGACGTACGTAGATCTTAGTGACGGGGAAGAGATAAATCGGGAAAGTAAAGTAAATCGAAAAATTATAGTTCGGGTGCTTATTGGCATAGGCATTATAGCAATAATTCTTGGTGCGTTGCTTTTGGGAGAAAGAACCGTAGCCCCGAACCGAATGAATGATATGAAAGATTAACTATTAAAAGTCAACCCGTAAAATGAATGGAGGAGATGAAAAGTAAATGGTTCAAAAAAGGTATAGCAAAGCTGAGGTCTTGTCAGACCCCTGCAGGCTATTCAAGTAGTTGCGCTCAAGCTGCTAATCGATATGGCTGCCGGGATTTTTCCATGGCAAAGATAAGGCGCACCAGTTTTTTGGCTGCATGGGAGATAGCGACATTGTAATGTTTGCCTTCGGCTCGTTTCTTTGCAAGATAAGCGGCAAAGGTTGGGTCCCAAAGACAAACATACTTGGTGGCATTGTAAAGGGCATAACGCAGGTATCTGGAACCTCGTTTCTCCATGTGTGGGTAACAGTTTTTTAGCTGCCCGGATTGGTAAGTAGAAGGAGACATACCGGCATAAGCAAGCAGCTTATCTGGTGAGTCGAAGCGAGAGAGATCACCAGCTTCTGCCAGGATCATAGCGCCCATCCGGTAGCCAATACCGGGAATGGTCGTAATGGGAGACTGGATCTCGTCCATAATGATCTCGATCTCAGCTTCGATCTCATGAATTTCAGCATCCAGTTCACGGATGAGCCGGATGGTATGTTGCAATTCAAGAGACTTAGCAGGTATCCGAGAGCCAATAGAGTTTCTGGCGGCATCTCGGATCTCAAGAGCCATATCCCGTTTGTATCGTCCTTTAGAGGCTGTTTCAAGTAGTGTTTTCAGTCTCGTCAAATGAGCTGCGGCAATTTGTTTGGCACCGGGAAACTCCTCCAACAGGGCGTAGACAGAAGCAATATGCAGAGAAGGAACGAGCTTTTCCAACTCTGGAAACAGGATGCAGACCAGTCGAGCGATAGAACTTTTCAGCTTGGCACGCTCTTTCACCTTGTCAAAACGGTATCTGGTCAGTGACTTTAGCTCCTCGTTGTGGTATGCTGTATCTGTATAGGGTTTGAGGCCCGCATCGGATAACAGCATAGAAGCAATCGTTCGCGCATCCACCCGGTCAGTTTTGGTCTTTCTCAGACTAAGGCTCTTTCGGTAAAGGTTTGTACGCAAGGGATTCAGGACATAGGTGGTCAGGCCGTTGTCAAGAAGAAACCCAAGCAGATTGTAGCTGTAATGCCCGGTTGCCTCAAGCCCTACTTTCATTTTATCCTGCGGTGTGGTGCAGTTCTGGATTCTCTGCAACAGGCAGTTGAACCCATCCATCGTATTGGAGATAGTGAACACATCCGCCAGGACTTCGCCCTCAGAACTGACGATGAAGCAATCATGTTTATCCTTTGAGACATCAATACCAACAGAAACTACCATGGAAAACCCTCCAGCGGTGAATTTGTGATGCTGCATCCACAGTGCACCTTACTTTTGTAGCCTTGTTCCACATAAACCGTCTGGTGGTATTTAACTGATTAACAAAATTGTAAGGGGCTGTGGTTGGAACCTTTCAAGAACCGTCTTGCGGTAGGAGTGTGAAACCGATCCACAGCATCCATTACAGTGTAGCACAGCCCTGGGAGAGGGGCTTTAATAACTACTACTCTATAATACAAGGAAGTGAGATAGAACTGGAAAAAGGTTTTGCAATAGACTGGTAAATGTTATTATGAGGGGAGGGAAGAAAAATGAGGTTAAGAAAATCCTTTGCTATGATGTTAGTACTGGCTATGATGATATCATGTATTGAGGTGAGTGCATTTGCAATAGAAGACCTCCCGAACGAAAATAATTCGTTTATAACTGTAAGAGCAATGGGAAAATTCGATATAGAGGTGCCAGGCAACACGGCAGTAAAAGCTGACAGTAGCTTTCCTTTGGAAGTAGGAGAAGTTGTGACAATTAAGGCGGTGTATTCTCCGTTTTCCGCCAGTGTGGATATTGGCTTGCTCGCTCCAGATGGCCTGTTTTATGGGTTAAGTGCCAATAATGGAAGCTTTGATGAGCAAATTGAGGTAAACCAGCGAGGTAATTATACACTTGTAATAAGGAATAATTCTGATGAAGAAATAAGCGTTACAGGATTTGTAAATTACTAAAATACTGGAGGAATTGTAGAATGAAAAAGGTTTTATCAATTATTTTGTGTTGTGCATTGTTATGCACTTTGTCGGTGCCAGCATTTGCGGCGTATTCAGGTAGATCAGTTGTAAAACAAATCGAGGCTGGCATTAATGCCGATCGATTTACGGTTAAGGAGATAGAGGCAGCGGATGTTCCGGATGACGTTGTTGTAATGGAGTTTGATACTGCAAAGGAGGCTGTGGCTTGGATTAATTCTCTTTCTGAAGTCATTCCCCAGACAAAGATTGATTCAGTAATTCCAGGATATGAGCAAAAAGGCGATGTAGGATGGGTCGAGGCATCTCCAATCCCAGACGATGGGTGGGGGACCATAACATACTCTATGGAATATGAAGTTCCAGGAATGAGTGCTCAGGTTGTTACAGCAGAGCATTATTTTGAATATGAAGATAATAAAGTCATTGACTGGTCTGTATATACAGAAATTAGCGGAATTGGTCTTGCTACATATGATCAGACATACGATCATTTGGAAAAAGTAGATACGGGATATTCAATGCATTATATTGGCTCTTGTGTGGGAGATTTAGGCTATTATATAAGTGTTGGCGGGACTAATATTGGAGTCTATGAACAGTTGGAGTTGACTCATAGCTTGTATTATTATTATGGGAATTAGCACAAATGGCCTTGGCGCAATAATTGTTATCGCAGTAGCAATATATTTTCTTGTTAGACTTGCGATTATATCTGCGGACCGATGGAAACGACACCATAAGAAATAGCGACAGAAGAAAGTGCCTTTCAAATTTTAGGTGAAAGGCACTTTCTTTTACTATGGATATAACAGGTTGTCTGTTTATCTTAGGTATGAGCGGATAAACCGGTATATCGTTAGCGTTTAGAATATGTTGCCTTCTCCAGGTGAGTATGGTAAGATGATCATGGATAGAACTGTGCGGCTGGCCCGTGGCGGTCACCGCCACACTGCATAGAGAAAACAGATAACGTTGTGTGCGGTTATATTAGAGAATAAAAAGGAGATACGACCATGAGCATGATGGATCAGGACATTTTGAAGGTGCTGTACTGCCAGGAGGAGATCGCCCAGCGGGTCAGCGACCTGGGGGCGCAGATGTACAAGGATCTGGAGGGGAAGGACCCGCTGTTCGTCAGCGTTCTGCGGGGCGCCTTCATCTTTATGGCGGATATCGTCCGGGCCTGCCAGGTGAAGAGCGACGTGGAGTTCATTGCGGTGTCCTCCTACGGCAACGCCACCAGCTCCTCCGGGGCGGTGCAGATCACCCACGATATTCAGCAGGATATCACCGGCCGAAACCTGGTGATCATTGAGGACATTTTGGACAGCGGCAACACCCTGAGCTTCCTGAAGCAGTATTTCCTCACCAAGGGGGCGGCCTCCGTCACCATCTGCACCCTGCTGGATAAGCCCTCCCGCCGGGCCAAGGCCATCACCGCCGACTACATCGGCTTTACTGTGCCCGACGAGTTCGTGGTGGGGTATGGGCTGGACTACTGCCAGAAGTACCGGAATCTGCCGTATATCGGTGTGCTGAAGCCGGAGGTATATGGAGGATAAGTTTTCTCCCAATGTGGGGGAGGGGCAAGAAGATTGTTCTTGACGAACCCTGTGGGGATTCCATCCCCACGCCCCGGGTTACTTTTTGCTCGTGCAAAAAGTAACCAAAAACACGCTCAGGAGGGGGACACTTTCGATTGTGTCCCCCTCCTGAGAACCACCCCCCGCAACGACCAAAAGGGGGCGCCTGCCCCCTTTTTGGATTATCCCCGCAGGCCCTGAGGGTTGTTCTACCTCAATGACATGGCACCGCGCCGCTACGGCGCGGGGTTTTGCGGGGGGGTTCCCCCGATACCCCCCAGATCTGCAAGGGGGCGAATCCCTACCTCTGTAAAAAGCCACTCGCCCCGTGGGCGAGAATCAAATTGACCCAGATGAGAGCAGACTACCGTGTGGTCATCGCAATGGCGAATCTGCACCCCCGCCCCGCTTCTTGTCGTGCAACCCGCCCCAGGGCAGCTGGGGGGGTAGCCCCTCTGGCGAGGGGGCGGAGCCCCCTTGAAGAGTCGTTTCAAGGGGATAGGGTCCTTAGGGAAAGGGGGAAATCGAAATCCCCCTTTCCCTAAGCGCCCCTTTGGTTACTTTCCCGGCGAGGGGAAAGTGACCCGGGGTCCGGGGATGGAATCCCCGGGAGCTATCGTTGAGAACGATGTATCGTCCCCACTGTGGCAAAAGGCAGATCCGCCGCAAAAAATAAAAACCCCCGCCGCCGGAGGCGGCGAAAAAAGGAGTGAAACTCGGTTGACCAAGGAAAAAAACCGCCCCGGACTGGGGCTATACCTCATGATGATCCTCCTACTGCTGTTGGCCTATCAGCTGCTTTTCGGCGCAGGCCGCACCGGAGAGGTGACTTACGCCCAGGTGGAGTCCCTCTTCCGCAGTGAGCAGGTGGAGAGCTTCTATGTGAAAAACGGCAGAGACCTGTACATGACCCTGAAGGACGGGACCATGGTCCGCAACCAGCTGGGCAGTGTGGAGCTGTTCCGCCAGGAGATGGATGAGCTGATCCAGGACCAGAAGGCCCGTGGGGTCATCGCCGACTACGACTACGCCCCGGTATACCAGCCCCCCTGGTGGAGCGAGGTACTGCTGTACGTTGTGCTCATCGGCGGCGTATTCCTGCTGTGGCAGTTTATGATGGCGAAGGCCCAGGGCGGCGGTGGTGTGGACCAGGGCAAGCGCTTTGGCCGGGCCAAGATCCGCTTTGGCAGTGAGAGCAAGCAGAAGGTGAGCTTTGCCGACGTGGCCGGGGCCGACGAGGAGAAGGAGGAGCTGCGGGAGATCGTGGACTTCCTCCAGGAGCCGAAGAAGTACCTGGACCTGGGGGCCCGCATCCCCAAGGGCGTGCTGCTGGTGGGCCCTCCGGGCACGGGCAAGACCCTGCTGGCCAAGGCTGTGGCCGGGGAGGCTGGGGTCCAGTTCCTGTCCATCTCTGGCTCCGACTTTGTGGAGCTGTATGTGGGCGTGGGCGCCAGCCGGGTCCGGGACCTCTTTGCCGAGGCAAAGAAGGTGGCCCCCGCCGTGGTGTTCATTGATGAGATCGACGCCGTGGGCCGTCAGCGGGGCACAGGCCTGGGCGGCGGCCACGACGAGCGGGAGCAGACCCTGAACCAGCTGCTGGTGGAGATGGACGGCTTCGGCGGCAACGAGGGCGTGGTGGTCCTGGCGGCCACCAACCGGGCGGACATTCTGGACCCCGCCCTGCTGCGGCCCGGACGCTTCGACCGGCAGATCTATGTGGGGCAGCCGGACTGCAAGGGCCGGGAGGAGATCCTGGCCGTCCACACCCGCAACAAGCCCCTGGCGGAAGATGTGGATCTGCGTGTCCTGGCCCAGTCCACTCCGGGCTTTACCGGCGCGGATCTGGAGAACCTGGTCAACGAGGGGGCGCTGATGGCGGCGCGGCGGGGCGAGAAATTTATCGCCATGGCGGATCTACAGGAGGCGGTGGTGAAGGTCATCGCCGGGCCGGAGAAGCGCAGCCGGGTGGTCCCCCAGCACGAGCGGCAGCTCACCGCCTTCCACGAGGCCGGCCACGCCGTTATGCACCACTGCCTGGCCAGTGTGGACCCGGTGCACTCCGTCACCATCGTCCCCCGGGGACAGGCCGGCGGTATGACCATCTCTCTGCCGGAGGAGGACCGGGGCTACTACTCCCGGCGGTACATGGAGGAGGAGATCGCCGCCCTGCTGGGCGGCCGGGTGGCGGAGAGCCTGTTTTTGGACGATATCTCCACCGGCGCCTCCAACGACATCCAGCGGGCCAGCGCCCTGGCCCGGAAGATGGTCACGGTCTACGGCATGAGCGAGAAGCTGGGGGCCATCAGCTTCGACTCCGGCCACGACGAGGTGTTCATCGGCCGCAGCATGGCCCAGACCAAGGGCTACTCCGAGGCGGTGGCCGCCCAGATCGACAGCGAGGTGAAGGCCATTATCGACCGGGCCTACGACCGCTGCCGCCAGGAGTTGACCCGCCACGGGGAGAAGCTGCGGCAGGTGGCGGAGTACCTCCTGGAGCACGAGACCATGTCCGGGGAAGAATTTTCCCGGGTCATGGGTGTGGAGAAGGCCAGGGTATAGGTCAGCGGTTTTCTCTGTCAGAAAACATCAGTGGCGCACACCAGAACTGTTGGTGTGCGCCATTTCTCTTTATCACCACCGTGGACCTGCCGCTCAATCAAAGTCGGCAAGATGCCGCTCCTCCGCCTTCAGCATGGCTTCCAGCAAAATGGCGGAGGCCGCTTGAACGATTGCGTCCTGTCTCCCGTGCTGCTCCAGGATCGAGATGGCCCGGTCCATGGTCCCCATGAGGATCGAATACTCCTTCTGATAGTTGATCATTCTTAGTTCCTCCGTTGCGTCATAATTCAGACGGACAAATCCGGGAGCGGCGGGGGCTGTCCCTGCCTGTGCTCCTCGGACACAGTATACCCCATGGCGCGGGTGAAATTTGTAGAAATTTGTCAGGAAGGGAAAAATTTTCATGAAGGGCGGAACATCTGGGGGAAAAGGACAGAAAATCCGCATAGTGTTGGGGAAATGGGCAGATTTCCGGAGAACAGGCACTTGTCAGGGCGGCGGCAGCCAGTATATAATGGGGCCAGAATGTGCGCCCTGCGGGGCAGGAGGGGAAAAAGATGAGAGAGAAGCGTGGGGAACGTCTGGGCCTGCGGACATGGATGGCCCTGTTGACCTTCGGCCTCATTGGCCAGGTGGCCTGGGTGGTGGAGAACATGTACTTCAATGTGTTCCTCTACAACACCGTCACCGGGGATGCCGGGATGATCGCCGCCATGGTGGCCTGGAGCGCCGGCGTGGCCACGGTCACCACCCTGGTGGTGGGGGCACTGTCGGACCGGATGGGACGGCGGAAGGCCATTATCGTGGTGGGCTATCTGCTGTGGGGTCTCAGCGTCATGGCCTTCGCCCTGGTGTCGGTGAAGGGCCTGGCCCGGTTCCTGCCCGCTGCGGCGGCGGCCCACACGGCGGCGGTGGTGGTCATCGTCCTGGACTGCGTCATGACCTTCTTCGGCAGCGCCGCCAATGACGCCGCCTTCAACGCCTGGGTCACCGACGTCACGGAGACCGGCAACCGGGGCCGGGTGGAGGCCGTGCTGGCGGTGATGCCCCTGGTGGCCATGCTGCTGGTCTTCGGCGCCCTGGACGGGCTTACCGCCAAGGGACAGTGGGGGAAATTCTTCCTTATTGTGGGCGGGCTCACCATGGTGGGGGGCCTGCTGGGCCAGGTGCTGCTGCGGGAGCCCCAGAAGGCGGCCCCCAAGGGGGAGGGCCTGGGGGGCGTCCTCTACGGCCTGCGGCCCGGCGTTGTGGCGAAAAATCCCCGGCTGTACCTGAGCCTTCTGGCCCTGGCGGTGTACTCCGCCAGCCAGCAGGTGTATATGCCGTACCTCATCATCTACATCCAGCGCTACCTGGGGATCGACAACTACGCCCTGGTGCTGGGGGTGGTGCTGGTGGCGGCCAGTGGGGCCAGTGTCCTGCTGGGCCGGACCATCGACCGGAAGGGCAAGGCCCGGGTGGCTATGCCCGCCGCCGCCGCTGCCTTCCTGGGGCTGTTCGCCATGTTCTTCGCCCGGGGCATGGCCGGGGTGATGCTGCTGGGCAGCCTGATGCTGGGGGCCAGCATGGTCCTGGCCGCCTGTCTCCAGGGCCTCATCCGGGACTACACCCCCGCCGGACGGGCGGGGCAGTTCCAGGGGGTCCGCATCCTCTTCCAGGTGCTGCTGCCCATGGTCACCGGGCCCTATATCGGCGCGGCGGTGATCCGGGGCACCGGGCGGACCTATGAGGACCTGGGGGTGGTGCGGGATGTGCCCACCCCGGAGATCTTCCTGTACGCCGGGCTGGTGCTGCTGCTGATCCTGCCCCTGCTGCTGATCCTGCGGCGGCCCGTCCGGGCGGACAAGGGGCAGCGGGAGAGCCTGCGTCCCCTGTACACCCCCTGGGGCGACCGGCTGGACCGGGATCACCCCCTCCAGGAGTATCCCCGTCCCCAGCTGCGGCGGGATAGTTATGTCAACTTAAATGGCCGGTGGCAGTACGCCATCCGGGCCGACGGCAAGGCCCCGGAGACCTTCGACGGGGAGATCGTGGTGCCCTTCTCCCCGGAGAGCCTGCTGTCCGGGGTGGGGCGGCAGGTGGGCCCCGGGGACCAGCTGTGGTACCAGCGGACCTTCTCCCTGCCGCCGGACTTCCGGCGGGACCGGGTGCTGCTGCACTTCGGGGCGGTGGACCAGTGCTGCCGGGTGTTCGTCAACGGGGAGCTGGCGGGGGAGCACAAGGGGGGCTATCTGCCCTTCACCTTCGACATCACCGACAGCCTGGTCCAGGGGCGCAACACCCTCACCGTGGTGGCCACGGATGACACCTCCCGGGGGCCCCACGCCTACGGCAAGCAGAGCTTCACCCCCGGCGGCATCTGGTACACCCCCCAGAGCGGCATCTGGCAGACCGTGTGGATGGAGTCCGTGGCGGCCAACTATGTGGAGAAGGTGAAGATCACCCCGGAGCTGGACGACCGGCGGGTCCGCTTCGCCCTCACCGCCGCCGCCCCCCAGGGGGCCAACATCGTGGTGCGGAAGGCGGGGGAGGTCATTGCCGAGGAGTGGACCGATGAACAGGGGACGGCGGAGATCCTGCTCCAGGAGCAGCATGTCCGCCCCTGGAGCCCGGAGGACCCCTTCCTCTATGAGGTGACCATCACCCTGGGGGAGGACCGGGTGGAGAGCTACTTCGCCCTGCGGAAATTCAGCATGGTGGAGCGGGAGGGCAAGCAGGTCCTGGCCCTTAACAACAAGCCCATCTTCATGTCCGGCGTATTGGACCAGGGGTACTGGTCCGACGGCCTGTACACCGCCCCCAGCGACGAGGCCCTGATCTACGACATCCAGACCATGAAGGACCTGGGCTTCAATATGCTCCGCAAGCACATCAAGATCGAGCCTCTGCGGTGGTACTACCACTGCGACCGGCTGGGGATGATCGTGTGGCAGGACATGGTCAGCGGCGGCGCACCCCAGAGCCCTCTGGTGATCCAGGTCCTGCCCTTCCTGGGCATCCACCTGTGCGACCGGAAGTACCGCAAGTTCGGCCGGGCCGCGGAGGAGAGCCGGGACCAGT
This sequence comes from uncultured Oscillospiraceae bacterium, assembly GCA_963557105.1. Taxonomy (GTDB): domain Bacteria; phylum Bacillota; class Clostridia; order Oscillospirales; family Oscillospiraceae; genus Pelethomonas. The sequence continues at coordinate 13,096 of CAUWCX010000041.1, forward strand.
ATGTCCAGGATCTGTACGACACGGTGGAGCTGCTGTACAACACCCCGTCCCTGGCGGTGTGGGTGCCCTTCAACGAGGGGTGGGGGCAGTTTGACAGCTTGCAGATGACCCAAATCCTGTGGGAGCTGGACGACACCCGCCTGGTGGACCACGCCAGCGGATGGCACGACCAGGGGGGCGGCGATTTCAAGAGCCGCCACATCTACTTCCGCCGGGCGCGGATGCGGGGGGATGGCCGCCGGGTGCTGGCGCTGACGGAGTTCGGCGGCTACAGCCTGCCGGTGGCGGGCCACACCGCCACAAAAAAAGAATTCGGCTACCGCATGTACCACGGTGAGGCCGAATTCATGGCGGCGTACCGCCGGCTGTATACGGAGGAGATCCAGCCCCTGCTGGACAGCCAGGGCCTCTCCGCCGCGGTGTACACCCAGCTCAGCGATGTGGAGGAGGAGGTCAACGGTCTGCTGACCTACGACCGCCGGGTGTGCAAGGTGGATGCCGCGGAGGTCCGGGCCCTGAACCGCCAGCTGCGGTTTATGTAAAGATCCACTGCACCAGCAGCAGCAGGCCCAGACCCGGCACCCCCAGCACCCCCACCACCAGGGCGTTGAAGAGATTCAACCCCAGGTGCAGCCCCGTCAGGGGGGCCAGGGTGTTGAGGAGCAGCAGGGCCCCCAGCCCCAGCAGGGTGTTCAGCAGGGCCTTCACCGCCAGCCGCAGGGGGGCGGCGAAGACCCTGGTCACCAGCAGCAACAGCAGCAGGCTTGCAGCCGCCAGGAGGAGAATGGTGCTGACCGCCATTACCGCCGCCCCCCGGCACAGACGCTGACCGCCGTGGCGGAGCAGGACTCCAGGGCTTTGATCTGCCGCACCAGGTAGTTCATCCGGGTCTGGAGGGCCCGGATCTCGAAGATGCACGCCTCCGTCAGCTCCGGGTCGCTGGTGTAGTCGAAGGCGGCGTGGGCCCGGGTCAGGGCGCTCTGGGTGTCCCGCAGGGCATCTTTCAGCTCCAGCAGGGCGGGGGGCTCGCCGCGGCGGCAGCGGATGGGGGAGATGCGTTTCATGGGTCGTCCCTCCTTGAAGGTTCTGTGGCAATCTATGCTTAGTCTGGACAAATATTCCTGGTTTTATCACCGGGGCGGAGGAAAAATTAAAGGAGGACAGGATGGAGGAGAAATTTATGGCGGAGGCCCTGGCCCTGGCCCGGGAGGCGGCGGAGGCCGGGGAGGTCCCCGTGGGCTGCGTCATCGTCCGGGAGGGCGTGGTGGTGGGCCGGGGCCGCAACCGCCGGGAGGAGAAGCAGAGCACCCTCTCCCATGCGGAGATGGAGGCCATCCGGGAGGCCAACCGCACCCTGGGCAGCTGGCGGCTGGAGGACTGCACCCTGTATGTCACCCTGGAGCCCTGTCCCATGTGCGCCGGGGCGATCCTCAACGCCCGCATCCCCCGGGTGTACTACGGGGCTAGGGACCGGGCCATGGGGGCCTGCGGCGGGGTGCTGAACCTCTTTATGGAGGACTTTCCCAACAGGCCCGCCCTGGTGGGGGGGATCCTGGAGGAGCCCTGCCGGGAGGTGCTCACCCGGTTTTTTCAGGCACAGCGCAGCCGCTGAAGCGGAGGGGGATTTAATACTTTTGTAACAACCCACGTTTGTTTTTGTAACAACCGGATAGTATCATCATCCTTGCAAGAGACAATAACTTCTTTTCATCCAATCTTCCAAAAAGCATAGCAGCGAGAGGGGCGCCTCTCGCTGTTGTGCTTTTTTGATTAACTTAAGATGATGGAGGCCCGGCCATAGTGCAGAAAGTGGTGGAGGGGAGGTCAAGATTTTTGCGGAGCGGGGATTGCACAAGCGGAAACTTTAGTATATTATAAGATTATCAAAATGAAGTGACGGTGTAGAAAGGGAAAATAAGTGGAATTAGACACCAGGGGATTGGGTATAGGGATCTGCGCTTTGCAATAGTTTACAGGCAGATAGATTGGAGCGCATGGTATGCGAGAGCTAAAGCGAATTTTTCTCAATAAAATTTGGCTGGGTGCAGCAGTATTCCTCGCAATATGCAATATATTCATCTATATTCAGTGGCAGAAAACAGCGATGAGTGGGAGGATTGACAGGTACGCCTCTTATCACAATGCGCTGTGGACAATGTTAACGAACTGCTCGACAGAGCAGGGATTGGCGTTGTTAGAAGAGGAAAACAATTCCATCTTGGGGTGGCTGGCCGCGAAACAATGGGTTCAGATAGCGGGAGACACTGCACAAGCAAAAGATGACGAATTGCTTAGGTATTACCGAGAAATGTATCCGAACTTTGATCAGATGGTTCGCAGTATTCAAAGTGGAAGTAAGGTGGATATCGATGTTGCTATGTTGACCGCCGTTTCCCGTTGGACAGATCGCTTGACTGCTGCCTCTGCGTATTCATCTGAAGTGCAGGGGGTGTTGGATCGCTCGGTCAAGATTCGGAATAATCCGTTGTTTAATAAACCGAATACCTTTGCCTATCGAAATGCAGAAAAGACAGAAGCGGATTACCGCTCAATAGCAGCGGTAGAGTTGGAGATCGTGCCGGACGATGTTATACGGTCTCTGCTGGAGGGAAAGGGAGCCGTGATATTCAGCCTCTGCCTGATGGCCGTGACAGTTGTCTGGATTTTGGAGCCACGCCGCTTGGGACTTAGGGATTTAGAAAAGAGTTGTCCTAATGGGCGAATGATTTTGGCTGGGTGGCGCATAATTGCGATTATTTTGGCATCGGGGCTCATTACTTTGATGATGCAGGGCGGGGTACTGGCAGTAGGAATGCTTTTATATCAGCAGCCCCTCTCGATAGATGCATCAGTACAATCTATACCATTGCTGCGCTTTTGGGGTGCGCCAGATACCGTGGGGGATTTTTTGCTGTGGTATTTTTGCTTTAGCGCTGCGGGTATATGTGTGGCAGGTATGTTGCTTTTGCTTGTGCTATCTTTATTTAAGTCACTGTCCATGGGTGTAACAGTTTACAGTGTCGGCATGCTTCTAGAAGCGAATTGGTTCCTTGGACAAGGCGTAAATGATAGCTTATATCCGCTATCTGCGATAAATATATTTCGCTTGCTTCTTCCGGCACAAGCCGCCACCCGCTATTATAATTATAATTTGTTCGGCTTTCCCATAAGCGAACGAACAGCATTGAATTTTATTGCTGGATTGGCTGTTCTGGGCGGGGCGGTTGCCGGGGTAGGGCTGAGTATATCCTCACCACAGAGGTTAACCGACAGCAGAATAAAAAATACAATTAAGGGTGTGATCAACCGCACAGCTTCGCTGATCCCGCCATTGCCCGGATGGATCTATGAGAGTAGAAAGCTGCTTCACTTTTGCGGCGGAATACTGTTCTTGGTATTAGGTGTACTGGGAATAACACAAGCAGGGATTCCGTTATCTACACAAAATCAGCAAGAATTCTTGCTGACAGAATATATTCGGACATATGCTGGTCCGATAGAAAAGCAGACATATGCTGTGATAGATAAAGAACGGGAGGCAGCGGATCGCATATATGCTGAAGCCAAAATTTCTGGAATAGATGGAGGGACTTTGGAGTATTATCGCGCACGATGCTGGGCTCTGGATACATTGCAGAGGCGGTATGAGGAACTTATGGACATGGATGCGGCGGTTTCTGATCGTTTACAGTTGATAGATGAGCAGCCTCTGGAACGGATTTATGGTGAAGAAGGAAGAGGGGTGCGTCTTTGGAAAACTAGCGTAGCCTTGCTTACGTTGTGCTTGATGCTGCCGTTTATATTCTATATTGAACAACGCTATAAGATGAATATACTTATCAAAACTACCGATAAGGGAAGAAGTATCCTATGGCGCAGAAAAATTTTCCTGGCTACGCAATTTGCTATTTTGCTGTGGACTGTTTGGACGGTGCATGAGCTGGGCCAGTTCTTTTCTATAGGGGGTTCCCGTGAGAGTATGTATGCCAGCGGAATGAGTCTCCTTTATTGGAATGATCGGCTGGGGGATATCTCGTTGGCAGCTGCGTTGTTCTTCTGGTATGGATTACGGCTAGTGGGACTACTGGCGGCGTGCTGGGTAATTGCATGTATTTCTACCAGACAAAACACATTTTTACTGCCTGTTGGTGAGAGCATATTTATTTTACTTATTCCCACACTGTTGGCTGAGCAGGGGGTATCTTTTCTGCGACCGTTTTCCTGGGCCATATGGTTAGCGGAAGAGAATGTGGCAATTACAGGAACGGATATCATTTGTATAGTTGTATGGTCAATTGCTGGTGCGGCAGCGCTCACAGCTTCGTACCACCAATGGCAAAGGTGTCGATGATGGAATTAGTTGTTCAAGATTTGTCGAAAAGCTATGGAAGCACAAAGGCATTGACTGACTTTACGTTTACATTTACTCCGGGAATTTATGGGATTTTAGGGGCAAATGGGGCGGGAAAAAGTACGCTGTTTGGGCTTTTGACAGATACGCTTAGACGAGATGCCGGAGCGGTGCTGTGGAATGGCGAAGATATTCTGAAGATGAAGAACCGATATCGAAGAGAGATTGGTTACATGCCACAGACGCAGAGCTTCTATCCGCAGATGACTGCTCGAGAGTTCTTGTATTATATGAGCGAACTCAAGGGGATTCGCGGCAGTGAAATCAAACGGGAGACGCTGCGGCTAATGGAAAAGCTGGAATTGCTCCAATTAGCAGACTGTAAACTGGGACAATTTTCGGTTGGTATGCGGCAGCGCGTTTTGCTGGCACAGGCCATGCTGGGCAATCCAAAGCTGTTGATCTTGGATGAGCCCACTGCCGGGGTAGATCCGCGGGAGCGAATTCGGATTCGTGGGTTTATTTCTGAGGAGTCGCAGCAGAAAATCGTTTTACTTGCCACGCACGTTGTTACGGATGTAGAGTGTATTGCTCATCAAATCTTGCTGATGAATAAGGGAAGACTGCTGAAAACAGGGGAACCCGGAGATTTAATTGCATCCATTCAAGGTAAGGTTGCTGAGCGAATTTGTACGTCTGAGGAGGTGATGGAATATCAGAAACAATATGGTATGGGCATATTACTGCAACGGAAAGGAGGGCAATTGTTGAGAATTGTGGGAGATAAACAGCCTTTAGGGTTTGTGCCGGTAAGTGACGGGCTGAGTCTTGAGGAAGTCTATCTCTACTATTGTGCTGAATTCCCAAGAGAGGAAAATACGGCGGGCCATGGGTAGGAGAAGATAGCCTTGCAGCGGACTTAAGGAGGAAAATGATGAAGATGAGAGGAAGAGCCGGTATCTGCGCACTCTTGCTGTTGCTCCCCGTGGTGATGAGCCTGTCCGCGTGCGAGGCGGAGGGGAAAGACCCCGGGAAGATAGACTACAACCAGTATATTTATGGCCACGGCCGCACGGCGTATACGGAAAATTCGTATATCTTTATGAGTCGGGGAGGAAAGGTGAGCGCCCTGGAGCCCACGCTGTCCGCTCCGCTGACGCCCCTGTGCTTGCGGCCGGAGTGTACGCATACGGACAACACCTGTTCGGCTTATCTGAACACGGACAGTGTCTTTGCCTCCGGAGACGCGCTGTACTATCTTGCCCAGGACGAGAACAGGGAATATGGCGTATATCGGGCGGATCTCAACGGAGGCGGGCGGAAATGTATCCGCAAGCTGCCCATACTGGACCAGGGCGGCATAGGCTTTACCTACCGGATCTATGGGGATCACCTGGCGCTGGCCGTGACCCGCTGGTCCAAGGACACGAAAAGCGATATGATCTATCTGGCGGATCTCTCCGACCCTAACAGCGAAATAGAGCTGATCCTCGGCGGAGAGGACAACACCCAGACCTCGTATGGAACGGTTGAACTGCGGGATGGGTGGCTGTTTGTGGAGGCATATGAGCGCTCCGCAATGACCCGCTCGCTGATCGGCTATAACCTGGAGGAGGGGAGAGCCCGCACCATTGTGGAGGACTGGCCCACGCTGGGGTGGCTCACCCTCAGGGGCGATATTCTGTACTGGTTTTCCCCTGGCGATGGGTTCTATTCGATCTCTCTGGAGGGCGGGGAGATCACCAAGTACCGCAGCTGTGACCCGGTGGTGGAGATGGGCTTCGGCGTATATGACGACCAGTATGTTTACTTCACCAATATGATCCCCATGATAGATCATGAGCATACGGTCCCGGAGGACAAGCTGGGGGTGTACATCTACAACTACGAGGGAGAGCAGATCCAGTATATCCCCGCCGCAGAGGTGCCGGGAAATCCGCTGTTTCTCCTCCCCACGGCGGACTATGTCTTTTTCTACGATGCCAAGGGGGCCATCATGCCCAAGTGGTATCTGAAGAAGGCGGAGATCGCCCGGGGAGAGGCGGTCTTCCATACATTGCCGGAATAAAACCAGAAACAATAGAGGCGGGCCCTGCATAGGGCCCGCCTCAGTTTATATTCAGTTGCTTTTTTCCGGATCGCCGGAGAGTTCATCCGCTGGGGCATCCTCCCGCTGCAGGGCCAGGAACACGGTCAGCACCAGGGCGCAGCCCAGGAACAGCAGCTTCTGGGGCAGCGCGCCGTCGGACAGGGCGGCCAGGGAGAGGGCGGCGGCACAGTTGGCGGTGGGGGTGAAGCCCCGGGGGCTGCTCTCCTTGCGGAAGAAGCCCGCCAGCTGGGCCAGGGCGTAGGCCACCATGGCGGCAGCCAGCACGGGCAGGTAGTACCGGGCCAGCACCGGATCGCTGGTGGAGGGCAGATACACCGTCAGCACCAGGAACACCCCGAAGAACAGGGCGGGCAGCAGGGGGGCCACGGAGGGGGCGCCGCCGGCCCGGAGCTTCCGCAGGGCGGCCAGGAGGCCCAGACCGGCCAGCAGACCCAGGGCCCCGGTGGCCAGGTTGGCCAGACCGCCCCGGACGGAGATGGCGGGGATGGCCAGAAGCACGCCGCCGGCGGCCAGGAGCATACACCCGGCTACCGCCAGGGGCAGGGACTTCTGGGGCGGGGCGAAGTGGGCCTCGGCGGAGCGGCGGGTCTTGGGTAGCCGCAGGGCCAGGGCATACTCCAGCACCAGCAGGGCCACCACACCCACCGCCAGCAGCTTGCCCGGCAGCTGGTGGAGGCTCAGGCCCGTGGCGGGATCAAAGCCGGTGGTATTCTCCAGAAAGCGGAGGAGCAGCAGCACCAGGCCCGCCACCAGGGGGCGGACAGTGCGCCAGGGATGGGGAAAGTTCATGGAAACAACACCCTTTCACGGGAAATTTTCGGTTTACAGCCAGGGAAATACAGCTGTACCACCCAGTATACCATGTCCGCCGCAGTTTGTCATCATCTTTTGGACAAGCGGGGCATAAACTGGGGGCAAAGGAGAGGATGCAACCATGGGAAAGCAACTGGCAGCGGCGCTGGTCATCATTTTTCTGCTGTTTTTTCTGCCCTGGCTGTGGGGGGAGCCCACAGTGGAGCGGGAGACGCCGCCGGAGAGCACGGAGAAGGACACGCCCCCGGCGCCCGAGCCGGAGGAGCCGGAGGTCGGCGATGATCAAACCGCCGGCGGCGACAGCATCGACGGCAGGACCATGCTGCGGGTGCTCATCGGCGGGCAGCTGCGGCAGATGGATATGGCCACCTATCTGATGGGGGTGGTGCGGGCGGAGATGCCGGCCTCCTTCGCCCAGGAGGCCCTGAAGGCCCAGGCGGTGGCGGCCCGGACCTACACCATCCATAAAATGGAAAACGGCGGCAGCCCCAACCACCCGGAGGCCGACGCCTGCGACGATATCACCTGCTGCAAGGCCTACCTGGGCCGGGAGGAGGCCGGGCGCAGCTGGGGGGACAAGGCGGCGGAGTACGAGGAGAAGATCCGCCGGGCGGTGGCGGACACCGACGGGGTCTGCGTCCTCTACCAGGGCCGTCCGGTGCTGGCGGTGTTCCACTCCTCCTCCGCCGGGGCCACCCTGGATGCCCAGGATGTGTGGAGCGGCAGCCAGCCCTACCTCCAGAGCGTCCAGTCCCCGGAGACGGCGGAGACAGTGCCCAACTACCACTCCACCGCCAGCTTCACCGCCGGGGAGCTGCAGGCCAAGCTCCAGGCGGCCCTACCGGAGGCGGAGCTGGGGGGCAGCCCCTCCAACTGGTTTACCAACATCAGCCAGGAGCCCGGGGGCGCAGTGAAGCGCATCACCGTGGGCGGGGAGGAGCTGACAGGCAACCAGCTGCGGACCATCCTGGGCCTGCGCAGCCCCTGCTTCACCATAGCCTTTGACGGCGACACCGTCACCTTCTCCGTCACCGGCTACGGCCACGGCGTGGGCATGAGCCAGTACGGGGCCAATGTGCTGGCGGCGGACGGCATGGGGTATGCGGAGATTTTGACCTGGTACTATGCCGGGACGGAGGTGGGGGTGTATGGGGGGTGAGCGTTGTCCGACCTTGTGGGGCTGCCCGCCCCACGCCCCGGGTGCGCTCGGGGCCTGCCCGGAGGGCTGATTCGCCCTTCGCCGGGCGGGTGGGGACGATACATCGTTCTCGATGATGGCTCCCGGGGATTCCATCCCCGGACCCCGGGTTACTTTTTGCCCGTGCAAAAAGTGACCAAAAACACGCGAGGGGGAGAGGGATTTCGATTTCCCTCTCCCCCTCGACCCCCTCTCACTATTCTCCACAAGAACCACGGTTTACTCGCGGCATAGCCGCTGCGACCTACGCTAAAAATATGCCACAGGCATATTTTCTTAACGCTGCGGCCCTCGCCAGAGGGGCTACCCCCCAGCGGACTTGAGGGCGGGTTGCACAACAAGAAGCGGGGTAATGGTGTTGCACTGTCATTGCGATGACCACACGGTAGTCTGTTCTCGTCAAACACAATTTGATTCTCGCCCCAGGGGCGAGTGGCTTTTTGTAGTTGAATGCATCACTTGCCTCTCCCTTTGGGAGAGGTGGCGGCGAAGCCGACGGAGAGGGCGAATATG
>CAUWCX010000042.1:0-21318 GCA_963557105.1 uncultured Oscillospiraceae bacterium
TGGTTACTTTTTGCACGAGCAAAAAGTGACCCGGGGTCCGGGGCCGGGGAGGCCCACATAGTTGGGGGACGAACAATTTTTCGTCCCCACCCGCCCGGCGATGGGCGAATCAGCCCTCCGGGGGTGGAACCCCCGGGACTGCCAGGAGCAGAGACTGCCGCCTACTCGGCAGTCTCCCCCTCCCCCTCCTTCTCCGCCAGAGCAATAGAGATCACCTGATCCCCCTCCTCCTTAAAGCGCATAACATACACGCCCTGGGTGGAGCGGCCGGAGGTCTTGATCTCCCCCACGTCGGTGCGGATCATGACGCCGGCGGCGGTGACGGCCAGCAGATCCTCGCTGCCGTCCACCACCTTGACGCCCACCACGCCGCCGGTCTTGTCGGTGAGCATATAGTTGCGAATACCCTTGCCACCGCGGCCGGTGATGCGGTACTCCTCCACGGGGGTCTGCTTGCCGAAGCCCTTCTCCGTGATGCTCAGCACGTTCTTGCCGTCCTCGGCACGGGCTGCGCCCACCACATAGTCGCCCTCCTCCAGGCGGATGCCCCGGACGCCCACAGCCTCCCGGCCCATGGGGCGGACGTCGTTCTCGTGGAAGCGGATGGCCATGCCGTCGTGGGTGGCGATGAGGATGTGCTGCTCCCCGTCGGTCTCCCGCACGTTGATCAGCTCGTCCCCCTCGTCCAGATTCAGCGCCCGGATGCCCGTGGCCCGAATGTTCCGCAGGGCGGCCACCGGCAGACGCTTCACCGTCCCCTTCCGGGTGACCATGAAGAGGAAGCGGTCATCCTCCGTCTCCACATCCCGGGTGGCGATCATGGCGCTGACGCTCTCCCCCGGCTCCACGGGCAGCACATTGACGATATTGGTGCCCCGGGCGGTCTTGCCGGACTCCGGGATCTGGTAGCCCTTCCGGCGGTAGACCCGGCCCGTATTGGTGAAGAAGAGGATATAGTCGTGGGTGGAGGCGGTGAACACGGTGTTCACATCGTCCTCCTCCTTGGTGGACATGGACCGGTTGCCCATGCCGCCACGGCCCTGGGCGCGGTACTCGCTGGCGCTGGTGCGCTTGATGTACCCGCTGTCGGTCATGGTGTACACGCACTGCTCCTCCTCGATGAGGTCCTCCACATCCAGGTCGTCCTCGTCGAAGCCGATCTCCGTCACCCGGTCGTCGCCGTACTTGTCGGCAATCTCCTGCAGCTCCGTCTTCAGCACGCCCCGCAGCATGGCCTCGTCGCTGATGAGCTTCTGGAAGTAGGCAATGCGCTCCTCCAGCTCCTTGTACTCCAGCCCCAGCTTCTCCCGGTCCAGGCCCTGCAGGGCCTTCAGGCGCATATCCAGAATGGCCTGGGCCTGGATCTCGTCCAGACCGAAGCGGTTCATCAGGTTCTCCCTGGCGTTGTCGTAGCTGGTGCGGATGATATGGATGACCTCGTCAATGTTGTCCTGGGCGATGAGCAGACCCTCCAGCAGATGGGCCCGCTCCTGGGCCTTCTTCAGGTCGTACTTGGTGCGGCGGAGGATGATCTCCTCCTGGAAGGCGATATACTCGTCGATAATGTGCCGCAGGGACAGGATCTTGGGCTGGGTCTGGTTGTTCACCAGGGCCAGCATATTGATGGCAAAGGTGGTCTGCAGCTGGGTCTGGGCAAAGAGGCGGTTGAGCACCACCTGGGGATTGGCGTCCCGCTTCAGCTCAATGACGATCCGCATACCGTTGCGGTCGGACTCGTCCTGGATGTTGCTGATGCCCTCCAGCCGCTTGTCCTCCACCTGGTCCGCCATGTTCTTGATGAGCATGCGCTTGTTGACCTGGTAGGGGATCTCCGTGACGATGATGCGGGTGCGGTTCTGGCCGAACTCCTCCATCTCCGTCCGGGCCCGGACCTTGATGTGGCCCCGGCCGGTGGCGTAGGCCTGGCGGATGCCGGCCCGGCCCATAATGATGCCCCGGGTGGGGAAATCTGGCCCCTTGATGTGCTCCATCAGGTCGTTGAGGTCCGCCTGGGGGTTGTCCAGCACGCAGATGCACGCGCCGATGACCTCCCGCAGGTTGTGGGGCGGGATGTTGGTGGCCATGCCCACGGCGATGCCGCTGGAGCCGTTGACCAGCAGGTTGGGGAACCGGGAGGGCAGCACCTTGGGCTCCTTGCGGGTCTCATCGAAGTTGGGGTCCCAATCCACGGTCTCCTTGTCGATGTCCCGCAGCATCTCGTTGGACAGCTTGCTCAGCCGGGCCTCCGTATACCGGTAGGCGGCCGGGGGGTCACCATCCACGGAGCCGAAGTTGCCGTGGCCCTCCACCAGCAGATAGCGCATGGAGAAGTCCTGGGCCAGGCGCACCAGGGCGTCGTACACGGACTGGTCGCCGTGGGGGTGGTACCGGCCCAGCACGTCGCCCACGCAGGTGGCGGACTTCTTGAAGGGCTTGTCGGCGGTGAGGTTATCCTCGTACATGGCGTAGAGGATGCGGCGGTGGACGGGCTTCAGACCGTCCCGCACGTCCGGCAGGGCGCGGCCCACAATGACGGACATGGCGTATTCAATATAAGATTTCTCCATCTCGGAGACCAGGGGCGAGGCGACGATCTTTTGATCCGGGAAGCGGATCTCCTCCGGATCGTACTGGGGTTTCTTCGACATCTATCTATGTCCTCCTTGCTAGAGGTCGTTGACCAAAATGATTTTTCGGGAAAAGCGCCGGGGCGGCCTGCACTAATAGTCCAGGTTCACCGCATACTTGGCGTTCTTCTCGATATACTCCTTCCGGGGCTCCACCTTCTCCCCCATGAGGATGGTGAAAATGGAGTCGGCGTGGACAGCGTCGTCCAGGGTGATGCGGCGGAGGGTGCGCCGCTCCGGGTCCATGGTGGTCTCCCACAGCTCGTGGTAGTCCATCTCGCCCAGGCCCTTATAGCGGTTGATGAGCACCTTGGTGTTGGGGTTGTCCCCCCGCAGCTCCGCGGCGATATTCTCCCGCTCCTGCTCGGAGTAGGCCACCCGGGTGGTCTTGCCCCGGGTTAGCTTGTACAGGGGGGGCACGGCGGCGTAGACATACCCCTGCTCAATGAGGGGCCGCATAAAGCGGAAGAAGAAGGTCAGCAGCAGGGTACGGATGTGGCTGCCGTCCACATCCGCATCGGCCATGATGATGACCTTGTGATAGCGCAGCTTGTTCAGGTCGAACTCGTCCCCGATCCCGGCGCCCAGGGCGGCGATGACGGGCTGGAGCTTGTCGTTGCCGTAGACCTTGTCCGCCCGGGCCTTCTCCACGTTCAGCATCTTGCCCCACAGGGGGAGGATGGCCTGGAACCGGGAGTCACGGCCCTGGGTGGCGGAGCCCCCTGCGGAGTCGCCCTCCACGATGTACAGCTCCGTCAGCTCCGGGTTCACCTCGTTACAGTCCCGCAGCTTGTCGGGCATACCCGCCCCGCCCAGGGCGGTCTTGCGGCGGATGGACTCCCGGGCCTTGCGGGCGGCCTCCCGGGCCCGGTTGGCCATCATGGCCTTGTCCAGGATGGCCCGGGCCACCTTGGGGTTCTCCTCGAAGAATTCGTCCAGGCCCTCGCTGACCACAGAGGCGGTGAGGGTGCGGATGGGGGCATTGCCCAGCTTGGTCTTGGTCTGGCCCTCGAACTGGGCCTCCGTCAACTTCACGGAGATGACGCAGGTGATGCCCTCCCGGCAGTCGTCGCCGGAGACCTTGTCGTCCCCCTTGATGATGCCGGTGCGCTTGCCGTAGTTGTTCAGGGCGGTGGTCAGGGCACGGCGGAAGCCCTCCTCGTGCATACCGCCCTCCGGGGTGTGGACATCGTTGGCAAAGGAGACGATGGTCTCCGCATAGCTGTCGTTGTACTGGACCGCCACCTCCACGGAGGAGTCGTCCTTCTGCCCCTTCATATAGATGACCTGGTCGTGGACCGGGGTCTTGTTCCGGTTGAGCCAGGTGACATACTCCCGGATGCCGCCCTCGTAGCACATCTCGTCCTGCTCGTCGTGGCCCTCCCGCCGGTCGTAGGTGGTGATCTTCAGCCCGGCGTTCAAAAAGGCCTGCTGCTGCATCCGGGTGTGGATGGTCTCATAGTTGTACACGGTGGTGTCGAACATCTCCGGGTCGGGCTTGAAGGTGACCACGGTGCCGGTCTTGTCCGTCTCCCCCACCACGGTCATCTTCTGGGTGATGTTGCCCCGGGAGAAGCGCATCTCATAGATGCTGCCCCCCTTGTGGACCTGGACCACCAGCCACTCGCTCAGGGCGTTGACCACGCTGGCGCCCACGCCGTGGAGGCCGCCGGAGACCTTGTAGCCGCCGCCGCCGAACTTACCGCCGGCGTGGAGGACGGTGAACACCACCTCCAGGGCGGGCAGACCGGTCTGGGGCTGGAGATCCACGGGGATGCCCCGGCCGTTGTCCGTAACGGTGATGGTGTCCCCCTCGTTGATGGTCACGGTGATCTCGTCGCAGAAGCCCGCCAGGGCCTCGTCGATGGCGTTGTCCACGATCTCATAGACCAGGTGGTGCAGGCCCGACTCACTGGTGGAGCCGATGTACATACCGGGGCGCTTGCGTACCGCCTCCAGTCCCTCCAGCACCTGGATCTCCGAACCGCCGTACTCGTGCTCCACGGGCTGTGCGGTCATTTCATTGAATTCTGACATAAGTGCTTAACCTCCGATTTGTGTAAAGGAAAAAAAGACGTGCCTACTGGCCGTCGTCGGCAAAGTCATCGCCGAAGTCCTCCGGCTCCTCCTGGCCGTCGTGGTCGCAGCCGTCGCCCACGAACTCCGTGGTCCGCATCCGGCGCTTGTCCTTGCAATCCTCGATCTGCCGGTAGAGCTGCTCCTTCACGGCCCTGGGGTCCCGGATGTTCTTCAGCTCCAGGGTGGGCATGGTCTTGTCCGAGGAGTGGACGAAAATGGACCCCACGCCGAACATCCGCTGGCCCAGGGTCAGCTTCAGCTCCAGATCCCGAATGCGGTAGAGGAGGATCTCCTCCTCGTGAATGCTGAAAAACCCGGTCTCGCAAAACAGACGGTCCTCCGTCAGGCGGTAGCGGGTAAAGGACAGGGGCAGACCCAGATGGCGCTTTCTGTCGTTCCAAAGTACGGTTTGCTGATTCATCCTCGGCTCTCCTTTTCTTCCGTTGGGTCGTTGAACTGCAATGCCTGGAACCGCCCCAGAAGGGTGGCCGGGGCCAGGGGCGAGATGTACACCCGCTGCCAGCTCCCCCGGGGACAGCAGACCACCAGGGACTTGGGCAGCTCCATGCCCACGGTGATCACCATGCCCTCCTCTTCCGCCGCACGCAGGAAATCCCGGGTGGACCGGGCGGTGGAGGCGTTGTCCAGGTCGAATATCCCAATAATATCATCCGTGGGGACGGAGACATTGCTGCCTAAATGCAGGTACATCCGTCTCCCCCCTCCACTTTTCCATCCCGAATGTGGAAGACCCGGCCCTGGAGCATGGCGCCCAGGCGGTCATCCTCGCAGCAGGTGATGAACACCTGCCCGTCCCCCAGTCGGTTGAGGACAAACTCCTGCCGCCTGGGGTCCAGCTCGCTGAGCACATCGTCCAGCAGCAGCACCGGGTACTCCCCCACGATCTCCCGGTGGATCTCCCGGGCGGCCAGCTTCATGGCCAGGGCCGCGGTGCGGGTCTGGCCCTGGGAGGCGAAGGACTTGGCGCTGAGCCCGTCCAGCAGCACCTCCAGGTCGTCCTTGTGGGGCCCGGAGAGGCACTGGCGGCTGAGCGTCTCCGCCTCGGCGTGGAGCCGCTGGTGCTCCAGCAGGGCGGCCACCAGCTCCCGGTGGCCGGCCAGGGGGTCCCCCACGGTCTTCACCGTCTGGTAGCGCAGCTCCAGCTTCTCCCGCCCCCCGGAGCACTCCCCGTGGGCGGCGGCGGCGTACCTGGCCAGCACCTGGGCAAACCGGGCCCGGTAGTGGATCAGCACCGCCCCCGTCTCCGCCATGCGGAGGTTGAAGTCCGGCAAAGCCCCCAGCAGGTCCGGCTTCTCCTCGCTGTCCCGCAGGATGCGGGTCTTGTGCTCCCACAGCCGGTTGTACTCCCCCAGGGCGGCGGCATACCGGGGCCGCAGCTGGCACAGGGAGGCATCCATGAACCGCCGCCGGGCGGCGGCCCCCTCCCGGATGAGGAACAGGTCCTCGGGGCTGAAGAACACGGTGCCCAGCACCTGGCTCAGCTCCCCGGCGGCCCTGGCGGGCACCTTGTTGATGGAGATCTTCTTCCGCCGGCCCCGGGCGGCCTCGATGCGGCTGACGAACTCCCGGTCCCGGGCCTGGATGGTCCCCTCGATGAGGAACCCCTCCGCCCCAAAGCGGATCAGCTCCCGGTCCGTGCGGGTGCGGGGGGACCGGCCGCAGCTGAGGCAGACGATGGCCTCCAGCAGGTTGGTCTTCCCCTGGGCATTGTCCCCGTAGATCACGTTGCAGGCCCGGTCAAATTCCACGGTCTGGCTGCTGTAGCTGCGGAAATTCTCCAGGCGGAGCCTATCGATCCGCATAGGACACCGTCAGCTCCTGTCCGGCGAAGGCCACCACATCCCCGGGGCGGATCTTCTTCCCCCGCATGATGCAAATCTCGCCGTTGACGGACACCTGCCCGTCCAGGATCAGGTTCTTGGCCTCCCCGCCGGAGGCGGTGAGGTTGGCGAACTTCAGCAGATCCTGCAATTTAATGAACTCTGTGGTAATGGTAATATTTTCCATATGTGTATCCCTCCCGGTTTTCCCCATCAGCTGTTCTTCAGCCGCACCGGCAGCACCATATAGAGGAAGTTCTCCTCCCCCTCCACGGGGGTGATGATGCAGGGGGAGATGCCGGTGTTCAGCTCCATACGCACCGTGTCCGCCGGGGCGTACTTCAGGGCCTCCAGCAGATAGCGGTTGTTGAAGCCGATCTCCAGGCTGCCGCCGTCGCCGCTGACCTTGCAGATGTCCTTGGCCTCGCCGTTGGCGGTCTTGGCGGACATATAGACCCGGTCCTCCTCAAAGCGGCAGCGGATGGGGCTCTTCTGCTTCTCGGAGATGACCACGCCCACCCGGTCAATGGAGGAGATCATGGTCTTGGTCTCCACCAGGATGTTGATGGGGTTGGCCCGGGGGATGGCGGTCTTATAGTCCAAAAATTCTCCCTCTAACCGGCGGCAGATCAGTTGGGTGGGGCCCACCTCAAAGAGCAGGTGCCGATTACCCAGCGTAATCACCGCCGTGTCGTCGCTGTCCTCGCAGATCTTTTCCACCTCGCTGAGGGCGGAGCCGGGGGCGACGAAGGAAAAAGCGCCGCCGTGGGCCCCCTCCAGGGGTTCCCGGCGGAGGGCCAGGCGGAAGCCGTCCACACTGACTACGGTGAGGTCAGTCTCGGAAATTTCAAAGAGGGACCCGGTGTGGACCGGGCGGGCCTCGTTGGTGGAGATGGCAAAGGAGGTCTGGCCGATCATGGCCCGGAGGGTCCGCTGCTGGATAGCCACGGCGTGCTGATCCTCCACCTCCGGCAGATCCGGGTAGTCGGCGGCGGAGATGGCCTGGATATCGAAGGCGGCGTCGCCGCAGGTCAGGCGCACATTCAGTTTGTCGTCGGCGGAAAATAGGACGATATCGTCGGGTAAACGCCGGATAATATCGCCGAAAAGGCGGGAATTGAGCACCAGAGAGCCGGATTCAGTGACGTCGGCCTCCACATGGGTGCGTATGCCGGTCTGCATATTGTAGCCGGAGACAGTGAGGCCGTTGTCTGCCTGCAGCAGCAGTCCCTCCAAAGCAGGGATTGAGCTCTTGGCAGAGACTGCCCGGGAGGCTGTGGTGATGGCCCCCTGCAGAAGGGCTTTTTCACAGGAGAATTTCATGGCACATCGATCCTTTCTGTTGGGTTGGAAATTTGGCATAAGGCGCCAATAAGAAGCATAATATAATTTATTTTTAGTAGAAGGAGCAGTAGAGGAAAAATTTGTGGATAAGCGGCGGGAACCGTTGGTACTGCTGGAAAAATGTCTGCACAGGGCGGTGTGGAAAACTCTGGCGCCTGTCCACAGTTATCCACAGGGGTCCGGGACCCCCCAATTATCCACACCCCATGTGGAGAACTTTTTGTGGAAACGGTGGATAATTTGGGGGATAATGTGTAAAAGCTCCGCCCCCTGCGCCGGGGCTACTTTTTGGAGTTGATATTGGTGATGATGGCCCGCACGGTCTCGTTGAAGGCGGGGTCCTTCTTCATCTTTTTCTCCACCTGCTCGATGGAGTGGATCACCGTGGTGTGGTCCCGGCCGCCGAACTCCAGGCCCGTGTCGCTGAGGGACAGGCTGGTCATGCGGCGGATGAGGTACATGGCGATCTGCCGGGCGTTGACGCAGTCGCGGCTGCGGGACTGGCCCTTGATCTGGTCCTCCTCCAGCCGGAAATAGCGGCAGATCTCCTTGGTGATGGTGTCGGCGGTGACGATGAACTCGTTGGACTTGCTCATATCCTGGATGGCCCGGTCCACGGTGGGCTTGTCCACATCGCTGCCCTCCAGATCCCGGAAAGCCTTGATCTTCTTCACCGTGCCCTCCAGCTGGCGGACGTTGGCGGTGATCTTTGCGGCAATATAGGCGGCGATCTCGTCGGTGAGGGAGAAGCCCAGCTGCACCGCCTTATTTTTGATGATGGCGATACGGGTTTCCAGATCCGGCGGCTGCACATCCACCATGAGGCCCCACTCGAACCGGGTCCGCAGACGGTCGTCCAGCTGGGCCATCTCGTGGGGCGGCCGGTCACTGGTGAGGACGATCTGCTTTTTGGATTCATACAGGGTGTTGAAGGTGTGAAAAAATTCGTTCTGGGTCTCCACCTTGCCGGCCACGAACTGGATATCGTCCACCAGCATCAGGTCCGCCTCCCGGTACTTGGTGCGGAAGTCCCCGGCCTTACCGGTGCGGACGGCTTCGATAAACTCGTTGATGAACTCGTCGCCCTTGATGTACACGATCTTCACCCCGGGGTTCCGGCTGCGGATCACGTGGGCGATGGCATACAGCAGGTGGGTCTTGCCCAGGCCGGAGTCGCCGTAGATGAACAGGGGGTTGTAATGCTGGCCCGGGGCGTCGGCCACAGCCCGGGCGGCGGCGCAGGCCAGACGGTTGGATGGGCCCACCACGAAGGTCTCAAAGGTGAATTCCCCGCTCTCCATCAGGGAGGTGGGGTGGGTGTCCTCCTTATCCTGGTAGCGGCGCAGCCCGTCGTCGTCCAGCAGTAGGACGGACATATCCGCGGAGAAGATGTCCTTTAAGCTCTCCTCAATGTTGGGCAGGAACCGGTCCTGGATGTTGCTGCGCTTGAAGGCGTTGGGGCAGTGGAGCACCAGGGTGTTCCCGTCCAGCGCCACCACGGTGGTCTCGTCAAACCAGGTCTTGATGGTGGTCTCCGACAGATCCTCCCGCAGGCGGGTCAATATCATGGCCCAGATATCGGAAACAGATTGCATAGAAGCTCTCCCTTTCTCTGTGTTCTCTCTCGATGATCGATCTCTTTCGGCGCCGGGGGCGTCGCCCCGCTCTGCGCCGTATGTTTTCGTGCAGCAGCGGCCCCATGACCGGGGGCCATGGAGCGGCATGACAAAATACCGAGTATAGTATAGCAAAAAAGAGGCGGGATTGCAACAAAAAACTAGTCTTATTATTAGAATAAGTATAGTCGCCTTTCACCAAAATAAACACAAGATATGGAGCGCAATTCCCCAAAATGACCACTATATTTGGTATAAAAAATTGAGGATTGAGAAAAGTGGACAAATTTGCGAAAAAATCCGGGGTTTCTGCAAGTTTTTATTGACACAGGTGCCTTTTTTATGTATAATAACTCTTGCTTGTCAAATGACGGGCCAAATACTGTCAACTGCGGGGCCTTTACCGGCCCGCCGTCGAGTAGTGGGGACTCCCCACAGCAAAACAAATTAGGAGGTGTATGCAAATGATCCGTACCTATCAGCCCAAGAAGCGCCAGCGTTCCAAGGTGCATGGTTTCCGCAAGAGAATGGGGACCGCCAACGGCCGCAAAGTGCTGGCTCGCCGCCGCGCTAAGGGTCGCGCTCGCCTGACCCACTAAGGCCGCGGAGTTTGCATCGCAAATAGATAGATCAAGGGGACGGCAAGAGCACATTTTGCCGTCCCTTGGGCGCATTTTGGGGAAATTTCCCCGCCCTGGTCTGTCGCCATTCCCTGGGAAGGAAGGTCTGCCGCTGTGAAAAAGGCCGTCACCATTAAAGAAAACTATGAATTCCGCCGGATGTACGCCAAGGGCCGCTCTGCGGTGACCCCATTTATGGTGGTCTACTGCCGGAAAAACCGCCTGGGCCACAACCGGCTGGGGGTCACCGTCAGCACCAAGCTGGGGGGCGCCGTGGTCCGCAACCGGGCCCGCCGCCGCCTGCGGGAGGCGTTCCGTCTGGCCCAGCCCCGGATGCGCCAGGGATACGATGTGATCCTGGTGGCCCGCAGCCGGTCGGTGGACGGGTCCTACCGGAAGCTGACGGAGGCCCTGGACCGGGCCCTGGGCAAGCTGGACCTGCTGGCGGAATGATTAAGCGGTTTTTTCTGGGGGCCATCCGCTTTTACCAGCGGTATATCTCCCCGGGACTGCCCCCCCGGTGCCGGTTCATCCCCACCTGCTCCCAGTATGCGGTGGAGGCCATTGAGAAGTACGGCCCCTGGCGGGGCGGTCTTCTGGCCCTGCGGCGGTTTTTGCGATGCCACCCCTTTTACAAGGGGGATATCTACGACCCTGTCCCCTAGCACAAACGAATATCGGAGGAAAAAAAGCCAATGGGCAAAATCATTACCGTACCCTTTGCGGCCCTGCTGCGGTGGATGTATGAGTTCACCAGCTCCTACGGCCTGTCCATCATCCTCTTCGCCCTGGTGATCAAGCTGATCCTGCTGCCCTTCCAGATGAAGTCCAAGCGCAGCATGATCCGCATGGGCCGCCTGAGCACCCGGCAGCAGGAGCTGCAAAAGCAGTACGCCAACAACAAGCAGAAGCTCAATGAGGAGGTGGCCAAGCTCTACCAGGAGGAGGGCATCAACCCCATGGGCGGCTGCCTGTGGTCCCTCCTGCCCCTGTTCATCATGATCCCCCTGTACTCCATCATCTACCGCCCCATCACCCACTTCATGGGCCTGGGCCAGGATATCCTGGATAAGCTGCGGGAGATGGCGGTGAACCTGGGCTTTGTGGCCGGCAGCGGCATGAACTCCGCCTATGAGCAGATCGAGCTGTCCGATTTTATCCACCGGCACTGGGATCAGTTCCAGAACAGCGGCATTGCCGGTCTCATTGACGTGGACTTCAACTTCCTGGGCATCGACCTGTCCGCCACCCCCAGCGCCATGTTCAGCTCCTTTGCCTTCGACTGGGAGATCATCGGCGTGCTGCTGGTGCCTATCCTGGCGGCGGTGTCCCAGTATATCAGCAGCGTGCTCATCATGAAGTCCAACGGCCAGCAGGCCCAGGGCCAGGCCAAGATGATGAACATCATGATGCCCCTCATGTCCCTGTGGTTCTGCTTCAGTATGCCCGCCGCCATGGGCGTGTACTGGATCGTCAACAGCGTGCTCATGACCATCCAGGAGGTCCTGCTGGGCAAGTTCTACACCAAGAAGCTCAACGCTGAGGAGGACGAGCGGGAGGCCAAGCGCGAGGCAGCCCGGAAGCTGCGCATGGAGGAGGCCAAGAAGCGGGCCGCCGAGCAGCGGGAGAACGAGGGCAAGCGCCCCAAGAAGCAGCCCCACAAGTCCCCGGAGAAGAAGGTCTCCACCAACGATGCCGGCCGCATCGGCGAGCGCCCCTATGCCCGCGGCCGCAGCTACAAGGAAGACCGCTACGAAGATAAGGAGTAAACCCCGATATGGCAATGAAATTTCTTGACATGACGGGCAAGACCGAGGAGGAGGCCCTCAGCAAGGCCCTCAGCCAGCTGGGCCTCGACCGGGACGACGTGTCCGTCGAGATCTTAGAGAGAGCAAAATCTGGATTTTTGGGTTTTCGTTCCTCCCCTGCCAAGATCCGTGTGACCTATGGCCTGGAGGAGGAGAGCGCCCCCAAGGTCCCCGCCCCCCAGAAGAGCGAGGAGAAGCCTGCGGTCAGGGCCGAAAAGCCCGCCCCCAAGGCGGAGAAGCCCGCCGCGCCCCGGACAGAGCGGCCCCGCCGGGAGGCAAAGCCCGCGGAGAAGCGGCGGGAGGAGCCTGCGGCGCAGCCCGCCCCCAAGCCCGCCGCCCCCGTGGAGGAGCTGGGCGAGCTGTGCAATGACGAGAAGGCCCAGCAGATCACTGCCTTCCTCACCGGCCTGCTCCAGCACATGGGCAGCAGCGCCCAGGTGAAGGTGTACCAGCCGGAGAAGGGCCGCTATAAGGTCATTCTGGAGGGGGAGAAGCTGGGCGCGCTGATCGGCCGCCGGGGGGAGACCCTGGACGCCATCCAGCAGCTGACCAACTACTCCGTCAACCGGGGCGCCGACAAGCGGGTCCGGGTCCATGTGGACGCGGAGAACTACCGCCTGAAGCGGGAGGAGAGCCTCCAGCACCTGGCCCACAAGGTGGCCGCCAAGGTCATCAAGTATAAGCGCAATGTCACCCTGGAGCCCATGAACGCCTATGAGCGCCATGTGATCCACACCGCTCTGCAGGATGTGGACAATGTCACCACCTACTCCATGGGTACGGAGCCCAACCGCCGGGTCATCGTGGCCTACGACCGGGAAAAGAAGCAGTAATCCCCCACAGTATACACAATATCCCCCGGACTTGTGGAAAAGTTTTCCCAAGTCCGGGGGATTTTTCTTATGGATAGGCGGAAAAAATCCGCCGACCACCCCCTTCCCTCTTGACAGGTGGTCCCCGGCGGGCTATTATATAGACAGTCTATATAGTAGATTATCTATATAATAAGGAGGTCATCCCATGGACAAGACACTGTTGGCGGGCAGCACGGGGATGCTGCTGCTGAAGCTGCTGGAGGAGGGGGATATGTACGGCTATCAGATGATCGACACCCTCCGCCGCCGGTCGGACCACACCTTTGACCTGAAGGCGGGGACCCTCTATCCCCTGCTCCACACCCTGGAGGAGCGGGGCTATGTGGTGTCCTACCTGGCGGAGGAGGACGGCCCCCGGCCCCGGAAATACTACCGCCTCACCGACGCGGGCCGCAGACAGCTGGCGGAGAAGCAGCAGGAGTGGCGGCAGTATGTGGGGGCTGTGGATCGGGTGCTGGAGGGGGACGAGTGCTTTGCCTGACAAGATCTGCGCCTTTTTGGATGCGGTGGCCGGGGAGATCCGGTGGACCAGGGCCCGCCCCCGGCTGACGGAGGAGATCGCCTGCCACCTGCTGGAGCAGCAGGCGGACTACCTGGCGGAGGGCATGTCCCCGGCGGATGCGGAGGAGGAGGCTGTGCGCCAGATGGGGGACCCGGTTTCCCTGGGGGCGGAACTGGACCGCATCCACCGGCCCCGGCCCCAGTGGGGGCTGCTGGCCATGGCCCTGGGGCTCATGACGGCGGGGGCCCTGATGCGGTATCTGCTGCCCAACGGCGTCTTCCCCCGGGAGGAGGATCTGCTGGTCATCCCCGTGGGGGCCTTGTGCCTGATGTTGGGCTATGTGCTGGATATCAGCGCCCTGGGCCGCCATCCGCTACTCTGTCTGGCGGCGCTGACGGCGGGGACGGCGGCAGTATTTTTGACATATAAGGTGCAGGGAGTTTCCTGGATCGCCCAGCGACTGATGGTCCTCTTCCCCGCCGCCCTTGGTGTACTGCTGTGGTCCCTGCGGGGACGGCGGTGGTGGGGCGTGCTGGCGGGGGTGGCGGCCTTTGGCTTTGTGGGGGCCATCACCCCGCTGATCCCCAGTATACTGACCCTGACCATCATCACCGTCACTGGGATCGCCATGGGTCTGCTGCTGAGCCGGCTGGACTGGTTCGGCATCGGCCGCAGGAAAACGGCCCTGCTGACCCTGGTGCTGGGGGGCGCTGTGCTGGGGGGCATTGCCTGGATCATGCTGCCATATGTGCGGATCATCCTCCACCCGGAGCTGGACTCCTTAGGGGTTGGCTTTGAAACCATCGCCCTGCGCAATATTCTGCGGGACTGCCGGTGGCTGGGTCCCAAGGTGGAGCTGAGCTCCAATGCGCTGGGCGGGGCGCTGGTGGAGATGGAGGGCGGCGCACTACTGGTCAGTATGGTGTTCCACTGGGGCTGGCTGCCCTTCCTGGCGCTGATGGCGGCCTTTTTTGGGTTCTTCCTGTGGGCCCTGCGCCGGACCCTGCACCTGCGGCAGACTCTGGGGCGGACGGTGTGTACCGGGATACTGACGGCCCTGCTGACCCAGAGCTTCTTCAGCCTGCTGCTCACCTTCGGCTTCCCCCTGTTTTCCGCCCCCTTCCCCCTGCTGGTGGGCAACTGGTACACCGTGGTGAATATGTTCCTCATCGGGCTTATGCTCTCCGCCTTCCGGGACGGGGCCTTGCCGGAGCGGGCCGCTCCCGGGGCAAAAGCCATCCCGGAGGTGTGGAAAATAAAGCCAACCGCCTCGCAGAGTTCGCCGCCCGGAGGCGGCGAACTCTGCGAGATTTTCTGTGCAACCCTGTAGCACGGTTTCCTCGCGGCACAGCCGCTGCGGCCTACGCTAAAAATATGCCACAGGCATATTTTCTTAACGCTGCGGCGTAGCGCGCGTCGCAGCGGACAAAGGCCGCAAGGCGCGAAGCGGAGTGCCACGCAAAAAAGTGCTTGCACTTTTTTGATTTCAACAATATCCCCCGGACTTGTGGAAAGGTTCTCCCAAGTCCGGGGGATTTTTCTGCGGCAAGGGGATCGCTTCTAGTTCTCCTCCCCCTCCTCCTGAATATACCGCTCCTCGGCGGCCTGTAAGGCGGCCTTCAATTTTTCTCCAACGGCCAGCAGATCCGCCCGTCCGCAGTTCTCCCGCAGAAGGGCCTCGCCGATCATTTGCAGACTGTCGTCCACCTGTCCCACCAAATAGGCGTAGAGCTGTTGGTAGCGCATAGGGTCTCCTCCTCTGGTTTATTTTTGATTTGCACCAGTATTAGTGCAATTATACCACGGGTCACTGATAAAATCCATACATCACTGCACTAAAATAGGAGCAAGATGGGGTATGGATTATGAAGCTGACCGGCGCTTTGGGGCGCATCTGCGGGACCTTCGGAAAAGACAACAGCTCTCTCAGGCGCAGCTGGCGGCAAGATTGCAGCTGGCGGGGGTGGATCTGACCCGCAGCGCCCTGGCCAAGCTGGAGGCCGGACAGCGGCACTTCTATCTGGAGGAGATCCTGGCGCTGCAAACGGTCCTGGGGATCTCCTTTGATGAGCTGCTGGACATATAGACCGCTGGGACGACGGGTCGCAGCGGTCTTTTTCTGCGCAGCGCGGTATTGACAGGATTTGGTATACTGGTTATACCGTGGTGCGTCAAAAGAACTGTTGCACAAACGAATGCGGAAAGGCGGTGCTGTGGGGATGGAGAGAAAAGAGATCAATGTCCTGGTGGGCGAGAACATCCGGCGGGAGCGTGAGCGGGCGGGATTTACCCAGGAGCAGCTCGCTGAGCTGGTGGGCATGGGGGCGAAGAACCTGTCCGCCGTGGAGCGGGGTGTGGTGGGGATATCCCTGACCGCCCTGAAGCGGATCTGTACGGTGCTGTCGGTGTCCAGCGACGCCCTGCTCTTTGGTCCGCCGCCGGAGGAGCGGGGCAGCGCCCTGGCCCACCGGCTGGAGCGGCTGTCGGGAAGGCAGTACGAGATCGCCAGTCAGATCCTCTCCAGGCTGTTGGAGGCCTTTGCCCTGGAAGAATAGGGCAATTGTGCACATGATCCCCCGGACTTGTGGAAAAGTCCGGGGAATCTGTTCTGTCCGTGGGCATATCCCCAGATACTGTAGTATAGAATAGCCCATATATGGACAATTGTCAATAAAGAGACATTGCCCTATGCTGAAGGCAGGAAGGGGGGTGTTGGCGTGATCGTTTTTGACCGGCTGTGGGTCACCATGCGGGAGCGGGGCGTTTCCCAGTATAAGCTGATCCGGGAGCACCAGTTCAGCAGCGGACAGCTGGACCGCCTGCGGAAAAACGCCAACGTCAGCACCTATACCCTGGACCAGCTGTGCAGGATCTTGAACTGCCGGCTGGAGGATATCGCGGAATTTCTGCCGGAGGAGGCGGAGCAGGATCCCCGCCAATAGCTGCCCCCATGGGGCGCACCGGATATACAATATCCCCCGGACTTGTGGAAAAGTTTCCCAAGTCCGGGGGATATTCCGCATTTTTGCCGCCGCCCACAGGAGAGCGCAGGGGTATTCCCCCTCCCCTGTCACCGGTGTGCGTGATCGTATATCCGCTGGATCTCCGGCGGCAGGTCATCCGGGAGCATACCCTGCAGGCGGTCCTCATTTCCGTCCTGTATGGCCTGTTCATAGTACCAGAATTTGAATTTCAGCATATCCAGCACGCGCTCCAGGTGTTTGATCTGGGCCTCCACCGTTTTTTTCTGCTGTTCAAACAGCGCCTTGCGCTGGGGATAGGTGGACGGTCCCGCCACGCACCAGTCCATGAACTGCTTGATATCCCGGATCTCCAGTCCTGATTTTTTGAGGCACTCAATGACCCGCAGCGCCTCAAGCTCCCTGTCGCTGAATTTTCGGATGCCAGATTCCCGCGCCATCCCCGGAAAAAGGCCCTGCTTATCGTAGTACCGCAGTGTGGATATGGGCAGGCCGAACAGTTCAGATACTTGACCGATAGTGTACATACGATCCTCCGCAAAAAAAAACACTTGACCTAAAGTCAGGTTTATGTATTATCATGAGTATAGCAGAGAATCCCGGCAATTCAAGATACAAGAAGGAGAGTTCTTATGGGTAAACAGGTTTTGATCCTATCCTCCAGTCCCCGCAAGGGCGGCAACTCCGAGATGCTGGCCGCATCCTTTGCCGCAGGCGCCCAGGCCGCGGGCCACAGGGTAAAGACGGTCTTTCTGCGGGAGAAGACCTTCGGCTTTTGCAGGGGGTGCCTGGCCTGCCTCAAGGTGGGCCACTGTGTGATCGCCGACGACGCGGTGGAGATCGCCAGGGATATGCACGACGCCGACGTCCTGGTTTTTGCGACCCCCGTCTACTACTACAGTGTCAGCGGACAGCTCAAGACCATGCTGGACCGGGCCAACCCCCTTTACGACTCCGACTACGCCTTCACCAAGGCGTATCTCCTGGCCACAGCGGCGGAGGATTCCCCGGATACCGTTGAGGGGGCGGTGAAGGCGGTCCAGGGCTGGGTGGACTGCTTCGACCGGTGCCAGCTGGTCCATACGGTTTTCGCAGGCGGTGTGAACGCGGTTGGAGAAATTGCCGGACATCCCGCGCTGGAAAAAGCATACCAGCTGGGCAGGGAGCTGGAGGCATGAAGCTCCTGATCCTCAACGGCAGTCCCCGGCCCAGGGGAAACACCGCTGTTTCGTCCATATACCATAATTCATCAAATGAGAAATCATTGCAGTTAAGAACCATACTTCATGATAAAGATCAGAACGAATTTTTAGCGTTACGGACAGAAGGGGAGTCTGTAACTTTTTACCTAGACATTTCGTTTTTGGCAAATTATGATACGACTTTTCAGATATATTTGTTGTCCAATTTTGTACCAATTCCCTTTTCTGTTAATGATGAAGAACAACGAATTACACATGAATTCCATATACATGCCGCTGATGAAATAAGTATATCAAAGAATAACAAAATATGTATTGACGGGTTGATTTATAACACAAATGACCTCTGTTTTGTTTTTGTTGGAAAAACAGATATATTTATAAAACGTTTTCAAGTTGTGAATGAAAATTCAGATGATTTTCTTGATGATCAACATCTTCAAGGAGAAATAGAAGATGCTTTTTGCAGTACGAACGGGCGGCCATATAGCATTTTTATTGATGAAAACGCAAATGAACTATGTGCTGAATTCGATTTTGTAGCATTATTAAATGGAAGTCGTTATCAAGAGCAATTTGTTCATGAAGGAGATGCATTTGATGTATTATTTGCTGCTTACCTAGAGCCAGAAAACGCTTTTTATCATTTAGGCGTAGCAAAAGTCAATCAAAAGAATATAAAATTCAGAGTTCCACTAAATTATTTTTCGGAATTTGATTCTATTCGTGTGATAGCATTTCCTTTTGTAAATCAATATAATGATTCATTTTTAGGTACTTATCGGGCAACTTTATGGTCATCCCCTATTTGTACATATAAAGTAAAACGAGAAAGTATCATGAAAAACTAAGGTAACAGCAAGAGAACAAAAAGAGATTTGAAGCTGTGATGTTTTCCTCCCCTTCCCCCTGCTGGTGGGCAACTGGTACACCGTGATGAATATGTTCCTCATCGGGCTTATGCTCTCCGCCTTTAGGGATGGGGCCTTGCCGGAGAGGAACGCTCCCGGGGCAAAAGGCATCCCGGAGTTGTGGAAAATAAAGCTAATTGCCTCGCAGAGTTCGCCGCCCGGAGGCGGCGAATAGAGTGAAATCATTTTCCGCCGGGGCGTGTACCTGGCGGAAAATACTTCTCGCGTAGCGCGCGTCGCAGCGGCCAAAGGCCGCAAGGCGCGAAGCGGAGTGCTACGCAAAAAAGTGCTTGCACTTTTTTGATTTTAACAATATCCCCCGGACTTGTGGAAAACTTTCCCAAGTCCGGGGGATTTTTGTCTGCGGTCGGGCTCAGCACTCCTCCCGCCCGATGATCTCCACAATGTCCCCAATGGCCCCCTCCAGACAGTGGCACACCACTGTGGCCCCGGAGTGCAGCACCTCCGGGATGGCGTTGGCGGGACAGAAGCCCCGGGCGGCGGAGCGGAGCATGGGCAGGTCGTTGGCGTGGTCCCCGGCGCAGTAGAGCCTGTGGCAGCCGCACAGGGCCTGGAGCTTTCGCACCATCTCCCCCTTGTGGGCACCCAGGGCGGTCATCTCCAGCAAAATGCCGCTGGAGAAGATCAGCTCGTATTCCCCGCCCCAGTCCTGGCTGCGGATAAAGCGGCGGAGGACCTCCAGCCGCTGGGGCTCCCCCACGAAGAGGGCCTTGCAGATGGGCTCGTCCAGGGTCTCCGCCGTGATCTCCGGCAGGACTTCGTACCCTGCGCCGGTGAGCTTGGCGTGCTGGTCGTTCCAGGGGCAGGGCCGCAGCACCAGCACCCTGTCCCCGGGGCGGTACAGCTCCAGGGAGATGTCCGGGAAGGCGTCGGCCACTGCCCGGATGCGCTCCCGGGACCCTGCGGGGAGGAAGCGGGTGAGCACATATTCCCCCGTGCGGAAGTCGTAAATGGCCCCGCCGTTATCCACAATGGTGGGTGCATTTGTGGGTACAGTCTGCCCCGCCCGGCGGTAGGCCGCCAGGGACCGGCCTGTGGCCACGGCGAATACGCCCCCCTCCCCCATCCAGTAGCGGATGGCGTCCAGGTTCCGCTGGGGCATAGGGGGCATGGGGGCGCCGTGTTTTAGGGTGGGATCGGTGTAGAGCAGGGTGTTGTCGTAGTCGCTGACCAGCAGCATACCGGTAAATTTTCCCATAGTCGGCCCTCCTGCGGCGGTGGTTTTTCTGATTATACACCCATGCCGCTCCCCAGGGCAATGGGCTTATCCACAAACAGGGGGGCATATTGTGGACAAGATCCCCATAGGATGGGACAAGCGATGAACAAGGGGGAGAATGTCCATGACCATCAAACGCAGACCGAGACCCCAGCGCCGCCGCCAGGCGGCCGCGCTGCTCCTGTCCGTGGGGGTGCTGTGGCTGGTGACTGTCACCGCCGCCAGCCCCACAGCGCAGTCGGCCCTGGAGGCCCTGGGCCGCCAGGGGGAGCTGGCGGTGGCCATCCTGCGGGGAAATCTGGGGGACAGCCGCCCGCCGGACCGCCTGCCTTCCGCCGTGGCCATGGCCATCGGCCAGAGTCCCATTCTGCTGTCGGGGCGGGAGGCGGTGCTGGGGCTTCGGGGCCAGGAGGAGAGCGACGGCGGGGACGCCCCCGCCCCGGACAGGCAGGAGAGCGCCGTCCCCCTGCCGGAGGAGCCGGCGGACCCGGCGCCGCCCCTGGTGCTGGCGGACAACGGCGTTCCCGCCAAGACCCTGCGGCCCGTATCCCCGGAGGGGTATATTGTGGCCGGGGATGTGTACATCACCAACCGCTCGGACAAGCAGGTGGACCCCGCCATCTTTGACGGCAGCTTTGCCGCAGCCCTGGGGCCGGAGGAGGGGCCCCAGGTCCTCATCGTCCACACCCACGGCAGCGAGGCCTACACCATGCCGGAGGGCCAGTCCTATGTCCCCAGCGGGGACTGCCGCACCACGGACAACGCCTATAATGTGGTGCGGGTGGGGGATGAGATCGCCCGGGTCCTGGAGGAGGCGGGGCTGGAGGTGCTCCACGACCCGACCCTCCACGACTACCCGGAGTACAGCGGGGCCTACGACCGCTCCCTGGAGACGGTGCAGCGGTATTTGGAGAACTATCCCACCATCGCCTTTGTGCTGGATGTCCACCGGGACGCTGTCTCCGACAGCGAGGGCAACCCCTATAAGGTGGTCAGCGGCGTGGCGGGGCTCAACGCCGCCCAGATGTCCTTTGTGGTGGGCACCGACGGCGGCGGACTGGAGCACCCCCACTGGCAGGAGAACCTGAAGCTGGCGGCAGCCATTCAGCAGCAGCTGGCGGCGGACTACCCCACCCTCATGCGGCCCATTACGGTGCGCAATTCCCGGTATAACCAGCACACCACCACCGGCAGCCTCCTGGTGGAGATGGGGGCGGCGGGGAACTCCCTGGATGAGGCGCTGCTCTCCGCCCGACTGCTGGGGGAGGCGATGGCAGAGGTGATCCTGGGGGGATAGTGGCCATATACTGTTGGTATATGGCCACTGGGGGGGTGGGCAAGAAGATTGTTCTTGTCGAACCATGTGGGGATTCCATCCCCACGCCCCGGGTCACTTTTTGCTCGTGCAAAAAGTAACCAAAAACACGCGAGGGGGAGAGGGATTTCGATTTCCCTTTCCCCCTCGACCCCCTCTCCTTGAAACGACTCTTCAAGGGGGCTCCGCCCCCTCGCCAGAGGGGCTACCCCCCGTGCAACCTTGTTGCCCGGTTGCATCCCAACGACATGGCACCGCGCCGCCACGGCGCGGGGTTCTTCGGGGGCTACCGCCCCCCGTTCCCCCCCGGAATCATGCGGGTGTCCGTAAAACAGTTGCAGCCTTGGCTCTCCCTCT
>CAUWCX010000043.1:0-21290 GCA_963557105.1 uncultured Oscillospiraceae bacterium
CCCTCTGGCGAGGGGGCGAAGCCCCCTTGAAGATGTCGGTGCGGGGGGTGGTTCTCAGGAGGGGGACACAATCGAAAGTGTCCCCCTCCTGAGCGTCCCTTTGGTTACTTTCCCGGCGAGGGGAAAGTAACCCGGGGTCCGGGGATGGAATCCCCGGGACTATCGATAAGAACGATCTCCTTTCCCACCCACCCACCGAAGGGCAAATCAAAAACTCCCCCGCCGCGGCATCAGCCGCAGCGGGGGAGGAAAAATTAGGCATTCTTCAGGGCATCCACCATATCCAGCTTCTCCCAGGGCAGCTCCACATCGCTGCGGCCGAAGTGGCCGTAGGCGGCGGTCTGCTCGTAGATGGGGCGGCGCAGATCCAGGCGGGTGATGATCTTGCCGGGGCGCAGGTCGAAGAGCTCACGGACGATCTGGCTCAGACGCTCATCGCTGACCTTGCCGGTGCCCTGGGTATCCACCAGGACGGAGACGGGGTGGCTGACGCCGATGGCGTAGGCCAGCTCGATCTGGCAGCGGCGGGCGAGGCCGGCGGCCACGATGTTCTTGGCGATGTACCGGGCCATGTAGGCGGCGGAGCGGTCAACCTTGGTGGGGTCCTTGCCGGAGAATGCGCCGCCGCCGTGGCTGGCAGCGCCGCCGTAGGTGTCCACGATGATCTTCCGGCCGGTGAGGCCGCTGTCTCCCACGGGGCCGCCGATGACGAACCGGCCGGTGGGGTTGATGTAGAACTTGGTGCTGCTGTCGATGTACTTTGCGGGGATGACGGGCTTCACCACCGTCTCCACAATGGCCTCCCGCAGGGCCTCGATGGAGATGTCGGGGTCGTGCTGGGTGGAGACAACGATGGCGGGGCAGCGCAGGACGCGGCCCTCCCCGTCGTACTCCACAGTGACCTGGGCCTTGCCGTCGGGGCGCAGCCAGTTCAGCTCGCCGCTCTTGCGGACCTGGGCCAGACGGCGGCACAGGCTGTGGGACAGGGCCAGGGGGGCGGGCATGAGGGTGTCGGTCTCGTCGCAGGCGTAGCCGAACATCATGCCCTGGTCGCCGGCGCCGATCTCCTCGTCGCTCTGGCCGTCCACGCCCATGGCGATGTCCACGCTCTGCTCGTCGATGGTGGTCATGACGGCGCAGCTCTTGGCGTCAAAGCCGTAGGCGGGGTCGTTGTAGCCGATCTTCTCCACCGTGCGGCGGACAACACCGGGGATGTCCACATAGCAGCTGGTGGAGATCTCCCCCATGACCATCACCATGCCGGTGGTGGTGACGGTCTCGCAGGCCACGCGGCCGTTGGGGTCCTGGGCCAGGATGGCGTCCAGGACGGCGTCGGAGATCTGGTCACAGACCTTGTCGGGATGCCCCTCAGTAACGGATTCGGAAGTGAAAATGCGGTTTGCCATGGATTTCCTCTCTTTCATAAACTGCAAAATTGTTCTGCAAAACGAAGAAAAACACGCCGGACAGGCGTGTTTTAAAAGCGTTGCTTTCCTCATCTTGCGCTGACCGCCGGAATTGGCACCTTGCTGAGAGCAGGTTGCCGTGGCTTCATCGGGCCGTTCCCTCCGCCACTCTTGATAAGGTATTTGGTTGTGAAACTGCACCAGGGTGCGGTTACTGAGGTATTATATGGGATAAACTCCGGTTTGTCAACAGGAAATGGGGAAAAACTGCAACATTTTTTCGGGAAATTTGCGGAAATGGGGAAAACTTCTCCGGCCCTTTCGGCACTCTGCCGATTGCCAAGGCCGGGAGGGGTGTGGTAGACTATAGGGCAGTGTTGACGGACAGCGCCTGCCGGATGGGGCGGAGAACAGGAGAGGAGGGGCGGAGATGCTCAAGCGGGTCTATGTGGAGATCACCAATGTCTGCAATCTGCGCTGCTCCTTCTGCCCCGGCACCCGCCGGAGGGGACAGTTCATGTCCCCGGCGGACTTCCGCCGGGCAGCGGAGCGGCTGCGGGGATATACCAACTATCTCTACCTCCATGTCATGGGGGAGCCTCTGCTCCACCCGGCCCTGGGGGAGATCCTGGCTGCTGCCGGGGAACTGGGCTTCCGGGTGTGCATCACCACCAACGGCACGCTGCTGCCCCAGTGCGGGGATATGCTGCTGTCGTCCCCGGCCCTCCACAAGGTCAGCGTCTCCCTCCACGCCATGGAGGGCAACGGCCGGGAGGAGCTGGGGGAGTACCTGGACGCCGTCTGGTCCTTTGCCCGGCGGGCCTCGGCACAGGATGTGATCTGCGCCCTGCGGCTGTGGAACATGGGCGGGGAGGACAGGCGCAATGGGGAGATCCTGGACTTCCTGGCCCGACAGGTGGGGGCCTGGCCCCTGGACCTGCCTCAGCCCCGGGACGGCTCCTGGCGGCTGGGCAGCCGGCTGTTTTTGGAGCAGGCGGAGAAGTTCGACTGGCCGGACCTCACCGCCCCGGAGACGGATACCCGCTTCTGCCTGGCCCTCCGGGATCAGGCGGCAGTGCTGGTGGACGGCACCGTGGTGCCCTGCTGCTTGGATCACGAGGGGGATATCCCCCTGGGGAATATTTTTTCTGCGGACTTCGGGGAGATCCTGGCCAGTCCCCGGGCCAGGGCCATCTACGACGGCTTTTCCCGGGGTCAGCCCCCGGAGGAGCTGTGCCGCCGCTGCGGCTTCGCCCGGCGGTTCGGATAGGGGGAGCGAAGATGGAATATGTGGAGCAGCTGCGGGCCATGGGCCTGCCGCTGCTGGCGTGGTATGACGCCCACAAGCGGGATCTCCCCTGGCGGAGGACCCGGGACCCCTACCGGGTGTGGGTGTCGGAGATCATGCTGCAGCAGACCCGGGTGGCGGCGGTGCTGCCCTACTACCAGCGCTGGATGGAGGCCCTGCCCACGGTGGAGGCCCTGGCGGCGGTGGATGAGGAGGAGCTGATGAAGCTCTGGCAGGGGCTGGGCTACTACAGCCGGGCCAGAAACCTGCAGCGGGCGGCCCGGATGATCCGGGATGACCTGGGGGGACAGTTCCCCAGCACCCGGGAGGGGCTGCTGGCGCTGCCCGGTGTGGGGGACTACACCGCCGGGGCGGTGGCCTCCATCGCCTTTGGTCTGCCGGTCCCTGCGGTGGACGGCAATGTGCTGCGGGTGGCGTCCCGGGTGGCCAATATCCGGGAGGATATTCTGGACCATGGGACCCGTAACCGCTTCCGTGACCGCATGGCCGCCGCCATGCCCCAGGACCGGCCCGGGGAGTTCAACCAGGCGCTGATGGACCTGGGGGCTACGGTGTGCCTGCCCAAGGGGGCGCCGGAGTGCGGGGCCTGTCCCCTGGAGGGGATCTGCGCTGCCCGGCGGCTGGGCTGCGCCCAGGAGCTGCCCCTGCGGGGGGCCAAGGCGCCCCGGCGGGCGGAGGAGAAGACCGTATACCTGCTGGTGCGGGATGGCCGTGTGGCCCTGCGGAAGCGGCCGGGAAGGGGCCTGCTGGCGGGGCTGTGGGAGTTCCCCAATGTGGAGGGGACCCTGGGGGAGGACCGCAGCGGAGAGCCCCTGGCGGACTGGGGGCTTACGGCCCTGGACTGGCTGAAGAAGCTTCTGGCCAGACATATCTTCACCCATGTGGAGTGGCAGATGACCGGCTATGTGGTGTCGGTGCGGGGGGACGCCCCCCAGTTCACCTGGGTGGATCTGGCGGAGCTGGAGGCGCTGGCGGTGCCCTCCGCCTTTGGGAAGTATCTTGCGGAGGCCCGGTCCGTCCTGGAGGACGGGCAGGCCAGCCTCTTTGAACAATAACGAGGGAGAGAGAAGAAATGGCGCAGCTTTACTTTAAATATGGGGCTATGGGCTCCAGCAAGACGGCCAACGCCCTGATGGCCCGGTTCAACTACGAGGAACGGGGGCAGCAGACGCTGCTGGTGAAGCCCCGGATGGACACCCGGGACGGGGACCACATGGTGGTCAGCCGCATCGGCTTGACCTACCCCTGCATCTACTTTGACGAGATGCAGAAGCTCAACCCCATGGAGCTGCAGCAGAACGCCTGCATCATTGTGGACGAGGCCCAGTTCCTCACCAAGGAGGAGGTCCACTACCTGGTCCACCTGGTGGACGACTTCGGCATCCCCGTCATGTGCTACGGCCTGCGGGCGGACTTCAAGGGGGAGCTGTTCCCCGGCAGCTATGAGCTGCTGGTCATGGCCGACAAGATCGAGGAGGTCAAGACCATCTGCTGGTGCGGGAAAAAGGCCACCTTCAACGCCCGCTTCGACGCCGACGGCAAGGTGCTGAAGGAGGGGGAGCAGGTGGTGCTGGGGGCCAACGACCAGTACATCGGCCTGTGCCGCAAGCACTGGATGGCCGGGGACCTGGGGCCGGACTTCAAGGTGGAAAAGTAAGAAAAAAGTGCCGCTGATCACGCCGGGATCAGCGGCGCTTTTCCTTGCTTTGCCCCGGCGGGTATGCTATATTGAGAGCATACCCGGGCTGCGGCCGGGGTAAATTGACAGAGAAAGGGTGATTGTAATGAACATGGACCGTGAATGGAGGGCCCACGGGAACTGACCCTCCAATACTTGATTTGGAGGAACCCCAATGAACAACAGCATCACCCTGCGGGAGATCCGCTCCTCCCGCGACATTGCCCGCTTCTGGCGGGAGAAGGACGCCATGCTCCTGCGGGACGTACAGCCCAACTGTGATCTGGACGGCCCCATGACGGCGGAGGAGGTGGCACGGCTGCTGGCCCCCGCCTATCGGGAGCGGGTCGAGGCCATCTGCAGCCGGAGGGAGAACCCCGGCTACCGCTTCTTTTTCCAGGAGGATGGACGGGAGGTGGGCTTCGCCTTCTGCGTCCTCTACGACCGGGAGGACGGCAAGTGCTTCCTGGCGGAGTTCTGCATCTACCCGCCCTACCGCTGCCGGGGGGTGGGCAAAGCCTGCTTCGCCGCCCTGGCGGAGCGCATGGCGGCAATGGGCGCCGCCTATGTGGAGCTCAGCACCTACTGCCACCGGGCCAGACGGTTCTGGGAGAGCCTGGGCTTCCGCTACAACGGCTACAGCGAGGGGGAGGACGTCCTCTTCTGCCGGCCCCCTGCGGAGCCCGTTCCCATTGCGGTGGAGCGGCTCACGGACCCGGAGGACCCGGACCTGGGCTGGCAGCTGCGTAAGCTGGAGAACGGCTATCTGGCGGAGATTGGCGAGGCGCTGATGACCGATGAGAAGATGGACCGCCTGACGGAGGCTATCCGCAGGGAAAAGATCACCTTTTTCCTGGCCCGCCGGGGGTACCGGGCCGTGGGGATGTGCAGCGTCAGCCCCTGCTTCTCCACCTTCTCCTGTGGAGAGACCGGTGTTTTCGAGGACTTCTATGTGGAGCCGGTGTTCCGCCGCCAGGGGGCGGCCCGGGCCCTGGCCCAGGCGGCCCAGGACTGGAGCCGCAGCCGGGGCATGGCCAGCCTCACCGTCTGCTGCGCCCCGGTGGACGAGGAGATGTACCGAAGCCTGGGCTTCACCGCTCCCCTGGGCCGGACGCTGGCATATCTGAGCGAGGGATAACCAAATAGCAAAAGTGCCGCTGATTTCGGTGAAATCAGCGGCACTTTTCTTGTATCCAGAGAGGTTAGTTCAGCTCGCTAAAAAAGCCTCGCAGAGTTCGCCGCCTGCAGGCGGCGAATAGGGTGAAATCATTTTCTGCCGCGACATGTGCGTGGCAGAAAATACAGCTCACGCAGCGCGCGTCGCAGCGGCCAAAGGCCGCAAGGCGCGAAGCGGAGTGTCACTCAAAAAAGTGCTTGCACTTTTTTGACAGTCGAGTTAGTTGTCGATCAGGCTCTTGCCGTCCATCTCGGGGGGACAGGCCAGGCCCAGGATATCCAGGATGGTGGGGGCGATATCCGCCAGGCGTCCGGGGTGGAGCTTGGCGTCCGCGCCAACCAGGATGAAGGGCACCAGGTTGGTGGTGTGGGCGGTCATGGGGGAGCCGTCGGCCTTGCTCATCTCCTCGGCGTTGCCGTGGTCGGCGGTGATCATGGCGATGCCGCCCATCTCCCGGGTGGCGGCCACCACGCGGCCCACGCAGGCGTCCACGGTCTCCACCGCCTTGACGGCGGCATCGTACACGCCGGTGTGGCCCACCATATCGCAGTTGGCGAAGTTGAGGATGATGACGTCGTAGTTTCCGGACGCAATACGCTCCACGCACTTGTCCGTCACCTCAAAGGCGCTCATCTCCGGCTGCAGGTCGTAGGTCGCCACCTTGGGGGAGGCCACCAGGACCCGGTCCTCGCCGGGGAACACATCCTCCACGCCGCCGTTGAAGAAGAAGGTGACGTGGGCGTACTTCTCCGTCTCGGCGATCCGCAGCTGGGTCATGCCCATCTTGCTGAGGTACTCGCCCAGGCCGTTGGACACCCGCAGCCGGGGGAAGGCCACCAGGACGTTGGGCATGGTGGCGTCGTACTCCGTGGTGCACACATAAGTCAGGGGGAAGAATTCCCGGTTGAACCCGTCGAAGGCGGGGTCCACGAAGACCCGGGTGATCTCCCGGGCCCGGTCGGGGCGGAAGTTGAAGAAGATGATGCTGTCGTTGTCGGAGATGACGCCCTCGCTGTCGCAGACCACGGGCTCAACGAACTCGTCGGTGATGCCGTTCTGGTAGCTGCGGGCCACGGCGTCCACGGGGTCCGGGTTCTGGATGCCCTGGCCGTAGACCATGGCGTCGTAGGCCAGCTCTACCCGGTCCCAGCGCTTATCCCGGTCCATGGCGAAGTAGCGGCCCATCACCGTGGCGATCTTGCCGATGCCGATCTCCCGGCACTTGGCCACAGTCTCCGCAACGAAGTCCTTGCCGCTGGTGGGGGAGACATCCCGGCCGTCCAGGAAGGCGTGGATGTAGACCTTGCTGAGGCCGCGGATCTTGGCCATCTTCAGCAGGGCCCACAGGTGGGTGTTGTGGGAGTGGACGCCGCCGTCGGACAGCAGGCCGTACAGGTGCAGGGCGCTGCCCTTCTCCAGGCAGGCGTCCATGGCGGCGCAGTAGGCGCTGTTTTCAAAGAAGGTGCCGTCCTCGATGGCCCGGGAGATCCGGGGCAGATCCTGGAACACCACCCGGCCGCCGCCGATATTGGTGTGGCCGACCTCGCTGTTGCCCATCTGACCCTCAGGCAGACCCACGTCCAGCCCGGAGGCGGACAGGGTGGTGTGGGCGCAGGTGGCAAACAGCTTATCCAGTACAGGGGTCTTGGCGTGGGCGATGGCGTTGCCGCCATCCTGGCTCCGCAGGCCAAAGCCGTCCATAATGATCAGAGTGGTAGGCGTTTTGTTCATAATAACCTCGATTCTCAATTGCTGGGGCGGTTACTGGGAACGGGAGAAATTACTCCTGGTTGGAGGCGTTGATGATCTCCACAAACTGGTCGGGCTTCAGGGAAGCGCCGCCGATGAGACCGCCGTCAACATCGGGCTGGGCCAGCAGCTCAGCGGCGTTCTTGGGGTTCATGGAGCCGCCGTACTGGATGGTGACGGAGCGGGCCACCCGGGCGCCGTACAGGTTGCGGATGGTGGCGCGGATGGCGGTGCAGACCTCGGCAGCCTGCTCGGCGGTGGCGGTGCGGCCGGTGCCGATGGCCCAGATGGGCTCGTAGGCGATGACGCACTTGCGGACCTTCTCGGGAGCCACGCCGGACAGGGCGGACTTCACCTGCAGGTTGATGAGCTCCATGGTCACGCCCATCTCCCGCTGCTCCAGGCTCTCACCCACGCAGATGATGGGGTGCAGGCCGGCCTCCAGGGCGGCGTGAACCTTCTTGTTGACGGTGACATCGGTCTCGCCGAAGTACTGGCGGCGCTCGCTGTGGCCGATGATGACGTACTTCACGCCCAGATCCTTCAGCATGTCGGCGGAAACCTCGCCGGTGTAGGCGCCGTTGGGCTCATAGTACAGGTTCTCCGCGCCGATGGACACGCGCATATCCTTGAAGGCGCGCAGGGCGGCGGGAATATTGACAAAAGGCACGCAGACCACCACATCGCACCACTTGGCGCGGGGCAGGATGGTCTTCAACTCCTCGGCAAACTTCTTGGTCTCGGTGGCGGTCTTGTTCATCTTCCAGTTGCCGGCGATGATGGTCTTGCGGTATCTACGGTTCATAGCGTTCTCTTCTCCTGAATGATTAAAGATATAAATATAGTAGTATTTTGATCCGGGGGCGGAGAGGGTCCCCGCCCCCGATATTCACAGAAAGTGGATTGGCGATTACTTGTCCAGCAGGCAGGCCACGCCGGGCTCGTTGCCGCAAGCGCCGTATCCCTCGCTTCCCCGCAGGCGGGAAAGCTCGCTCACTTCGCTGCAGCTCCTCCTCCCAACAGACCCGCTGACGCTGGGCTCTGTTGGGACCCCGGGAGCTGCCCGGTCGAAACGTGTTACTTATCCAGCAGGCAGGCCACGCCGGGCAGCTCTTTGCCCTCCATAAACTCCAGGGAGGCGCCGCCGCCGGTGGAGATGTGGGTCATCTTGTCGGCGTAGCCCAGCTGCTGCACCGCAGCGGCGGAGTCGCCGCCGCCGATGATGGTGATGGCGCTGGTCTTGCTGAGGGCCTCGGCCACGGCCTCGGTGCCCTTGGCGAAGGCGGGGAACTCAAAGACACCCATGGGGCCGTTCCAGATGACGGTGCCGGCGTCCTTCACGGCGTCGGTGTACAGCCGGATGGTCTCCGGCCCGATGTCCAGACCCTCCCAGCCGTCGGGGATCTCCCCGGCGGGGACGATCTGGCTGGCGGCGTCGGGGGCGAACTTGTCGGCGCAGACGGTGTCCACAGGCAGCAGCAGCTTCACGCCCTTGTCGGCGGCCTTCTGGACCATCTCCCGGGAGTAGTCCATCCAGTCGCTCTCCAGCAGGCTGTTGCCCACCTTGCCGCCCTGGGCGGCGGAGAAGGTGTAGGCCATGCCGCCGCCGATGATGATGGTGTCGGCGATCTCCAGCAGGTTGTTGATGACGCCGATCTTGGAGGAGACCTTGCTGCCGCCCAGGATGGCCACCAGGGGGCGCTTGGGGTTGGCCAGGGCGCCGCCGATGAAGTCCAGCTCCTTCTGGATCAGGAAGCCGGAGACAGCGGGCAGGTACTGGGCCACGCCGGCGGTGGAGGCGTGGGCCCGGTGGACGGCGCCGAAGGCGTCGGACACATAGAGCTCCGCCATGTCAGCCATGGCCTTGGCCAGGGCGGGATCGTTCTTGGTCTCACCCTTCTCGAAGCGGGTGTTCTCCAGCAGGAGGATCTGGCCGGGCTGCAGGGCGGCGGCCTTGGCCTGGGCATCGGGGCCCACCACATCGGCGGCCATGATGACCTCGCGGCCCAGCAGCTCGCTCAGGCGGGCGGCCACAGGCTTCAGGGACAGCTGCTCCAGGGACTTCTTCCACTTCTCCTCGGTGAGGGTGGCGGGGTCCTTGCCCTTCTCGGTCTGCTTCTTCACGAAGGTCTCATAAGTGGCGGCGGGCTTGCCCATGTGGGAGCAGGCGATGACGGCGGCGCCCTGGTCCAGCAGGTACTGGATGGTGGGCAGGGCGGCGCGGATGCGCTTGTCGTCGGTGATGACGCCGCTGCCATCCTTGGCCATGGGCACGTTGAAGTCGCAGCGCAGCAGGACCTTCTTGCCCTTGACGTCCATATCCTTTACGGTCTTCTTGTTGTAATTCATCGTTGGGAAACTCCTTTCGATCATATAAATACTAAATACAGCAGGTGGTTTCGCGGAGAGATCAGGATAAGCTAGTATGTGCAGTCCGGGGACAAATTGTCTCCGGCCATCTCACCTGTGCCCAGAAGTCCGGGGAATCCGTTTTGCCGCAGGGCCTCATAGGTCAGCACAGCCACGCTGTTGGCCAGGTTGAGGCTCCGGGCCTCCGGGCGCATGGGCAGACGGATGCACCGGTGGAAAAACCGCTCCCGGAGCGCCAGGGGCAGCCCCGCCGTCTCCTTGCCGAAGAAGAGCCAGCAGTCCGGGGAAAAGCTGGCCTCGCTGTAATCCTGGGGCGCCTTGGTGGTGGCCAGCCACAGATCCTGGGCGGCCTGGGGGTGCTGGGCGAAGAGGTCCTCTACACTGGGATAGGTGAACACATCCACCAGATGCCAGTAGTCCAGTCCTGCCCGGCGGACGGCTCTTTCGGAGATGTCGAAGCCCAGGGGCTCCACCAGATGGAGCTGGCTGCCGGTGGCAGCGCAGGTCCGGGCAATATTGCCGCAGTTCTGCGGGATCTCCGGTTCGACCAGAACGATGTGCAGCATAGCTTCCTCCCTGGGACCGGGGAAAAAAGTACGCCCCGGCCAAAGTTCAACAGCCTTTATTGTAAAACAAATTCTTTCCAAATTCAAGCATAAACCGAGAGTTTTTGAAAAATTTTATCATAAACATTGCGGTAATCGCTGCCGTGGAGACGAAAGCACAAAATTTTAACAGGAAATGGGAGAATCCTTGTGCAAAAAGGACTTGACAGGAAAAGTTTTGCCCCAGATACAGACAAAATACGGCGAAGGACGGCTTTTTTCAAAAACCCTCTTGCATAACGGGCTGGGTTTGATATAATGAAGATGGTCATATCCGCTTGTGGAAGGGGAGGTATCCAAGTGAGTAAGAAGTGTATTGTCATTTTTATGATGGACGAACCCGGTCAGACTTATAATGGTAAGCCGCTGATGCTGCAGGAAGCGCTGTTCTGCCCCGTACTGGATTGGTGTATGCGGGCCTGGACGGAGAAAGGCATCGGGCGGTTTTTTATTGTGGCTGACCCGGAGTACCACGACGAGATCGCGTCCTGCATCCCGGAGGGGGCCGTGGCCGCCGTGGGCACACAGGAGAGCTATGAGCGGGACATCGCTGAATTTGCCAAGGGCTGCTGGGTGGAGGAGGTCCACGAGGCCATGCTGCCGGTGGGCAGCATGATGCTGTCCTTCCACACGGTGCCGGAGCTGATCCGCCTGCAGCAGGCGGTGAAGGAGGACATTGCGGTCTACCACGCCAAAACAGGGGTCAATGTGCTGGACCCCGACCACACCTATATCGATCCCCGGGTATCCATCGGCGCGGGGACCACGATCCTGCCGGGGACCATCCTCCGGGGGAACACCATCATCGGCGACAACTGCCAGATCGGGCCCAACGCCCTGGTGGACAACTCCGTGGTGGGCGGCGGCTCTGTGGTCAACGCCTCCCAGGTGTACGGCAGCACCCTGGGCCGGGAGGTCCATGTGGGCCCCTATGCCCATGTCCGTCCCGGCTGCAAAATGGAGGACGGCGTCAAGGTGGGGGCCTTTGTGGAGGTCAAGAACGCCAGCTTCGGCCAGGGCACCAAGATGAGCCACCTCACCTATGTGGGGGACGCCGATGTGGGCAGCAAGGTCAACTTCGGCTGCGGCACCATCACCTCCAACTACGACGGCATCAAGAAGTCCCGCACCGTCATTGGCGACAACGTCTTCATCGGCTGCAACACCAACCTGGTCCCCCCGGTGACTGTGGGGGATGGGGCCTACATCGCTGCGGGCACCACGGTGACAGCGGATGTGGAGGCCAACAGCCTGGCCATCGGCCGGGTGCGGCAGGAGGTCAAGCCCGGCTGGGCCAAGCGCCGGAGAGACCTGCACAAGAAGTAAGGGATTCATAAAACGTTGATATAGAGAAGAAAAAACAAGATTCTTCACGCTGCAGGAGACAAGCGTAAAAAACTACAACGAAGAAGAAAGAGGGAGTTACAACAATGATTTCTCACGGTAAGGACATGAAGGTTTTCACCGGCAATGCCAACGCAGGGCTGGCAAAGGACATCTGCAAGCTCATCGGCATTCAGCTGGGCAACGCGGAGATCGGCCACTTCGCCGACGGCGAGGTCTGCGCCTCCATCTACGAGTCTGTCCGCGGCTCCGATGTGTTCCTGGTCCAGTCCACCAGCTGCCCCGTCAACGACAACCTGATGGAGCTGCTCATTATGATCGACGCCATGAAGCGGGCCTCCGCCGGCCGCATCACCGCCGTCATCCCCTACTTTGGCTACGCCCGCCAGGACCGCAAGGCCAAGGCCCGTGACCCCATCTCCTCCAAGCTGGTGGCCAATATGCTGACTGCCGCCGGCGCCGATCGGGTGCTGACCATGGACCTCCACGCCGCCCAGATCCAGGGCTTCTTCGACATCCCTGTGGACAACCTCTACGGCAACCCCATCTTTGTGGACTACTACGCCAAGAAGTTTGGCGAGCGGTGCGAGGAGATGGTGGTGGTCTCCCCCGATGTGGGCTCTGTGGCCCGAGCCCGTGCCTTTGCCCAGAAGCTGCACATGAACCTGGCCATCGTGGATAAGCGCCGGCAGAAGGCCAACCAGTGCGAGGTCATGAACGTCATCGGCGACGTCCGGGGCAAGGACTGCATCCTCTTCGACGACATGGTGGACACCGCCGGCTCCCTGTGCAACGCGGCCAAGGCCATCGTTGAGGTGGGCGGCGCCAAGAATGTGTACGCCTGCGCCTCCCACGGCGTCCTGTCCGGCCCCGCCATCGGCCGCATCAATGACAGCGTCATCACCGAGCTGGCCTTCCTGGACACCATCGCCCCTGTGGACCCCTCCCTCAGCGACAAGATCAAGTACCTCACCGTGGCCCCCATGTTTGCCGAGGCCATTGAGCGTATCTATCAGGAGATCTCTGTGTCCAAGCTGTGGGTGTAATTCCGGCGAAAACATTCGAGCAACAAAAGGGGCGGGGATCACCCGCCCCTCAGTCTGTCAAAAGAGCCTCGCAGAGTTCGCCGCCTGTAGGCGGCGAAGAAAGTAAAATCATTTTCCGCCGGGGCGTGTACCTGGCGGAAAATACGCCTCGCGGAGCGAGCGTCGAATTGACCGCCCTTGGCGGGCAACCGAAGCGCAGAGCGCAGCGCGAGTTTCGGTCAAAAAAGTGCCTCACTTTTTTGACCGTCTCAGGAGCGGGGATCACCCGCCCCTTTTTTCTGGAAAAGGAGTAATCATATCTATGGCGTTTGGCAATCGCTCCGGCGGGGTGCAGTGGCTGCTGGTGTGCCTGGGCAACCCGGGCAAGCAGTACGAGAATACCCGCCACAACATCGGCTTTCTGGCGGCGGACGAGCTGGCCCGCCGGGAGGGCGTCAAAATCGACAAGCTGCGCTACCGGGCCCTCACCGGGGAGGTCCAGGTGGGGGATCAGCGGGCGCTGGTCATTAAGCCCCAGACCTACATGAACCTGTCCGGGGAGGCGGTGAAGCTGGCGGGGGGATTCTATAAGATCCCGCCGGACCATGTGCTGGTGATCTCCGACGACGTGTCCCTGCCTTTGGGCAAGCTGCGTATCCGCGCCGGCGGCAGCGCCGGTGGACACAACGGCCTGAAGAACATCATCGCCCACCTGGGCACCGACCAGTTCCCCCGGATCAAGGTGGGCATCGGATCTCCCGCCCACCCGGACCACGAGATGGTGGACTGGGTCATCGGCGGCTTCACCCCCCAGGAGCGAAAGGTGGTGGATGAGGCGGTGGGCCGGGCGGTGGATGCCGCCCTGTGCCTCATGGAGAAGGGCGTCAACGAGGCCCAGAACAAGTTCAACTGATTCCGGCGCTGTGCCGGAAAAAGAACCGCGCCCCTGTGGGATAGCCAAGACTATCCCGCGGGGGCGCGGTTTGCTGTTGATTGGGGAGAGGGGGCGAAAATTTACTTCTTGCCGCCCTTCAGGGCCTTCATCCGCTTCTCGTGGTCCAGGATGCGCTTGCGGATACGGAGGCTCTTGGGGGTGACCTCCAGCAGCTCGTCGTCGGCCAGGAACTCCAGGCACTGCTCCAGGCTCAGGTTCCGGGGGGGCACCAGGCGCAGGGCGTCGTCGCTGCCGCTGGCGCGCATGTTGGTCAGCTGCTTCTTCTTGCAGACGTTGACGGTGATGTCCTCCTGCTTGGGGCTGACGCCCACCACCATGCCGGCGTAGACGGGGACGCCTGCGCCGATGAAGAGGGAGCCGCGCTCCTGGGCGTTGAACAGACCGTAGGTAATGGACTCGCCAGTCTCGAAGGCGATGAGGGAGCCGGTGTTCCGGCGGCTGAGGTCGCCCTTGTAGGGGGCGTAGCTGTCAAAGACGGAGGCCATGATGCCCTCGCCCTTGGTGTCGGTGAGGAACTCGTTGCGGTAGCCGAAGAGGCCACGGGCGGGAACCAGGAACTCGATCTTCATGCGCTCGCCCACAGGGGTCATCTCCAGCAGGTCGCCCTTCCGGGAGCCCATCTTCTCGATGACCGCACCCACGCTGTCGGCGGGAACATCCACCACCAGGCGCTCGATAGGCTCGCAGCGGACGCCGTCGATCTCCCGGTACAGGACGCGGGGCGGGGAGACCTGCAGCTCGTAGCCCTCCCGGCGCATGGTCTCAATGAGGATGGACAGGGACATCTCGCCGCGGCCGGCCACGTTGAAGGAGTCGGCGGAGCCCTCGATCTCCGTGACCCGCAGGGAGACGTCCTTCAGGGTCTCCCGCATGAGGCGGTCGCGAATCTGGCGGCTGGTGACGAACTTGCCCTCCCGTCCGGCGAAGGGGGAGTCGTTGACGGAGAAGGTCATCTCGATG
Organism: uncultured Oscillospiraceae bacterium; assembly: GCA_963557105.1. Classification (GTDB taxonomy): domain Bacteria; phylum Bacillota; class Clostridia; order Oscillospirales; family Oscillospiraceae; genus Pelethomonas. The sequence goes on from CAUWCX010000043.1 coordinate 14,579, forward strand.
GTGGGAGCGGAGATCTTGACGAACTCGATGGGCTCCACCTTCTCCGGGGAGCAGATGGTGTCGCCGATGGTGATGTCGCCAATGCCGCTCATGGCAATGATGTTGCCGGCGGAGGACTCGGTAACGGGGTTCTTGCCCAGGCTCTCGAACTCGTAGATGCTGACGGCCTTGGCCTTCTTGGGGGCGGCGTCGGGGGCGTGGTAGTTGCACACCGCGATCTCCTGGTTCTGGCGGATGACGCCCCGCTCAATGCGGCCGATGGCGATGCGGCCCACGAACTCGTTGTAGTCGATGGCGGAGACCAGCATCTGGAAGGGCTGGTCCACATCGGCCTCGGGGGCGGGGATATAGTCCACAATGGTGTCGAAAAGGGGCTTGAGGTCCACACCGGGCTCGTCGGGGCTGTAGGAGGCGGTACCCTGGCGGCCGGAGCAGAACAGGGTGGGGGACTCGAACTGCTCGTTGGTGGCGTTCAGCTCCAGCAGCAGCTCCAGCACCTCGTCCATGACCTCGTGGATGCGCTGGTCGGGGCGGTCGATCTTGTTGACCACCACAATGACCCGGTGGCCCAGCTCCAGGGCGCGGCTGAGGACGAAACGGGTCTGGGGCATGGGGCCCTCGGCGGCGTCCACCAGCAGGATAACGCCGTTGACCATCTTCAGGATGCGCTCCACCTCGCCGCCAAAGTCGGCGTGGCCCGGAGTGTCCACAATATTGATCTTCACATCGCCATAGCGGATGGCGGTGTTTTTGGCCAGAATGGTGATGCCGCGCTCCCGCTCCAGGTCGCCGGAGTCCATAACGCGGTCCACGGTCTCCTGGTTTTCACGGTAGGCGCCGCCCTGCTTGAGCATCTCATCCACCAGGGTGGTCTTGCCGTGGTCAACGTGGGCGATGATCGCTACGTTTCTGAGCTTTTCGTTTTTCAAAAAAATACCCCCTTCTTCGGGTCAGAATGACAGATAAAATTTCAACTTTCTTAGTATAGTACAAAATTTTGCTATTTTCAACCCGCAACCTTGACAATTTTCTGCTTTTTTTCACGATCCATCCGGTGGCAAATGATGAAGACTCCACAAATCGGTTGGTTGACAACCGAAAACCGGTCGGATATAATAGTATAGCTCTTTCCCGGGAAATCAAGCGGGAAGCGGAAAATATTCGCGCCAGTAGCTCAGCTGGATAGAGCACCTCCCTCCTAAGGTTATGCTCTACCGGCCGCCTTACGATGAAAAGTGATCGTTACCAATTTTAATTGAATAGATGTCTCTGTAGCTCAGCAGGATAGAGCGTTCGCCTCCTAAGGTTATGCTCTACCAGCCGCCTTACGACGAAAAGTGATTGTTACCATTTTTAATTGAATAGATGTCTCTGTAGCTCAGCAGGATAGAGCGTTCGCCTCCTAAGCGAAAGGCCGTGGGTTCGAATCCCGCCAGGGACGCCAGCAAACACGCCGAAAACCTTTGATTTATCAGGGTTTTCGGCTTTTCTTATTTCTGCGGCTTTCTTGGCTTTTTTGCAGAAAACCTTGGTTTGCTAACATTTGCTAACGAGATTTGGCCTTTTGCTAAGAAAGGCGGTAAGTCAGAGGTTCGATTTTTACCAAAGGAACTTGCAAACATTTGTTAGCAGAAATCAGAGGGAGTTGCAAACAAAATCGTGAATTTGCTAACATCGCTCAAAAATGCCTTCAGAACCTTGCTAACAAAAAAAGTGTTTGGTCACTGTGCAAAGTGGTTCAAACGAAGAAAACCTCTCACAAAGTGAGAGGCGTTCTTCTGATGGAGGGATCTTATAAAGCCTTTGCCAGCTGCTTGAGCAGTGCGGCAGTTTCGGGATTTTTAAGAAGTTCTAATATCTTCGCTGCATCACTTTCATCACTTTCAGTGACTGCAACATCCGAAGTTTTAGGCTCTGTATCTTCAACAGGATCAGGTGTCTTGGAGGAGTAAAATGCTTCCTCCAATCGCTGAGCGTTTATGCAGCGATCCTCGTCGATGATGTGAGAGTAGACATCTGCAACCATTTTTACCTGAGCATGACCAGAGTCGCCCTGGACGGATTTCATATCGCCACCATTGAGTTTCAGCTTGTAGGTGATACTGGAGTGGCGGAGAGAATGGAATACAACATGAGGCAGTCCGTTTTCTTTGATAAGTTTATTGAAAGCACGGTTAATCACCTGGCTTTCCATAGGACGGCCATTGCTGGAGCAAAAGACCAGATTATTGTCGATGTATTCATCTCCAAACAGATCCATCAGCTCGTCGATTTCTTTTTTTCTCTCTACCAGCATATAGGCAACTGTTTTCGGCAGGTACACGCGGCGAATACTGGTTTTTGTTTTAGGCTCTTTCAGAACCAGAGCAGTATGGGTACTGGCTATACAAGGTGGAAACTTCTTGATAACACCTTTGTCGCTCAAATCGTCCAATGCACCTCGTGTAACCCGTTGCAGCTCTTTGTTGACGAATATATAAGCTGAACCATTTTCGATGCTCTGTGGTGCAATATCAATACAGTCCCAGGTAAGTCCCAGCATTTCGCCAATGCGTAAAGAGCAGGAGAACGCCAGATTTAAGGCAAGAGAAAGGATGGGATCATCGCAGACCTCCATTGCCGTGCTCAGCGTTTCGGCAGTCCATATATCTCGTTCTTTATGTTCTTCTTTGGGAAGGGTTGCATTCAGAACAGGATTACGACTGATTAGTTCCCAACGCACTGCCTGATTAAAGGCACTGCGAAGCAGCTTGTGAATTTCTCTTACTGTATGCGGGGTCAGATATTCGCTTGTGGGTTTGCGGTTGTTGACGCTTACTGTTTTAACAGAGAGCAGATCGCGGTAATACTTATCCATCATCCTTGGTGTGATGTCGGATAGTAACATATCTCCGATGATAGGAGTTATGTAGTTTCTCGCCAGACCACGGCGGCTTTCATATGTTGACATTGCCCAGGTGTTTACACCATAGATGGACATATATTCATCGAGCAGATCGTTCAGGGTTTTTGCTGTGGGAATAAAGAATGTTCCGGAGTCCTGCTCATACTCAATTTGTTTTTTTCGCTTTTTTGCTTCTGCATTTGTGCTGAAGGTTTCCCAACGCTGTCTGCGTTTTCCGTTTTCATCTGTGTAATCATACACCACAGAATATTTACTTTTACGCTTCACAATAGATGCCATTTTCATTGCTCCTTTCTGAGATTTTCACATAATGAGTTTGTTTTTGATACCAGGCTTCAAAACTGCTGGTAATGATACGAATTCTTCGGTCAATCAAGGTTGTTTCAAAATATCCTCTTTTGACAAGATCATAAGCTGTGCCAGATTTCAGCCCCAAAAGAGCCGCCATTTCCGGTACTGACATTGTAGTATGCCTCCATTTCTCTCCAGGCGGTGTACCATCCACTTTTTTATAGTGGAACTGGCCGGAATACCAATCTTCAAAGCTATCCAGCATAACCCTCATTCGTCCAGCCACTTGAATTGTTTTGAAATAGTTCTTTTTAACCAGCCAGTAGGATTCTACTTTACCAAGCCCAAGCATTTTGCCCATCTCTGGTACAGACATACTGGTCTTTACTCTTTGTTTCTGCATGGCTTTTGCCTCCTCTATAAAGTTTTTCTTGCTATGGCCTCATTGTAAGAGAAAGCAGAAAAAAAGTTAAGGATGTCGATTTGGAGATCGGCATCCTTGACAAATCATTCATCTGTGTGATCCAGCCAGTCATCAAAGCTCTTTTTGGAAATGCGGATATGACCGCCGACTCTGACGCTGTGGAATACACCTTGTTTTACCAGATTATATGCTGTGGGGCGACTGATACCCAGAATGTCCTGAATCTCATCGACCGTATAGGTTCTTTTGTCATAGCTGACAGGATTTTGTTCATTAAAGCGGTTCAATTCCGCAATTCTTGCTTCAAACATAAAAACGCCTCCTTTATCCGGTAAGTGGCCTTACGGAGCTTCCATTTCCTCCGGAATATGAATATCTAAACTAACTTGCAGGGCATCATCAATCGCTCTCATTTCTTCGCGAGATACGCGCCCAATGTACGATAAAACACGCCTTTTATCAATCGTTTTAATTTGCTCCAGCAGAACAACAGATTTCAGTCCAAGCTCTGGAACGCTTTCCAGCGCATAGTGTGTGGGCAATTCCTTTTTCTTAATCCATTTACTGGTGAGTGGAGCCACGATCAAAGTGGGGCAGAAAAAATTTCCCACATTGTTTTGAAGAACCAGAACAGGACGGGTGCCGCCTTGTTCTGATCCAAAATAAGGGTTCAAATTGGCGTAATATAAATCCCCACGCTTATAAATCCAATCTTCTTTCATGTTCATCCTCCTATGTTTTGAGATTTGATTATGTAAGAAGGAGGCCCTGCAAAAATTACAGAGTCTCCTTCAATTTAGCGCCTGTTTTATCCCTTACTTGTCCACGACACCCCAGGGATTCGGGTAATCATTAAGCCGCAGGTGGCTGGCCTGCTTCTCAGGAATTTCACCTCCACTTCGTTTGGTCTTACCCATGGCCTGCGACGGTTGTTATCACGCTCGGACTATGGCTATAAGAGAGCTCCCCTCTTTGTTATGCCATGACCGGATGCCATCCGATGTATTCCAGCCTGATATATTTCTGATAAACCGCAAACTCATCTATACAGCAAAAATGGGTTGGCCTGTTATGTGAGTGGCAGCTCTCAGAAAATATACCGCTGATGTAGCGGCTATTACGCCCAAAGAGGATCAAACTTAATGATTCGTATATGAGGTTGTCAAGGTGCAAGTGAAAGGATTTCCCTCTCACTTGCTACTGCCACTTTTTTTAGAAATCTATAACCAACTTTTTTATTTTTTCTTCAATTTTTTTCAGACGCTTGTGAGCTGCGGGTTGACTAATACCATATTTTTTGGCTAATTTCAGTGTACTTGGCTTTTCCATGCTGTAATAATCCAAGATAAAAGCGCGTTCTTTTTGACTCAGTTTCTGCAAAGCACGGTGCAGATCGGCCATAAGAAGATTACAAATTGCTTGTTCCGCAGTATCAACAGATTCATCCACAAACAAATCTGTATCCTGATAACCTTCCTCTGTGCCGTCACGATCTCCCACATGAGAAGCCGGGAATATAGAGCGGCTTTTCTCATGTTCCTGGAGATAGCGGCTGTGGCGGTCCTCCTGTTGGTATTTTTCAAAATCTTTGCGAGAACATTCCATGATAATGCGGTCATCTTCATCACGGAACATTTTGACTGTTTCAACAAAAAAGCGCCCAGTAAAGCAACCATTGCGGCGTGCCTTACTGAACGCTGAAAAACTGATTTCCTCCCATTCCTGTGGGCTGTTATTTTTCCAAATGAATACTCTTGTCATATCCTTTCCTCCGTTCAAATTCTTGGTAGTCAGTGAATTTGAACGGTGTCATGGATATTTTGCTATGTACGCCTCCCAGCGCATACCGGCCTCCTAATACCGGGCAAAGAAAAAGGCCGGAAGTGTTTTCACCTCCAGCCATGTTCCTGCCGCCATATTACAGCAGGAATGAAAAAAGCCCGGATAATGCCGGGCCTTATGTAGAAAAGTATTCAATTTAGCGCATTCCTGCCACTATACCAAGTATAACAGGTCGGAAGTCGGAAGGGAGTAGGGATTAGGTCGGGGATTTGTCGGGATTTAGTCGGAATTTAGTCGGGGCAGTTCCTCCAGGACTTCTGGAATAGAATATCCAAACAAGCAAACAGAAAATAAATAGATAGCTTCTCGTTTTCGGTCATAAAAGACACTGCGCTCTATATTTAGTTCTTCCAGCAATTCTTTCTCTGTACTGTTGAACCGATAGATGAATTGCTTAGTCAAAATTTCATAGTAAAGTTCCCCTCGATCCGGATACCGTTTCAGACGAAGGAGTGCACGGTCAATAATATTGACCAGCATTTGATTTTGAACAAGGCAGCACACTTTTTCTTCAAAGGCTTGTAGTTCAATATCTGGTGCAAAATTTTCAAGATAGCAGAGGCCAGACTCTATATCTTGTTCTCCCATAATCCAAGCAGTTTCTTGCAATTCTTCTGCCCGTTCACTCAGAACCCAGACTACATCCCGGTAAATCTTTAGAATCAGCTTGCTTCTATGAAACGCAGCGTCGCTGTTAAGCCCTAAAGCTGTTAGTCTGCTGTTACATTTTTGAATTGTTGTGCTTTCTTTCCTCATAGAATATCCCTCCTTGTTCGCAATATTGCGAACATATTAGGTACAAAATAGCATAGCAGAGGAGAGCGAGAGAGGGCAGTACCTCTCTCTATTCCCGCTCTTTGGTTATATCAGGTTTCTGGATTTTAGACGAATCTGCATTGCTTGCTTGGAAACCTCAAAAATGTTTGCCATTTCAGCAATGAGCTGTTCATCTGTCCGACCCATTCTAAGTCGGTAAAAACATTTTTTGATCTGCGGTAAAGGCATCAGCAGAGCAGAAGCCAGAGTATCTGCCTGGCGCTCAATTATGCCATGACTTTCATCGGAAGAAACATTTCCGTTATAAGCAGCAACATCTCCAGTACCAGAGTACAACTTCTTATGTAGTACCCAATGAGCCAGCTCATGGGCACAGGTAAAACGGAGCCGCCCTAATTTTGACGGATCACAAAGCCGTTCATCAATTAAGATTGTACCGGCTCTTACTGCAATCATTCGATACTGTCTCTGTA
>CAUWCX010000044.1:0-21132 GCA_963557105.1 uncultured Oscillospiraceae bacterium
CCTCCCGCCGCTTTGTCAACCGGGTGTTGACGGGGCGGCGGTTTTGCAGAAAATCTCTGAGAAAATTTGTGGAAAATGCCGTTGCACGGAAGCGTGCAACAAATGGCCGTTACACCCCATAGGTGTAACGGTTTTTTACCGGGACGCAAATACAGAAAGGAGATTTTTGGATGGAGTATACGAAAAATTATCATCTGCCCCAGTGGAAGGAGGACGACCGCATCATGATGCGGGACTTCAATGAAGCGATGGTCAATATCGATTCCGGGTTAGAAGGAGTGAAAACCACGGCCCATACAGAATCCGCCGCCGCTCAGAGCGCCGCTGCCGCTGCCCAGGCTACGGCGGACGCTGCTTACAGTCCCAACAATAAACCTTATGTCGTAGGCAGCTACCGCGGAAACGGCAATACGCAGACAATCACCCTGGGGTTCCGCCCTAGTCTGCTGATCATTGCAGGGGACAAAAGTTCGGGCACACCATCTGGACATTATGCCCTCTTGGGTTCACATTTCGGCGTAGTCACTGCCAACCACGGCTATGACTCGATCAAGCTGACGGATACCGGCTTCACGGTGACAGACAACAGCGACATGACTTGTCCGGCTCTGAACGACGGCGGACCGACCTTTGCCTATATCGCTTTTCGGTAAGAAACGAACCCCCAAGGGCCAAAGCCCTTGGGGGTTCTATACTGCTTAATTCTCAGGAACTCAGCTGATAATTACTTGGTCAAGATCACGGTCATGGAAGTGTCACCCACAGTCACAGTGATGGTAACAGTGGAACCACCCCAAGCCGCAGTCTTCACCCCAGCCCAGTAGTTAGTGGCAAAGCTAGTAACACTCTCAGGACCATACTGTACACCGCCATAGGTCCACTTCACCTGAGCATTAGCACCATCGAGGCCAGCAGCGGTAGCAACATCAACCAAATCGCTGTCGCTGATGTTGGCTTCCGCGGCCTTCATTGTCAGCTTAAGGGTACCGTCAACCAGCTCGACGTCCATGTTGTTCACACCCTTAGGATTCTCGCAGCCAGCCCAGTAGTTCACATAGCCGTCGACGATAGCATCGGCTTCAGCGGTGCTCTTCATGTAGCCAGCCAGAGTGGGAGCGGTCTTCTCAGTACTGGTGAAGCCCTCAAAGATCTCCTCGGGAGTCACGCCGGCCTTCAGCATAGCGGGGATGATTTTCTCATCGCCGATCTGGTTGTCGCTGCTGTAGATAGCATCAGCAACTTCCTTCAGAGTCAGCTCCTTGTCATTCTCCATCATAATGGAGACGACCTTGTCCAGCTCGTAACCGGCATCGATCAGATTCCCGGCCAGATCGGCGTCGCTGGCATCCTGATCAAAGGCAGTCATCTCAATGATGGCAGCGGTCAGAGCAGCCTCGACGGCCTCAACAGAAGCAGCAGCGTTGATCTTAGCCACATTGGCGTTGTAGGCGTTCAGAGCGGCAGTCTGCTGGGAGTTGGAGGGGGTGATACCGTCATAGCAGGCAGCCAGCTTAGCCTTGGCAGCGGTCTTGGCCTTGTTCAGATCCTTGTCGGCGGTCTCGTAAGCGGTGATCAGCTTCTGCAGGTTATCCTTGGCAGTGGTCAGAGCTTCCTTCTCCTTCACGGTGATGGTGCTCTCCAGGGCCAGCAGACGATCCAGCTCAGCCATAGCGGCATCGGCGGCAGCCTTGTTCTCGGCGGTGACAACCTTGATAGCCTCAGCGGCCTTAATGGCCTTCTCCACGGCGGTGGGAGCGGTGTAGTCGGCATCGAGCATGATGGTCTGCCACAGGTCGAACAGAGCAACCTTGAGATCATCGGTAGCGCTGTAAGGCACGGCGACGGAGCCAACATAGATGGCGTACTCCACATTCTCCTTGCTGTCGGTGAAGAGGATCATAGCAGCGCCCATGGGAACATCGGACCAATCGTCCATGATCTTCACATCGACTTCGCCCTTCTTGTTCACATACAGCTCGTAGATGGGGGCGTACTCATCGCTGCCCTCCTCGGGGCTGAAGTACAGATCGTCCTCAGCGGCGGTGTCGGCCACCTGGAAGTAGTCGTACTTGGTAGTGTCGTCAATGACGTTCACATAGCCGGCATAGATGTTGTAGCTGGCATAGTTCTCGTTGATGAAGGTCAGAACGTTGCCGTCCTCGTCGATCACATAGAACTGGATAGGACCATTCACCAGCAGGTTGTTCTTGCCATCCACGTCAATGCGGTCATCGACAATGGCGTCATCGGCGCCGTAGCCGATACCCCAGACGTACTCGCGAGAAGCCCAGTTGTTGTCCTCGTAGACAAAGAAGGTGTCGCGATCAGCGGTGGTGGTAGTCTCGAAGACCACGATGTCAGCCACGTCGTAGACGGTGGTATCGCTCTCGTGAGTAACAGCGTAAGCATAGGTCTCATTGCCCAGCTCAGCGGCATCGGGAGTGTTCTTGTAACCAACCCAGGTCAGGATCTCATCGATGTCGCCATCGTTGTCCTTGACAACCAGGTAGTACTGGGTGCTGGTAACAGTCTGGACGCGCTGACCATCAACGCTCTCGATGTTGCGGTCCTTCAGCTTAACACCATCGGTATCCAGCTGGCGGACAATGTAGTCCTCGCGGTTGGAAGCGGTCTCAGCGTCGTTGAGGGCGTACACGCCATCGGTGACAGCATAGGCAGCAATGTTGGTGATGAAGGGATCCTTAGCCTCGGTGTTGTAGTTGAGGTAAACCTGGCCGGCCTCCAGGAGGCGATCCCAGGTGCCGCGGCTGCCGTTGGCGCCCTCGTCGTTATCGTCAACAAAGGTGCTGGCGTTCTTGTCGGCCTTCACATCCACATCGATGAGCTTCTTAGCCTCCAGATCATAGATGGTGGCCTTGAACTCCTCGTCGCGGTTGTTGGTCCAGTAGTAGCCGTCGGTCAGCAGGACAAAGCCCTTGTTATAAGCGGACTCGGCAAACAGACGGACATAGCCGAAGTGATCCAGATACAGATCATAGGTCTCCTCGGTGTGGCCATCGGTCACATCGGAGTAGAAGTTGTAAGCGCACTCGTCGCTGTAACCAATGTGGGACTGGACATAGTCGGTGCCGTCCACAGTCATGGTCTCAGTCTTGGAGTTGATGCCCTTCTTGTCAACAGTACCGGTGACCATCTCAGCGACGTTCACATAGTAGTTGCCATCGATCAGGGTGTAGACAACGATGTCGCCCTCGGCCAGCTCGTCCTCGGTAACGATATCGTCCTTGTCAACATCCAGCTCGTCCTTGGTGTCGGGAACATAGTCGGGAGCGTCATCATTGCTCAGAGCAGAAATGGTGTACACGCCCTTGGAGGTGATGTTGGTGATCTCGGCCATGGCAAACTCGGTCTTCAGGACGTAGTCAGCCTCGCCGTCGCCATCGTTGTCGATGACCTTCAGCCACTCACCGTTCTCAATCTCGTTGACCTCGTCGATCTGGGTGTCGGACTCGGCAAAGTACTCCTTGCAGAAGGCCTTCCAGGTCATGTCGTTGGAGACATCGTTCTTCTCCTCCAGCTCCTTAGTACCGACAACGACCCAGCCGTCCATCTTGTCATCATCAGCGAAGATGCCCTCGAGAATAGCGACCTGAGCGGAGGTCAGCTCGGTACCCTTGGCAAACACACCAGTCTCGTTGTCAGTCAGCTGCTCGTCATTGTTGAGATCGACCCAGTAGCTGACGCGGATGTCGGTGGTGTACTCATAGGTGGCGTTGTCGAAGTTGAGGAAGGACTCAGCGTCACCGCGCTTCATGTCGGTAGCAGCCTCAAACTTCTTGGCGGTGGAGATATCGGTCTCAGCGCCAGTCTCGAAGACGGTGTTGCCGGCATCGGCCATGTACAGAACAGTACCACCGGTGACATAAGCGTTACGAGCCTCGCCGATATCCTCCAGGGTGGTGACATAGTCCAGGCTGTAGATGTCGCCCTTCACGTTCAGCTCGGTCTTACCAGCCTTCTTTGCAGAAGCGCCGTACAGATCAGCGTACTCGTTGGCAACAACCACGCCCTTGATCTGCTCCAGCTTGAAGGACTTCCAGCCCAGGGAATCACCAGTGGGGCGATAACCGTAAGCCAGGGTGTACTCAACGGTGGGGACCAGGATGGCGCGGAACAGGATCTCGGCCACGGTCTCACGGGTAGCAGCGGTGTTCAGAGTGCCGGGGATGATATTGTTGGTGATCCCCAGGCTCTTGGCAACAGCGGCGGTCTGGACCTGCCACTCCTTGCCGGTGAACTCGCCGTTCTTGTCGTAACCCACAGCGCGCAGGATCATGGCCAGAGCCTCGTAACCGGTGACCTTGCCCTGAGGATCGAAGGTCTTACCGTCGCGGCCCTTCACCAGCTCGGCGTTGGCGCAGTAGTTGACGTAGCCAGCGTACCAGGAGCCGGACTTAACGTCGTCGAACCGGTTGTAGTCGGAATACAGCCCGACCTGCTTACCCTCCACATCGCCGGTGACGATGCGGTAGATGATGGTGGCAACCTCAGCGCGGGTGATGGGACCCTTGGGCTGGAAGCTACCATTTTCGTAGCCCTCGAACACCTTCAGGCCGGACAGGACGGAGACAGCCTCGTTGTAAGTGGCGTCAATGTCCTTGTCATCGGAGAAGGCGTTGGCGGTGGCCAGCAGAGACATGCTCATGACCAGAGCCAGGACCAGTGCGAGAATCTTCTTCAGATTTCTCATGGTGGATTTCCTCCTTCTTGTTTTGTGGGATAAAAGTGCATCCTTTTGGCTTCCTTTCGGCAAAATCACCAACTTTTTCGCCCGGAAGACCAGCGTTAAGCCCCTTAGCAGGATTTTTTGCCCCCGGAACCCCTTGCGCCCCAAGGCTTTCCGGGTTTCCAGAATTTGGTGGTAGCGTTTTTGCTTTATTTTGGTAGCAAAAAAATTTTCCGAAATGGCCTCCAGCCCTAGAGCCCCAAGGGGTAGACTTTGGTAGCGTTTTGGTAGCCTTGACCATTTTTAAAAAAATTTCGATTCCCGATTTTGCGAAAAATCAGCTATTTTCCGAAAGTTTCCACGATTTTCGTTCGTCAAAAATTTCCACCTAAATTTCCCCAAAACTGCCAGGCGCCAAAATTCTTCCGTCGTCTCCCACAAAATATCAGAAGAAACTTCAGCAAAAGAGAGAAAAACCGCCCCCGCTGAACAACTTCAGCGGGGGCGGTTTGCAGGATTTCTCCAGGTCAAATTTTGCGCCGGGACACGCTATACCCGGCAGACAGCAGGCGGACCCGTTCTCCGCAGTGGAGGGAGACCGGCAACCCGGATCGCCCGCTGTACGATTCTTTGAAAATTTTGCGATTTAAAGCATATTGCCTCTTGCATCCTGGATGCAACCGTGATAAAATACGTCTATCCCAAAACATGAGGTATGTGCAATGATTATCCGCTCCTTCACCTACGCCTATTTTTACTTTATCTACACAAGTAGATAAGGTCTGTTTTGCTGCAGCGAAAAGGTGAAGGAATCTATTCATCCGTTCCGGTCTTACAGTGAAACAACTGTAAGGCCGTTTTTTATTGTACGCAAAAAATGATCGCCGGGCAGCCGCCCGGGAAGGGAGATACCGCAATGATCGTCATTTTGAAGAAAAACGCCGAGAAGCAGCAGGCGGAGCTGTTCAATACCTGGCTGCACAACATGGGGCTGGAGACCCATATGTCCGTGGGCGCCAATCACACCATTGTGGGACTGGTGGGCGACACCTCCCGGGTGGATATTGAGAGCATCCAGGCCCTGGATATTGTGGAGGATGTCCGCCGTATTCAAGAGCCCTACAAAAGCGCCAACCGCAAGTTTCACGAAAACGACACCGTCATCACCCTCAGCACCGGGGCAAAGATCGGCGGAGGCCACTTCCTGGTCATGGCGGGTCCCTGCTCCGTGGAGAGCGAGGAGCAGATCATCTCTGTGGCCCGGTCTGTAAAGGCCGCTGGCGCCCAGGTCCTGCGGGGCGGCGCCTTCAAGCCCCGCACCTCCCCCTACGCCTTCCAGGGCCTCCACGAGGAGGGCATCCGCCTGCTGCTGAAGGCCCGGGAGGCCACGGGCCTGCCTATCGTTACGGAGATCATGGACGCCCAGCATCTGCCCCTCTTCGACGATATCGACATCATCCAGGTGGGCGCCAGAAATATGCAGAATTTTGAGCTGCTCAAGCAGCTTGGAAAGCTCCGCAAGCCCATCCTGCTGAAGCGTGGCCTGGCCAACACCCTGCAGGAGCTGCTCATGAGCGCGGAGTACATCATGGCCGGCGGCAACAACCAGGTGATCCTCTGTGAGCGGGGCATCCGTACCTTTGAGACGGCGACCCGCAACACCATGGACCTGTCCGTCATTCCTGTGCTCCACCAGCTCAGCCATCTGCCCGTGGTGGTGGATCCCAGCCACGCCACAGGAAAGTATGCCCTGGTGCCCCCCATGGCCCTGGCGGCTACCGCCGCCGGCGCCGACGGCCTGATCATTGAGGTCCACAACGACCCGGAGCACGCCCTGTGTGACGGCCCCCAGAGCCTGCGGCCGGAGAAGTTTGCCACCATGATGGAGCAGGTCTCTGCCATTCGTCCCTACGCCGACCGCTCCTTCACCACCGGCGAGGTCGAGGTACAGTAGGCCATGGTGAACACAGTTGGTGTCGTCGGGCTGGGGCTCATCGGCGGCAGTTTAGCCAAGGCGATCCACCGGTATACCGATTGTACGCTCCTGGGTATCGACTGTGACCGGGATGTGCTGGACCGCGCGCTGGCGGAGAAGGTTCTGGCCGGGGAGCTGACGGCGGAACGCCTGGCGGACTGCGACCTGGTCATTGTGGCGCTGTATCCTTCGGCGGCGGTAGAGTATGTCACTGCCCACCGGAAGGATTTTCGCCGCGGCGGACTGGTCATGGACTGCGGCGGCGTAAAGGGCGTAGTCTGCGCCCCCCTGGAGGCTGTGGCCAGGGACAGTGGATTTACCTTCATCGGGGGACACCCTATGGCGGGCATCGAGCGCTCCGGCTACGAAAACGCCTTCCCTGAGCTGTTCCAGGGGGCCAGCCTGATCCTGACGCCCTACACGGGGACGGCGGAGGAGGATATCCAGACCATCTGGACCCTGGCCCAGGCCCTGGGCTTTGCCCGCCTGACCCGCTCAACCCCTGAGCAGCACGATCAGATCATCGCCTACACCTCCCAACTGGCCCATGTGGTGAGCTGCGCCTATGTGGGCAGCCCCACAGCCCCGGATTTCCAGGGCTTCTCCGCCGGGAGCTTCAAGGACATGACCCGGGTGGCCAAGCTCAACGAGGATATGTGGACGGAGCTGTTCCTGGAGAACCAGGAGGCCCTGGTCCGGGAGATCAATGTGCTCATGGAGGAGCTGGGGGCCATGGCCCACGCCATCCGCTGGGGACAGCGGGAGGCCCTGCGGGATATGCTCCGCCGGGCACGGGAGATCAAGGAGACCATCGACAGGGACTGATCCCATAGCAGCAAGAGGAGATGTGACGCAATGTACACTGTAGAAATTACCGCCTCCACCAACTACCCCGTCCATATCGGTCCCGGGCTGCTGGACCGGGCCGGGGAGCTTATTGGCGGCATTACCGCCGCCCGCCGCTGCGTGGTGGTCACCGACGATATTGTCCGGGACCTGTATGCACAGCGGGTGTTGACCGCCCTGGAGGGGGCGGGGTTCACGGCGGCGCTCTTTACCTTTCCCCACGGGGAGCAGAGCAAGACCCTGAAAACCTATGGAGATGCCCTGGAGTTCTTCGCCGGCAGCAGGCTGACCCGCTCGGATCTGGTGGTGGCCCTTGGCGGCGGCGTGGTGGGGGATCTGGCGGGCTTTGCCGCGGCCACCTACCAGCGGGGGGTGGATGTGGTCCAGATCCCCACCACCTTCCTGGCGGCCTCCGACGCCTCCGTGGGGGGCAAGACCGCCGTGGACCTGGCGGCGGGGAAAAATCTGGCGGGGGCATTCTGGCCCCCCAGAATGGTCCTCTGCGACACGGAGACCTTCCGCACTCTGCCGGAGGCAACCTTTGCCGACGGGGCTGCGGAGACCTTGAAGCACGGCCTGATCGCTGACCGGGCATTTTTCCGCCAGCTGCTGGAGGGGGATATCCGGGCGCACATGGAGGATGTAGTCCGGCGGAATGTGGAGATCAAGGCCGCCGTGGTGGCGGAGGACGAATTTGAGCGGGGGCGGCGCAAGCTCCTGAACTTTGGCCACACCCTGGGCCACGCTGTGGAGAAGCGCAGCGGCTACGCCGTATCCCACGGCCACGCTGTGGCCATAGGCATGGTCCTGGCGGCCCGGGCCGGGGAGCGTTTGGGGTTCAGTCCTGTGGGCACCCTGAACGCGGTGAAGTCCGTCTGTGAGAAATACGGCCTGCCCACAGATTGTCCCTACACCGCAGAGGAGCTCTTTGACGCCGCCACTGCCGACAAGAAGCGGACCGGCGACGGCATCGATGTGGTGATCCTGCGGGAGATCGGCCGGGCGGAGACCGTGCGGCTGGACCTGGCTGGACTGCGGAAATTTACGGAGGCTGCCCTATGGATCTGACCATTATGCCCACGAAGCTCCACGGGGCCATCACCCCACCGCCCAGCAAGTCCCAGGCCCACCGCCTCCTCATTGCTGCGGCCCTCAGCGATGGCCGCAGCACCATTAGTGGTTTAGGGAACAGCCAGGACATTGCTGCTACCCGCAGATGTCTCTCCGCCCTAGGGGCAGGAATTGAGGACCCCCAGGAAAATGCTGTGCGGATCCACGGCCTGGGCAGTTCCATCATCCAGGCCGGGCCCGCCCCCATTCTGGACTGCGGGGAGTCCGGCTCCACCCTGCGCTTTCTTATTCCTGTGGCGCTGCTGGTCCATGGGGAGGCCAGCTTCACTGGCCATGGCCGGCTCATGGAGCGGCCCCTGAAGCCCTACGAGGAGCTGTTCCGGGAGAAGGGCATCGTCTGGGAACAGACGGGCGGTGTTCTGAGCCTGAATGGCGGGCGGGGCTATGACCGCCTGGCCCTGGACCCGGGTGAGTACCGCCTCCCGGGCAATGTATCCAGCCAGTTTTTCACCGGACTGCTGTTTGCTCTGCCGCTGCTGGACGGCGACTCCACCCTGGTGCCCACCACTCCCCTGGAGAGCCGGGACTATCTGGAGATGACCCGGCAGGTCCAGGGGCTGGCCGGCGTCCACAGCCAGTGGCGGGGAGATGTGCTCCACATCCCCGGCGGCCAGCGCTACCACGCCTTCCAGGCCCGGGTGGAGGCCGACTGGTCCCAGGCCGCCTTCTACTACACTGCCATCGGCCTGGGCAATGGGATCGACATTCAGGGGATGGATCCCTTTTCCACCCAGGGGGATATGCGGATCGTCCCCTACTTTCTGCGGCTGACCCAGCCCGGTCATCTGGCCCTGGATGTGCGCCAGTGTCCGGACCTGGTGCCGCCCCTGGCGGCCCACGCCGCCCTGCGGGCGGGGGAGATCACGGAGATCACCAACGCCGCCCGCCTGCGGATCAAGGAGAGCGACCGGCTTTCCACCGTCACCGCCGCACTCAACGCCATGGGCGGGTCGGTGGAGGAGCGGCCGGACAGCCTGGTGGTCCGAGGAAAAGAGGCCCTTCGGGGGGGATGCACCGTGGACTGCCGCAACGACCACCGCATCGCCATGATGGCGGCTATGGCCGCCACCTGCTGCCGGGAGCCGGTGACGCTCCTGGGGGCGGAGTGCGTGCAAAAATCTTACCCCGCTTTCTGGGCGGACTACCGCAGATTAGGAGGGATCATCCATGAACACACTGGGCAATAAGCTGCGGGTCACCGTATTCGGCCAGTCCCATGCCGCCGCCATCGGCTGCGTGGTGGAGGGCCTGCCCGCCGGGTTCCGGCCGGATATGGACCGGGTGGCGGCCTTTATGGCCCGCCGTGCCCCGGGGCAGAACGCCTGGTCCACCCCCCGGCGGGAGAGCGATGTGCCGGAGATCCTCTCCGGCCTGGTGGAGGGACACACCTGCGGTGCGCCCCTGACCGCCGTGATCCACAACAGCGACCAGCACAGCCGGGATTACGAGGGCCTGCGCCGGACGCCCCGGCCCTCCCATGCCGACTACACCGCCTGGGTAAAGTACGGCGAGCACTACGACATCCGGGGCGGTGGACAGTTCTCCGGCCGGCTGACAGCCCCCCTGTGCTTTGCCGGGGCCCTGGCGCTGCAGCTGCTGGAGCAGCGGGGGATCACCCTGGCCGCCCACATTGCCCAGGTTGGACAGGTCTACGACGAGCTGCCGGATTTTGCCGCCGTGGACCGTGCAGCGCTGTTGGGCCTTTTGGAGCAGGAGTTCCCCACCTTCAGCCCCAGCGCGGGCTTTGCCATGCGCTCGGCGGTGGAGGAGGCCCGCCTGGCGGCGGACTCCGTGGGCGGGCTGATCCGCTGCTTTGCCGTGGGCCTGCCCGCTGGCGTTGGAGAGCCTATGTTCGGCGGCGTGGAGAACCGGCTGGCCGCCGCCATCTTCGGTATCCCCGCTGTGCGGGGCGTGTCCTTCGGGGACGGCTTTGCCGCCGCCGGGATGCGGGGCAGCCAACACAATGACAGCTTCTGCACCGACGGCAGAACGGTCTGCACCGCCACCAACCACGCCGGCGGCGTTCTGGGGGGGATCACCACGGGAATGCCCCTGGTGGTGAATGTGGCGGTGAAGCCCACCGCCTCCATCCCCCGCCCCCAGGACACTGTGGATCTGACGGAGATGAAGAACACCACCCTTACCATCCACGGCCGGCACGACCCGTGCATCGTGCCCAGAGCCGTGCCGGTGGTGGAGGCGGTGACCGCATTGACCTTATTGGATATGATTTTGGAGGGATAGCAACATGGAGTTGAAGGACTATCGGGACAAACTGGACACCATCGACGACCAGCTGGCGGCCCTGTTCCGCCAGCGGATGGAGACGGTCCGGGAGATCGCGGACTATAAGCGGGCCAACAACACCCCGGTGCTGAACGCCGGGCGGGAGCGGGAGATCCTCTACCGGGTCACCGGCATCTGCGGAGAGGAGCTGGAGAGCTACACCACCCTGCTGTATTCCACGCTGATGGAGCTGAGCCGGGACTACCAAGCCAGCCGCCTGACCACCGGGGAGTCGCCCCTGTGCCAAGAGATCCAGCGGGCGGCGGAGAGCTGCGGCCAGTTCCCCACCCGGGCGGTGGTGGCCTGCCAGGGCATCGAGGGGGCCTACTCCCAGCTGGCCTGCGACAAGATTTTTCCCCTGAGCCAAATTCTGTACTTCAGCCGCTTCGAAGGGGTCTTCCGGGCGGTGGAGGCGGGGATGTGCCGCTACGGCATCCTGCCCATTGAGAACAGCTCCGCCGGCTCCGTCACGGAGGTCTACGACCTCATGGAGAAGTACAACTGCAAGATCGTCCGCAGCCTGAAGCTGAAGGTGGAGCACTGCCTGCTGGCCAGGCCCGGGGTGCAGCTGTCGGCGGTCACCGAGGTGGTGGCCCACGAGCAGGCCCTGGACCAGTGCAGCGAGTTTCTGAAAAACAGTGGCGTAAAGGTCACGGTGTTCTCCAACAATGCCGCCGCCGCCCAGTATGTGGCCCAGTCCGACCGCCGGGACCTGGCGGCCATCGCCTCCGCCAACTGTGCCGATCTGTATGGCCTTGCCATCCTCAGCGGCCATGTGGCCAACTCCGACCACAACTACACCCGCTTTATCTGCATCTCCCGGGAGCTGGAGATCTACGGAGGGGCCAACAAGATCACCTTCGTGGCCTCCGCCCCCCACCGCCCCGGCTCCCTCTACAGCCTCATCGCCAAGTTTGCCGCCCGGGGCCTCAACATCAGCAAGCTGGAGAGCCGCCCCATTCCCGGCAAGGACTTTGAGTTCCGCTTCTACTTCGATGTGGACGCCTCCATCAACAGCCCGGAGGTGCAGACCATCCTCAGCCAGCTGGAGCGGGAGAACTTCTTCACCTTCCTGGGCGCCTACAGCGAGGTGTTCTGATGGAGTACGGACTGTTGGGGGAGAAGTTGGGCCACAGCTTCTCCCCGCAGATACACCATGCCCTGGGGGAGTACGACTACCAGCTCCTCCCCACGCCGCCGGAGGCGGTGGAGGAGCTGTTCCGCCGCCGGGAGTTCCGGGGGCTCAATGTGACCATCCCCTATAAACAGCGGGTGATCCCCCTGTGTGACCAGGTGGACCCCGCCGCTGCCGCCATCGGGGCGGTGAACACGGTGGTGAATCGCGGCGGTGTCCTCACGGGATACAACACCGATATAGACGGCGTCATCTACCTGGCCCGCCGGGCCGGGGTGGAGCTGCGGGGAAGAAAAGTGGTGATCCTGGGCAGCGGCGGCACCAGCCGTACCGTCCAGGCGGCAGCCCGGACCCTGGGGGCCGGGGAGATCGTGGTGATCTCCCGCAGCGGGGAGAACAACTACGGCGGTCTCGCCCGCCATGCCGACGCCGAGGTGCTCATCAATACCACCCCTGTGGGCATGTTCCCGGACTGCGGCGGCTGCCCGGTTTCCCTGGACGCCTTTCCCTGGCTCACCGGTGTGCTGGATGTGGTGTACAACCCCCTGCGGACAGCCCTGATCCTGGCGGCGGAGGAGCGGGGCATCCCCTGTTCCGGGGGACTGCCCATGCTGGTGGCCCAGGCCAAGCGGGCCGCCGAGCTCTTTACCGGGGGGTGCATCCCCGATGACCGCACGGAGGATATCCTCCGCAGCCTTGTGGCGGAATTGCAGAACATTGTCCTCATCGGAATGCCCGGCTGTGGAAAAACCACCGTGGGACAGGCCCTGGCGGAGCGTCTGGGACGGCCCTTTGTGGATCTGGATGAGGAACTTGTCCGCCGGGCGGGCTGCACGATCCCGGAGATCTTTGCCCACCAGGGGGAAGCGGCGTTTCGCGCCCTGGAGCATGAGGTGGTCCGGGACATGGGGGCACGCACCGGGCTGGTCATCAGCACCGGCGGCGGTGTAGTCACCCGGCGGGAGAACTTTGCGCCCCTCCGCCAGAATGGGGTGATCCTCCATCTGCGGCGGGCGCTGGACCACCTGCCGGTGGACGGCAGGCCCATCTCCCAGCGTACGGATCTCCACCAGCTCTGGCAGCAGCGCTCGCCCCTGTACGGGGCCTTTGCCCAGGGGGAGATCCCCAACGACGACACACTGGACAGTACACTGGAGCGGATCAGAAAGGAGTTGGCGCGGACATGAAGATCCTGTTTCTCAACGGCCCAAACCTCAATATGCTGGGCATTCGGGAGCCGGATATCTACGGCAAGGGGACATACGCCGACCTGGAGACCTACATTCAGGATTTCTGCCGGGAGCTGGATATCCAGCCCACGATTTTGCAGTCCAACCACGAGGGTGGCCTGGTGGATGCCATCCAGGCGGCCTACGGGGAGATGGACGGCATCGTCATCAACCCCGCCGCCTACACCCACACCAGCATCGCCATTCTGGACGCCCTGAAGGCGGTGTCCCTCCCGGCGGTGGAGGTCCACCTCTCCGCCGTGTCTGAGCGGGAGAGCTTTCGCCAGGTGTCCTATGCCGGGCTGGCCTGCTGCAAGACCTTTGCCGGACACGGCTTCGCCGGATACCGTATGGCGGCGGAGTATCTGCTGGCCCTGCAGCGGGGGATCATCGGCGGGGAGTGACAAAACCGGCGGCAGGCGCATACAATGGCCCGAGAGGAGGCTGTTGCTATGTTTGCATCTGCTGAAGACCAGGGGCTGTATCCGGCTGAGGACTACGCCCTGTACGACCGCATCTGGCAGCGGGTGTCCCCGGAGCTGGACCCCTACCCGGAGATCCGCGCCGCGGCCCAGGCCGGTGCGGCGGTGTCCCCGCCGCCGCAGCCTGTATTGGAGAGGCGGGAGCAGGCGGACAGCGCCGACGATCTGGAGCGCTTGATGGGGGAGGAGCTGGCGGGCAGCCAGCACTGCCTCGCCCTAGCCCGCCGCACCCGGAACGCCGCCGCCCAGCGCCTGCTGTGCCGCATCGCCGGGGAGAAGCGGGCCGCTGTACATCGCCTGGAAACGGCATATTTTTTGGCCGCCGGTGTCCGCTGTGACCCAAGGCTGACGGTGGAGCCCACGCAATGGGACCGCCTGACCGATGGACTGCGCTCCTGCTACCAGCAGGAGATCCGCAGCGCCCAGCACTGCCGCCAGGCGGCGAAGACATCCGGCGATCCCTGCCTCTGCCGGCTTTTGGCGGAGCTGGAGCGCCAGGCCCTGGACCGGGCGGCGGCCGTCCGGGCACTGCTGGAGAACGTTCTCCGCTGAGATGGAGAAAGAAAGGATAGACCACTATGCTGAACACAAGAGAAGACGCGCTGGCCCTGCTGCGCCAGTACAACCGGGAGCCCTTCCACATCCAGCACGGGCTGACTGTGGAGGGGGTCATGGGCTGGTATGCCCGCCAGCTGGGCTATGGCGATGAGGCGGATTTTTGGGCCACGGTGGGCCTGCTCCACGACATTGATTTTGAGCAGTGGCCGGAGCAGCACTGCCAAAAGGCCCCGGAGCTGCTGCGGGCGGCGGAGGCGGACGAGGCGTTCATCCACGCCGTGGTGAGCCACGGCTACGGCCTGTGCGCCGATGTGGCCCCGGAGCACCAGATGGAAAAAGTCCTCTTCGCCGTGGATGAGCTGACGGGCCTGATCGGCGCAGCCGCCCGGATGCGCCCCTCCGGGAGCGTCCAGGATATGGAGCTGAGCAGCCTGAAGAAGAAGTTTAAGGATAAGAAGTTTGCCGCCGGGTGCAGCCGGGAGGTGATCCGCCAGGGTGCGGAGAACCTGGGCTGGACCCTGGATGAGCTGTTAGAGCAGACCATTCTGGCCATGCGGGCCTGTGAGGACAGCGTCAACGCCGCTATGGCGGCGCTGAGTGCAGAATAGCTGAACCGTCAAAAGGAGAGCAGACACAATTTTGTGTCTGCTCTCCTTTTTTCTTGAACAACCGCCCCAAATATGGTACAGTAATACTACGATTTTTGAAGTTGGAGGCGCCCTATGGGAAAATATAAATGGCTATTGCTGCTCTTACTGCTGACACTGGCCCTCGCCGCCTGCGGCGGGGAGCCCACCCCCGCCGATCCCCCTGCACCGCCGCAGACCGAGGTCCCGGCGCCCACTGTGCCGGAGGAGCCTTCCCCCACAGAGGATGAGCCCCAGCCGGAGATCCTGGACCATCTGACTGTGGAGCTGGTGGTGGACTGGTCTGACTCCGACCAAATGCTCACCCAGCTGTCGGCGCTGTCCGATCTGCTGATCGATGCGCTGGCCCAGGAGTGCTGGGAGGTGGAGGATATCACCGTCACCGTCAGCACCGCCGGCGGATTTACCGGAGAGGCCCTGGCGGGGGGCGGCGTGGATATCGCTCTGCTGCCTGCGGTGGACTATTTGGCGTGGGAATCGGGGGCTGCGGCGGTGCTGACCGACAGTGGGGAGATCCCTGCCGCCGTGGTGGCGGTGACCAATGCCCGTGCAGCGCTGGATGACAGCTTCCGCGCGGCCCTGGCTGACGCCCTTACCCAGCAGGCCCCCGGCAGGGAGTTTATGGCGGCCTGGTGTGGGGAGCAGACCTTCGTTCCCGCTGCGGAGGACGCCCTGCAGGCCCTGCGGGAGCAGATGGCGGAGGAGGGCAACGCCTGATGGCCAACAAAAAGATGAAGCTCCTCTATCTGGCCAAGCTCTTTCTGGAGCAGACCGATGAGGAGCATACGATCACCGTACCGGATATGATCGACTATCTGGAGCGCCAGGGGATCAGCGCCGAGCGCAAATCCATCTACGATGATCTGGAGCTGCTGACGCTCTTCGGCATGGATATCATCCACACCAAGACCAAGACCCACAACTACTACCTGGGACAGCGGCTCTTTGAGCTGCCGGAGCTGAAGCTCCTCATTGATGTGGTCCAGGCGTCCCCCTACATCACCGCCCGGAAGAGCATGGAGCTGATCGGGAAGCTGGAGAAGCTCACCAGCACCGCCCAGGCGGGTCAGCTGCGCCGCCAGGTGTATGTCCTCAACCGGGTGAAGACCCACAACGAGCAGCTCTACTACAACGTGGACGGGGTGAACCAGGCCATCAACGCCCGCCGGTATATCCGCTTCCGGTATTTTGACTGGTCCACCCAGGGGCAGCGGATCTACCGCCACGGGGGGAAGGTCTACCAGGAGTGCCCGGTTGCCCTGTGTGTGGACCGGAACTACTACCTCATCACCTATCGCCCGGCGGAGGGGAAGTACATCCACTTCCGCCTGGACCGCATCAGCGACCTGGAGGTGACGGAAGTCCCCTGTCCTCCCCTGCCGGAGTATTTTGACCTGGCCCAGTACGCCCGGACCGTGTTTGATATGCACAGCGGTGAGAACTGCTGGGTGACCCTGGAGCTGGACCGCAGCCTGTTGAATGTGGCCATGGACCGCTTTGGCCAGGATGCCCACTACCGGGACGGCCAGGATGGGTCGGTCATCGTCTCCGCCCAGGTGGAGGTCAGCCCGACGTTTTTGAGCTGGGTCCTGTGCTTTGGCGGCAGAGCCAAGATCCTGTCCCCGGATTCTGCCCAAAAGGCCCTCCAGGCCCTGGCGGAGGAGGCCCTGGGGCGGTACTCTTGATTTGGAACGGCGGATGGTCCGGAATACTGCCGCATACTCCTGGTAAATTTAGTTTTTTCGCAATTCTTTGACAAAAGCCCTCAAAAATGGTAAACTAAACCCGGCCCCATACGGGGCCGGGCGCTGTTGCTACATAGGCGGTTAGCTACTCCCTTGAGAAAGGGGGGATGTGCGGATGGGTACCCAGCGTGGGAAGAAATTCCTGCGTCTTCTGGCGTGTATCGCCGTGGTCGTCATGATCGCGGTCTACTTTGCCCCAAAAGCGTGTTGACCGCCCGGCTGCAACCCGAGCGGTCAACATAGACCATTTTTATGCTGATCAATAGGGGCTAACCGTCTGGCGACAGCGCCCTTTCTGTTTTTATTATACCACCTCCCGCCGCTTTGTCAACCGGGTGTTGACGGGGCGGCGGTTTTGCTGAAGATCTTCGGGAAAATTTGTGGAAAATGCCGTTGCATGGAAACGTGCAACAAATGGCCGTTACACCCCATAGGTGTAACGGTTTTTTACCGGGACGCAAATACAGAAAGGAGATTTTTGGATGGAGTATACGAAAAATTATCATCTGCCCCAGTGGAAGGAGGACGACCGCATTATGATGCGGGACTTCAACCAGATGTGCGCGGACATGGAGAAGGGGTTGACAGAAGCAAAGACCACCGCAGACGAGGCACAGCACTCCGCGGATGAGGCATACCGGGATAGCTTCAAGCCCTACGCCGCAGGCACCTACACGGGAAACAGCGGGACACAGGAGATCAACGTTGGTTTTCGTCCCAGGTTTGTGATGGTTTCCGGTGATGATGGGGCAGGTAGCTTAACAGACCACTATCAGTCCCTGGGGTACTACTTCGGCGTTATCGGCCCGGAGCTGGCATACGACATAGCATTTCTTACGGATACAGGTTTTCAAGTTAAATTCAACTTGAACAGATACCCGCAACTGAATCAACGGCCAAACAAATATAATTACATCGCATTTCGGTAAGGAAAATCCCCAAGGGCAAAAGCCCTTGGGGATTTCTTTGAACCTAGATCATTATGCGTTCGGGATCTTACTTGCTCTCAACAAAGTTGATGGTGTAATTGGTGCCATCAATCTTAGCGTCGATGCTCCAAGTACCTTCGCTCAGCTTGCTCAGGATGGCGGTAATCTCAGCCTTGAATTCGGCAACAGTGCCAGTGTGGTCCCAAGCCTGGTCATTGCACTTGGCAGTCCACTCCACGTGATCGCCCAGAGCGATCAGCAGGCTACCAATGCCGGAACCGGTAGTGACCTCCACCTTCTCACCGATGGTCAGATCCAGAGTGTTGGTCTCAGCATTATACTTGAAGGTGAGGCCAGTCCAGCCGGTAACTTCACCCTTCGCATTGATGGCGTGAGCACCATAGCCCTCGATGATATCCTCGCTGTCAACATCAGCATCCTTCAGGTTCTTGGCAACAGTGGCAACATAGCCATCGTCAAAGGTACCGTTCTTGTAACCGTCAAAGATATCCTTGACAGCAACATCGTTGGCAGCCAGAGCGGGGATAACATCCTTAGCATACTTGCCAGCATCGGACAGGGACTCGCGAATGTCGTTCACAGAGACCTCAGCCTTCAGCAGGGTAGCGACAGCCTCGTCCATGGAGACACCAGCAGTAACCAGGTCCTGAGCCAGGGTGGTATCGGAGTTCTTGTCGAACTTAGCGACAGCGGCGATACCATCGGCCAGAGCAGCATCGACCTCAGCGGCGGTCTTGGCAGCGTTGATGGCAGCCTGGGCATCCTTGTAGGTCTTCTCAGCATCGAGAGCCTCGGACTTGCTCAGCTCGTCATAGCGCTTAGCCAGAGCAGCCAGAGCGTCAGTCTTGGCCTGAGCCAGCTCGGTGTTGGAGGCATCGACCTTGTCCAGAGCGCTCTTCAGAATCGCGACAGCAGCTGCAGCGTCCTTGGCCTCGCCCTGAGCGGTCATCTTATCCTCGGCAACCTTCTTGGCGGTGTCGTGCAGCTTCTGTGCATCCTCGACCTTGACGCCAGCCTTCAGGGTGTAATCATTCTCACCATTCTTGTCGACCAGGGCCAGGGCCTTCTGAATCCAAGTCAGATCAGGGGTATTCTGATCGTTCCAAATCTTCTGCCACAGCTCGGCCAGAGCCAGAACCTGAGCATCGTCCTTGCCGTACACGCTCTCGGTGACATTGATCACATACTCAACATTACCCTTCTTGTCGGTAACAAAGATCACATGATCGCCCATGTCCTCACGGGCATTGGAACCAGCGCTGAAATCGTTGCACTCGATCACATCGTAGGTCTTGCGGACATTGCCCTCGCGCTCAACGCGGACACCGTTCACCCAGATGGTATCCTTCTTAGCAGCAGCGTCCTCGTCGAAGGTCACAGCGAAGGTGGGGGTATTCTGGGTATAGAAATCGGTGGTCTCGGAGGTGTTGCCATAGGAGACCTGGACATAGTCGCGGTGGTCAACATCCTCAGCGACGGTAACCAGACCGGCGTAGATGTTGTAGTCGTTGTAGTCCTCGTCGATGAGCTTGATCGCACCCTTGCTGTTGATGGTGTAGAACTGGATCAGGTCGGAGATCTGATAGGGAGCCATGGAACCATCAGCCTGCTTGGTGATCTCACCCTCGCGCTCCACCAGGCCGTAGCCCTCCTCCAGGGAGCCGATGCCGTAGACGCCGACATACTTCTCCTGGGCCAGCTTCTGGTCCAGAGCGTACACGAAGTTCACAGAGCTGGTAACAGCGGGGTTGCTCTCGATCACGACGACCTGAGCCACATCGTACTTGCCATTGCTGGCCTCGGTGGTCACGGCGTAAGCCACAGCGTCCTCACCCAGAGCGACGCCCTTAGGAGCATTGCTGTAGCCGACCCAAGTGGTAACAGTCTGCTTGCTGGTACCGGGATTCAGCACGTAGTAGTACAGGGTATCGGTAGTGGTCTGGACAGGCAGCTCGTTGGCAGCGGTGTTGACCAGGGTGCGATCCTTCACGGAATCCATCTTGGCCACATCGATCTCAGCGGTGTCATAGTCACGCTTGTTGGAGGCATCCTGGACCTTATTCAGGGCATAGGCGCCATCCTCATCGACGCTGAAAGCGGCAATGTTGGTGAAATAGGTGTTCTTCTCAGCGGTGTAGACCTCGTCGAACTCATTCAGACGCTCCCAGGTGCCCTCATCGTCATGACCAACAACGCCATTGTCAATGAAGGTGTCAGCGGGATAAGCCTTGCCGTCCAGAACAACCACGTCCTCGGACTTCTCAGCCTCGACGTTCCAAATCTCAGCCTTGTACTTGTCCACACGGCGGTCGGTCTCAAAGAAACCATCCAGCAGCAGGACGAAGCCGCGGTTCATAGCGGACTCGGTGTACAGGCGGATGTAGCCGAAGTGATCCAGATAGAAGTCATAGGAAACCTGGGTATCAGCCTCGGAAACATCGTGATAGTAGTCATCAGCGACCTGCTCGATGCCGGAGAAGCTGTACACGGTGTCACCGCAAGTGAAGGTCTCGGCCTTGTAGTCGATACCCTTCTTGTCGATGGTCTCAACAGCAATCTCAGGAGCGGAGACATAGTAGATACCGTCGATGTAGGTGTACAGAACCACATCGCCCTCGGCGATCTTCTCGATCTCGGTGACAACATCAGCCTTGTCGATGGTCTTGTTGCTATCCTCGAAGACATAGGTCTCCTTCTTGGTGTTGACATCCACGACGGTGGTCATGGTGAAGTCAACGCGGAAGACATACTCGGCAACACCGTCGCCGTTGTTGTCGATGGCCTTCAGCCACTCGCCGTTGTCAGCGCTGTTGATCTCAACAGTGTTGCCCTTCTCGGCGGTCAGATACTCCTTGACGAACTTCTTGAAGGTCATGTCGTCGGAGATATCATTCTCAAGAGCAGTGTCAGCGTTGTACTTGGTGCCAACCACGACCCAACCAGTGTCCTTATCATCGTTGGCGAAGATGGCCTTGATCTCATCGTACTGAGTCTGGGTCAGCTTGGCGCCAGCGGGGATCTTGGTAACATCCTTCTCATCGGTGGAACCGGTAACACTGTAGTTGATGCGGATGTCGGTCTCGTACAGATCCTCGTCGTTGCGAGCGAAGTTGATAAACTCCTCAGCATCGCCGCGGCTCAGGCCGGTGACAGAGGCGAACTTGTTGCCCTTGATGTTGGCAGCAGCACCAGCGTTCTCCCAAGTGGTGTTGCCAGCGTCAGCCATAGCGTACACGGTCTTGCCGGACACATAGGCATAGCGGGCCTCACCCAGATCGGTGACAGCAGTGGCGTAGTTCAGCGCACGGGTACCATCAGCAGTCTCCAGCTCGGTCTTACCCTCAGCCAGAGCAGCACCGCTGTACAGGTCAGCGTACTGGTTAGCAACGACCACGCCCTGGATGGTCTCCAGCTTGAAGGACTTCCAGCCCAGGGAATCACCAGTGGGGCGATAACCGTAA
>CAUWCX010000045.1:0-20948 GCA_963557105.1 uncultured Oscillospiraceae bacterium
CCCCCTTTCCCTGAGCGTGTTTTTGGTTACTTTTTGCACGAGCAAAAAGTAACCCGGGGTCCGGGGGCGGAACCCCCGGGTCTGCCGACAAGCAGAATCTCTCGTCCCCACCCGCTGCATAGACAAGGGAAACAAATCCCCCCGCCGCCCCGGCCCCGGAAGGGCCGGAGAGACGGGGGAAAACAATTATCTTCCGCAGCAGTGCGTAACCTTCTTTCCGCTTCCGCAGGGGCAGGGATCATTCCGGCCCCGCCCCAGCGGTCAGGCCCGCTGGGGACCCCATTTGATTTGACTTGCGCGGCGGGAGTGAATCCCGCCTTGCGCCAAGGTTTTGCGGTGCAAAACCCTTGAACGCCTGGGGCGCGGCCCGCGGTGCGGGCCGGAAAGTGGGCCTGGATGGTTCGTTTTATCGACCGCAGCAGTGCTTATACTTCTTTCCGCTTCCGCAGGGGCAGGGATCATTCCGGCCCACTTTCTGGACACGGCGGGGCTGCTTCTTCACGGTGCCGTCGCCGCGGCCCTCGGTGATGCCGCTGGCTACCCGCTCCCGCTTGACCTCCTCGTTGCTCTTCAGCCGCACGGAGTACAGGCGGCGGACAGTCTCTTCCTGGATGGCGGAGATCATCTCCTCGAACATATGCAGGCTCTCCTGCTTATAGGCCACCACGGGGTCGGTCTGGGCGTAGGCCCGCAGGCGGATGCCCTGGCGCAGCTCCTGCATGGCATCGATATGGTCCATCCAGTACTCGTCCACCACCCGGAGCATGATGACCCGCTCCAGCTCACGCATGACGGGGGAGGTGACCTCCTGCTCCTTGGCGGCGTAGACCTCCATGGCCTTGTCGGTGAAGCGCTGGATGAAGGTCTCCGCAGAGGTCTTCTCCACCTCCTCGGGGGTGAACTTCACGGCGTGCTTGGGGAAGTAAGTCCCCTCCAGACCGGCCATCATGGCCCGGTAGCTCTCGCTGTCCAGGTGCTTGTGCTCGCCGAAGGCGGTGTTGACGCTGGTGGAGATGGCGGAGGAGATCATGTTGGCAATGGTGTCCTTGATGTCCAGGCCGTCCAGCACCTGCTTGCGCTGGCCGTAGATGATCTCACGCTGCTTGTTCATGACATCGTCGTACTCCAGGGTGGACTTACGGGCCTGGAAGTTCCGGGACTCCACGCTGGTCTGGGCGTTCTCGATGGACTTGGTGAGCATCTTGTTCTCGATGGGCATATCCTCCTCAAGGTTCAGCCGGTCCATCATATTCTGCAGCCGCTCACCGCCGAAGAGGCGCATGAGGTCGTCCTCCAGGCTCAGGTAGAAGCGGGTCTCACCGGGGTCGCCCTGGCGGCCGGCACGGCCGCGGAGCTGGTTGTCGATCCGGCGGGAGTCGTGGCGCTCCGTACCGATGATGAAGAGGCCGCCGGCGGCACGGACCTTCTCCGCCTCGCCCTCGATCTCCGCCTTGTGCTTCTGCAGGCTGTCGGCAAACATCTGCCGGGCGTCCAGGATGGCCTGGTTGTCCGTCTCCGCAAAGCCGGTGGCCTCGGCGATGAGCTCGTCGGAGAGGCCGGCCTTCCGCAGGTCGTTTTTCGCCATGAACTCGGCGTTGCCGCCCAGCATGATATCCGTACCACGGCCGGCCATGTTGGTGGCCACGGTGACGGCGCCAAGCTTACCGGCCTGGGCCACGATCTCCGCCTCACGCTCGTGGTTCTTGGCGTTCAGCAGATTGTGCTTGATGCCCTCCTTCTGGAGAAGGTGGGACAGGTGCTCGTTCTTCTCGATGGACACAGTACCCACCAGGACGGGCTGGCCCTTGGCGTGGCACTCCTTCACCTGCTCAATGACGGCCCGGTATTTGGCGGCCTCAGTCTTGTACACCACATCGGGGTCGTCTATACGGGCCAGGGGGCGGTTGGTGGGGATCTCCACAATGTCCAGCTGGTAGATGGTGCCAAACTCCTCCTCCTCGGTGCGGGCGGTACCGGTCATACCGGACAGCTTGCTGTACAGGCGGAAGTAGTTCTGGAAGGTGATGGTGGCCAGGGTCTTGCTCTCCCGCTCCACCTTCACCCGCTCCTTGGCCTCGATGGCCTGGTGCAGTCCCTCGCTGTAGCGGCGGCCGAACATGAGCCGGCCGGTGAACTCATCGACGATGACCACCTGGCCGTCCTTGATGACGTAGTCGATGTCCTTCTTCATGACGCCGTGGGCACGGATGGCCTGGTTGATGTGGTGGGCGATGGTGGCGTTCTCCGGGTCGGACAGGTTCTCCAGGTGGAAGTACTCCTCCGCCTTCTTGATGCCCCGGGCGGTGAGGGTGGCGGTGCGGGCCTTCTCGTCCACAATGTAGTCGGCGTCGATGTTCACATCCTCCTCGGCCTTCTCATCGGTCTCGGCGATGACCAGCTTCTTCAGGGGGCGGACGAACATCTCGGTCATATCGTACATCTGGGTGGACTTCTCCCCCATGCCGGAGATGATCAGGGGGGTGCGGGCCTCATCGATCAGGATGGAGTCCACCTCGTCCACGATGGCGAAGTTGTGGCCCCGCTGGACCAGTTCGTTGGCGTAGAGGGCCATGTTGTCCCGCAGGTAGTCGAAGCCCATCTCGTTGTTGGTGCCGTAGGTGATGTCGGCGGCGTAGGCCTTCTGCCGGGCGGGCTTGTCCATGTCGTGGATAATGAGGCCCACGGTGAGGCCCAGGAAGCGGTGGACCTTGCCCATCCACTCGCTGTCTCGCTTGGCCAGGTAGTCGTTGACGGTGACGATGTGGACGCCCTTGCCCGTCAGGGCGTTGAGGTAGGCGGGGAGGGTGGCCACCAGGGTCTTGCCTTCACCGGTCTTCATCTCGGCGATGCGGCCCTGGTGCAGCACGATGCCGCCCACCAGCTGCACCCGGTAGGGGCGCATACCCAGCACGCGGACGCTGGCCTCCCGCACGGTGGCGAAGGCCTCCGGCAGGATGTCGTCCAGGGTCTCCCCGGCGGCCAGACGCTCCTTGAACTCCACGGTCTTGTGGGCCAGCTCCTGGTCATTGAGGGCCTGGAACTGGGGCTCCAGGGCCTCGATCTTGTCCACGATGGGGTAGATCTGCTTCAGCTCACGATCGCTGTAGGTACCAAAAAGTTTTGTCATCAAACCCATTATTCTGAACACTCCTATAAGTGCAAATTTGTGCATACAAACGCAACCTACAGTATACCACAGCTTTTCCTGTTTGAAAAGGGGAAAAAGGGGGAGCGGGGGCCGGAATCCGCCTTTTCGGCGGTGTTCCTGTGAATAAACGGTAAACTTTTTTGGGGGAGGACACTTTCCCCCGCCATCTTGCTGAACTTCGGAAACCATGGTATACTAAAGTGTTATCAGCAATGAGGAGGAACACCATGAAACTGATGGTCATTGACGGCAACAGCATCATCAACCGCTCCTTTTACGGCGTGCGGCCCCTGACCACCCGGGAGGGACTGCCCACCAACGCGGTCTATGGCTTTGTCACCACGCTGCAGCGCCTGCTGGAGGAGGAGCAGCCGGAGGGGCTGTGCGTCACCTTCGACCGGCGGGAGCCCACCTTCCGCCACCTGTCCTACGCGGGGTACAAGGCCCAGCGCAAGGGGATGCCGGAGGAGCTGGCCCAGCAGCTGCCGGTGCTGAAGGAGGTGCTGGACGCCATGGATATCCCCCGCTACGAGCTGGCGGGGTTTGAGGCCGACGACCTCATCGGCACCATCTCCCGCCGGTGCGAGGCCGCCGGCTGGGACTGCGTGGTGGTCACCGGGGACAAGGACAGCCTCCAGCTCATCACCGACCACACCATGGTGAAGCTGGTGTCCACCCGCATGGGCCAGACCACCACCAAGGACATGACCCCCGGCGCCTTCCGGGAGGTCTATGGCTTTGACCCCATCCACATGGTGGATCTGAAGGCCCTCATGGGGGACGCCAGCGACAACATCCCCGGCGTGCCCGGGGTGGGGGAGAAGACCGCCATGGCCCTGGTGCAGCAGTACGGCAGCGTGGACGCCATCTACAGCGCCCTGCCGGACGATCTGGACGCCAAGCCCGGGGTCATCAAGAAGCTGACGGCGGGGGAGGAGTCCGCCCGCATGAGCTACCGCCTGGCCACCATCGTCACCGACGCGCCCCTGGACTTTGTCCCGGCGGAGAACCTCCGCCGCCCGGCAAAGCCGGCGCTCCACGACCTCTTCCTGCGGCTAGAGTTTTCCAAGCTCATTGAGAAGATGGGGCTGGCCCCTGCCGCCGCCCCGGCAGCGGAGAAGGGGGATGACCCCGTCCCCGGCTGCACCAGCGAGGTGGTGACGGAGGACCGCCGCATGGCGGAGCTGCTGGACCTGTTCCGCCGGCTGGACCATGTGTCCTGTCTGGCTTTGCCGGAGCTGGGGGGCGTGTGCGCGGCGTGGGGGGAGACGGAGGGCAACAGGGCCGCCCTGTTCCTGCCCAGCCGCCTGGACTGCTACAACGATTTTCTCAAGGAATTCTTTGCCCCGGACATCCGCAAGGTCTCCCACGAGGTGAAGGATCTGACCCGCGCGCTGCTGGCGGAGGAGCTGCCGGCGGAGGGGTTCATCTTCGATACCGCCCTGGCGGGCTACCTGCTGGACGCCACGGCGGGGCACTACGACCTGGAGCATCTGGCCGTGACCTGGTTCAATATGGCCGCCGCCAAGCCCCTCTACCTGTCGGCGGACGCCTTCACCCCCCTGGGGGTGGATGGGGAGGCCCTGGAGGCATGGATGAGCCACACCGCCCTGGTGGAGTCCCTCTACGGCGCCATGCTGCCGAAGCTGCAGGAGACCGGGGTGGAGGAGCTGTACTTCACCGTGGAGCTGCCCTTGTGCCGGGTGCTGGCGGAGATGGAGCTGGCGGGCTTCCGGGTGGATGCGGGAATGCTCAGCGCCTTTGGGGATACCCTGTCCGCCGCCATCAGCGACCTGGAGCAGCGGATCTACGCCCATGCGGGGCAGTTCAACATCAACTCCCCCAAGCAGCTGGGTGAGGTCCTCTTTGAGCGGCTGGGCCTGCCGGCCTACAAGAAGACCAAGACCGGCTACTCCACCAATGCGGAGGTCCTGGACAAGCTCCGGGGGGCCCACCCCATTGTGGAGGAGGTGCTGTCCTACCGGCAGTACGCCAAGCTGAAGAGCACCTATGTGGACGGCCTGCTGAAGGTCCTGTCCCCCGACGGCCGGGTCCGCACCAGCTTCCAGATGACCGTCACCGCCACGGGGCGGCTGAGCTCCACGGAGCCCAACCTCCAGAACATCCCCACCCGCACGGAGCTGGGCAGCGAGCTGCGGCGGATGTTCGCCGCGGACCCCGGCAAGGTGCTGGTGGACGCGGATTACAGCCAGATCGAGCTGCGCCTTCTGGCCCACATCTCCGGGGACGAGGCCATGGAGGAGGCCTTCCGCTCCGGGGAGGATTTCCACACCGTCACCGCCGCCCATGTCTTCGGCGTGACGGTGGAGGCCGTGACGGCCAATATGCGCCGGGCGGCCAAGGCGGTGAACTTCGGCATCGTCTACGGCATCTCCGCCTTCTCCCTCAGCCAGGATCTGGGGGTCACGGTGGCGGAGGCCAAGGAATATATGGAGGCATATTTCGCCCGGTTCCCGGGGGTGAAGCGGTACATGGACGACGTGGTGGCCCAGGCGAAGGAGCGGGGCTATGTGGAGACGCTGATGCACCGCCGCCGTGCCCTGCCGGAGATCAAGTCCTCCAACTTCAATATGCGCTCCTTCGGGGAGCGGGTGGCCCTGAATATGCCCATCCAGGGCACCGCCGCCGACATCATCAAGCTGGCCATGGTCCGGGTCTTCCACCGGCTGAAGCGGGAGGGCCTGGCGGCCAAGCTCATTATGCAGGTCCACGACGAGCTGATCGTGGAGTGCCCGGAGGAGGAGACGGCCCAGGTGAAGGCCCTGCTGACGGAGGAGATGGAGGGGGTGTTCCCCCTGGCTGTCCCCCTGACGGCGGAGGCCCACAGCGGGAAAAACTGGCTGGAGGCCAAGTGACCATGAAGTGCACCATTGTTCCCATGACTGCCGCCCACCTGGAGCAGGTGGCGGAGATCGAGCGGGCCTGCTTTGCGGACCCCTGGTCGGTGAAAATGCTCGCGGACCATCTGGACAGCCCCGGGGGCTGTGGCCTGGCCGCCCTGGGGGAGTCCGGGGAGGTTTTGGGCTACGGCGGGGCGCTGACCGTGCTGGACGAGGGGTACATCACCAATGTGGCCGTCCGGCCGGAGGCCCGCCGCCGGGGGGTGGCCTCGGCCCTGCTGGCGGGGCTGGACCAGCTGGCCGCGGAGCGGAAGCTGGCCTTCCTCACCCTGGAGGTGCGGGAGAGCAACGATGCCGCCCGGGCCCTCTACACCGCCTGCGGCTACCGGGAGGCGGGGCGCCGCAGAGGGTACTACGAGCACCCCCGGGAGGATGCCATCATCATGACAAAGGAGTTTTGACCCATGAGAAAGCAGGTGCTGCTGGGGACCACCAACCCCGCCAAGGCGGACTATCTGTCCCGCTTTCTGGCGGACTACGATGTGGAGTTTCTGACCCTCCGGGATCTGGACATCCAGAGCAGCCCGGAGGAGGACGGCCGGGACCCCCTGGCCAACGCCAGGGCCAAGGCCGCCTGGTACGGGCAGTTTTTCCCCCTGGTCATGGCCCAGGACTCTGCCCTCTACATCCGGGAGCTGCCTCTGGACGACCCCCGGCAGCCGGGGCTCACCATCAAGCGCCGCCCCGACGGCACGGAGATGGGGGATGAGGAGATGATTGCCCACTACAGCGCCCTGGCCCGCCAGCTGGGCGGCCGCATGACGGGCTACTACCTGGACGGCTACGCGGTGTGCAGCCGGGGGGAGGTCTCCGGTTTCATGGACGACGGTCCGGTGACGGACCTCTACTCCTTTTATCTGGTGGATACCCCCCACCCCAACCGCCACCCCGGCTGGCCCCTGGACAGCATCTCCGTCCGTCCCTCCACCGGGCGCTACTTTGTGGAGGACCGGGAGTCCCAGTTCACCGCCGACCAGGAGGTGCTGGCCAAGGACTACGCCCATGAGCTGCAGGCCTTCCTGGCGGAGAAGCTGGGACTGGACCGGCGGTAAACGGAGCGTCGGTTGCCGGGGAGCTGTCCGACGGTGCGGACGCAGGAGGTAAGATGAAAAATACAACATACTATGTGTGCCCCGTCTGCGGCGGGATCACCATGACCACCGGGGAGGCGGAGCTCAGCTGCTGCGGCAGAAGGCTGGCGCCTCTGGCGGCGGAGAAGGCCGCGGCGGGGGAGGGACTGACGGTGGAGCGGGTGGAGGACGAGTGGTTCATCACCAGCGGACACCCCATGACCAAGGACCACCACATCGCCTTTGTGGCCCTGGCCGCCGGGGACCGGGTGCAGCTTATCCGCCAGTACCCGGAGTGGGACCTGAGCCTGCGCATCCCCGCCCGGGGCCACGGAAAGCTGCTGTGGTACTGCACGCAGCACGGGCTGTTTTATCAGCTGATCTGAGTGAAGGAGAGAAACGATATGCTGATCTTAGCGTTTGAGTCGTCCTGTGACGAGACCGCCGTGGCGGTGGTCCGGGACGGGCGGCAGGTCCTCAGCGACGCCATCCTGTCCCAGGCGGATATGCACGCTCTCTACGGCGGCGTGGTGCCGGAGATCGCCTCCCGCAAGCATGTGGAGGCCATTGCCGGCCTGGCGGAGAAGGCCCTGGCGGACGCCGGGGTGACCCGGGGGGACATCGACGCCGTGGCCGTGACCTACGGCCCCGGCCTCATCGGCGCACTGCTGGTGGCGGTGAACTTCGCCAAGAGCGTGGCCTACGCCCTGGGGAAGCCCCTGATCCCTGTCCACCACCTGCGGGGCCACATTGCCGCCAACTACATCGCCTTCCCGGAGCTGGAGCCCCCCTTCCTGGCCCTGTGCATCTCCGGGGGAAACTCCATGCTGGTGGATGTGGCGGGGTACACCGATATGACTATCCTGGGGGCCACCCGGGACGACGCGGCGGGGGAGTGCTTTGACAAGATCGCCCGGGTGCTGGGGCTGCCCTACCCCGGCGGAAGACCCATGCAGGAGCTGGCGGAGGGGGGCGACGACCAGAAATACCCCCTGCCCCGGGCCAAGGTGGCGGGCAATGACCTGGATATGTCCTTCTCCGGGCTGAAGACTGCGGCGGTGAACCTGGTCCACAACGCCCAGCAGAAGGGGGAGGAGCTGGACCGCTCCAGCCTGGCGGCCTCGGTTGCCGCCGCCATCAGCGAGGAGCTGGTGCCCCGGGCCATGGAGGCCGCCCGCCGCTGCGGGCGGAAGACCCTGGTGGCCGCCGGCGGTGTGGCCGCCAACAAGCGCATCCGGGGGGACCTGGAGCGGGCCTGCCGGGAGAACGGCCTGAAGCTGTATCTGCCGCCCCTGTCCCTGTGCGGGGATAACGGCGCCATGATCGGCAGCCAGGCCTATTACGAATATCAGGCGGGGAACCGGGGAAACTGGGACCTGAACGCCTACGCCAATCTGGAGATCTGAACAGCGCTTTTTCCACAAGCCTGGGCAGCAGAGGAGTGCCTGCACTTCCTGCCGCCCGGGCTTGTTTGATTTTCCCAACAATGATGCAGGATGGTCAGAGGAGGCGGCGGGGAATGGGCGGAAATGATGAATAGATGAATAAAATGTCATTATGTAAACAAAGTTGGAAAAATAAACCGGGGGAAATATGCGGTTTGCGGGGTTGACATTTTTTAACAAATTGTAAATAGCTGGTGAAATATCAATGGTTTAACTGGTGTGGATAACTCTGTGGATAATGTGTATAACTCGTGGTAGAGTCTTTTTATGTAAAAACTTATGTTAATCTATCGAACGGAGGAACGAAAAAAAGAAAGGGGGAAAAATGTACGGCGCTTACAAAGGTTTTGGAAAAAAGGCGAAGTTTGTCGGCGGGTGTCGCCAGGGGAAAATGGTCGGGTATCGTCGGGGGCTGGCGAAGCTATGCAGAATTTGCCGAAGTTCCTGCAAGTCATCCTGCAAAAATACGAATAGTTATCGTTCGGCGGAGAGAAGGAGAAAAAGCGGTCCACCGTCTTGACGGAAGGGAAAAGTTGTGGTATAGTAATCCTGTTATGTGAATATCTGCGCTGGTATGGCTCAGTCGGTAGAGCGACGCACTCGTAATGCGTAGGTCGCCGGTTCAAATCCGGCTACCAGCTCCAAAAAGGACGGCACATGAAGTGTGCCGTCCTTTTTGCTATTTGTGCCGGCCGCGTTGAACAGCGGGCATTTTGCACCGCTGTTTCATATACAGTTCACATTGTTCGGATATACTCATCCGCAGGAGGTGGTTTTGTGGCCACAATACTGATCGTGGAAGACGAGCGGCAGACCAATGAAGCAATAGGTGAATATTTACGTGCAACGGGGCACAGGACCGTTTCCGCCTATGATGGGACGGCGGCATTGGCGCTGTTCGCCCAGGAGACGGTGGATCTTGTGGTTTTGGATATTATGCTGCCCAAGGTTACCGGCCTTGGGGTGCTTCGTGAGATACGAAAGAAGAGCTCGGTGCCGATATTGATGCTGACTGCTATCGACGATGAATACACGCAGGTGGCGAGCTTTGATGAGCAGGCGGACGACTATATGACCAAGCCCTTCTCAATGGTTCTGCTGGGAAGACGGGTCACAGCGCTTTTGCGCAGAAGTGGACAGGAGCTTGGGCTGGATATGGTGACATTTGGCGATGTGACCGTTGATTTCTCCGGCTATTCCGCCTATGACAGCGGGGGAAAAATCGATATGACGCCCAAAGAGATCGACCTGCTGCGCCTGCTGGTCGAACATCGGGGCCTGGTGTTGACCCGCGCTCAGATCCTGGATGAGCTGTGGGGGATCGATGCGGCGGTTATTGATAGAACGGTCGATACCTATATCAAAAATCTGCGAAAGAAGCTGCGGCTTGACTGTATCGTGACCGTAAAAGGGATCGGCTACAAGTACGAGGGACAGACATGAAACGGCTGAAGCTATTTCCCAAAACCTTTTTTTACACATTGGCGCTTACGGTGCTGGTCGTTGTGCTTGCACACAGCTTGATTTATCTGCTGATGCCGCAGATGATCACCGAGGTCACAACGCCTGAATATGGCGGGGGAGCAGTTACCGTCAGTATCCGGGAGGAAAAGATCGTTATGCAGGCTCTGCGGGGGGCCTTACCGGTTTCGCTCGGGTGCTGTCTGCTGATCGCGGTCATTTGCTCCGCCTGCTTTTCCCGGGTGATCGTCACCCCCGTCAAGCGGATATCCGCCTGTGTGGAGCGGATGATGAAGCTGGACAGAGGGGCAAGGTGTGCGGTCACCGCAGAGGATGAAATCGGCTCGTTGGCGCGGAATGTCAATGCGCTGTATGGGAGCCTGCTGTCAACAATAGAGCAGCTGGAGCGGGAAAAAGACCAGATCAGTGAGCTGGAGCGGGCGAAGGTGGACTTCCTGCGGGCCGCGTCCCACGAGCTGAAGACGCCGGTGACGGCATTGAACGCCACGCTGGAAAACATGATCTTGGGTGTTGGAAAGTATCGGGATCATGGGGCCTATTTACCGGAGTGCAAAAAAATGGTGGAGCGGCTGTCGGGAATGATCCGCGAGATTTTGGAGGCATCCAAATTGCACCACACAGCAGAAGCGCCGGAGCCTGTCGATATGGTGGATCTGCTGGAAAAGCTCTGCGGACCCTACCGGCTGATCGCGGCGGCGCATCAAATTTTCATGACGGTGGCCTTGCCGCAGAAGTTTACCGTTACGATCCCTGTGGAGCAATTCAGAAAGGCTGTGTCCAATATTCTTGCGAATGCGGTCACATATACTGCGGCAGGAGGCAGAGTCTCTGTCTATATGGAGGGGAACAGCCTGATCGTTGAAAACGAGTGCGATCCGATCCCAAACGATGAACTCCGCCGGCTGTTCGAGCCGTTCTACCGACCGGACTTCTCCCGGAGCAGAGATAGGGGCGGCAACGGCCTGGGGTTGTATATCGTGGATTCTCTGTTGACTTCGAGCGGTATCCCCTATTCGTTTGCCCCCATGGATTCCCCGCCGGGGATGCGCTTTACGATCCGGCTATAACGAGAGCGCTGCAGGATTTTTCATTCTGCAGCGCTCTCGTTTTTTCTATCGGTTGTATCCGTTTCATACTGGCTCCATATGGGGGCGTTATTCTATAGGTGCGTTCAGCAAAACAGAATATCAGTGGAGGTATGAGACATGGGTATGTTCAAAAGAGCAGTTTTATCGGTCACACGGAGGCGGGGGAAGACGCTCCTGCTATTTGCATTCCTGTTGGTCATGGCGACCTTTGTTTTGACCGGGCTCTCCATTTGGAGGGCCTCGGAGATCGCCCAGCGCGATCTGCGGCAGAGATTAGGCGGTAAATTTGCTATCCAAGTGGACTGGGACAGCAGCCCATATGTGGTCAACGAGGTTATCATGGAAAATGTGGTGGACGAGGAGACGGGAAAACAGTCAACAGCCTATCTCATCTATTCCACCGTACAGCTTTTGCCGGAGGATATCGCTGCGATCAAGGCGATCCCGGGGGTCAAGTATTGCAGTGCGCGTCAGGAGCATCTGGCCCCTGTTGAGGAGCTCTCCCTGTTCCCGGGAACGATTGCCGTAGAGGAGAAGCTGCGGCGGCAGACCAAGGTGTACGGTGTCTGCGGCACGGAGGAGGATGAGCTGTTTACTTCCGGGGTGCTGACATTGACGGAGGGACGGCATATTTCCGGCGGGGACATCCATACTGCTGTGATCAGCCGGGATCTTGCGGAGAGAAACGAGCTGAACATTGGGGACTACATCACCGCCCACAGCTACTGTCAGGCGGACGATAGCTATACAGGGCAGGAGATACGGATACAGATCGTCGGGTTGTTTACCCCGGAGGAGATCGAGCAATTTCATGAGACGATCCCCACCTACGACAAAATACAGAACCGCGTTTTTGTGGATCTGCAAACAGCAAATGACCTGGCCGGCGACGCCCACAGACATGGGCGGGGGTTTGACGTGCTCCAGATCACCGTGGACGACCCGCAGGACATGGACAGGATCATTGATGCGGTAAGGCGGCTCCCGGACATGGACTGGGCGGCATTTACCATAGATACGGACAGCAGCGCTTATGAAAGTGCCGCGGCGCCGCTGGCGGCGCTCAGCACGCTGGTGGTGATCCTGCTGGCGGTGATCATTGCCGTCAGTGTGACGGTCCTGGCCCTGCTTCTGACCCTCTGGACAAAGACCCGTATCCATGAGATCGGTGTGCTCCTGTCCGTGGGGATCAGAAAGTCGTCGGTCATCGGCCAGCATCTGGTGGAGGTATTGCTGATCGCTGCGCTGGCGTTTGGCCTTTCCTACTTTACCAGCAGCGCTATGGCGGGGCAGGTCGGCGACCGCCTGGTGAAGGGATATATGCAAGCGGAGGAAGAAACCGGCGAGAATGTTGCCGCTGCTGCTGTTGACTTTGGGGCGGATGCCCTGTCCACCGCGCCTCTGCCCGCGGAGAAGGGGATTCAAGTTTCTGTGGCGCTGGACAGTTTCGCCCTGCTCTGTCTGATTGGAGCCGCGATCATTTCTGCGGCCGTCAGTGTATCGTCTGTTACTGTTATGCGGCTCAAACCGCGAGAAATTCTGTCCAAAATGAGCTGAGGAGGTCTATGATGTCTGTACTGGAAGTAAACAATGTGTCCTACGCCTATGAGCCGGGAAAAATGATCTTAGCAAATGTCCGTGCGGAATTTGAGCGGGGAAAGCTATACGCCATTTTGGGGCCGTCGGGGGCAGGAAAGACGACGCTGCTGTCCCTGTTGGGCGGGCTGGATACGCCGGCTGCGGGGGAGATCCTGTTTGCGGGAGAGAACATCGCAAAAATGAGAATGGAATACTACCGCAGGACCAAGGTCTCCCTGATCTTCCAAAGCTACAATCTGATCGACTACATGACGCCCATGGAAAATGTGCAGCTCACGGCAAAGCAGGCGGCAGCGCCGGTACTGCAGCGGCTGGGGCTGAACCGGGAGGAGATGGCCCGAAATGTGATGCAGTTGTCCGGCGGTCAGCAGCAGCGTGTGGCGATCGCACGGGCCCTGGCCGCCAATACCCCGGTGATCCTGGCGGATGAGCCGACAGGAAATCTGGATGCAGACACTGCCGGCGGGATCACAGCGATCTTACAGGAGAGCGCCCACAAATTGGAAAAGTGCGTTGTGGTGGTCACACATGATGCTGCGGTGGCAAAACAGGCAGATATGGTGCTGGATCTACAGGGAGGACAGTTGCGGGCGGTGAACGCTGCGAGACTTTTTGGATAAGCTAATGGGACTGGCATTTGCCAGTCCCATGCTCATGTTGCATTCTATTTCTGCTGTGTCTCTCCCGCCAGAGCGGCGCAGATCCGCTGGTAGCTCTCCTCGCTGAGGTCGTGCTCCACCTTGCAGGCGTCCGCCGCCGCCACCTCCGGGGAGACCCCCAGCTGCACCAGGAACTGGGTCAGGGTCTGGTGGCGGGCGTAGATGCGGTTGGCGATCTCCGCCCCGGGGGGCAGCAGGGTGATGTAGCCGTCGGCGTCCATCTCGATATACCCGCTCTGCCGCAGCCGCTTCATGGCCACGCTGACGCTTGGCTTGGAGTATTCCAGGTCGCGGACGATATCAATGGAGCGGACCATGCCGTTTTTCCGCTGGAGCATGAGGATGCGCTCCAGATAATCCTCTGCCGATTCGTGAATATTCATCAGAACTGCCTCCTTTGACGGCGGTTTTGTCCCTAGGTTAACACAAACTAACCAAAATTGCAAGTTTTTCCGTCGGGGGTCTTGACAGCGGCGGCGGTTGGTGGTAGACTAAACGCAAATTTGGAGGTTAGGCATAGCTAACCTTAATTTTTACGACAGAGTTAGTTAGGACTAACTTTGGAGGGAGGGGGAGTGCATGATGCCGCTGACAATGACGAAGCCGGGGGAGACGGTGACGATCCGCCGTGTCTCGGGTAAGGACCAGGTGCGCCAGCACCTGGCGGAGCTGGGCTTTGTGGTGGACGGCCAGGTGACGGTGATTAGCCAGATCGCCGGGAACCTGATCGTACAGGTGAAGGAGAGCCGGGTGGCCCTGGACAGGACTATGGCGAACCGGATCATGGTGTGAGAATGGACAGCAAGCAAAACAACCGAAGGATAGAGGAGGAGCATACAGATGAAAACCCTGAGCGAGGTAAAGGTGGGCGAGACTGCCGCCGTGGCGAAGCTTCACGGCCAGGGCCCGGTGAAGCGGCGGATCATGGACATGGGCATTACCAAGGGCGTGGAGATCTATGTCCGCAAGGTGGCCCCTCTGGGGGACCCCATGGAGCTGACGGTGCGGGGCTATGAGCTGTCCCTGCGAAAGGCCGATGCGGAGATGATCGAGGTGCAGTAAGCCGGGGCGGCGGTGACCGCCCGTTATTTCAGAAACAAGGTTAGTTATAACTAACATCGAGAGGAGAAAGCTGATGGAGATCAAAATTGCCCTGGCGGGCAACCCCAACTGCGGGAAGACCACCCTGTTCAACGCCCTGACCGGGTCCAACCAGTATGTGGGCAACTGGCCCGGCGTTACGGTGGAGAAGAAGGAGGGGCGGCTGAAGGGACACCCGGATGTGGTGATCCAGGACCTGCCGGGGATCTACTCCCTGTCCCCCTACACCCTGGAGGAGGTGGTGGCCCGGAGCTATCTGGTCAACGAGAAGCCCGACGCCATCCTCAACATTGTGGACGGCACCAACATCGAACGAAACCTCTACCTCACCACCCAGCTCATCGAGCTGGGCCTGCCGGTGGTGGTGGCGGTGAACATGATCGACCTGGTCCGCAAAAACGGGGACGCCATCGACCTGGACAAGCTGGGGAAGGCCCTGGGCTGTCAGGTGGTGGAGATGAGCGCCCTGAAGGGGGAGGGGGGCATGGCGGCCGCCCAGGCGGCAGTGGCCCAGGCCCGGAGCCACAGGGGCGGCCAGCTGCCCCACGTGTTCACCGGCAGCGTGGAGCACGCCATTGCCCACATTGAGGAGTCCATCCAGGGCCTGGTGGCGGAGGGCTACCTCCGCTGGTATGCCATCAAGATCTTCGAGCGGGACGAGAAGGTCCTGGAGGACCTGGCCCTGGACCAGGCGCTGCGGCAGCACCTGGAGGAGCATATTGCCGAGTGTGAGCAGGAGCTGGATGACGATGCGGAGAGCATCATCACCAACCAGCGCTACGCCTACATCAGCGGCGTGGTGGCCAGGGCGGTGAAGAAGAAGGCCCCCAAGGGCAGTCTCTCCCTGTCCGACAAGATCGACCGGGTCGTCACCAACCGCATCCTGGCCCTGCCCATCTTTGCGGTGATCATGTTCCTTATCTATGCCATCTCCATGGGCAAGTCCGTGGCGGAGGGCGGCATCGGCGTCGGGACCTTCGGCACCGACTGGGCCAACGATGTGCTCTTTGGGGAGATCGTCCCCGGCTTTTTTGACCGCATCCTGACGGCCCTGGGGGTCTCCGGGTGGCTGTACGGCCTCATTATGGACGGTATCGTGGCCGGTGTGGGGGCAGTGCTGGGCTTTGTGCCCCAGATGCTGGTGCTGTTCCTCCTGCTGGCTATTCTGGAGGATGTGGGCTACATGGCCCGGATCGCCTTCATCATGGACCGGATCTTCCGCCGCTTCGGCCTCTCCGGCAAGAGCTTTATCCCCATGCTGGTGGCCACGGGCTGCGGCGTCCCCGGGATCATGGCCTCCCGGACCATTGAGCAGGACCGGGACCGGAAGATGACCATCATGACCACGGGCTTTATCCCCTGCGGGGCGAAGATGCCCATTATCGGCCTCTTCGCCGGGGCGGTGTTCGGCGGCTCCCCCCTGGTGGCGGTCTCCGCCTTCTTCATCGGTATTGCCGCTGTGGTGGTCTCCGGCGTCATGCTGAAGAAATTCAAGGCCTTCGCCGGTGAGCCTGCCCCCTTCGTTATGGAGCTGCCCGCCTACCATGCGCCCTCCATGGGCAATGTCCTGCGGGCCACCTGGGAGCGGGGCTGGTCCTTCATCAAGCGGGCAGGCACGGTCATCCTCCTCAGCTCCATGGTCCTCTGGTTCCTCCAGGGCTACGGCTTTGTGGACGGCGTGTTCCAGGCGGTGGAGGACAACAACGACTCCCTGCTGGCCGTGATCGGCAACGCCATCGCATGGCTCTTCTACCCCCTGGGCTGGAAGGGCGGCATGGCCTGGAAGGCCACAGTGGCCACCATCACCGGCCTCATTGCCAAGGAGGAGGTGGTCAACACCTTCGGCGTGCTGTACCACTACGCCGGGGCAGTGGACCTGATGGAGGACAGCAGCCCCATCTGGACCATGGTGGCGGCGGAT
This sequence comes from uncultured Oscillospiraceae bacterium, assembly GCA_963557105.1. Taxonomy (GTDB): domain Bacteria; phylum Bacillota; class Clostridia; order Oscillospirales; family Oscillospiraceae; genus Pelethomonas. The sequence goes on from CAUWCX010000045.1 coordinate 16,435, forward strand.
TTCGGCGCCGTCACCGCCTACAGCTTCATGATCTTCAACCTGCTGTGCGCCCCCTGCTTTGCGGCCATGGGCGCCATCAAGCGGGAGATGAACAACACCAAGTGGACCCTGGGGGCCATCGGCTATATGTGCGGCTTCGCCTATGTGGTGGCCATGATCGTCTACCAGCTGGGGGGCCTCATCACCGGAGAGGCGGTGTTTAGCCTGTGGACCGTGGCGGCCATTGCTGCCCTGGCCGGTATCCTGTACCTGCTGTTCCGCAGGGGATACCGGGATGAGACGACTACCCACAGCCTGAGCGCTGTGGCTGCGGCCTCCGCCAAGTAGCGGAGCGGGAAAGGAGAAGAATAATGCCGACGATTTTGGGAAATCTGATCGTGATCGTCGTTCTTGGGCTTGTGGTTGCCCTGGCTGTCCGGTCCCTGCGGAAGGACCGCAAGACCGGCGGACACTGCACCGGCAACTGCGGCAGCTGCGGAAAGTGCGGCGGCTGCGGGAAATAGACGAATCGCCCGCCCCTCACCGGGGGCGGGCGAGAGACTGTCGAAAAAGCGGCAGGCCACTTTTTCGAGAAAGGGCCGCGCTGCGCTCTGCGCCTTCGTCGGAGCAAAGTCCGCTTACCTCCGTTTCCGCCTGTCGGCAAAAACTGCGGACGCTCCCTTGCTCCTCCTCTCCCCACGCAAACCGCTTCGCTGGGTTTGTGTGGGGACCCCACAGCCGCCTTTGGCGGCCAATTCGACGCTCACTCCGCGAGCAGTATTTTCTGCCACGCACATGTCGCGGCAGAAAATGATTTTATTTTATTCGCCGCCTCCGGGCGGCGAACTCTGCGAGGCTTTTCGACAAGCTGAATCGCCCGCCCCTCACCGGGGCGGGCGATTTGGGGTATATTGTGCTGGGGGGCTCAGTCGTCGTCCTCGTCCCCGCTGTCCTCCTTCTGCAGGAGGAACTCCGTCAGGGATTTGGCCAGGTTGGAGAGGATGGCCGCGGAGGTGACGGCGCTGCCGCCCTGGTCCGGCTGGGGGGAGGCTGCGGCGGCGTCCACCTGCCGCAGAAAGCTCTGGGCGGCGGAGCGGTACTCCGCCACAAAGCTGTTGTAGAACTGGCGGATATTCTCCTCCCCACCCTGGGCGGGCAGCATCCGCTGAATGCAGGAGATGCTGAGGTTCTGCTTGAGGATGCAGATGACGATGAGGTAGGCCAGGTGGAGCCGGGCGTACTTCTTCTTCACCGGCGGGGGCATGACCTTCATGCGGACATAGTTGTTGATGGTGCTGGCGGTAATGGCCTTCTCGTCCTCCCCGCGGGTCAGGGGGGCCAGATACTGGGTCAGAAGAATGATGACCTGGTCCATATAGAGCTCCAGCTGGGGCAGCTTGTCCCAGTCGGGGAGATCCAGCTGCGCGATCCCGCGGCTCCACTCCGTCATGCGCCGCGTCATCAGGTCCTTATCATCGATCATATGCCGACCTCCCTCGGATGTTTTCTCCAGTATAGCGAATTTGTGCGGATAATGCAATATGGGAAATCGAAATTTAACCGCAAAAAACTGCTTGACATATGAACGGACACGGCTTATACTAATATTCGATATTAGATAAAACGACTTTTCTCCTAGGAGGTCTTGTGTTATGGCAAAAGAAAAGGTACGCAGACAGCAGACGGCGGGGGAGGAGATGGCCAACACCATCTCCCACGGCGTAGGGGCGCTGCTGGCCCTGGTGGGGGCGGTGCCCCTGGTGGTGCGGGGGGCCATGACCGGCTCGGCCAAGACGGTGTTCAGCCTCACGGCCTACGGGGTGAGCCTGGTGCTGCTGTACGCCGCGTCGGCGGTGTACCACGCCGCCACCCGGCCGGAGGTGAAGGAAAAGCTGCGGATCATGGACCACTGCTCCATTTTCCTGCTGATCCTGGGGACCTATATCCCCATGTCCCTGCTGGTGGTGGGGGGCCGGACCGGGTGGATGCTGTTCCTCACCAACACCACCCTGGCGGTCATCGGCATCACCCTCAACGCCATCGATCTCAAGCGCTTTGACAAGCTCTCCCTGGTGCTGTACGCCCTCATGGGCTGGCTGGTGGTCCTGGCCCTGCGGGCCATTGTGGAGGCGCTGCCGCCCCTGGGGATTTTCCTGCTGGCCGGCGGCGGCGTGGCCTACACCGCGGGCATCGTCTTCTACAAGTCCCAGAAGCACTATATGCACTTCGTCTGGCACCTCTTCGTCCTGGCGGGCAGCGTACTGCAGTACGCCTGTATCGCCCTGTACTGCGTGTAAGAACAGAACCGACAAATAGGCTCCCCCGGCACAGCCGGGGGAGCCTGTTTGCTATTTCTCCGCAGCCAGGGCGGCGGCGTAGAGCTCGTTTTTGTTCAGTCCGGTGTCGGCGGAGACCTGGCGCACGGCGTCCTTCATCCGCTCACCGCCGGCCCGGCGGGCCAGCACCAGGTCCACGCCCTCCTCCAGGGTGACGGCGGCCTCCTGGACGGGTTCGGCCCCCGCCAGCACCAGGACGAACTCCCCCTTGGGGTCGTTCTCCCGGTAGAAGTCCACGGCCTGGGCCAGAGTGGTGCGGCGGACCTCCTCGTGGAGCTTGGTCAGCTCCCGGCACAGGGCCACCGGGCGGTCGCCGAAGGCGGCCAGCAGGTCGTCCAGGGTCCCCCGCAGCTTGTGGGGCGCCTCGTAGAAGACCATGGTCCGCTGCTCCCCGGCCAGGGACTGCAAATGCTCCCGCCGGGTCTTTTTGTTGGTGGAGAGGAAGCCCTCAAAGGTGAAGCGCCCTGTGGGCAGGCCGCTGACCGCCAGGGCGTTGACCACGGCGGAGCACCCGGGGATGGAGACCACCGGCACATCCGCCTGGGCGCAGAGTTTCACCAGCTCCTCCCCGGGGTCGCTGATGGCGGGGGTGCCGGCGTCGGTGACCAGGGCGCAGGATTCACCGGCCAGGAGACGGGCCAGGATGGCCTGTCCGGCGGTGACATGGTTGTGCTGGTGGTAGCTCACCAGGGGCTTTTTGATGTTGAAGTGGTTCAGGAGCTTGACGGACACCCGGGTGTCCTCGGCGGCGATGAAGTCCGCCTGCTCCAGGGTGGCCACGGCCCGGGGACTGAAGTCGCCCAGGTTGCCGATGGGGGTGGCCACCAGGTAAAGTGTGCCGCTCATGGCAGGATTCTCCTTTCGGGGGGCAGGATCACTTGCCCAGTTCTTGTGTCCGCTGGTAGGCGGCAATGACCGCGTCCATGGCGGCGGCCCGGAGGCCGTGCTGCTCCAAGGCCCGGACACCGGCGATGGTGGAGCCGCCGGGGGAGCAGACCGCGTCCTTCATCTGGCCGGGGTGCTGGCCGCTGACCAGCATGAGCCGGGCGGTGCCCTCCACCATTTTGGCGGCGTAGCGCAGGGCCTTCTGCCGGGGCAGGCCGCAGGCCACACCGCCGTCAGCCAGGGCCTCCACAAACTGGCAGAGGAAGGCGGGGCCGCAGCCCGCCACAGCGCTGCCCGCGTCCATGAGATGCTCCTCCAGCCGGTCCAGCAGGCCGGCCCCCGCCATGGCGGCGGTGAACTGCGCCAGATCCGCCTCGGCCACCAGGCCGTTGGCGTCGTACAGCAGGATACCCGCACCCACGGCGCAGGGGGTGTTGGGCATGATGCGGATGACGGGATAGGCGCCGCCGGCCATCTGGGCGATCTGGGCCATGGTGAGCCCAGCGGCCATGGAGACCAGGATGGGCGGCTCCTGCCGCTGGGCCAGGGTGGGGGCAATCTCCGCCAGGAGACCGGCCATCATCTGGGGCTTTACCCCCAGGAAGAGGAATTTTCCCTGGGCGGCGGCGGACTGGTTGGTCCCCACGGCGCAGCCCAGATCTGCCGCCAGGGCCTCCGCCTTGGCGGCGGTGCGGTTGGCCAGCAGGATCTCCCCGGCGGGGATGGCGGTGCAGGCGGCCCGGGCTAGGGCGGAGCCCATGTTGCCGGTGCCTAGGAAGGCGAGGGTGTAGGTTGACATATGGTTGGCCTCGATTCTGTTGTTTTTTTGCCGCCTCCGGCGGTGGGGGGATTAGATTCGCCTGCGGCGGGCGGGTGGGGGCGAACTGGCTTTCTTCTTCCCAGAAGCTGGGTGTTTCGGGGGCTACGCGCCCCCGAGCCCCCGGTGACTTTTTGCCCGCACAAAAAGTCACCAAAAATGCGCCAAAACCCATGGTTTTGGAATCCTTTGCCTCATCGGTGCAGGCGGGGGATGATGGGCGAAGCCACCGAATGGCAAATCCTTCGGGGATCTGATCTCAGCCGGGTATCTCGTCCAACTTCGCCTGCCGGCCTGTTAAAGGGGTAGATTCATCTAGGGGTGCGGCACCGACATTTCCGGGACCACACGGTAGTCTGTTCTCGTTATGGTCAATTTGATTCTCGCCCACGGGGCGAGTGGCTTTTTGTAGCGGTAGGGATACGCCCCCGTTGAATGCGTCCTTGCCTCTCCCTTTGGGAGAGGTGGCGGCGAAGCCGACGGAGAGGGCGAATCGG